>NZ_JCAUAM010000002.1:0-607998 GCF_059691955.1 Paenibacillus sp. J22FR83
CGCCAGCCATACTAACAAGTATTGACAGCAAAACACGCAATGAAGCAGAACGAACCGCACAAACTACACATTTTCATTCATCATATCGTCGCGTAGCGGCGGGGAGACTACAGTTAATTCCGGCCAATATGGACTAAACCGCCGACCCTCACCAAAATAGATGTACATTTTCCATCTAATCGTGAAATCTCAGCAAATACGGCGATTTTAACTGTACCTTTTACATTTAATTGAATGCTAGCTACTCAACTGAGTGCCAATTCTACTTTTACTTACTTTTACTTACTTCTACTTCTACTCATACCTCTACTTTCTCCCCCCTCCGCTACCGTCTAACCTTGCTCCGCCGCCCCAAAACAAATTAAATGGATTTTATGTAGCTATTCTTGCTGATTTTCCTCATTTGGGAGCAATAGATGGATTTCCTACAGTTAATTCCTGCCAATATAGACTAAACAACAAACCATCACCCAAAATAGATGTACATTTTCCATCTAATCGTGGAATTTCAGGAAATAGGGCGAATTTAACTGTACTTTTTACATTTAATTGAATGCTAGCTACTCAACTGAGCGCCAATTCTACTACTTCTACTACTACTTCTACTTCTACTTCTACTTCTACTACTACTTTTACTTCTACTTCCACTTCCACTTCCACTTCTATTAATACTTCTACATTCTACCCCCTCCGCTACCGTCTAACCTAGCTCCGCCGCTGCAAACAAATTAAATGGATTTTATGTAGCTATTCCTGCTGATTTTCCCCGTTTGGCAGCAATAGATGGATTTCCTACAGTTAATTCCGGCCAATTCGCACTAAACAACCAACCCTCACCAAAATAGATGTACATTTTCCATCTAATCGTGGAATTTCAGGAAATACGGCGAATTTAACTGTATATTTTACATTTATTTGAAAGCTAGCTACTCAACTGAGCGCCAACTCTACTACTTTTACTTTTACTTTTACTTTTACTTCTACTTCTACTTCTACTTCTACTTCTACTTTTACTTCTACTTCTACTTCTACTTTTACTTCTACCTATAGTAAAAAGCGTCCAGCCCCACGCCATCGCGGGGTTAGACGCTTGCTACTTCGCTATCTCTCCTGCCAAGCAAATCGATACCCAATCCCCGGCTCCGTCAATATGTACTGTGGTCTGGCCGGGTCTGTTTCAATCTTCTTCCGTAGGTGTCCTACATATACGCGAAGGTATTGGCTGTCAGATTCATACTGCTGACCGCCCCATACTTGCTTGAGCAGCTGCTTATGCGTCATGACACGCCCAGCATTAACGGCAAGCACCTTGAGTAAATCATACTCAGTTGGCGTGAGCCTCAGCTTCTCGCCACGCAGCTCGACGCTGCGCTTGGCCAAGTCAATGACCAGCTGGCCGAGCTTCAGCACAGGCTCATCCGGCGCCTTGGCGATATGCCGAAGCGCCACACGCATGCGGGCCATGAATTCGCCCATGCCGAATGGCTTCGTCACATAATCGTCTGCGCCGCGATCCAAAGCAGCGACCTTATCAGGCTCTTGATCTTGCGCTGTGAGAATAATGATGGGCACATTCGACCATTCACGAATGCCGTCCAACACCGCCATGCCGGTTATATCCGGCAGCCCCAAATCTAACACGATGAGATCCGGCCGGAACATCGCTGCCTGCAGTAAGCCATCCTGCCCCGTTGCCGCTTCGGCCGTTTCAAAACCGTGCGCAGTTAACGTGACCCGCAATAATTTACGGATTTGTGCCTCGTCATCAATCACTAGAATTTTCGCCCCTGTGGTTGTCATCGTTCTCTCCTTCCCGCTTAGCGAATTTCTACTGTGATAAAGGCAAGCTCAGTTCGATCACCGTGCCCTGCCCGCCATCTTTCCTCGCATTAGCTGTAATGGAACCGCCATGCGCTTCTACAATACTCTTACAGATTGCGAGTCCCAATCCTGTCCCAGGAATATGTTTGGTCCGATCGCCCCGATAGAACTTCTCAAATACTCGTTCCCGATCTCCTGGAAGAATGCCTGCTCCTTCATCGGTAATTGTCAGACAGAGCCTTTCGCCATCTTTCACTGCTTCAAGACGAATTTCGCTGCCCTCAGATGAATACTTGACCGCATTGCTGATGACATTCAACAGCACTTGCTCCATGAGCACTTCATCCAGCGGAACGGATGGCAGATCCGGATCCAGAACAACACTAACGACTCTATTCTGCAGAGAATCCTTCAATTGTGACAAAGCGACGCCAACAACATCTTCGATCCCGCACCACATTTTGTTCAAACGCATCATCCCGCTCTCAATCCGAACCATGCCGAGCAAATTCCCAACGAGTCTATTCATACGGGTAGCTCCCTCACGGGTTGTCAGCAATAACTCTCGCCGATCCTCAGGACTAAAGACGTCCTCCCCTTCGAGTAACCCTGTGACAGAGCCAATGATTGTAGCCAGCGGTGTACGTAATTCATGAGAGAGCGAATCTAGCAGTGCTGTGCGGAGCTTCTCCGACTCGGCAGTTAATTGGGCCACTTTGGCCGCATCTGCGAGCTTGACCCGAGAAATCGCCACGGCTGCAAGGTCTGATAATGCTTCAATCTCACGGATCAGCTCTGGCATATCGGAGATCGGTCGATCACTGACGTGTACAGCGAGCACACCATGCACCTGCTGGTCTGTCGCCAACGGAACATACAAATCCGAGGATTCACTCAATGTTCGCGTCCCTCGTCCCGCAATCGTATTGTGATCACTCACCCATCCGGCGATAGTTAGGTGCGCGTCATCACTTGCCCAATCTTCCTTTGAATAAGCTTCTACCTGCTGTACACCCTCTTGGTTGAGCATAAAAATAGCAACCCTCGTATCCAAAGTATCCGAAACATGTTGAACAATCAGCCTCAGCAACATCTCTAGATCTGATATCGCTGTGATCTTACTACTTAACGCATACAGGGCAGCTGTACTCGCTTCTTTCTGCTGTGCTTGATGGAATTGATTTCTAAGCTTGGAAGCAAGACTTGACGTCAAACCAGCCACACATACGTACACAATAAACGTAAGCAGATAACGTAAATCAGAAACCGACAGACTAAGCGTAGGTGGGACAAATAAGAAATCTACCACCAATACGCCTAGTCCAGCAGCGAAGAAAGAGGGCCCCCTCCCCCAACGAACTGCGCTAAACAGCACAGGAAATAAATAAAGTAACGATATATTGACTAGATCGAAGAAGGATTCAAACCCTTTAATACCTATCGTCATCACAACGATAAAAAGTGCCGTCACACCATAAGATTGCCAATAAGCATGTTCATTTTTTTGAGTGTCCATAAGGCTTATTTTACCCTATTTCGAGAAGTTTGCCACGAATCATAGTGGGCAACAATGAGCACATCCATTGTGCTTGTATGCGGCAAGAGCTTTCTGACAAAATCGTCTTTCCATACGATGATTTGTGTAGCTCTAGCGTTACTTGCTTTCGCTGCAAATACACGTGGAATGTGGCTGCGCTTCGCTACGTTTTGATACGAAAATTCGCCTCCCAAGCGAAGGGTAAGCTTCTGTAATCCCCCTAGCTTTGCCTCCCAACACTCATCGTCCAAATCCCGAGCCGCAATAAAACATACATGCCAAACTGCCTTAAGCCGATGCGCAATACGAAACCCTCGCCGAATTAAACGATCCGCCTGCAAAATGTCTGTCACACACACGTAAATGGCTTCTTTCCTTCGCCAAGGCCCCCGCAAAGAGCTCTTACGCTCCATCGATTCTAGACGTTCATCCACATCATCCGCAATTTCACGCAATGCTAATTCCCGTAAAGCGATCAGATTCCCTGTTTTAAAAAAGTTATTTAACGCTTCATCTACTTTGACCATTGCATAGATCTTACCGGTTCTCATACGAAGCTGCAACGCTTCTGGGGCAACGTCAATTAACTGAACTTCATCTGCCGTGCGCAGCAGACTATCTGGTACGGTTTCACGTACGCGAATCCCCGTTATATGCTCCACAGCATCATTCAGACTCTCCACGTGCTGCACGTTGACAGTCGAGATAACTGAAATGCCAGCTTCCAGAATCTCCAGCACATCTTCATAGCGTTTCTTATTCTTACTCCCTGGTACGTTAGTGTGAGCAAGTTCATCAACTAACACCACTTCTGGTCGCAGACGAATAATAGCTGCTGTATCCATCTCTTCCAGCCTTATACCTTGATAGTCGTTCAGAGCCCGCGGCACAATGTCAAGATCGCCTACTTGCCCTATCGTCTCTTTCCTTCCATGTGTTTCAAGCAAACCAATCTTCACATCGATCCCCTTCTTAAGCAAATCATTGCCTTCCCGCAGCATCGTGTACGTTTTACCGACACCAGGCGCAGCGCCAATATAAACCTTGAATCGGCCACGTTTGATTTTTTCAATTTTCGCTTCCACTTCTTGTTTACTTAGACGTCTATACTTGTAAGGCTCCTTCGGTGTGTGAATATGAGCAGGGAGAATTCGCTCTCCCTCTTGAGAAGCACGATCCGCTACCAGAAAAACGTCGATATTTTTGGTTCTTTTTAGCACGCCATTAATCACGGATCCTTGAATCCAAGTTTGCCACCTCGTTTGTTTGGAATGCCCTAAGACGATACGTGTAACATGATTTGCGTAGGCATAGTCTACAAGAATCCGAGGAATACAGCGACGATACGTAAGCGGCAGTTCTTCAAACTTACCGCCAACTTTCTCTACAAGCTTCATGATTGACCTTCGAAAAGCAGCAGCTTCTTTGCTAAGCGTTTTACCTTGTTTACGCAGCGTAACGACATGCAGATCACCATTCAAGCGCTTCGCGATTTGTTGACCTCGGCGTACATAAATGGAACCATTCCAGTGATATTGGGTTGTAACCAGTATACGTTCCGTCGCGCCAGATGGCCCTTCGAACCCCATTTGTTCACGATGAGCCTCCAAAGAATCATTCACATCCTCAGCAACAAGACGAAGCGCCAGTTCTCGCAACACACCTAAATTACCGCGTTTAAATAGGGCAGCATCCCTGTTTCCCTTCAAATGCCCCTCGCCTAACCGAGCTAGGATCGTTTCTGGCGTTGCATCAATGAGTCTCACCTCATCAGCCAGCTCCAAGGTATCAGAGGGAACGCAGTGTCCGACTTCAATACCCGTCAGTTTATGAGCAACCTCCATCGCACCCTCTAACTCATAGACATTCACCGTGGAGATCACGCTAATATCGTGCGAGAGCAAATAGGTAATATCTTCGAGCCTAGTTGGGAATGGGGCTCCCTCACGGTTCTGATGAGCAAGTCCATCAACGAGTACAACTTCAGGATTTCTTTCGAGTAAGGCTTCCAAGTTCAGATCCTTTTGTTCCACGCCGTCTTTTATCCAATGAATGCTAGGGACACGCTCCAAGTCCCCCAATTGTTCCACGGTTTCCGGTCGTTGGCGCGTTGAGACCGCACATATCACGACATCGATCCCTTGCCCCTTGAGGTTATGCCCTTCACGCAGCATATGATAGGTTTTACCTGATCCGCTAACTGCCCCAATATAGATTTTGAAGCTGCCGCGGTGCAGTTTGGAGATGGATAATAGGATCTCTTCGGGTGTTTTTCTTTTGAAACCATCCATAACGCGCACCTCCTCCCCTGTCTCTAAAATGTACAGAAACCACTCTCACCTATTGAGAGTGGTTGGCTGCGGTCACAATTTCACTTGTTTGAGCAATTCCCTATTCAATTCAGTCACATTGACCCTGGGTTCACCGAATATCCCCAACTGTCGTTGTTTTGACATGTGGTCAATTAAATCATTGAGCTCATTCACGGTGATCCCCGTTTCCTTGCTAATTCTTGACACTTGGGCTTTCGCTCCCTCGGGTGACAAGTCCGGATCGAAGCCTGAACCAGAAACCGTAACTAAGTCTACTGGGATCTCCTCAAGTGTAGGATTCTCAGCCTTAATTGCAGCAATTTTCTCGGCCAGAGCTGCGGCATAATCGCTGGAAGCTACCACTGTATTGGAGCCAGATGATGCTGTAGGATCATACTTGGCTGCTGAGGCTCTTGGATGGAACAACTTTGGAGACTCGAAGTTTTGAGCCAGCAATTCCGATCCAATAACCGTACCACCTGATTCTATGAGACTGCCATTTGCTTGTTTGGGAAATAAAACTTGAGCCACCCCTGTCGTAGCAAGTGGGTAGATCAGTCCACAGACGATCATGAACAACAACGACACACGAAGGGCGATCATAACCGATTTCATATGCAATCTCCTCATTTCTCTTTCTCTCTACACAATATTCAAACCGTGAAGCACCATATCAATGATTTTAATCCCGATGAATGGCACAACCACACCACCGATACCGTAGAGCACAATATTACGTGACAATAATCGGTTAGCTGACATCGCCCGGTACTTAACACCCTTCATAGCAATAGGGATCAACAGCGGGATGATGATGGCATTGAAAATTAAAGCGGATAGAATGGCCGATTCCGGCGACGCCAGGTGCATAATATTCAACGCCTGCATCTGCGGCAGAGCTAGAATGAACATCGCAGGAATGATCGCGAAGTATTTCGCAATGTCGTTGGCAATCGAGAACGTCGTCAAAGCCCCGCGGGTAATTAGCAGTTGCTTACCAATGGAGATCACCGATAGCAGCTTGGTCGGATCGGAATCCAGATCGATCATGTTAGCCGCTTCTTTAGCTGCCATCGTCCCTGAATTCATCGCCAGTCCTACGTCCGCTTGAGCGAGCGCAGGAGCGTCATTCGTGCCGTCGCCTGTCATGGCGACAAGCTTGCCTTCTTGCTGCTCTTTCTTGATCGCCGCGATTTTATCTTCCGGCTTCGCTTCAGCAATAAACTCATCCACACCGGCCTCAAGTGCGATTGTTGCAGCGGTAAGCGGGTTGTCTCCGGTGCACATGACGGTTTTGATCCCCATTGCGCGAAGCTCTGCGAATCGTTCCTTCAACCCTGGTTTTACCGTGTCCTTCAGGTAAATAACACCATAGATTCGCTCGTTAATCGCAACCGCGAGGGGCGTGCCTCCTGCTTTTGCGATTCGGTTCGTTATCGCTTCTAAGTCAGCGGGAATTGTGCCACCATGCGCAGTGACATACTTCTTAATCGCATCAACCGCACCTTTGCGGAATTTCACACCATCGGCTAGATCAAGTCCTGACATCCGTGTTTCAGCGGTGAACTCCACCACTTCTGCATCCGAGTAGTGATCCGCTTGCCAAGATTCGCCGAGTTTATGCGCCAGCTCCACAATCGAACGTCCTTCTGGCGTTTCATCCTTCACAGACGCTTGCAGCGCTGCAAAGGTAATGTCTTTCACCGATCTGCCACCAACAGGTAGAAACTCAGAAGCCATCCGATTCCCGAAGGTAATCGTCCCTGTTTTGTCCAGAATCATCGTATCGATATCGCCAGCTGCTTCAACCGCTTTACCTGACATTGCCAGCACGTTAAACTGTGTCACACGATCCATCCCAGCTATACCAATCGCGGATAAGAGTCCACCGATTGTCGTTGGAATGAGACATACGAGCAAGGCAATCAGCGTGGAAATTTCTAATTTTACGTTCAAATAGGATGCCATCGGAACCATCGTCATAATGACAATTATGAAGATCAGTGTCAGTACAGCAAGGAGCGTTGTTAACGCAATTTCGTTCGGCGTTTTCTGCCGTTTGGCGCCCTCGACGAGTGCAATCATCCGATCCAAGAAGGACTCGCCAGGATCCGTCAACACTTTGACAACGATATAGTCTGAAGCTACCCGAGTACCGCCTGTCACCGATGAGAAATCGCCGCCTGCTTCCTTAATAACCGGGGCAGATTCACCTGTAATGGCTGACTCGTCAATGGAAGCTAAACCTTCAATAATTTCACCGTCGGACGGGATGATCTCGCCAATTTCAATGCGTACCACATCGCCTTTACGAAGTGAAGTCGATGATACTTGCTTATAAGTGCCATCCCTTTGCACCAAACGAGCCATCGTATCGGATTTGGTCTTCCGCAGGGAATCAGCTTGAGCTTTCCCACGACCTTCCGCCAAGGCTTCGGCGAAGTTAGCGAAGAGCAAGGTAAACAACAAAATCAAGAAAACGGCGATGTTATAACCTCTCCCTACCTCCGAGCTACCAAACAACTCAGGTGCAAAGGATAGTAGAAGGGTAATGACCGTACCAATCTCCACCACAAACATGACGGGATTTTTCATCATGACCCAAGGATTACATTTTTTAAACGAATCCAGTATGGCTTGATTCATAATGTCTTTCGTTATTGTTTTTTTACGTTCCACAGTCCAATCAATCCTCCATCTCTATGACGTCTATCCGTTTAACGCGCAGCCAAATGTTCCGCAATCGGCCCCAATGCCAGCGCCGGGAAGAACGTTAGAGCACCAATAACTAGCATAATCATGATCATAATGCCCATAAATAAAGGCGTATTCGTCCGAAGTGTGCCTGTCGTAACAGGAACGATTCGCTTCGTAGCAAGTGATCCCGCAATGGCTAGCATCGCGATAATCGAAATGTAACGTCCGAACAGCATGACCAACCCAATGCCCAAGTTGTAAAAGTTCGTATTTGCCGTCAGGCCACCAAAGGCCGATCCATTATTAGCTGCACCCGATGTGAAAGCATACAGCACCTCAGAGAGACCATGCGTGCCCTGATTGGCTATGGACGCAATCGATTCAGGCCGAATGAGTGCCCAGGCTGTCGGTGCAAGAATAATAAGCGGGTGAGTAAGAAGCGCGATAGCCGCTAGCTTCATCTCTTTTCCTTCAATCTTCTTACCTAGGAACTCTGGCGTACGCCCTACCATCAATCCGCAGATAAATACGGTTAGGATCAAATAAAGCAAACCGTTTAACAAACCTACTCCTTTACCTCCGAACACATTGTTCAACATCATTTGAGCCAAAGGAACAAGGCTTCCGAGAGGCGTAAGCGACTCATGCATATTGTTGACACTGCCTGTTGTTGCAGCCGTGGTTACGGCTGTGAATACGGCGGACTCGGACAGCCCGAATCGCACTTCTTTGCCCTCCATGTTCCCATGTATGCCTAATGCATCTACCGCAGGCACACCCCGGTATTCCGCATAGAAAACCGTAGCGACCATCACTACGAAAATAATCCCCATCGCAGCAAAGATCGTCCAGCCCTGCTTTTTGTTCTTGATCATGAGTCCGAATGCATACACCAGCGAGGTAGGCAGGAGCATCATGCAAATGATATGAATCAAGTTCGCAACAGGCGTTGGATTTTCAAAAGGATGCGCGGCATTCGTGCCGAACCAACCACCACCGTTGGTGCCTATGTGTTTAATCGATTCAAACGAAGCGACTAAACCACGGGTAATGGTCTGCCCTGCACCTTCAATCGTTGTTGCTTGTACGGCACCCAGCAGGGTTTGTGGAACACCTTGAAAAACAAGGAACAAAGCAACAAGGAAACTTAGTGGCAAGAATACGCGTGTAATTGCCCTAGTTATGTCTACATAAAAATTCCCAAGATTGTCTTGACGACCAACTAAACCGCGTGTGAAAGCAACTGCAATCGCAAATCCAGTGGCTGCCGAAGTAAACATCGGGAACGTAAGACCCACCATTTGTGATAAATAGGATAGGGCATTTTCACCGCTGTAAGCTTGCCAGTTCGTATTCGTAATGAATGAAACGGCTGTATTGAAAGCGAGTGCCGGAGGCATATTACCTATGCCATCAGGGTTAAGCGGTAAGTATTTCTGAAGCCGAAACACAGCGTACATAAGCAGCATCATGACAAAGTTAACTAACAGGACGGCTCCTACATACTTTTTCCATCCCATGGCTTCGTCTTCTTTAACACCCATGATGCGATAAGATACACGCTCTAAGGGGCCAAAAACACGATCAAGACCACTCTTTTCAGAGCCAAACACTTTGACCAAGTAGATGCCCATAGGTTTTACCAACAGTATGATAATCCCTAGTGTGACGACTACCTGTAACAATCCCATACCCATAGTAGGTTCTCCCTCTGCTTACATAAGCTCATAATCTACACTTAGAATTTCTCTGGTTTGACTAAAACAAAGCCGAGATATGCCATAATCGCACATCCAATGAGTCCAATAACGATCATCTGGCTGCCTCCTAAAGTTTGGCTTGAAACGACTCGTAAGCCTGATGCTCAAGCTTTTTCGCAATATGTTACAAATCCCCAGAACCCTAGAAAGGTAACTGCGAATAACAAAATCATTGTGACGTCGCTGTACATGGTAATCACCGCCCTCTTTCCTGAATCATTGTAACGCCGAATCCTATAAATTAGGGGTAAAGAATCCCTGTGTTTTGTATAAAAAAAACATAAAAATGGCCTATACGGAAACTGAAAAAAAGCACCTCCTCCACGCAAAAAAGTGGTTGAAGATGCTTTTGGTTTTAAGAAAAGTCGGGACCCTAGAATGAAATATACGCCCCAGAATGCTCGAACAAATACGTGCGGTCCCATTGAAGGCTAGCTGATGGTTGGCCATGGGATGCGCTCGCAAGCTTATCCGCTGCGTCCGTTAAGGCTGATTCCAACAGATGTGTTCGATCCGCCCCCCACGCCTCCTCTTTGTGATGAACATATTGCAAACCTTCCGACAAATTAAGCCCCTTGAGCCTCTGAAACACAACAGCCCATTGTACGAAATCCCCTTTCCAGCTGCCCCATGGCAGTACAAATTTCCCTAAACCACACGCACCCTTATTCGTTGTTATCGCCACTAAACCACAGTGACAATCCATGTCATGCCCAGGTACCAGGAGATCCGCTAATTCACCATCCAACTGAAAACATTCAATTCGGGTAATTGTACATGCCTTGTTAAGTTCAATACCTGCATCTGCTTCTCTTACAAGTGTCAGGGGTTTGGGATACATAACGACATTTCACTCTCCTACTAAGTTGGTAGAAAGACGGGACCTCAGCGTTACCAGAACGCCATGTAAAGTTATTGAAACGTATGTTACGCCTCCTCACCCGAAATTGTAAAAAGCTGTGACGGGCGTAATTTCGCAATTTTCATGGGTTTCTGGTGAGTGAAAGCGGATTCAAACGAGCCTAACATGTATTATCGATGTAAATGCTCCAGTTTGCTTCACTTCTCTCTCTTTTTTATTAGATTTTTATAGATTGCTGGCGGGTTTTTACCCCGTTTTTATACGATTCGGTTCTACAATGAGAGAGTGAGATGGGGAGAAACGCGGCAAAGTTGCGATAGTCCGATTTATCCGAATTAAATCGACGATTCCTTCTTAAAAACGATAAATAGTCCGATTTTGCCGAACTAATTCCCCGTTTTCCCTTTGTGTGGAGGGTTTGAGGTGATTTAGTTCGGCCTTTTCGGACTAATGGAGATTTCAGGAGATAAGCATAACAAATAGTTCGGTAAATTCGGACTATTGGCTGCTGAGGTGGGAGCGGGAAGCGCGCTACTTTTTCAAATGATACGGCACGGTCGTCACAACCAAATTCCGTTTATACAACAGGAACGCCCTTATCAACAAACTGGATTGATTGTGGAGGATATTATGCCAGTTCTTCTTCGGGATAAACTGCGGAATAATCACCGTTACACGGAAATTAGATTCCGTAGCTTTGTGTTCCACCGTATCGATGAATTTGGTCAAGGGATGGACAATACTTCGATAGTGGGAATGCAGCGTAACTAAGCGCACATCAGGCTGCCACTTCTGCCATTTCTCCTCGAACTTCTTCTCATCGTCCCGTTCAAAGGCCACATACACCGCGATAATTTGATCAGGTGACAGCGATTTGGCATAATTCAACGAGTTCTCCACGACATGTGTGAAGCCCGCTACAGGCACTATCATCACATTGCCCTCAATCGGGAAGGCAGGTTCACAAGAAGTGAGTCGCAATTGTTCCGCGATCGCATCGTAATGCTTTTTGATTTGATGAAAAATAAAAACGATCAGCGGGAGGAAAATGAGCACACTCCACACTTGGCCAAACTTGGTGATAAAGAAGATCATCATGACGATGAAGCTCATACATGCGCCTACCAAATTGACCGCCAATTTAAGCAGCCAACCTCTGGGTCTCTCCCGAAACCATTTTACCAGCATACCTGTCTGAGCCAGTGTAAAAGGGATAAACACCCCGACAGCATAGAGTGGAATTAACTGCTCCGTTTGCCCCTTGAACACGATGATTAACAGCATGGAAGTAACCGCCAAAAAAATAATCCCATTCGAATAGCCTAATCTGTCGCCGCGCATCGTAAACATTCTAGCGATAAATTTATCTTTGGCCAGATTAACTGCGAGCAAAGGAAATGCGGAATATCCCGTATTCGCGGCGAGAACAAGAATCATCGCGGTAGTACCTTGGACGATATAATACATCACTCCTCGGCCGAATGTCACCGTCGCAATCTGAGAAACGACCGTTTCCTTCTCAAGCGGTGCAATACCATAGTAGTAAGCCAAGTAGATGATACCTGCGAACAAAATCGCGAGTAGCATCCCCATGGCCATTAATGTTTTGGAAGCATTTTGCGGGGCAGGCGCTTTGAAGTTCGGTATCGCATTGGATATCGCCTCTACCCCCGTTAACGCTGAGCTCCCTGAGGAGAAGGCTCTTAGCAGGATGAATAAGGAAATACCCGCAACAGGTGTCCCTAAAGGTGCATGCAAATCTGGAGAAATTTGACCTGTCAGAATTTTGAACAAACCAATCCCAATCAGGATAAACAACGCCACCACAAACAAATACACAGGATACGCCAAAACGGAGGCCGATTCGGTGATTCCACGTAGATTGAGAATTGTAATAAACAAGACGAGTGCCAGAGCAATCGGTACCGTGTAGCTATGTAAGCTTGGAAAAGCTGAGGTGATCGCATCGGTTCCTGCGGATATACTTACCGCTACGGTCAAGATGTAATCGACCAATAACGATCCGCCTGCAAACAACCCGGCGTTCATGCCCAGGTTCTCTTTCGAGACGACATAAGCACCGCCCCCTTGGGGGTAAGCAAAGATGATTTGTCGATAGGACAAAATAAGAGCAACCAAGAGAAACAGAACTCCGCAAGCGATTGGAATCGTATACCAGAACGCTGCTGCGCTAATCGTAATTAGAACAAGTAGAATCTGCTCAGGACCGTATGCTACCGAGGAGAGGGCATCAGAAGAAAGAATAGCCAAGGCTTTCTTCTTATTTAATTTCTGCTCGCCTAATTCATGGGACTTCAAGGGCTGGCCTATTAATAAACGCTTCAAATCAGTCAACAATGGAGGACACCACCTTGATGTGATAAGTTCGTTTCAGTTTGCCCTATTTATATGAAATTCATTATAAATATTGGTAACCCACATAGAAAAAAGAACATTAGCATCATGCACTAATGTTCAGAGAAGGTTTGAATTGTATGGATTGGTTATACAATCTCCACATCGATCAGCTTAAACTGAGTCACATCAACCAAGCCGCGATTCGATATACGAATTTCCGGAATCACGGGCAGCGCGATGAGGGAAAACGTCATGAAAGGGGCGTTCATGGTACAGCCAATGTGTTGCCATGCTTTGTCCATCTCGGCGACTTCCTTGACGACTTCAGGCAGTGCCTTCTCGGACATAAGGCCAGCAATGGCCATCTGAACCTGGGCCAGCACTTTGCCATTTTCCACTACGATCATACCGCCGCCGAGCTTCACAAGCTCATTTGCAGCGAACGCCATGTCCGCTTCATTCACGCCCATCACGAGCAGATTGTGACTGTCATGGGCTACCGTAGAGGCCACTGCCCCAGACTTCACGCCAAATCCATGGGCAAAAGCAAGTGAAATTTGACCTGTACCTCGATGCCGCTCGATGCAAGCTAAACGAACAATATCTTGCTCAGCATCCGGCAGGATGATCCCTTCCTGAATGGCAAGCTCCGCTGACATCTTCTCGGTTCTGGCGCTATTCTCGACCACGCGGATGACATTCACTTTCGTGTGCGTCTGCTGGGCAGCCGCCCCAAGCTTAAAGTCCTCTGCCGTCAACTCACGCTTCACGTTCATCGAATTACGAATATGAAGCGGGTACGTAAACACAGGGAATTCCACTGTTAGCTCGCCTTGTTCTGCAATGATTTGCCCATCCGTAATGACCATGGAAGGCTCCATCTTCTGCAGGTCATCCATCAACAGGATGTCGGCACATTTCCCCGGTGTGATTGATCCCACATCATGCTCCAGCTTAAAATATCGCGCCACATTAATCGTGACCATTTGAATCGCAGTAACCGACGGAACGCCTTCTTCCATCGCGCGTCGTGCCACATGATTGAGATGCCCTTTCTCCACGAGTGTTTGCGGATTCACGTCATCGGTAACCAGCGAGATATTGGACGTATTGACGCCATCCTCGGTGACAATCTTGATGACTTCTTTGACATCATGCCACGCTGAGCCTTCCCGAATCATGAGATGCATCCCCATGCGAACCTTATGCAGCCCCTGCTCGCGAGTTACTGTCTCGTGATCCGATGTAACTCCGGATGCGAGATACGCTTGCAGCATACGATCATCATCGCTCGGGAAATGTCCCGTTACGGTCTTCCCGCTGTGCAGCGTAGCTTCGATTTCTCCGCACATTTTGGGATCTCCGTACACAACACCGGGGAAATTCATCACTTCACCCAATCCAACTACATTGTCCCACTGCAGCCCCGCCCCAATATCCGCTACCTCTAAAGTAGCGCCGCCATCTTCCAAATCGTTCGTTGCTGGCACACAGGATGGGAAGGTCGTGAACACTTTGAGCGGCAGCGACTGCCCCTCTTCATGCATGAGTCTAACCCCTTCGGCGCCGAACACATTCGCGATCTCATGCGGGTCCATGAAAATCCCTGTCGTCCCTTTGACGATCGCCGCTTTGGCGAATTCCGTCACGGAAAGCATCGTGCTCTCCACATGCATGTGGCCGTCCAGCAAGCCCGGTACCATGTATTTGCCAGTGGCATCGATTCGTTTCGTGTGCGCCCCGATGGTATGGTCTGCCTTTCCTATATAAGCAATTCGTCCCGCTGCAATCGCGATATCCATATGGGCAATAAGTTCGCCAGAATGCACGTTGACTAAGGTACCATTTTGAATAACCAGGTCGGCGGCTGCTTCTCCGATAGCAACTTTAGCCAGTATGCGGCTAACATTCGTTAATGTATTTCGATTTGGGGTATACGTCATAGATTTCGTTCTCCTTTACTCCTACATGAGCATCCATATATATCAATACATAAATGTACTCTTTAATGTTTGTCTGAGCAACTTGTAACTATTTCTTATAACGGATACTCCTCCTATTTATCGTATATACTGCCCCTTCAAATGCTCCGAAATCGACGTAAACGCGAATGCCTTCAAGATGTTTTCCAGCTTCGCTTGCGTACCTTTGATATTATAATAATGAATAAAATGCTCTTTGCTAGGGAGATCAAGCTTATGCTCACTGACGTCAATTTCCCTTGGATGCAGATAGACAATGGAGCTCTCCCCTCGGCGATTGGCTGATTGCATCGCTTTGCGAATCACGAATTCCGGGAAAAATCTGAAATAAAACCCACCGGAATAACCCACATTTCTCCCGGCAACACGCATGACAGACATGGGAACCTCGAAGAGATGAAGTTCTCTGCCGTTCACGATTGGCTTATGAATCTCCCTTTTCGCTGTAGGAATGCCATAAAGGAACGTTTTGACAGGAAAAATACTCGCGTCATACAGGAAGCCCATCTCTTCCAGTACTTCAAGGTAATCCATATTGCTTTCAACGATGGACCATGACGGCGCCCGATAGCCGAGCACCTTCGTCCCCGTCAGATCCTCAAGTATATCGACTGACTTCTGAACATCTGCCCGAAACTCTTCTCTCGTTTGCTTATAGGCTAGTTCGTGGGCATACCCATGCGAAGCAACATCATGCCCCTCCCGCGCAATAGCCTTCACGATATCCGGATAATCTTCTCCAATACAGCCCAGTGTAAAAAAGGTCGCTTTACACCCCGCATCGCTGCACATCTGAAGCAGGGTATCCATATGTGCACGGAAACTAGAACCCTTCGTCCGGTCTGGCGTCAGCCCATCATAATTGGCATGAAACCATTCTTCAATATCAAAGGTAAGTAAATTCGTTATCGGTTTGGAAGAATTAGGCATGCCTCTTGGTCCCTTTGATAGCGAATGACGTGCATAACCGATCGTGCGCTTTCCACCCTGTACTTCCTTTGGAGACGTAAGGGAACGGATGATAGATCTTTAAGAACTCTATATGCTCAAATCCGTGCGCTATGAACACTTTCTTCAATTCATCCATCGCGTACATGCGATCGAATTTTTTGGTTTTCTCGAACAATCGGAGCACTTTCCTCTGCCAGGACCGGCGATGCAAGGTTTCTATGAGCAGCGTTCCCCCAGGCTTCGTCACCCTAGCCAACTCGGCAATAACCGCTCGATACTCCTCAATGAGTTGAATCACACCGATACACAGCACGACGTCGAACTTGCCCTCTTCAAAATGAAGCGCCGTTAGATCATCCGATGAAGTTCGAAGACCTCTTTCCGCGGCAAAGGCAAGGCTTCTCTCCGAGAAATCCACCCCATACACCGTGTTGGCCCCTACGAGAGGCTCACTAAATGCGCCAACACCACAGCCGGCATCCAGAATCTCTTTGTCGTGAAGCTCCCCGAGCCAACCTAATGTATGATTTCGCTGCAAAAAGAAACTTTCCTCATTATAATAGTCGGAGGATTGTACGGAAGCTCCATGAACCTCTGCCCTCTTGTCAAAATACTGCTTCCAGCTAAGATTAGCCATTCTCTATTTCCCCCGATTTTGGATGAACCTATAGTTTGTTCGTTACGGCATAAGATACTTAATAAGCTGCTTACCTAGGGGCTCTGTGACTATGTTAGGCATTTTCTTCCAGAGTTCGATGAAAAGGCGAAGCTTCTCTTTATCTGGAGGACCCGCCTCTTCATTAGCGCTGCCCATGACGACATAGGTGAGCTGCTCAGGAGCAGCCCCCCATTGTTCCTTGTACTTATACGTTCCTGAACCGGTTTGCGAACGACCGAGATCCAGCTTTTTCAGCCCGCTTCGAATCCCTAATTTCACAGCTTCCCAGTACATAAAGTTATTGAGATACTTGTGGTTGTACGACGTCAAATTTGCTCCATAGGGATAATAAAGTGTGGAATCCCCAGGGCTAATGACTAGCAGCATGCCGCCAGCTACTTCACCCGTCTCTACATCAATAACCGTTAGCAGCACCGCGTGATGGGGTAAATAGTCGAAGAATTTTTGGAAAAATCCGATCTCCTGCGCCGGTGAACCCAACTGCTTCATACGCCGGACATAGACTTTATGAAATCGTGCCAGATTCCCTTGGTCATAAGAAACCTGAAACCAGTTGTTCTTATACACCTTCCGGATATGGTTTCGATTATTGCCAGTGGAGAGGGATAGTACCTCATCTTCATTGGTTAATGGCAATACGAACGTGTGATTGATGTCGTTTATCTGACCATGAAGAGGATCCAATTGCTTACGCATCGGAGACAGATTCCTGCCTTCACTGAGCATCGTCCCACTCTTCAATCTCAACTCGATGTAACGAAGCCTGTATTGCTTCTTCAATTGCACGATGGCATCCCTAGCAAATTGCGCAGCTTCCTCATCGAGCGCACACACATCGGTATAATTGACAAAGGGAAGCGAAACGCCTACCCGTTGGAGTCCTAAGTTGCGGCCACTTATTAATGGAATTAGCGCGCAAATCCCATCATTAGAATCAACGACAGCATGATACAAGCATTGATAACGGAACGTCTCGAGCAGAATTTGTCGGAATGCCAATGTATGAAACGTGGTCCCCTGAGACCAAGCCAGCCTGTCCCAGTCTTCCTTCATGTCTTCGGTATAGGGCAAACAACGGTACATGGAGACTATCCTTTCAACCATAGAATGACACCGATCATAATAAACACACATCCCGCCCATTTCATGGCGCTAATTTGTTCATGGAAAATCATAATCGAAACGAGAATCATAAAAATATATTGAATACTCGACACGAAAGTCACATAACTCAAGTCAAATTGGGACAGGCAATAAATCCAGATAAAGGCCGCCAGTGCGTAAAAGGCAAACCCGGTCACAATCAATGGTGTCGTCATGTACCCTATGGCAATCGTCATGATGCCACCTTCGAAATTGACAGCTCGCCCCCCTATTTTCAGCAAGGTACTGGCCACAACCGTCATAAGTACACTGGCAACTAGCATGAAATATTTGATGATTTTTCCTCCTCATTGCTCTTCTTCTCAAGCTCTTCCAGCCTTAGCTTCGTGAGTCCCAGTTCCTGCGTGAGCGCTTTGTTATGTAGTTTTAACCCTGAGATACTTATGCTCGTATTCAGCAGCAGGAGATAGGCAGATGCGATTAGGATGGCGAAAAATGCAGATGGCGCATAATCGATCCCCAGTAGCTTGGAGAACCACTCCATTAAATCCGTGAACATGGACATAATCAATGTAAAGATGCCAATCACGAACCAGACAAGTGCGTATTTCTCTCGAAGTCTTCTAGCCCTCACCATCATAAATACCGTACTCATCAGAATTAAAGAGAAGACGACACCCATGACTTGCACACTATACAAATGATGTTCACTCGTTAGCATCCCTACCACCTCGTCCTTGTCCTTGTAAAAGAGAATAAGATCGACATAATTACCTTCGTCATATAATAAGGACTTTGCATCGGAGTGATCGACGAGACACCGTGTTCACGTTCTCTCATCTCAACGCCAACTTCACCGATGTGAAGTCCATGTTTGCTGATCAGAATAATGGCATCAGGCTCTGGATAATCGTCCGGATAAAATTGGCTTAATAACTCGATGCTCTTGCGGTTATACATGCGAAACCCTGATGTCCCATCCGTGATCTTCGTCTGAATTAATAAACGAAATAAATAATAGAACACTTTAATCCCCATTCGCCTGGTCCGCGTTGTTTGGAATGATTTAATATCTAGAAATCTCGAGCCGATGACCATATCAGCCCCTGTTTGGGTCATGCATGCAAATAATTTATTCACCTCGCCAGGAAGGTGCTGACCGTCCCCATCTATTTGCACCATATAGGAATAACCGTTCTTCTGGGCATATTTGAAGCCCGTTTGCACCGCGCCACCAATTCCTAGATTGTAGGAGAGATCTACTACTTTGACCCCCTCTCCTGCTTGCTTGGCTATGGCCGATGTGTTGTCCTTCGAGCAATCGTTAATCACGAGAATATCGTAGCTAGGAAGATTCTCACGTACATCCCTGATTACTTTTAAAATATTGTTCTGCTCATTATAGGCCGGGATGACTATGAGTGCTTGTTTCTGTTCCATTGAAGCAACTTCCCTTCTAATTTGTTAAAGAAGTATAAGATGATATGAATCCATCTTTCGACACCATAGCCACAGATGATACAAATAAAAGGGAGGGCAGGCAGCTTATAGCGATACATACTATCCATGAACAACACCATACAGAATAGGAATATCGATACGATCACCAACCAAATAATCGATGTTTTTCTGAAAATATTGTTTCTAATGGCAGCGTAAGTTCCCAATAGAAAAAGAAGTGACGGGAGGATATCCCTGAACAATTTAATAACTCCAGCCACACTCTGAACATCCGTCTTCCATACCCACCAGCCGATAAACGCGAGCGCCCTTCTTCCGTATAACACCAGCACATGATCCCAATTATGAATAAGAAAACTCAAGATTAGGCTGCCTAGCATATCAATGCGATAATCAGGACGATAAAAGTAGTCATGATCTGATGGGTTGTCATAAATCCACCCTTTGGCATAAATATTGTATAGGACTAACTTCGCATTATATTGTAGAGATGTCAGAAGTGGATTGAATTTATCGGCCCATACAAGAAAGCCAACTGTTGTAAAAACAAGTAGTAAAGCGCATACAAACTTATATCTATGCCTCTTGAGGAAATTGATCGGTTGTTCCCGTTTAACGTTCAGTACGATGTAGATGAAAATAAATACAAGCGTTAGAACACCCGTTGGGCGGAATACTAGCATGAGAAGTGAAGAAGCGAGGAATAACGAACCCATAACTTTATTGTTATTCTCAAGCGTTTTTAGAAGAAGGAACACATTCAGCAGGACTAGATTCATAAACAAACTATCTGAAAGAATGTACATCGACCAAACCGTGATATGCCAGGAAGTAGCGTAGAAATACGAAGCCACAATGGCGGTAATTCGGTTAAATAAGCGAAGCGTGATAAGGTACACCAGAATTACACACGATGCCGTTGTGACAGCCTGAATAAAAACGACAATATGTTCTTCCTTAAACAAACCTATTAATACAGCGAGAATGAGATTATAGCCCATATAAAGAAGGTCATTCATGTGTAAGCCAAGTTTGAAATCTGTTAACAAGGCGTGGGCGTAATTCAGATACCACTGCGAATCTTCCGATTTCGGAAGTCCTTTCTCCGAGTTCAGGATAAAGAAGAAGTACTCTAATTTCTTCTTTAGTGAAATCGCGAGAAGAACGAGAATATATAGCCATTCGCAATCCTTATATCGCTGATAAATTTGATTCAATCGGTCGATAAGATACACTCTGCAAACAACTCCATATCTGTAAATTAATTATGAACGAATTGTAAAAAAAGTGTGATTTAAGTGTGAAAACATCTTAGAATTTTCGACATTCCTTGATAAATTCCTGCTTCTTTTGAACTATATTTAAATATATTTATATGAGGTAGTTTGAGGGACGATTTTGGGGGCTATTTGCGGGATTGGATGAGTCAAAAGAAACCGAAAAAACACAACTAATTGCCGATTATCGTAAAGACGCTCGAATCGATAGATGCTAATCTACTACTAATAATCATCTACGCTTGAGGAGTGTAGCTAATGACTAATTGGAAGCATCTTTCGATCCGGACGAAGCTAATCGTTTCGTTTATCATCATTATTTTATTGACAGCGGTTGCAAGTTTCTTTCAGTACCAGCAATTCTCAGGGTATATCCGTCAATATAACAATTTGCTGATGGATGTTACCGCAGCGAATGCTATTAACGGACAATTGAAAAATGAGCTGGATTCCGAAATGAGAGATATCCTGTATGCCAAAAAAACATTTAAACAGGGCAAGCAATTTGAGTTGTTAGATACGATGGATAAGGGGATTCTCACATTAACAGGCAGAGAACAGGATCCTAATGTCGCCAAACAGATTCATGTTGTTGCCAATACAATGAGTTCACTCCGGGATAAGGTTCAGAGTCTCGACAGAGCTGATCTAGTCGAGGATAAACAGATGGTCTTTGATATCATCATGGATACGACGCAGATCGTACAAGACGAGGTCAGTGAGCTGATTCGCTTGAAGCTGATTGCCAGCGGACAATTGCAGACGAAGATCATGCACCAATTCTCGCGCGATATACTTTGGACGCTAGCTATGTATGTTCTCGTTTTAATTGTATCCATTGGACTGATTATGGCACTTAATCGAATTGTCGTACGTCCAATTGAACAACTCAGTAGGCGCGCTTCCGCTATTGCACTCGGCAATTTGAATGCTTCTCGCCTTCTGGTCTCCAGTCGAGATGAGATTGGAGACTTGTGCCATTCTTTTAACCGAATGACTGAGAATTTGCTAGCGTTAATTGGCACCGTCCGCTATATGAATGCGAAAGTGCAGACTTCATCCAACAATATTAATCGTGCGATGGAAGAGAATCGAGATGCCAGTTCAGAGATTGCAGTGGGTGCCTTATCCATTACAGAAGCAGCTCAATATCAAACCAAATCGATTGCAACGGCAGCGACTGAAGTCGAAAATGTCATGCATGCGTTTCACGATATTCGCGGTAAGCAGGAGATTATCTATGCTCATGCTGAGCATTCTTTAGAACTCACTCGTAAAGGAGACGAACATATTGCTGTGTTCTTGGATCAATATGATCGAATCGCTGGAGGTATGAAACAGGTAGACCAGGATACGGACAGCTTGCATACCTTATTCAAGCAATTGAAGAGCACAATGAAGCAACTGCGAGAGATTGCTGCCCAAACGAATATTTTGTCCATCAACGCCAGTATTGAAGCAGCTCGGTCTGGTGAGGCAGGTCGGGGGTTTGCAGTTGTCGCCCAGAAGGTGAAAGAACTAGCGCAAAGATCGAAGGAGCTTGCACAGGACTCGGAGCAGCAGACAGGCAAGGTACAGGACCGCATTGAGTTTATTCGCTTGCAGATGAAACAGGGACTGGAAGATCTGGAACATGGTAATAGAAGTGCACAGCAGGCCAAGTTGGCATTCACTTCGATTCATCATGTGAATATGGACATTCATACTGAGCTTGGTGCCATCTCTAGCCAAATCTACGACGCTAACGCCAATATTAAGCAACTAGGTGAGGAAATGGCTGGGGTTCGGGCTCGTTCCGAGCAAATTAGCTTTGAAGTGGAGCAGGTTTCGGCAATGGGGCAGGAGCAGCTATCCTCCTTTGATGAAGTTACCGTATCCTCGAAGCGTCTAACAGAGGAAGCACGCGAACTGCATGAGGGATTGCAGTCTTTCCGAACAGAGTGATGGGGTCTTGTTTGCAATAACCCTAATATTACAGAAGGCGAAACATGAACCCTGTTCAAGCAAAGCCTATGTATTACGATGGAAGCGGACCATTCAATTACCACAGACAAAGATCATTATTAAACCCGTAGGTGTGATCATTAAGCATGTTCAGGTGCCTTACTTTCCTTACTGATAGCGTGTTAACTATCAATATCCGCATGGAAGAAACACAACTTTAGAACTGTTGTCCAATGGTAACTTTTACCTTAAAATAAAAAGAGAAATTTGTTGAAAGTTGGTCATTTCCTTAAGGCGGTGAATGTATTCATGAGTTATCAATCCCATGTGAGAAATAACCAATCGTCAGAACAACACAATAAGCAGACTCGCTCTAACAGTCCAGCCAAACAGAATGGAACAGCGGATCGCATGTCCTCTTTATCCACTTCACATATCGCTCAACTACAGAGAACCATCGGAAATCGCGCTGTCGCGCAATTATTTAGATCCCAGTCTCCAACACCAACATCATCTGAGAAGCCTATCCAGACCAAAAAGAATAACACAGGCATGCCCGATCATTTGAAATCAGGCGTGGAGAATCTTTCTGGTCTGTCCATGGACTCCGTTAAGGTGCACTACAATTCCGATAAACCTGCTCAGTTGCAGGCTTTAGCTTATGCACAAGGGAATGACATCCATGTAGGGCCTGGTCAAGAGCAGCATTTGCCGCATGAAGCTTGGCATGTTGTCCAGCAGCGTCAAGGCAGAGTAGCACCTACGCAGCAAGCTGGCGGCGTCGCCATTAATGATGATCATGGATTAGAGTCCGAAGCCGATCGAATGGGTGCGAAAGCATCTGATCTAGGCGAAGAACGTATGCAAATGAAAAGATCCGACAACGATAGTTTAGTAAGCGGAGAGACTTCCCCCTCTTCGGATACGATCCAAAAGGTGGCTGCCACCCTGTACGACGGATTGGATGCGAATGATCCAAGTACGTATGATGTTGGTGGCGGGCATTCTTATGCCGATCATGGGGCACATACAACGGAAGAACAACAACGCGAACGCTTGAAAAGCGGTACCGCACCTTCGGGTCGGGTGAGTAAAGTGCCAACGGGCAAAGCCGCTTCGAAATTCGTTTCGGATGATAAGCATAAGGCAGCCTTCACCAGTGCTTACAGCACTTTGGTGTCCAAGAATGCACCGAAGCAGAAACTCGTCGGCATGGGTACAATTATTAGCGTGCCAGGTGCAGGGGTCGGTTATCTCCGCGATGGCACAGAGGTCACTTGCGATCAGGTTCAATTAGATATTCAGCCGGACAATGGCAAATTGAAAATCAATACGATGTTTCCAGTAAGCTAGGAGGATGAGGGCATGGAGTCTTCAACGCGATTGAGTCAGCTCTTGGACGAGCTGGCTATAGCATTGACTGCCGGCGATGGGTCGCCGACGATTAATAAGCAAGCCTTGGCGGAGCACATTGCTGAGAACGAGCTTGAAGGAGCAGAAGCTGCTCCTTCTTGGCTTATCGATCTTCTCGCCGCAGTGAACGCTCGAAAGGTCACAGGTCATTGGATTGACTTCACACGGGGGACGGGTGATGACACGAACGTCTTCGACTTCATCCGCCACCTGCATGACGTGCTTCCTATTAAGTATGAGAATAATGAGGAAAGCTGGTTGCTGACCTTTCCGCAGCTTGGGTTGGAAGCTTGCATTTCGTTAGAAGGTTCTTGCTACAAGGTGAGTGGTATCGGCGATACGTGGGAATTAGAGGATGCGTTGAACGAGTAAAAGGCAGTCCCCGAGGCTACTTGGGGACTGCCTTTGTTTTTGGACGCTCGGTGGGCGCGCGGGACGATTTAGTGATGATTTTCATCACTAATGCAGCTAGTTGCGACGCTCGGTGGGCGCGCGGGACGATTTAGTGATGTTTTTCATCACTAATGCGGGCAGTTTCGACGCTCAACCGGCGCGCGGGACGATTTAGTGATGATTTTCATCACTAATGCGGCTAGTTGAGACGCTCGGTGGGCGCGCGGGACGATTTAGTGATGTTTTTCATCACTAATGCGGGCAGTTGAGACGCTCAGTGGGCGCGTGGGGCGATTTAGTGATGATTTTCATCACTAATGCGGCTAGTTGCGACGCTCGGTGGGCGCGCAGGGCGATTTAGTGATGTTTTTCATCACTATTGCGGCTAGTTGCGACGCTCGGTGGGCGCGCGGGGCGATTTAGTGATGTTTTTCATCACTATTGCGGCTAGTTGCGACGCTCAGTGGGCGCGCGGGGCCATTTAGTGATGTTTTTCATCACTATTGCGCAAGGACTTCGGACTTAGCCCTCAGTCCTTATACGGATCAAACTCATCCGCTCCAGCCATACAAACACCGATTGGCTTCAACACGTGCAGAACCTCAATCGTCTCCGCATGCGCGGCCAGCACATCTTCCAGCTTCCGATACACAAACGGGCTCTCGTCCGTGCCCGCGCCGCGAAGCTCCACGCCGTAATCGTTGACCGCATTCCTCATGCGATCTTCCGATATTTGCCCGCCGCTGCGGGAGCGGGTTTTCCAGTTCATTTTGCCGGCAGCCTGCGTACGACTCATTACTCTGCCAGCGCCATGCACCGTGCTGTAGTAAGAATCCCGATTCTCATCGGTATCTTTCCCTCTGACAATCACGGAGATATCGCACATGCTGCCCCCGATAAAGCCCAGTTGTCCTGGCGCAGAAGGCGTAGCCCCTTTCCGAACTACTATCGCCTCCTGACCATTATGAATCTCTTTCCATGCAAAATTATGATGATTATGCACCGTGTAATCCGCTTCTGCACCCAAAATAGCCAATACTTGCTCCATTACATAATCTCGCCCCGCATAGGCATACAGCCCTGCTAGCTTCATGGCCCTGTAGTACATGTCCCCCATTTCGCTCGACAAATCTAAGAGAATCGGCGGTTGATCCATCTTTTCACCTGGTGCGTTGCCCAGAAAGTCACGGCCAGCCGTCAGATTAATGAAGCCGCTCGCTGTTTTATGACCGAACCCGCGGCTGCCAAAGTGATTGGCCACCCACACTCGACCCGTGCTCACTTCCTCAAACACATCCACGAAATGATTCCCACTGCCTACCGTTCCAAGCTGATCACGAGCGAGTGCCTTTAACTTGTCGTGCTCTTGTTTGCCGATTGCTTTATACACATCCCAATCGGGGTCATCGAACAAATCATGATCAACCTTCTCATTGTTGACACGTCCGATACCGAATGAAATTTTGCGAGCAATTTGATCCATCATCCCCGCCATGCGAGGCTTCAAATCGGAAGCCATTAGATTCGTTCTGACGGCTTTATTCCCACAAGCAATATCATAACCTACCCCTGATGGCGATAATTGACCATCGTATACTACAACCCCGCCTATTGGCTGGCTGTACCCTTTATGATGATCAGCCATAAGAAGCGTCTGAATGACTCTTCCTGTTTCTGAACATGTTCTTGCTTGTGACAAAGCGCCTTCATCGGGTTGCCCCCAGACGCGTACCCCATTAATATTTTGATAGGCCATGCTGTTCAGCTCCTGTAATAAAAATTGTAAACCCTATCCCCATACTTCCTTCAATGCCTCACGAAACAACTCGTCGAGCTGCCCCTCTTGACCGCCCTCACCAATCTTCATGGTAGGCGCCATTTGATCATAGTAGGCGATTCTCTCTTCTAAGAACTCATTGATCGGATTGATTCTTGGCTCATAATCCATTTCGTCACCGGCTATTTTACGAATAAGCAGTTCTTGAATAGCAATCTTCAGCGGACTACCCGTTGGCACTAGGTTATCGACAAGTACTTGAAATTCAATCGGCGGCATTGCGTTATTGCGCTCAATCCATTCACAGGCTAAGATCGGTCGCAGGACATAGAAATACTTTTTGATTTTGACATGATCCCCCTGCAAGTATTCCCGATAATTCCCCTTGGCCATGTGCAAGTAGTGATGCATACAAGACTTCGGCGAGAAGGTTAAAGGCGAAATGCGGCGTATCTGATCAGCTATCGAGAAATTCTCCATATACGGGATGGGTGACTGTAACCACTCAAGTAATGGCGGATTCGACTTACGGAACAGATTCAGAGCTTTCTTCAAATCCCAGCCATTGATATCCAACATGTCGCTAATCGGCTGCTCGATGACATCGCGTTTCTCATAAATGGATAGATACCAGTCCACTGGCCTCATATATATAAATCTTACGTCATAGTCGCTGTCTTTGGACGGGAAGCCCCATGCTCGACTGCCCGATTCACAGGCATACAGGATGCGAACGCCTTCTTCTCTCTCGATCCGTTTCAATTCTGCTAGGATGTGTTGCTGACTAACTGACATGTGCTTCTCCCCCTTTGGTACTTGTATGTATTACATATCTTCGCTCATTTCTCCCCCATCGAACATGGCGAAAGTATTACGACAACAGAGAAAGTTTACCATTTCGCCCAAATCCATCCCCTGTTACAATGGAAATATCATGTAGATGAGACGGAGGATTGCGACGGTGGCTAAGGAAAGCTTTGATAAAGAAATCCAGTTTCTGCGCATGCTCGTACTGACGAGTGGTGCCTATAATAGACAGCAGTTTTCAGAGCGACTTGGCATTTCGATCCATACCTTTGACAAGACGATTCGACGGTTAAAAGAAATCGTAAGCTCCACTTATCAACACTTACCGCAAGAGGAGCGCAAGGAGTTCGCTGAAACGATTCGCTTCAGCTATTACGAATCCACCGATCCGATGCTGCTGTTCTTATTTCGGGCCAAATCCCTGAAGGAATCAGAATCTCAGCGGATTTCGCTGCTTCTAGCCGCGATGAACGAACAAGCTTGGACAGCCATGGAGCTGTTGGACATCTGTTGTACCAGTCAATCTTCCGAGCTTTCTTTGCCTGATGAGAAAACGATTCGCTCCGACCTCAAGTATTTGGAAGAAGTTGGCGTCATTTCAAAGCAAGCAGGTGCTCGTCCCTATCGCTACCGCATCCAAAACGACTTGATCTACGGACTATCGGACGATGAGCTCTACGATCTCTATGATTTCGTAGATGTCATGGCGAACACGCAGGTTCCGTCTGTTCAAGGCTACTTGCTGCGCGATGGTTTGAAGAAGCATCTGGTTCGCCAACAGGTGGAGAAGCATGCTATGGAGCCTTTTTTATATAAATATCACTACTATTCCCGCATCTTGGATGAGGCTCATCTGTTCACGATCCTAAGTGCGATCCGCAGTCGTCGTAAGGTTCGATTCTTATATTTTTCACCTAAGTCCGAGAAAAGCTATGCTTCCAAGAACACCAACCCGCTATTCGAGCGGGATACGAACGGCAAAGTGGAGAAAACGCTCCCCTTGAAAGTGGTCTACGATCACCAATATGGACGCTGGTATCTTCTCGCCAATGGCAGAGAGGGGATTCGGAAATATCGCTTGGAAGGAATCACGCAGATCGAAGAGGATGAATTCGTTGACGAAGATGTTTTTGAAAATCGATCCGCCGAGCTTCAGGAGAAAATTCGCTATAGCTGGCTGATTGACACGGGGCAGCCTGTCACGGTTCGTGCCCGATTTTACAATCCAGAGGGCTCTGCACCTAACTTTGTTAAGGAGCGTGTTATGCTGCAGGGGCAATGGGGGCAAATTGTGCAGGAAGAGGAGCATTCTTTTATCTATGAGATTCTCGTGAACGGGACGACTGAAATTAAGCCATGGCTGCGCAGCTTCGGGTCTAGCTGTGAAATTCTCGAGCCGACTCAGTTCCGCAGGGAAATGATTGCCGAATGGAAGGAGATTCAAGCTTATTATGAATCTGTTTGAGAAGATTTTTAACTACCAAATTATTTCCCGGTTAGAGGATTCGGGTACGTTCATGGTTACTTCGCACGAGCGGTCGTGGCTCAAAACAATGCTTGGGCATCCTGCGGCTGATGAGGCTTTCACTCCCGAAACATTGGATAAACTACGCTTGATCCTAGCACAAGATCAGGTCATGGACGTCTCGGACTATCTCATTGAGAAGGCCCGCAGCAGGGAGAAACAGGTCTATCACCCACTTCTGCGGTTGTTACGCAGGCTTATCACGGAGAGGAGCGGCATACGCTTAAACTACGAGATTAAGAACGGACGTATTCAGTCCGACCAAACCGGGCTGCCTTATAAATTAGAGTACTCCATGGTCAAAAGGGAATGGTACCTGCTATGGTTTGATTTTCGACATCACATGTTCATGCGTACGAAATTAGATAAGATTACTTCGCTCACACCAGAAGCATTGAAAACTATGGAGGCAGATAGCGTTCAGGCGAAAATTAAGAGAGCTTTGGACGCGCGGAAAGGCGAAGCTGTTCTCGAGGTCGTTCGGGATTACAATCGAGAATTGTCTCGTATTCTATACGCCCTCTCTAGTTTTGAGAAAGACGTTGCTTACGACACCGAGCATGATATGTATCGAGTTAGAGTCGTGATTCTTGGTGACGAAACGGAGTATCTCCTCTCCAAAATCCGCTTTCTCGGGAAGCGAGTTCGTGTGGTCGAGGGGGATTTTCTGAAAAGACGCATGCTGGAGTCGGCGACGAAGGCTTTGGCGCGTTACGGGGTAAGTTCGGTTAGTGAGGAACAGGAGGGAGCTATATAAAACCTGCGGATGAATGGGATGATCGTCATAAAAGCAAAACCGGAAGATCAAAATCGCACATTTGGATTGCCATTGCTGGAGCCGTGTTTATTATTTCAGGAGGGCTATTCTTGATGTGGCTTTCCATTAAACATTTTTTGATACAGATTTGTGAGATCACGCATTGTTAGCAGAGGATTCAGACGATTCGTATTAAATGGAAAATGTACAGCTATTTACGAGCTTTTTCTATCAAAAGTCGATTTAACTGGAAAATATGACGTTAATTTCACCTATTTTCGTTCATATCGGCTAGTTATATACAATTAACTGTATATTTTCCATCTATTGTGCATTTTTACGAAAAACACTGAAATTCAACTGTATATTTTCCATCTATTTGCCGCTGGTGCACCGCATGCGATACAAGCACTCACTCTACTCCACTGTCAACCAGCATATTCCCATCCCCCAAAATATAAAAAAGGACATGCACTCACGGGAAATCCCCGCTGTACATGTCCTTCCTTATGGCTCATTCTTCTTCTAGTACCCTTTTAGTTTAAAAGATTAGAAATGACTTGCGCGCTTTCAGCGCGCGTCATCAGCTCCTGTGGAGCAAATTGATTCGCACTGCGTCCTTGAATCAAACCGACTGCTTGCGCAGCACTTACTGCGTTTTGTGCCCACTCTTGAATTTGAGCATGATCACTAAACGAGTTAGTGTTTGTCAAGGATACTTTCTTGCCTTTCATGAATTCGTAGGCACGAACGGTCATAACGGCCATTTCTTCACGTGTAATCGCGTCGTCAGGTGCAAATGTATCTTCACTGCGGCCGAATACGATACCCGCTTCATTCACTTGAGCAATTGCCTCTGCATACCATGCCCCACGCTGTACATCCTTAAATGGAGCGTTGTTTACAGCTTTCAAACCTAGCGTACGTGCAAGCATAGCTGCAAATTGCGCCCGTGTCACGTTTCCTTCAGGATTAAATTCCGTTTCCGTAACACCATCAATGATATGCTTTGCCGCCATGTTCTTAATTACACTGCTAGCCCATGAAGACGAGCTTACATCAGTAAATGTTTTGTTAAACTCCAGGACAGCGTATTGACTGAAATGTGTTATCTTAACGGTCATCACGCCATTAACCAAAGTCCCACCCACATATTGAATGGTGCCGTCTGCTGCGATGTAGTACACGCCTAACAGATTAGGATCCGCATTCGGATTGACTTTAAACGAAACTACCAAAGGCTCCATAAACGTTGTTACAGGTACATGAGTTCCGTCCGTTGTAACCATATTTAAGTTGAAATCATAGACTTCACTTGCCGTGGCTAAACGAGCAGAACCGTTAATCGCCTGATGATTGATAAGATTCGTCACACGGTCTTTAGAAGCAACCGTTGCTGAGAAGCTAATTTGAGCACCTTCAGCTTGCGTGCCAGTAACAGTTCCATGGATATTTTTGAGCGCTTCTTTAGAGAATTCGATTGTAAAATCTTTCTGCACGAGTTGAAGGCTATGATCCCCAACTAGGTCAATAATACGACTTGGCAGGAGTACAGTATCTTTACCATCTTCGATTTGAGCTGTAATCGTACCCGCAACTGCCGCAGGTAAATCCGTCTCTTTTATTACTTGAGTAGTCGTCGGCTCTTGTGTTGTTGGAGTCTCAGTTGCATTTGGCGTCTCCTGTGTATTAGGCGTTTCCGGATCCGGCGTTTGTGGTTGCTCTTGAGCGGCCACAATGACTGTACGCGTTACTTCCACAGCTGCATTACCCGCAGCATCACTCACGTTGTAGTGGTACGTGTACGTTCCCGCTACTGTTGTGTTGATCGTCGTTCCGCTATACACGCCGTTATATACATTGCTGGTAACTGTCGTCACGATACTTCCTGTGAGATTGCCATCGCGATCATCTGCAGCTGTAGCTCCCGCATCACTGTAACTTGCCCCATTAGCTACCTGTATAATCGCATCTCCATTTAGCGTTATGCTTGGCTTCGTTACGTCAGGATTCTCCGATATCTTCACTGTGCGCGTTACTTCCACAGCTGCATTACCCGCAGCATCATTCACATTGTAATGATACGTGTACGTTCCCGCTACCGATGTGTTAATCGTCGTTCCGCTATACACGCCACTATATACATTGCTGGTAACTGTCGTCACGATACTTCCTGTGAGATTGCCATCGCGATCATCTGTAGCTGTAGCTCCCGCATCCACATAAGTTGAGCCTACGGCAAGATTCACCACAGCTTCACCAACTAGTGAAATGACAGGTTTAGTTGTATCTAAAGCTGTAATTGTGCCGTTAATTACACTCGTTGCATCCGCATTGCCTTTAGATAACACAACATTGAATGTAAAGTTGCCGTCCGTATCTCCACTTGCGGATTGGAGAGAAGCGTAGGTAATTTCTCCAACCGTAACACCAGTCTCATTCAAGCCAGTTAATGCAGGAATGGTCTGACCTAACCATAACTTAACGGAACTCTCCGTGTTGGCAATCATTTTGTCAACGTGATAAGTTGCGGTGTCGATAATGCTTTTGGCAGTATCAACAGCTTGTTGGTCAGCTGGATTTACGACTTTCTTCGCTACACCTAGATAGCTAATCAATGCAGCTTGATTTCCTGAATAAGTATTATTAACTGTGTATTTAACGGTTCCGTCTGTAGGAAGGCTAAAATCATAAGAAACCGCCGTACCATCAGGTCCTGCGACTAAGCCACTTCGTACAGTCTTTGTTACGAGTTGCCCTCCGGCATCTGGGTAGCTCAAGGTAATGTCCATTGTACGGGACGTATTATTCCACCAATCCCGATGGAAGGATGTCACTGTGTACTTGCCTGCTGTCAAAGGAAGCACATACACGAGTGGGTTATTCCTCGTATCTGAACCATAGACACCTGTTTGACTCTTGTCCGTTGCGACAACCGCACCTGTGATCGTTTTGTACTTGTAATTCGCATCGGTTGGCGTATGCCCCCAAACCGTATCGCTTGTCGATGGTTGATCTGCCTTATCGTTGAGCAAGCCTGCGCCCACCAAATTCTTAATGGCTGTAAAAGGTGGCGTTACATCGCCAACGACGCCAGCGTCGATAAAGTATACTAAATCACTAGGGATTACCTCCACTTGTACATTCACAAAGAGGTTCTTGCCGCCAACAATCTCCCCTTTGATTGACGTAGTGGAATATGGCGTCATAAATCTACTTGCTGTATTGTTGACCCAGTTAATATTAGCATCCACGTTAGTCGTACCATCAGCAAGTGTAACTGAAATACTTGTTGGCAGACCCGCAACAGCCTCGCCTACTTTGGTAGCAACGACTGTGGCATAAGCTCCAGTCACAGTTACAGGTTGCTTTTTCAATCTTAGTGCATCTAAAGCAGCCTGAAGTTTCGTCATTGCAGAATCAATGGCATATTGGCTTGCCGCAGCATCTGCCAGCACAGCTTGCGCCTCAATCAACGCGGTTGTGAACGCTGTCCACTCCGTAGGCATGTAGTCCGCCTCAGCATAGCCACTTACCTGTGAGATTAAGGAAGTAAGCGCCGCTTTGGAAACTGTGCCATAGATCGCACCCATGATATCGATGGCGTCGATGGAAATGCTACCATCCTTCATCACAACCTTCAAGGTGTGAGGTCCATTAGACAGTCCACGATAGGCGTAGGTGTTCGTACGATTGATAGTAGCTGCTGGAATGACAACATTCGAATCAACGAGTGTGTTATCCACATACATATCGAGTGTTCCGCTGCCTGTATCACCTACGAGATTAAATCCTGTCCCTGTAAAAGGCAGTTCCAAATACGTAGGAGCTGTATTGTCGGCTTTCACTACGGCTTTCGAAATCGAAATGTAGTTGCCTGCGCCGGAGGCTGCAGCCGTTTTGACAATTTTTATCGTATGCGTCCCAGGTGTAAGACCCGTTACTGCGTAGATTTGCTGCTCAGCAGAACCGTTATTGAACTTAAAGTCTTGCAAAACGCGCTTAGAAACATCGTTCGTATAGCCAGGTGCATCATCCAGATAAACATCCATTCTGGCTACTGAATTTGTCCCTTGCTGATTGCCGTAGACCGCAATGCTCGTTCCGTTAAAGGTGAATGAAGCATAACTGCCATTCTCTCCTGCCCAAGCATTAGAAGTATTCGAGCTCCATGCTGAAGTATTTCCACTATTTCTTACTAAGTACCACCGATTCGGTGTCCCCTCAATTAACGTAGAACTACTAGGCAAGATCGTCGTTCCGCTTGTTGTAATCGTGCGGTTAATTCGACCTGCACCACCTGATAGACTATGCCCCCATGGCATGCTGCCTTCATGATAGGATATACGGGAATCAAGATCGTCCACACGATCTGTTGCATAAGGTACATAACCATTAACAGCTTCTACCTTCAAATTGTCGAAAATCGACTGGCGAACACTGCTCTGAATCATGACTTGCCCAGAAAGTGGTGCGCCGCTAGCCGTATCCGTGTAACTAGTGAGGATCTTACCATCTATCGTAGCTGTGATGAATTTCTCTGCTGCTTTAATAGAAATATGGTGCCACGCACTAGCATCAAAGTTATCCATACTGCCCGATGCCACCGTTGCCGTGAAGCGAATCAGGCGCCAAGTGCCGTCGGCATATACTCGGATTTTATACCCTGACTCTGAATCAGATGTCGTCCCATTCAACGTATGTCGCAAACCTAAAGCAACATAATTTTCACCCGTATGCGTTCCATCCAAATCCATTTTGAAATCAATCGACGTTTCATAATTCGCCCATCGCTCATCACCGAGCACCGTATAGGAGAAAGGCGTTGTAGCCCAAGTGCCTGGTTTATTACCCGAATAGATTATCTGCTTCAAGCCATTAGATCCATCCTTGCCAATGCCTCCATAGACCTCGAAAGCTCCTCCTTGATCTGCCGTATAACGAGGAGTTCCTCCACGGCGTTCAAGGTAGCTTAAACCATTTTGGGCAGGATAGTTGCTGTACTCAAAATCATCTTCATACAGGATAGCCGGGTTGCTGCCAGCAACATCCAATACGCTCTGTGCTGGAATTTGATTGTTTCGCACATAAGGTGTGCGAGCATGCCCTGTGTTTGGATTAGTGACCGTGCTCGTCAAGCTAACCATCGTGTGCGGTTTCACCGTTAGTGTGTACGAATATACATCTCCATTGCTCGTAGCGGTGACATCACTAAGCCGTTGATACCAATTGGCATCGTACGCTTGTCCAGCGTCAGGTCCACGTGTCTCCCACACTTGCAGTGGGTTGCCCGCATGATTAATATTATTTTTCACATCAAATTGGTAATTTGCAACGCGATCACTGTCATTGACCATGACCACAGAGAAATCTTTCTTATCCGGGCTTACTAGGGATAGACGATTATATTCAGCATCTGTAAAGTTGCCGTCCATTTCGCTATTTCCTCTGTTTCCAACAACACCGAAGCTCGCATTCGGAATATACATCCAGTTATTTGCGGCAAATTGGGTAAATTGCATCGTCGTGTTAATGCCCACATCAGGTGTATAGTGACCCGACCACGGATCTTTGGCTGAAATGATTTCCTTGCTGCTGTAGGGAGCGCCGCTATAGAATGCGCTTACAGCAGGTTGAAACATATAATGCGTACGTTTTCCTTGTGTATACATCGCAATGAAACGCCCAGCAATGTCTAGCGCACTACCGACACCGCCGAATACACTATCCGAATTGGCACGATATTTGGCTGCCGTTTGTGGTGCCACGCCTTCACTGTACCAAACTTCTTTTTGGTTCTGATCATTGACCTTGAGATAGTCAGCGCTAGTTGCCAAGTTATAGTGGTACGCCATTACGTCAACTGCACTCATGAGTTCGGCATCAGCTAGCATTCTGGTTGGTATGTTAAGTGTTGTGTTCTCATCAGAAGCGATAATTTTAATCTTATCGTAGTTAGGGAACGTCGTATCGGCCCGCATACGTTTTGCAAACCATTTAATGAAATTCACATTGGGTGTGCTGGTTTCATTACGATCTGGGTTAATGTAATCGAGCAAATAGCCATATGTATCTTGAATCGCAATTGCGGTATCCTTGTACCATTTGTACATTCGCTCATAGGAAGCTAGTGTAGCAGGCAGTGTTGGATCCGTATTGCCATCGCTCCATGGTTGAACCCAACTTGGCTGAGTCCAGCGGAGTATACTTACTTTCATATTTGGGTTGATGGTCTTGGCATCAGCTGCAAATACGAATCCTGCACCACGCCGAACATTAGCAAGCTCTTCGTCAGAACGCTTCGTCGCTGGCTCCGTTCCAGATGACGTGTTGGAATCGTTGCCCATCTCGATCTTGATGTCATTGATGCCAGCACCTGTATCTTGATTGAATAATCCATTCATAATTTCCCAATATTGCGCGGGATGTTCTTCCTTATAATCTAAAAGTAAACGGGAAGTATTATTACCGGATACGACACCATAACCTTTAAATGTATTGGCTGGATTCGTATCGGCAGCATCACCATCGATCGTCACAACCTTCAGTGGCGAGTCAGCCGCCAAAGCAGGCTCCATTGGAAATAACGAAATTACCATGAATAATGCGAGGAAAACCGCCATACTCTTTTGTAAATTTTTACGTTGTATCACACAGGTTCACTCCTTTTATTAAAACGAGTATGAAATCTTCATGATCACCTTGGACCTACAAAATACTGTAAGCGCTTTAAATTAACTCCCTTCTACTTTCGATAATTTGTTAGTCTGTATACGCCATGTTGTTGTGCTTTCGTCATTATATAAGTATTAAGAATGGCAGATAAGAAAATAAATTAACCAAATTGTCTCATATTTTTACCTTTTTCAAAAAATGAAAAGGGAGAATCTACAGCAAAAAAAAGCCAATCTACCACCGATGAGGCTTGCTGTGCAAGTTATCGGGTACATTGGCTTTTTTTATTACGGACGCTATACGGGCGCCTCATCACATTTTCTATTTCAAGCCTGTCGTTGCAATCCCATCAATAAATTTCTTCTGAGCGAAGAAAAATACGAGTAGGAGTGGAACGGTAGCCATGACAGATGCTGCCATTAATAAGTGCCAGTCCGTTCCTGCTGTATCCGTGAATAATTTCATAGCAATTGGTAGTGTAAACAACTTGGAGGAGCTGATGTAGATTAACGGATCAAGGAAATCTTCCCAACTGTGTAAGAAGGTGAAAATCGATAATGTCGCGAATGCTGGTGTTGCCATTGGCACCATAATGCGCCAAAAGGTCTGCCACGGCGTACTGCCATCCATTTCGGCCGCTTCATCCAGCTCCATTGGAATTGTAATATAAAATTGACGAAGCAAGAACACTCCGAAGATACCGCCTGCTCCTAGCATAGGTGGGATAATTAACGGGAAGTGATTATTGACTAGCCCTAGCTTAGAGAACCAGATAAAGTTCGGAATAATCGTAACCTCATTCGGAATCATCATCCCGCTTAGAAGAATAAGGAAGAACACATTTTTGAATGGAAAATTAATCTTCGCAAAAGCAAATCCTGCTAGCGCTCCAAAAATGCACGTTCCAACGGTTACTACAATTGCGATGTACAGACTATTCGCATAATGCGTTACAAATAAGGGCTGTACGGTAAACACTTGCGAATAATTGGACCATACAATCGGACTTGGGATCCATTGGGGAGGAAACGAAAATATTTTCGTTTGATCCTTAAGTGATGTGGTCAGCATCCAGACAAACGGCATCAAAATGACGGCGGAGACAATCGTTAGTAACACATACGTCAAGCCATTACCAAGATATCTGAGAGATTTATTGCTCATGATGCACCCACCTTTTTCTGAAGTTCCATTGAACCATGGTAAGTACGAGTATTAAGAAGAAGAGAATAAACGCAACAGCAGATGCGTAACCAAGATCATAGGTTTTGAAGGCTAGCTTATAGATGTAATAAACAAGCACACTTGTACTATTCCCAGGCCCGCCATCAGTCATAACGCTAATCTGTGAGAACACTTTCAGTGAACCGATTAAGGTAATGATTAATGTTAGGAATAACGAAGGCGAAATCATGGGTAATGTAATTCTCGTGAACTGCTTCCATTTCGATGCACCATCAATCGTAGCAGCTTCATAATACATTTTGGGTACATCCTGCAAGGCCGCGAGGAAGATCACCATGTTCATTCCTACTTTTTTCAAAACACTGACGAGAATAACAACTGGCATCACAAGCGTCGTATTGTACATCCAAGCAGGACCCGTAATGCCGAAGAAATGAAGGATCTGATTGACTAATCCAGCATCTGTAGCAAATACGTATTTCCACACGATAGCCCAAACAATAATAGATGTGACGACAGGCGTGAAAATAGCCGTTCGGAAGATGCCAACACCAGGGAGTTTCGTCGATAACAATAAAGCAAGTCCTAGAGCAAGCATGAGATTAAGCGGAATCAGCCCTGCCGAGAAAAACAAGGTATGCTTCACAGACGACCAGAACAGTTCATCCTTCGCTATAATTTTCACATAGTTGTCTGCACCAACAAATTTCGTCGCATGCAGAAGCGAATAATTCGTGAAGCTAAGTCCAAACGCACTAATGATCGGTCCAGCCATGAAAATCAAGAACCCCAGCATCATCGGTGCAATAAATAGATAGCCATAGATCGCATTTCTGCGTTTTATTCGACTGAAAGTGTTTCTTTTTTTCGTAACTACGGTTGCTGCTGGCACCTCAACGGGTGCTGTTCTATACGTATCCATGGTGTTCGCTCCACTCCTTTGTGAAACAGTGGCCAAGCTGTTTGAGCTTAGCCACAATCTCTAATCCGATCCGATTATTCCGCTAGAATAGCATTAACATCCGTTTCCAGCTTTTTAAAGATTTCTGGAATTGTTCCTGTTTGCGAATAGATCGCATCGAAGTGCAGCTTCATTTTGTCATCAATTTTTTGGAAATTAACGAAGCCTTGACGTACACGGCCAGCAGCCATTTGATCGATAACCGCCATTTTCATGCTCTCAGCAGAAGGGCCTTGTTTCAAGAAACCGTCTGAATTCAGAACGGATTTACGGCTTGGCACGAAGAATTGGGACGTGATCGCCGTGTTTTCTTTATTACTTAAAAACTTAACAAACTCTATCGCTTCAGCTGTGTTGTTGTTTCCTTTGGGAACCATATAAGCGGCATAACCTAGCGTTGTTCCTTGTCCACCTGCTGCCTTCGGCATCGGTGCAATATCCCATTCGAAATCTTTGATTGCTTTCGCTTTCCCCATATAGCTTAGCAAATCTTGTTGCATACCAATTTTGCCAGATTCGAATCCTGTTTGATCTCCCGGCTTCGGATGAACCTTCGTTTTGAACATAGAATCACTGAAGAATTGCAGAGCTTGCTGGCCTTGCGGTGTATTCAAAGCAACTTTCTTGCCATCTTTGGTGAAGAAGTCAGAACCGTATGCCCAAACCAACGTTTGAAGCGACTCCAGCCAGCTTCTTCCCCAGCCACCCGGACGAACCAGGTTCATCCCGTAGATCCCTTTATCCGGTTGAGTAATGGCGATCGCAGCTTTGTTCATTTCATCATAAGTCCAGTTGCCCTCTTTATAGAGTTCAGTAGGTGTTTTCAAGTTCTTCTCTTTAAATAATTTCTTATTGTAATAGATCATGTTTGGTGGTGTTGAGAAAGGCACACCATACAATTTGTCATTTTTGGTCACTAAATCTAAAGTGGATGGGATGAGATCGCTTGCATCATACGACGTATCTTTCTTAATGGCAGAAATATCTTCCATCTGCCCTGCTTCAAGAAATTGTGGAATCCCTCTTTCAAGCATCCATATAACATCTGGCGCTGTTTTGGAAGCAAACATAACTGACATTTTCTGTAAGTAATCTGCGGATGGAATAATCATGATTTCGACACTTACGTTTGGCTTTGTCTTCCTGTAATTCGCGATCATTTCTTCATACATTTTCTTATGCTCTTCCGTTCCCCAAATGCTAAATGTAAGCTTAACATCTTTCGCCGGTGCCTTCGTCGCATCTGCTGACTTAGAGCTAGCAGGAGCTGTAGAAGCCGTTGATGTCGTTTCTTTCGTAGAGCTGCATCCTGCAATGAAACTACTAACCAACAGCACGGAAGTCGTTAAGAGTAAAGCTTTCTTCATTGTGTTTAGTCCCCTTTTCATCATATGGTGTAAAGCGCTTTCATAACCTTATTATAAACTTTGCCCAATCTCAGGATAACGCCAAAAAATCTATAAAATGTTCAAAATAGCAAGGTCTTCACTTCCCAAAACTAACCGATTACTGATCTCGGAACTCGGATGGCGTACAACCCGTGTTCTGTTTAAATAACGAGGCAAAGTATTTATGATTGGCAATACCACACATCATTGCGATTTCAGAGACTTTGAGTGTCGTTTCTTTCAATAACTTTCTCGCTTTCTCCATACGGAGTTCTGTTACGAAGTCAGACAAATTCTGTCCCGTTTCCCTCTTGAACGTATAGGATAAATATTTCGGGTTCAGATAGACGCGCTCAGCAAGAAACTGTAGAGAAATATCCTGATTGAGATATTCATTCACGAGTTCTCTTACTCTTCGTATTAATAATCGATCCGTATCATCGGTCAATGCAGTCACTGTTGTTGGGGAAGTAGGCTGCGTGGTCATATCAAGCTGCAAACTAATTTTTTGAAGAACTTGGGCCAACTCAACACGTTCGATGGGCTTCAATAAATAATCAGTTACGCCATATCGCAAAGCCTCTCTCGCATAAACGAACTCATCGTACCCGCTAATCACGACAAAAAAGAGACTCGGATGAGACTCTTTCGCTCGCTTAATCAATTCAATTCCGTTCATTTCACTCATACGAATATCGGTAATAATGAGATCTACTTGATCTTGCGTTCTCAACCAATCTAACGCCTCACGGCCATTACTGGCTTCAGTAATTCGCAGTTTCGAGGTAATGACATCTTCAATGATCTTCTTAAGACCTTGTCTAATTTTCTGTTCATCTTCAACTAACAAAATATTCATCCCATTATTCCTCCCATTGAAACGGTATATGAATGCAGAAAGATGTCCCTTCCGGACCTGAGTGTGCGATTGATAATCCATACGGCTCACCATATAGAATCACTAAACGCTGATGAATGTTGCGAAGGGCGAATCCTTTCGATCGCTTATTTGAAAGCAAGCCAGATTGTTGACGTTCAGGTTCAACTAAGCGTTGTTCGACTAGCTTCCGACGCTCAGGATTAATACCTTTGCCATCATCTGTGACATAAATATAGAGATCCTGCCCCTCCGCTTTGGAGGTAATCTGTATGGTAATGGGATCTTTGCCAAGACCGTGTTCAATCGCGTTTTCAACTAAAGGCTGAAGAATTAGCTTTGGAACCATGGCATATTCGTGTGAGAAATCCACAAGAATTTCTGCACTCAACCGGTCTTCTAGTCGGAAGCTTTGAATGTTCAAATAATTTTGGACAAACGCCAACTCATCCTTCAAGTATACGAATCTTTCCTGTTTATCTACCGTATATCGCAGGAGCTTTCCTAAGCTTGTGATAACTTGGGATAGCTCGTTATTTTGCTCTTTTACCGCGACCATATTAATGGATTCCAATGTATTGTAGAGAAAATGGGGATTGATCTGACTTTGTAGTGCATTCAATTCCGAATCCTTCTCCCGTAACCTGAGCTCATACATCTCTTTAATCATGATATCTAGCTGAGAAACCATGTTGTTAAAGCCCTCTGTTAAAGAACCAATCTCATCATTTGAATAAACAGTAGCTCTTTCTTGAAAATTACCACCTTGAACACGCCGCATTTTGCGTTGTAAATGATGGACGGGCTTAACCAATCTATTGGATGTAAACAGTGCAGCCCCAAAAGCAAATATGAGCGAGGCGACTGAAATCCATAAGGTGAAGCTCGTCAGCTTACGCGCATCCGTCAGGAGGTCCTCCTTAGGAATCGTACCGATGATCTGCAGGCCACCGTACCCCGTGGTACGCAAGGATGTGATGATATCGGAAGAATTCGAACCCATAATATCATCGAATGATGGAAGCGTACTTTCTTGTGTAAATGGGTAGATCGGCTGCAAGCTTTCATTGAATACATACAATTTACTGTGTGTTGATACTTTAACCGTGGACAAAATTTTCTCAAAGCCCTTACTCGTCAAATCGACTTTCACATAGCCTAGCTCGCGATTCGTAAGCGGATTCTTAATCAATCGTGCAAAAGACAATGCTTCCTTCGGTTTATTCCGATAGTAATTCCACTCCACGGGAGGAAGAATGACGAGTCCACCGTCCTTCTGCTTGACCTGGTCCATCCAATTCGAGGCATTCGGTTCCCAGTTTCCATTGATCGTCTCCGTCAGATTGCTGAACAACGTCCCGTCCAAGGCAAAAATGAATACACCTTCTAACTCCGTTCGATCAATAATAATGGAGGCAATAAGTTTACTCATTTTAACTTCCTCTTCGATGCTTTTATAGCTGCCATTAACTGTAGCGATTTTATGTTTTTCCAAAATTTCTAATAAATTCGTGTCATAATACATCGCAATTGTAATTCGTTCGATATCCTTCACATAGCGCTCTAAATTTATTGATAACTGCTCCACAATTTGATCTGAGTATGTTTTGGCCTCTCGCTCAACATTGGCCGAATACTTCTGATAAGTTAAATAACCGCTGAATAAGAATGGAAGCGTTATCATAAAACAAAATAAGACCAGAAATTTCGTCCGTAAGGACACGAACGGCGATTTATTTATCTTCACAAGCTTCCCCCATTTCAAAATGCGCGCTCGTATTGAAGGAAAGTATAAATTGTCCCTGTTAAATTTACAAGTACCAATCCTACAGGTGAAACAAAAAGCTATCCAACTTTAGATGCTAAGTTTGGATAGCTCTTTGTACATCCTTAGAAACTTAACTTTTTTTCTGATATTGATCTTTTAATTGTGGGTAGGTGTAAAGAATCCAGTGAAAGAACCTCATCCATTTGAGAGATTTGCATGAGAGCCGCAATTAGCTTTTCCTGTTTTTGAATTTTCAGTTTGAACAGGATTTGCACGGATACCTCCAAACCATTCTCATTGGTCGTCCCCCCCGCTCTCTCATCCGTATGAGGTACCATTTGGAAATGAACAATTTGCAGCTCATAATTCCCTAATATCGTAGCTACCCGGCCCAAAGCTCCGGGATGATCGACAATTTCAATTACCACTTCATCAAAACGGCGATTTCTAAGTAAATGCTTCTCCCATTTATTCAGTACGAATAAACTGATTAATACAAGAAAAGTGCATAGCAAGGCACCCATATAGAAGCCAGCGCCTACGCTCAAGCCAATGGCAGCGACAACCCAGACGGAAGCCGCCGTTGTTAAACCTTTAATCATATTGCCATTGCGCAGGATGGCACCCGCTCCTAGAAAGCCAATACCGCTGATGACCTGAGCTGCTAAACGTGCAGGATCCATGCGGACATTGGCTTCATTAACAAATTGCGAGAAGCCATAAATGGACAGCAACATGATCATAGCTGAACCTAGACAAACCAGGATATGGGTACGGAAGCCGGCCGCATGGTTGCTCCATTCCCGTTCAATTCCGATGATGCCTCCAAGTACAACTGCCAGAACCATTCGAACGGCCAATTCCAAGTGCGTAATTTCCCATACGCTTACTGTAGCAAACGACATGCTAAAGCTCACCATCCTCCTCCATATCGGATAGGACCTCTCCAGGCGAATGGATTGGAAGCAGTGAGTTCCGACTCTTTATAGCGTGGTTCTGTCTGTTTTAGCTGGCTTGTACCCGCCATACCTTCTTCCCTTAAATCAGGAAAACGTACAGCCAGAGCTTCCCTCATCTCCAGAAGCTGAGCCCTGCAGTGCTCCGCGCTGCTGCTGGAAAGCTCTTGCCCCTCGAAGGGATCTTCTTTTAAATAGAACAACTGCTCCTGTCCGCCACATACATAATATAAATATTTCCAGTCTTTATTAGCTACCATGTACAGTCCGTCCCTATCATTCATGTAACCGAAAACCCATTCACGTTCCTTACGAATGCTTTCTATATCCAACAAGGACCTGCCATCACGATTCTGGTCTTCATCCTTCAGGCAGCCGGCATATGCAAGAACCGTCGGATATAAATCAGCAAGCGTTATCGGCGTATCCACTACCTCCGATGGGCTTAACTGGCCTCCATAGCCTTTGGGTGGCTTGAGTAAGAACGGCACCCGGGTTGATGGCTCATAGAAGCAGGTTTTGTGAAACAACCCATGATCGCCAAGCATCTCTCCATGATCCGAGGTGAAAATGACAAGCGTATTATCCCATAGTTTCTGGCCCTGCAATTCACCAAACAGGCGGCCCAATTCATAGTCAATATGCGTAATCTGGGCATAGTAATGCTTTCTGGCCATGCTAATGATGTGTGGCGGAAGCATGTCCAGCTTATGGCCTCTTTTTCTAGCCCGAACCCATTCTGGCGATGATTCCCCTTCACTCCAGTCGGATTGTACAGGTTCCGAAATGGGAATACCGTCATAAAGACGAACGAAGGACTCCGGAGGGTCTAAGGGTGGGTGCGGTGCTTCGAAGCTGGTCCACATAAAGAAGGGAGTATCTTGGTCACGCTGCCGAAGGAAATCAATAGATTCTTCAACGGTCCAATGCGTGGAAGTGTAACGTATGGGTGCCGCACTAAATACGGGGTATACCTCATTTCCTCCTATGCCATGCCCTCGGTACGTACCGCGATATTCCGTAGTCTCCAGGAAATTAACATAATCCTCAGGCACTAACCGCATCCGTTCAAAGCCATTACGGTTGCGCGGAGGAGTAAATTGCATTTTACCTGCTGCATGAGTCTGATACCCTGCGGACAGTAATCTCCCGGGCAGCGTATCCTCAGCTAGCTCAGGAATACGATAGTGGCCATTGGATACGACGCCATGATTGTATGCTGATTTGCCTGTCATAATCGTCGTTCTCGACGGTACACATAGTGGACAATCCACATAAGTCCTGCTGAAATGGATCCCCTCATTGGCCAACTGATCCAGATGAGGGGTCATAACCGGATGAGCGGATTGGGCAATACCTAGACAATCTGCGCGTTGCTGGTCTGTTGTTATTAGCAGAATATTCGGCCGTGGTTTCAAATGTGATGTCTCCTTTCTCACTGTCCCTTATTGCATTTCCTTATCCGATTTGTATTAAGCGCTTACAAGTCATATTATAAAGCTTCAACTTCCCCGCCGTAACGACATGAATTCCATAATTGGTTCAAAATCGCAAGATCTTTATTGATGCCTATACGCTAAATATTTGAACAGGAAGCAAAAAGAAGCCCTAAGGCTTCCTTTTACATAGCTCCTCTTATGGTACTGGCTCAAACTTCACAGCATCAGCGACGACGACACCATCCACACTATCTGTCCGAATTTTAACATAACCCGTTGAACCTGCCGAGAACGAGTAGGAACCAACAAGGTTCCATTGACCACCAAGCGATGTCTGATCGATGGAGGCTGAGGCTGTTCCACTCGCATGCACGATATCTACCGGAATATTCGTTGCACGATTGAAATGGGCCGGCCACCAGATATAGACGTTATACATGCCTGATCCTGTTAGAGTTGGTGTAAAGGTAAAGGTTTTCGTACCTCCATCTGTGTTGGTGTTAGTCACAAAATTATAATTGGTTAAATATTTATCCGTTGCTGAGCTGTTACTATCCCAAATGCCTACCTTACTCACACCGGCTCCTGCGTTATCTACAATTACCGTCGTTGGTGCCGCTGTCAGCGTAAAGTAATCCAACTGCAGTCGGTATCCTGTTGCGCTGGCGTTCTTGCCCGTTGTCGTAACACGGAACAAGTAGCTGCCTGGATAGCTAAAGTTGTATGAACCGAATTGGAAATCCTTATATTTCTCGGTTGTAGACCAGAACGTATCAATCGGCGTACCGATATTCACACCATCGATTGAAAGCTGGATGATACTATTGTTACTCGCCTTCATTACACGGCCGATTACGTTATACGTACCGGCTTGTGTCACATCCAAGCTGAATTCCGTATAATCAGCTCCAGCCGAATGGTTTAAACCAAGCTTCTTGCCACCGCTTGCATTCGTATCGTTATAGACGACGATCGAATCCGTCATAAAACTAATTGGCAGTGTCTCTGCCTCATATGGAATCGGTAACGGAATTGAAGACGGATTGGCCGTCTGCGTACCTGTCAAACCAAATTTCACCTTGTATGATTTCCCGCCCGAGTCCTTCACATTCACCTTGAATTTGATCGTTGGGGTATATTGCAAGATCGTTACCTCAGCGTCTTTCGAAATAATATTTTTTGCAGATTTCGCTACTTCGATATAGATATTGCCTACATTATCTTGTGTCGGGTCTGATACCGAAACCTCGTAATCGCTCGACGTTTCCCGCGTCATGACCGACGATTTGGAATCAGACGTTACTTCGCCAACCGTCTTCCGCGCGTCCTTCCAGAAGTTATAACCGGCAATTTTGAGTCCTGTTTCCTTGACCGCTTGCGCATCGCTGGAGTTCTCCAGAATGGTTATATTCGGCGATGTCGCATAGCTCGCAACTTGCGTGCTCGTTTTATTCGGAAGCATGACGTACGAATACGTTCCATTCGTTGGGTTCACGCCATGATCGAACCAAAGCGTCATGTAATTGCGTGTATAAGGTGTCTCGGTATAGGAACCCTTATTCCCATTGATTTTTTTCCAATTGCCTGTTTCCGCTTTACGAAGTCCCTTAATCGTTGCGCTTCCTGGGAAGTAGTAGCCGAGGTCTGAACCTGACACATTACCTGCTAGATGAATATAATTAGTACCACTCATCGTCTCTGACCAACCAAGCGAAGTTGATTTGGCCGTGCCATTTACAGTAAGGGCATTGTTCCCTGCGGAATTAATTTTCCGATTCTCGACAATCGTCTCCGTAGTGACGCCATCTGTACTGTTAATATCCGAACCAAGTGCCACGATTTCATCATCGAACATGAACCACGATTTTTTGGCCTGTAATGTTTTATCTGGCGTTGTAGGTTCCCGATCCACACCAAGCGCTTTATACTGCATGCCCGTTACACCGTATAGCCCTAGTATGTCTGTCCCACCTGTCCAGGAGCTCTTAATTCTTTCGGGTTCTTGATAAACTCCGTTAAGCACGGTCGTTCCCGGCAATCGGAAGTTGTCGACAGTCGGCCAGAAATTATCGTTGAATTGGGTGATATCGTTATTATAGAGCGTAACCATGCCATCCCCAACATGCCATATATTATTATTCTCGCTATTAATGGACTCATAGTTCATAATGCGATCCGAAGACATGCCAACATTTAGCGCATACCCTGGTCTCACCTGTACAACGCGATCCATGCCTGCGAATTGCTTGTAGCCAAGCTGCTCGCTCCGTGGTGAAATACCCGTGTTGCTCAGAATGCTTTTTGCTTCTGTGAGCAGCCACATCGAAATGCCGTTAAAATAATTCTTGTTAGGATCAGCCTGCAGCCAGCCCTTGACCATGCTTCTGTAAGCAGCAGCATCCGTAGTCGAAGCTACATAAGAAAGCTGGATAAGTGCAGTGACTACTCCACTGCTGGAAAGGTTATCCTCTTCCTTATATCTGGATATCTCCCGCCCTCGAACAGTATCCATTAGATTTCCTTTGTAAACAAACGGCTCAAAGGAATCATAGACCCACTGGAACACATTGGCCACATTAGGGTCCGTCACTTCCCAAGTCGAACCGTCAAGCAAATACATGATTTGGGAAAGACTTGCTAACAAAGAAGTACCATACCCGCCTGTATAAGCCAAATAATTATGCTGAACAAAAGAACCATCCCTATAGAATCCGTCACCACTCGTGACATAAGGAAGGAATGCACTCAACCCATCACGGGCATCAGCAAGCGTAGTCCCGGCTATTACATTATTTTTCCCTAGGATAGCTGCTATCGCGCAAACCTGAACCTCCCACATCCGATTGGCACCCGTCATATCAATATCATTCTGGAAAGAATTCACCGCTGCTACACTCTCATCAATTTGTGTCTGCGTTAAATCATCGTACATCAGAGCTACGAGGTCATTCAACGCTTGCGCATTGCCGATTTCCCAGTACCACCAATTCGATCCACCTCTTGGTGCACCTTCATAATAGATGCGCCCATGCATCCAATCCAAACCGTCGATAATCGCAGCTTTTAAGCCCGTACTCCCCATAAGTGATGAGCCGTACGTGCGATAAGCTAGAGCCATTTCAACTAGCATACGATAGGAATACATGGTGCTTGATGGGTAATTTGCTGCACTTATCGGGTACTGGTTCCAAAGCTTTGAGCGACTCGGATCCGTAAGCATCGTATCCCAATTCGCTTGTGCCGCATCCGTGATCTGGGTGATTCGTGCCGCATTATCAACGTCGGTTAGTGAATATGTCGTCGGACTCGTCAACATTTTCACGTACTTTTCCCGTAATACATCGAACTCGTCGGATGCATGTGCTTTCTTCGTATCTACTGGAACCACTAGTGATCCGAAAGCAATCAGCAGGGCTAAACTAACCATCACTAGTCTTTTAACTATAACAATCCGCATTCCTTATACCTCCGCTAGGTTGATGTGGTTTGGATGTCTTCTCATGTTGTTCAGAACTCAATGCCTCCTTCCGTTATGGCGTTACTAGAAAAGAGAAGATACATTTCCAAATTCAAACAACATTTGGAAGCGCTTTATTCTTTTCTAAAACTCATTTTATAGATTGTAAGCGCACCAAACAATCCTCCTTATGCTAGATTTGGTTCAATCTTTCCACTCCACTTTATTTCTCATAACTCATTACCCTTCCATATATAACAAATTTTCACAGAATATTTGCTATTCCGGTTAACAAATTCGTATACATAATAACTGGCTACGCCGTCCTTTGAAGGACAGGAGCGTTTATCTAGAAATTCAGCATAATTATTAAGTAAAACTTATAAATTCTGATATTTTGAGAAAAACCACCCCAAATAGCGGAGTGGTTACACAACTTCTTTCATAAATCTTTTGAATTCCTTATTTATGAGCCGCTAGTTGATATCTCCTTGAATCATTCCCGTTGAATTGCAATTCGATTCCAACAGTTGCTCGCATTAATCGCCATAATCAAATTAGCGTATTGGCCTTCATCGAAATGGTTGCGGACTTGCGCATCCCAATTTCTGTTCCGCTAAAGTTCACTCTACTGCACGTATACTCCACAAATACCTGAAAATATTTCTCCTTGGACAATCGATTGAATTAGGACTTTCGAAATACACATCGAATGAAATTGCTTGTGAAATAGTTATTATATTATATATCAAATAAATAGTTTTGAAATTCGACATATTCACGCTTGTCAAATAAGTAATTAGTCCTATTTTCGATATATAATTGTCCTATAAATAATTTAAATTATTAATTGGAGGAATTTTATGAGAAGTAGAACTAAGATATGTGTTTCGAAGTTCGGTGTGGTATTAGCTTCGATACTGATATTGTTTATGTTGAGCGGATGTGTGATACAAGCATCTTCCCTAACTTTTAACTTTAACCTGGATAAGTTAAATGCTACTGAGCAAATATATGTGAGATACTCAGATGGAAGTCTTGAAACAACGGCCCAAAGTAGTCAAATCGATCAAGCACAAGTAATAATACCGACAGACAACACTAAAAAAATCGTCGGCTTTTATGTGAGTAACGGTAGTATCAGTTGGGTCCCCGAATATAGCTATCCTGGTTCTACGACAATAGATTTCGCGGGAGCTTCATCACAAAAGCCGACATATTCTGCAGATCACGTCGTTCAAGTAGGACAACCAGTAGCGAATATTATCAATGGCACGAACTATGTAGATGTGAAGTTTGCTGTTTATGGGACTGATGGTGAACTTGTGAATGGGCAAACGGAAATATTCGCCCATTCTACGAATAAAAATTTATCATTTTACGATACTGACCCACTTGGCAACCATGATAATGCAATGGAAGGTATATCCTCTTATACAGTAGATGGGTATGTTACATTTGTCATTCAGTCTGATATTAGCTCTATATCGTTAACGCCACTTTCATTGTATTCAGGAACGAAACTCATATATGAGAAAAATGATTCTTCGGATGCTTCGCTAACCTCACTAAATTTAAGTGGTATTACGCTGAATTCATCGGTAAGTGGTAATGTGTACGTCTATACGGCAACTGTGCCTTACGAAGTGTCAGCCACCGAAGCTACTTATAGTACATTGGATAACAACGCGACTGCGGAGTTACAGCTCCATGGAGCTCCAACTAATAATCCAATCCCATTAAGTGTGGGCGCTAATGTCATTAGCATTGTTGTAACGGCTCAAGATGGAACGATACAACCCTATACGGTAACTGTAACACGAGCAGGTTCAAACAATGCTGCCTTAACCTCACTAAATTTAAGCGGAATCACACTGAATCCAACGATTAGTGAAAATGTGTACGCCTACACCGCAACCGTCCCAAACGATGTTTCTGTTACTACAGCTACATATACAACATCGGATAGTAACGCGACGGTTGCAATACAACTTAATGGGATTCCAGTTAACAATCAGATTAATTTGATTGTGGGGTCAAATATCATTCGCTTTGTCGTAACTGCACAAGATAGCTCAACGATGAACTATACAGTCAATGTCGAACGAGCTGCTCTATTTGTTACTTCTATTACAGTTTCCAGTTCTAGTAGTTCCATGTACGTTGGAGATACGCTTCAATTTAGTTCGGATGTAACTCCTAACAATGCAACTGATAAGACATTTAGCTGGTCAGTAATTCCCGGGACAGGGACAGCAACGATCACTGCGGATGGTCTGCTCACAGCAACGTATGCTGGTACGATTACCGTTCAGGCAACTGCGAAGGATGAAGCCCGAGTGATGGGATCCAAAGCCGTCACTATCTATACTCGATCTTCTGACGATAATTCGACACCGGATCCGGATCCAGTTCCAATTCCAGCTCCTACTCCTGCTCCTGTAAACGCGCCTCCAAAAGATGTATTCAAATCGGATGTTGTAAAGAGTGACGGCAATGTTGTTATAAATATTGAGTCTCGCATTCAGGAAGCGATGAAAAATTCAATTACGGTAACACTTTCAGATACTAAAGGACACTGGGCTGCAAAGACGATCGATACTTTTGTTAAGCTACAAGTGATTGAAGGTTACGGTGACGGTAGCTTCAATCCGGATGGTAATATCACTCGTGCTGAATTTGCAGTAGTTTTAAGTCGTGTTTTTGATATTAAAGCTGAAGGTAATACTAGCGCTGGAATGAAAGACGTTGCTAATCACTGGGCCAAAGATGCAATTAAAAACTTGGCAAATGCGGGAATCATTGGTGGTTACGAGGACGGCACATTCAAGCCGAATAACATGGTAACACGAGAGGAAATGGTAGTCCTTTTATCCCGTCTCTTAAACCTTGACAACGTTTCGAAGGACGTAACGATAGGAACATTCAATGATCTGGAAGGTTCTTATGCGGCAGAAGAGATCAAGGCTGCGGCACAAGCAGGTATCATCAGCGGAAAAGCGGATGGAACGTTTGATGCGAAGAACAATGCCACACGTGCAGAAGCTTTGCAAATCATTCTTAATGCGCTAAAACTCAACCCGCAATTAAAAACCCTTTTGAATTCACTGAACTAGTCTCGTTTATTCGTTTAACGAGCAACATAAAAGCAGCAGGCAGGGACACGGCGTCCTTACCTGCTGCTTTTATATTTGCCTCAAAACCTCTAAGAGTAAGTCACCCCAACCATCTATTATTAACAGTGCATCCCTGCATCTTCCTTCTTGTGTCATTCCTATTAGTGGCGAATCCCGAGAGACTTCTACCTACTCTAACGGCTGACTGACCAACATGTGATAAAGACCTTTATTCACCATCAGTTGCTCATGAGTACCTGACTCTGCAATAACACCTTGATCAAGTACGAGAATGCGGTCCGCATGCCGAACCGTGCTCAGTCGGTGAGCAATGATGAGTGTCGTTCGATCTTTGAGTATCGTGCTCATATTCCGCTGAATCGTCTTCTCGGATTCGTGTCGAGCGCACTCGTCGGTTCGTCGAAGATCAGAATACGCGGATTGCCGATCAGCGCCCGTGCTATGACGATACGCTGACGTTGCCCGCCAAATAACCTTACGCCCTTCTCCCCAAGCTGTGTATCATAGCCCTTATTTATGAGCCGCTGGTCGATAATCTCCTGGAATCATTCCCGTTGAAATTGCAATTCGATTCCAACAGTTGATCGCATTAATTGCCATAATCAAATTAGCAAATTGGCCTTCATCGAAATGGTTGCGGACTTGGGCATATAATTCCTGTGGAACGCCAGCTTCCGAAATTTTGGTCACAGCCTCTGTTAAGGCGATCGCGGCCCGCTCTGCTTCTGTATAGAATGGAGCCTCACGCCATGCGTTGAGCATATACAAGCGCTGCTCGCTCTCACCCATCGCACGAGCATCTTTGGTATGCATATCCAAGCAATAGGCACATCCATTAATTTGCGAAGCGCGGATTTTAATTAGTTCCAACAAAGTGTGATCAATACCACTCTTCCTTACGTATCCTTCTAATTTTAAAAGCGTTTGAAAAGCTTCCGGTTGTGCTTTCGTATAATCGAATCTGATTTCCATGTGTGAGTACACTCCTTTATTTGTAGTTATTGTAGAATACGTCTCCATCATATCGTCGATAGTATTAATCGTCGATTAATGTTATCTACAATATACCTATTTCCTTTATGACTGTCAACGATAAATCATGGATTTGTTAGCTATAAACGCCAAATACCCCTATTTGACAAGGGGTTTAAATCAACCTAAGATGTTTAATAGCAACCTTTATTTAGATCTGAAAGCAGGTGTTGGGATGCAGTATAGTATTGGCGTAGAATATGGACTGCATTGCTTGGTCTATCTAATTGATATTCCTCCTGATTCAACCATTGGGATTAAAGAGCTGTCCGCATTTCAAGGCGTATCAGAAACGTATCTGTCGAAGATTTTTAGCAAATTAACCAAAGCTGGTATCGTAATTTCTGTCCCTGGTGTCAAAGGAGGCTATAAACTAGCCAAGTCGCCTGCGGATATTTCTTTTTGGGATGTTGTAGAAGCCGTTGAAGGTGCTACCCCTATTTTTCAATGTAAAAACATCAAAAATAATAGCTATCTATGCCGAGATGAAGATTATGCCGCGTGCGCGCAAGCTTCTCCCTGTACAATTAATTTAGTCATGCTCGAAGCTGAAGATAGTATGCGCAATGTTCTGCGCAACAAGTCACTTACTTGGTTAAACGAAGAACTGGATCGCGTGTTAACGCCCCAGTCCCGCAAAGAAACACGTGCATATTTTGCGAATAGTAACCTAGTTTAGTGGTGAAAATAAAGAAACGGCTTGTCCTACTGCAGGTCCGTGTTTAGATGTATAAACTACAGTTAATATGCTCTAGATTGACGTATTCTCGTTATTAGATGGAAAAAGTACATGTATTTTGAATGGAAAATGAATATTAGTGCTTATCACAGGAATTTAGCTACAGGAAATACAGTTAACCTTTCGAATTCAAGAAATCCGCTTCAAATAGATGGAGAAAATCCAGTTAGTTTGCTGAGAGCAGGTTTATTTCATCGGTTAATAATTAGAAGAGAGGCTGTTTCAATAAGTCTACAATGACTTTTGAGACAGCCTCTATAACTCTAAGTATGGGCACACTTTTAATCAAGGATATAGCGGATGTAATTCCAAATCCAATCTATCAGCAACAAGCGTGTAGAATTCGGGAAATCTTGGATCTGACTTACTTGCTATCTCTTCAAAAGTACGAATACATAGGCCTGTTGCACTGACCGCAGTTATAATCTCTCCGACTGTCCAACCTCGTACTAACACCTTACTTAACTCAGCACGTTCTCCCTCAGGAAGCAACTTAGCAAACGCCACTTGTCCTTCTTTAATGCGATCATCGAAGTAGTTACCCGTTGGCTCTGGTAAATTATATGTGTTCAGCCATGCTCGGGCGAAAGGATGAAAGTCGGTCAAAATAAACCTTCCCTTGTTCCCTAGTCGACGATGAACCACGCTGAAAATAGCATGGAGATCTGTAAAATAGTGCAAAACACCAAACTCCATCAACACGATGTCAAATTGGCCAAGTGTTGCTTCGTTGGGGATATCCAAAGCATCCGAACAGATATAGTCAATTTGGACACCAATAGCTGCAGCAACCTGCATCGCATACAACCGATTTTCTTCCGATATGTCCACCACGGTCACTTCCGCACCTAACAATGCCAGAGAAATTGCCTTTCTACCATGTGAGCCCAGAAGGTTAAGAACACGCTTTCCTGCTAGATCACCCATATACTTTAACCAGTAACGCAAATGATGTTTGTGTTCTAGTTTCAGTTCCTCTGCAAGTTCTTCCGGTGTTCCATAATTATGAACCCATGCCTGATACGCTTTCGTTTCCCATGCCAGTTTGTTCGCAGTTGATAGTTGTTTTTGCAAATACATCCCTCCTAGAGTCATTTAATCGCTTCAGATGGTATATACTACCATTCACTTCTCTAATGTCAATATTTACTTTACAAAAAGATATAAAAGAGCTGAATGGATCGTTTTCATCCACTCAGCTCTTCCCGTTATTTCACAATAATTTGTATAACGTCACTTACCGTTGTTCCACTTTCATTTATAAACTCGCCACGATACTGATAAGTACCAGGGGCTTTCCCCGAAATTTGTGTAGTTGCTGATTGCGCACTGGGTGTGTGGGAAGATAAAGCTTGCGTATTAATAAGTTCACCATTTTCGTATAAGCGATACGCTACTGCGTTCGTCCCCCACCACATATTCGCGGTAATGGTATAGTTACCATCTTGATCCCAGTTGTCGCTGGACAACACAGGTTTGCCGGGATTCGCTTCAGATACGGTGACCGTGTGCGGATCGCATGCCGTCGTTCCATACGAATTCGATAACTCGCAGGTGTACACATAAGTTCCGTTTGGCTTACCTTGAATCGGAATAATGGAAGTCTGGGCAGATGGTGATGCATCGGGTAGTGGGTTCGCTTGGATCATCTGACCATTCTCGTACAATTTATACAGTGATCCATTATTCCCCCACCACATATTCATCGTAATGTCGTAATTACCATCCTGCAAGCCAGTCGCAACAACATTGTTATCCGATAATACCGGTTTAGCCGGTGCTAGTGCGCTATTCGCAAATGTTGGGCTAAAAGACTGTCGCTCGAACTTAACAGCATCAGCCCTCGTATAAATCATATCCGCAGGAAGGGTAGGCGGATCTACCGTAGTCGGAGTGTCCCTCGTTAAACGAACATACTCGCTGCCGTCCCCTGTAAAGTCGAAAGTGCCAAGAGTCACCCACCCGGACGAGCCGACTGTTGCATCGAGATACGTGACCTCGGTAACCGACTGATGTTTCACTTCCACTTTGACATGATTATCATTTGCCGTTGTATGGACGAGCTTATAGATAGAGACCGTATATCTCCCCGTTGGGAACTGAGCCTTCCATGTCGCAGATGATCCTTGAACAGTAGAGTAGCGGGACTTCACACCAATTTTGTAACCAGCTAAATTACTTTGGCTCCAAGATCCTTCTGTCGTGTATAATCCTGCCGTATTCGTACTGTCGACGATAACCGTCAGATCCCTGATCGCTATGGTCATATGCGGTGTTGTTAATGTCACTCCATCCAGCGTGACCGAAGCCCACACTTCGATATGATCCGTTACGCCATCAAGGTTTAGGAGGGTCAACACTCCGCTGCTGTCTACTTCGGCCAGATCGGTTCTATCTACGAAATACTGCACATTAGCCTGACTCAGATCTGCGATCAATCCGTTGTCCATATGGCCCGTTACGCTCAGTTGAGCCTCTTGCGTCATCTGCAATTCGTCCCGATCTGACTTGATGACCACCGATTCCAATTGCAGCGCGCGATTAGGGTCCACCCACATCATGGCATCGGCAACTACGCGTGACTTGTTGGCCTTATTGGTCAATTCGACGTAGCCACTATCTCCTGCTGCAAAAGGATAAGCTCCTAAGAACACCCACGTTCCATTGGCAGTGGACTGATCAACGGTAACCGTCTCGGAGCCTCCGCTATAATGAATAGTAAATGTAGCATTGGTTGCCCAATTTTCGCTTGTTGCGGTTATTTGCGGAAGCTTGTAATACACGCTATACGTAACCGTTTCCGGCAACTCCGGCCGCCAGGCAATGGTGCTTGTTGCTGTGCCCGTCGTCGATTTGGCATACACATAGTTATCATAATAGTAGTCATTAGCCGTGGTATCCCGTATCCAGACGCCTTCTGTTTCAGCTTCGGTATTATCCACAATGATAGTTGAATCATCGTGCCACTCCGGTTGCACTGGCGTTACTGCAACGTGATCAGGCAGGTATAGCGTTCGCTTGCGGGTCTGCTTGCCGTCGGATTCCACATAATACGTGAACGTTTGGGATAAATCGTTTACCCGTATCGACCATTCCATCGGATAGATCGTATCTGGAACGGTCGTGTACGTGGCCCCGCCATCCAAGGAGTAATGAATCGTCGCTGGCTTCGTCGTTTTGGCCTGCACATAAGCGTCGTAGGACGTTTCGTCAGGCTTGACGATGAGCATGCCCTTCACAGCATCGATTGGACTGTGAACATCGAAGAAATAGCTGGCATCCGATGTATCGGCCGTTCTAATCTGATGCAGCGGTACATCAATGTCGAGTCCTTCTACAATGATGGCGGTTATTCCCTTGCTTGAAACCGTAGCCTGGATGATTCCGCCACTCATAACCGCTTGCTGTGGTGTCCCGTTATCGCGGATGATGGTGACGTTATAATCTTGCGCTGGGTTGAACCCGATCATTTGCGCATTCAGTTCGATCGGAGTCTGTACCTCAGACGTCGATTCGTTACTTAAGCTGATGTAGAACTTATTGCCGCTTTCGCCCGTTATCCAGTTCAATTGCGGATGGTTCGTCTCAATAATTCCTTTGGGCATCCAAAGCCATACATTGGAATTCCCATAAAATTGACCTGGTTTATTCCCATAGAGGTGATACTTGAACCATAAGAAATTCGTTTCGAAGACGGAAGGGAACGTAATATTCCCATTCGATTTCAGCGATTGTTCGCTGATCAAATAATCCATCGTTTGCCCGAGCTGCGCTGGCATGTGGTGATAATAGATGGATGTAGCTCCGCTAGGACCTTCAATCGGAAAATCCGGCTCTAATTGACTAACCGCGAAACCTTTATAGTAATATCCCGGATAGCTGGAATATCGTCCGATGACTGCATTATGCGCGATATCCTGCAAGAGCGTGTCGCCAGTATATAGCGACAATCGCAGCATGAATGGAGCTTCCTGCGCATTCATCCGATAATAACCCGTCGTACTTCCCGCTTCGAAGGTCAGCCCATTAGGAGAAACAAGCCAACTGTCCGCTTGCACGCCTCCGGCTACATCTTCAGGTAGCTTGTTCCTAGGATAAGCGTATTTACCGCTTTCCGGCCAGTGGAACGACTCAGCGTAGTTATACGTCTCCGGTTGCGGAATCGTAACGGTACCTTCATGGACTGGACGAGCAACGAACATCGTGGCATATTGTTTGGCTTCCTTATATGCCGCATTCAAGTACTTGGGATCTTTCGTTTCCTCGTAAAGCTCCAAGATCTCCATCCACAGTTTGCTATAGTAGTAAATGAACTCATTTTTACTCACATTCGCAGTAGCGGGTGTATCGATATTTTGTGCGATATAGCTGTCGGCTGCATCCTTCGCATCTTGTAGATACTGCGCATCACCCGTCATGCGATACATCATCAGGGGTTGAATGACAGGTCCCCGATCTTTCTGATCAGGATCGCGCATAAGGTACTCTTCCTGCCCCAGCGCCTCGACTCCTGCCGAAGTACCCAGCATCTGATTGACAGCCGCAACGCTGGAAACATCGAATGGTAACGCAGCCATTTTCCATAGGGACGGTACGCTGTATACCGGCTTCTGTGTCGGTGACCAACCGATACCATTGCGTGAGACCCCGTACTGAATGGACGGCAACGCCCTCGTATCGTACAGTTGGTCGTCCCCAGTCAAATAATAGGCGCCTAGAAGAGCCGCACTTGATGTTGTTCGAACGCTATCCTCGTTCTCGATATCAATAAAGCCTTTGGCTCGATTCCACCAGCCGCTTGGCGAAGGAACAAAATTGACAGAATCGTCCCCCTGCGGTTCAATCTTCATCAGATCAATCATATTAAACATCGCATCTGTCAGTGATTGGTCGGCAACATTTTCCCGATATGCGGAATAATCGTATTCACTGCGGAGAATATCCTCATAAGCATCATAGAGAGGGCTGCGCTGAGCGATTAGCCCCATATGAAACTGATACGTGCTTTCCGCGGTCATCTGTGAATACGTCCCCAGTTGCGGTGCATAAAGAATCGGCTGTACGTCACCTTCATTGTTGACAAGACTCATGCCTAGCCGCTGCTGGGAGACGCCGCCCGTCGGTTCAAACTCAACCGGAAGCTCCTCGGCTGGCGCAAATACGCCATACGTCAAAGGATTCCCCGATCCGTCGTTCTTTTCAATCAAACTCATTGGAGCGCTTAGCTCCCTCAAACTAGTGGATTCAACCGAACCTACCATTTTGGCATGCGCCCTAAAGCCATTTAACACTTCATTGACCCCAGAGACGGTCTCTGTTGTGAAAGATTGATAGCCGATGACATAATTCCCATTCCGACGAGGTGTAAAATCAAAGGAAACATCGGGTCTCTCCCCCGACATCGACCAATTCACTTGCAAATCGTAATCGCTGCTATGCAAGGAATCCGTTAATACGGCAGTCTGGCTATCCGGAAAAGTAACTCCGTCGAATGTAAGCCAACGTTTATTCATCGTATCGTAGTAATTCGTTCGACTTCCCGCATTTCCATCCAATAAGACCCATTGTTCTTCCAGTCTTTCTGCTACATTATTGATCGGAACCCAGTTTCCCGTCCCCGTGTCCTTATAGAACAAATCACGGACGATGGATTTGCCCCCATCCCAAGCTGCTTCATAGAAAGTCGCTTTATAGTTGGCATTTGCGATACTGCCTTTTTCCGTATAACTGAGATTCGCCAAGGTGCGGCTTCTCAGAGGTGGTAACGGTGGCGCCTGCTGCCGGATATTCCCTTCAAATTTGACAGCATCTGCCCGCGTAATAATCGTTCCGGTCGTAGGTTGCGTTCGTGTTAGCCGAACAAACTCGGTGTCATTACCACTGAAATAATAGCTTCCCAAATCCACCCAACCGACAGCGGGACCTGATGAGGGTCTTAGATCCATAAACATAACATCCGTAATCCCATTATGCACAATTTCAATTTTCACATTGCTATCTGCTTTATCCGCCCAATCCAACTTGTAAAATGATATTTTCGCCGTACCCGCTTCCAATCGCGGATTCCATGTGATCGTTCTTCCCACAGCATCTGTATAGTTGGAACTCGAATTATTGTACCCTTTCACGCCCGTGCTTGTGCTCCAATATGGCGCGGAGTAGCCGTTATTCTTGTTATCCACATCGACAGTGACCACACCATCCGTTGTGATACTGCCATTATCAATAATGATTGTTTTGTGAGGCTCTTTTTGCCTAATATTCCCTTCGAACTTAACCGCGTCTGCACGCGTGAGAATCGTGCTCGTAGAGCTGGTGGACCGAGTCAATTTGACGTATTCTTCACCTACCCCGGAAAAATAGTATTCGCCCAAATCAACCCATCCCACAGCCGCTCCGAATGAAGGTCTCAGATCGATAAATTGAACATCTGTCGTGCCGTTATGAACGATTTCGATTTTCACATTACTATCTGCTTTATCTGCCCAATCTAGCTTGTAAAAAGAAATTCTCGCCGTACCTGCGTCTAATCGTGGATTCCACGTTATGGTTCTACCTGCTGTACTTGTATATTTGGAGCTGGAATTATCATAGCCCTTCACCCCTGTACTTGTGGTCCAATTCGGAGCCGAGTAGCCGTTGTTTACGTTATCCGTATCCGATGTCACAACACCGTCAATCGTGATGCTCCCGTCATCGATAACAATCGTTTTATACGGTAAGGTATCCGCACTAGCAGTTCCTTTCCCCAAAAAGCTTAGTGGCATTATCATCGTCATCATCACAACGATTAAGAGCAGCTTCTTTATTCTCATATCACTCGCATCCTCCCCATGCATTGTTTGCGCTTTCAAAACATCATTTCCTCCTTTGTTGGCATGATCGCAAAGAAGCAATAGCCCTAATCGTCTGGCTACATCTCCCCCGTCTTATGTATCATAGCATCTCACATGATCTCAGAATTTCTTTGATTTCTAGAATTTCTTATAAGATTTTAAGTGAATAAACTACAATCAGCGTACTTCGATCCAACTTTCTCCACAAAAATATCTTGACTTTTCAATGAATACGTCATATTGTATATTCAAACAACTAAATACTTAGTTATATGATTACAACAAACTGTGGAGACGATATAATGGAAACTTCCCCCACCTCAGGACTTGAGACTCAAGTTCATCAACAACTGAGAGATTGCAGCCAAATATTTCTAGCTTTAGCCGATCCAATCCGTCAAGATATTATTATGATGTTGACCAAACATGACACACTGAACGTTGCTCAAATTGTCGAACGCTCGCCTATGTCCAGATCCGCCATTTCTCATCATTTAAAAATTTTGCGACAAGCGGATTTAATTTCATCCAATAAAGTAGCAACTGAAATATTCTATAGCCTAGATATAGAAAACCCAGTCTCACTACTAAAGGCTTTTATTGAAACGACGGAACGAATTATCGAATTGAAGAGCATATCTGAGGCTGATTAAGCCTTCTTTTATTGTCCTAAATAACCAAATAACTAGTCATTTAGATAATTAGTTATTTAATAACATATAACAGGAGGTTCATTCAGTATGAAAACAGTTCTAATTACGGGTGCATCAAGTGGAATAGGCAGGGAGTTCGCAGAGATATTCGCTAAGGAGGGGTATCAAGTTATACTTGCATCACGAAACGAGGAGAAACTGAAGGAGATCGCTCAAAGTCTAAGGCAACGTTACCCTACAACAACTATTGTCATTCCCGTTGATTTAGCCCAGAGTAACGGACCTCAACTGTTGTATGATGCATTAAAAAAGGAAGCTATCGAAATTGATGTTCTTATCAATAATGCGGGTATTGGCTCCTATGGTTTCCTTCATGAGCAGAATATCCAAACCGAGCTGGAAATGATTCAATTAAACGTTCATTCGCTCTCTCATCTCATGATGTTGTTTCTTCAAGATATGGTAAAGAGGAACACCGGCCGAATCCTTAATGTGGGTTCTACAACGTCTTTTTATGCATGTCCTTTGAGCGCTAACTATTCTGCGTCCAAAGCTTTTGTTCTCTATTTAACGGAAGCTGTTGCCAACGAACTCAAAGGGACTGGCGTCAGCGTTACTGCATTATGTCCTGGGGCCACGGGCACCGAATTTTTCCGCAACGCGAAAATGGAGAAACAAAAAGTCGCAAAAGACAATGCGGTCATGGATGCAAAAAAGGTGGCCGAGATTGGATTCCAAGCTCTTAATAAAAGGAAAACTTTCGTTGTTCCAGGCTTCCAGAACTGGTTGCTGGCTCAAGCTCCTCGACTCTTTCCGAGACGTATCGTAACCAACATTACACGCAATGTACTTGAACAAAAGCTCTAGTGCTCTTGCTTCGAACGGAGCGGGCGCTAGCGCCCGTCGGACGACGGGGGAAACCACCCTAGGTCTTATCGCCAATATGAAAAAAGCTTACGGTGCCCGGAAACTTATACTTTCTGGCGTGTTAGTAAAAAAACCTACAGAGTATCTGACTGCTCTACCGCAGTCAGATACTCTGTAGGCCTTACACAGGCGGCTGCACCAGCAACAACTTCCCAAGCTGGATCACCGTTTGATCGTACCAATCCGGGTGCTCCTGAACATGGCCCCTGCTTCGCTCATTGCCAGCAGCCTCAAACGCAGCCGCTTTATCTGTCTTCTCGCTGTCGATTTCGAAACGAACCGTATGGCTCCCATTCGGAAGCTCCGGCAAGAACACAAACTGATTACGATTATGATCATTATAGAGTGTGAATCGGTCGACAAGGAACGGTTCCCCGCCATCTACTGTCACTTTCAATCTGCCGGAATCAGGTCCCCCGATATCAAACAGCCCGATGTGCGTCCCTTCGAATTGCACCGTGAAAGATTCACCAGGATCGACTGCACGCCATAACCCGGGGAACAACCAGTTATAATCACGCGCCAGCGCAAAATCATCAGGAGTCACGTAAGACCATCCTGCAGATAACTGGGCATAGCCATCCAGCGGCCGCATAGTGGCGTACTCCCACGGATTGGCCGGAACCAGCGTGTCCTCAGGCAGGTTATGTTCGAGACTCTCCGAACTAAGTTCACGAATCTGCTCCCATGACCGAGTAATCGTATCCGTATATATCTGATGCCCTTCCGGAATGATCGGATGGATCGAATCATGCGTAAATACAATAGCCCCGGGAATCGACTTGTCTGCTTCTGTACTCCCTGAGGTAAATATAAGCTTGCCCTCCGTCACCAATTGACTGACCGCTACGCCCAGATGAATGGAAGGAATACCATAATAGTCGGCGACTTCCTCTTGCATAAGCGCTCCCTTCTGGTATTCCCCAGCCTGAAATCCTGCCACATCCCGCTCCTTCACCGTATAAACGAACAGAATGTCGGTAAACCGGCTCTGCTTGCGGATTTGACGCACAATTCCTTCGATCCGCGCCTTGGACTCGGGTACTCCGCCATCGTTACCCACAAACTCGACAAATACAAGATGGGGCTGATGGCGCAGCACATCTGACTCCAACCGGGCGCAGCCCAGATCCGATCCTGTACCGTCAATCCCAGCATTCACAGTGCGGATATTGGCCTTGGGATATTGCCCCTGCAGCCATTCCGCCGTCATCACCCTGTATCCCTGAGAACGCGTATTACTTCCGCCAAAATAGGCAATGGTCACATCTTCCCCATTTTCCAACTTCTGAATGACATTAGGTAACCCTCTACGAGGAAATAATTCCTGCATCATGACTTCACCTGCTCTCTCTTATCAGGAATAGGAGCGAACAATTTTACAGCAAACACTTCATGATAAGGCGATCCATACGTTGCGCCGAAATCAATCCGGATTCGGGTTACCTGTTGCGCATCCACCTTATGTTTATTCAACGTGTGATAGTTTCCACGGATACTAATTTCCTTCTCTGTTCCATCTTCGAAGGTCAAGGTCACATCATAATCTTGCATGAGGGGCTCGATCGGATCGTCGAAATGCTCCAAATCCAGCTGTGAATTGAATACGAGATGAATTTCGTCTAGATTTTTAGGACTGGCAAAACTAAGTTCCAACCATTCCTTTCCTTCCGTACGTTCGGAAATCCAGCCGTTCGGCAGACCATAGGGTCTGGAGTAGCCGTTGACGACGTTCTCGGGGTTATACATATCCTGCGCTGGCAGCACGTCTTTGAAGCAAATGCTCTTATTGAACTTCTTCAACTTGGACGGCTCTTCGGGCCTATAATGGAAGCTGACCGCTCCTGTTATTTTCTCTACATTCCCGTGTACAGCAAGCCTCTCCGTACCTTCCAGTACGATGTATATTTTATCGTCCTCTGGCTTCAAGCAACCCAAGTCCAGCGTGATCCAATCGTCATGACCAGCAGCAATAGCTACGCTATACTCTTTCAACAGGCTGGTAGGAATGTAGTTTTCCTTCCGATCCCCGCCAAACAATTTCACCTGCAGCGTTTCCGAATGCTCGGAACTATTATTAATTGAAATCTGTACACTTTCCGCAACGGACGTCTGAATCGGCAGGACCAAACATACCCCTTGATCCAGCGGAATCGCTTCAGTTGGGTTGAGATTCTCATAGCTGCGCTGAGAGGAGGCACTTACGCTTAACCCATCAGCAAAGTAAGAATCCAATTCTTCTTTGAGCCCTACAATCGTCTGCCCGTCTCGAAGCAACAACGACTGCAGTTCCCCCATATGAGCCTGGACGATGTCTGCAGGATCTACGTCATATTTCAGGCATAGCGAAGCAGCCGTTCCAACCGCCTGACCCATACAACCGCAGGTTGCCATGACTCTTGTCGATCCGAAAGCAACATGCGTAGCACTGATATTGCGGCCAGCGAACATGAGGTTAGGTATATTTTGCGAGAATAAACTACGGAACGGAATATTGTATAGACCCGGCACGAAATTCCAAGCTGTAGCTGGACCCTCATCGTAAATACCCTTCGCAGCATGTAGATCCATATACCATCCCCCGACGGCTACAGCATCTTCAAAGTGCGGCTTATCTGTCAGATCATTCTGGGACAACATGTGATTCCCAATAAACCGCCTCGACTCTCGCTTGCCCGGAATGGGGCATACATAATCCAAGATAAGATTGTCGACATCGTCAAATTCGCCGCTATTCTTGATATAATCCCAAATTCCGTAAACCAATTTGCGAAGCTCCAATGCGATGTCTTCATTATTGGTAATAATATCCATATGTCCGCCGTATTCCAACCACCACAATCCGCCAAGTCCATTGATTTTCCTAGGGAAAGCCCGATGGTTCAAGCCCTTCCTGATACTATCGAAAAAGGGCAGCTTCGTAATATCATACGCAAAGCCAGGCCGCTTGTACGGAACGGAATAGTCTACATTGCGAGCTTGGAAAAGGATCGTGTCTCCCATGGTATAATGGTCCGCCACTTCAGGAGCCAGAGTTTCGTTGTACTCATGCTTCGCTTCCCTTCCCCATCGAAAGTGCGCCCCTGCCTGAAATCCGACAACCCCATCTCCGGAGCAATCGATGTACGTTCGGCTTTCAAACCGGAATTTCCTTTCGGAAGCCAATTGAATGCCCTCCACCCATGCAATTCTGCCGTTCTCCATGCCCGTTTCATGCACACATGTATTTAAATAGAGAGCAATGTTAGGCTCCGCATAAACCATATCCAACAAGACCGTGTCCGAAAGCGAAAGCATAAGCTTCTTGTTATATAAGGGATTATAGTGGAAAATCTTCAACTTAAGCTCTTCCACCAACCCGCCCTCACGCGCATAATAGGATGGACTTTTGCCGAGATAAGCCGACCCGTTGATATGAACCCTAACCTCGCTGCTGGCATTGCCTCCAAGCACCGGTCGATCATTAATAAGTGACACTTGCAGCCCTTGACGAGCAGCAGCAATAGCCGCACATAGCCCAGCAATTCCTCCGCCTACGACGGTTACATCCGCTTTAATAAGCTCCATTGTGATAACCTCCATGATAAGATACATCTATCATGGTAGTCCTTTTGTACGCCGTTTATTTACATGATTTCAAGAAAAAATCATATTTTATTTAGATTCATACCTCGTCATTTTTATCCGGTATTGCTTTGGTGTATCCCCCGTATATTCTTTGAACAATTTGCAAAAATACCCCTCGTTTACAATGCCTACTTCCTCGCACAGTTCCAATATCGAATAGTCTTGAGCATTAAGCAGCTCGAGCGCCAATTGAATTTTTTTGCGATTGATGTAGCTAATCACGCCTTCATTCATGGTTTTCTTAAACAGGCTGCTGAAATACGATGGCGCTAAGTTCACATCCTCAGCAATGGCCTCCAAAGTTAAACGCTGCCTCAGATTCTTCTCGATAAACCGCATGGCTCCCATAATTTCTGCCCGATGCAGGAGTTGACCAGCGTGTACATATCCGAATGTGAAGTCGCTAATATAGGTAAGCTGCTCCCGAAATGTCATAAATTCGATGGGAAACTCTGCGATATCCGTGGTTGACGTGTTCCCCGATTTAAATTTCGCCGTAATGTCCCTATATAAATCACGAAGCATAGGCGCCATGATCGACCTATGAATCTTATGATCCGTAACAAATTGGTTTAATTCCGCAAATTCTTTCTCCAATTCTTCTTTGGATACTTGTCTTTGGACCCATACTAGAAAACTAGCTAATTTCTGTTGAAATTCCTCCCTCCTATCATTCCGGTAATGGAACCGATGCGCGGGCGTTTTGACTACTTTTTCCCCATGATAATAGAAATCCTCACTCACATTGTGAGCTTCCGTGTAAGCTTGTTTGATCGATTCCCAACCCCGATGCGGACCGCCGAAAGCGACAGATACGCTTTGATTCAGATACTGCTGCAAATGGGTAACAATCTGACTCCCCAATGTCTGGCAGGCATACTCGGTATCCATATCGCTGCGATTATTTTCCCAGGAGAGGAAGCCAATAAAACGGTTATCAGATAGATCCGTAGCTACACCACTGCCACAATTCATTACCGTTTCTTCGATGACATTCGTAATCGCATATTTCAAAATGTTTTGGTCAACCGCTGAATATTCATTTCGAAAATTCTCATACAGATTCATCTCTACAATAAAGCAGCAGTAGTTAGCTTGAAAAAACTGAGACTCCATGCGATTGGTGAAATTCGATACGCGATGAGGAGGGATTTCGCCTCTGATCAGCTCGTTGAAAAATTGCTTGCGAACTCTATATTTATTTTCAAGCACGGATATGTTTAATAATTGAAACTCTTCTTCTTTTTTCTTCACCTCATCCAGAATTCCGGCTGCCCGAACCAAAGCTCGATTCAAATCGGCTTCATTCAACGGAACTTTAACAATGTATTCCAAAACGTTGGCATGAATAGCTCGCTGAGCATATTCAAATGTCGAATAGGCCGTCAAGAGAATGAATTGGGTATGGGGCAGCTCCTGCTTTAACTGCTCAATCATGGCGATCCCATCCATTCGCGGCATCACGATATCGGAGATAACGATGTCAGGCTTAAGCTGCATAATCTCCTCTATCCCCTTCTGCCCATTGTTCGCCTTTCCCACTAAATGAAATTTCCTTTCCTTCTGGGAGAGCTCGCTGAAAAAAAGTTCCAATCGTTGAATGATCAGGTCTTCATCGTCAACTATGAAGCAGGTGTATTCTCTCACTTTTATGCATCTCCTTTAAACGAACCTACTGGGAATACGGCGCGAACACAGGTCATTTCCTGAGGTGTACTTATGATTCGGAGCCCGAACTGGTCCCCATAGTGAAGTCTGATTCGACCATGAATATTGTTTAACCCGATTCTTTTCCTCTTTACTTCCAGATCGCTTGGGTCTGCGATTAAAATATGCGGAATACGATTCGCTGGAATGCCTTCACCTTGATCAATAACTTCGATCATAACATTGCCGCCACTTCTGTACGCATGAATTGTAATCGAGCCTTCGATGCCACCTCCGCTGTAGCCATGGAAGATACTATTCTCCACAATAGGTTGCAGCAACATGCGAAATACCGGGAAATCCATTAACCCCTCTTCAATATGCTCAATTAACTGGAAGTGCCTGTTATAACGAATGTTCTGGATCGCGATATAGTCCGATACATTGCGCAACTCCTGACGTAGCGAAACCTTCTCCGACGCATCCGCGATCCCGTATTCCAATATGGCAATGAGAGATCCGATGACGACATCTACTTTTTCTATTTGTCCCAGACGTATGACATTGCTGATAGATCCAAGTGTATTATATAAAAAATGCGGATTTATTTGCGATTGCAGCACTTGGATTTCCAGCTTCCGCTCCAGTTCATTATGAAGCTCTGCTCGCCGAATCAGCTCCACAATCTGTTGCAGCATACGATCGAATGCTAGGGAGAGATCACCGAATTCATCGTTTCGCTTAATCGTAACTGTTGTCGTCAGATCACCTTGCTCGACCCGCTTCATTTTGGTTTTGAGCGCATACAGTGGGTTCCTTATATATTTGGCGATAAAAAAGGAAATAAACAAACTTAAGAGCAGGCCTGCAACTAGCAGCCCGAGATAGAAGTTTTCCAATCTGGACAGAGCCGCTTCCATACGAGATTCATCGTTGATCGAGATGAGGAACCAATTAAACTTCTCTGTCGGTTTTTTCAGAATAGAGACTGGAATCCCCTCTTTGGTATGCAATTGAAGACTTGTTCCTGTCGTGTCCAAAATTTGTTCTGCCGACGTATCCCCAATGGAGAAAGTATGATCTTGAATACTTAGGGGACCTCTATTTTCTGAAAATCCAGCAATGATTTTACCCGATGTGGTCATCAACGCCAGATTCATTTGTTCTTTTTTATTAATCTTAAACAAGGTTTCTTCAATGGCATTCAGATCCAAATCTACCGCGATCGCCAGCGGATACGGAGCCCCGTTCAGATACCGCACCATCGTAACCGTCCAGCCGGAATACTTCGATTTATACGGATCACTGACAAAAGTAGTCCGTCTATTCTTGTCAGCCGCATCAAACAAAGGCTTTCTGTCCGATAAAGGTTCATCGAAAATTCGCGTAGTCGTACTTCCGCCCAAAATGGATAGATCACTATTGATCAAGTAAATGTTGCTCACGTAATTACTGTTGAGTTCATAGAGCTCTCTTAATTGCTTTTTAATTACTTCCGTATTGGCAATGTTGGCTTTCACTGAAGTTTCTACCGAGAACAAGATGGTTTGGAAGGAGGAGAAATTAACTGTTAAATACTGATCAACTTTGTCTAATATTTGGTTTGTGTAATAAATGTCGTTGGTTCTAATTTCTTTCTGAACATAGCGATAAGACAATTGGCTTATCAAGATAATGCAGCTTAATACAAATGCAAACACAATCGTGAATAGTTTGATAGGCAAGCTGATTCTTCTTCGCATCGGTCATCTTCCTTTGGAGTCTGTAGTCAACTAAGCATAGCATAGGACAACAAAGAGAGGGGCGGTTTATCGCCACTCTCTTCGTCTATTACTTGATCAAGCCTGCTTCTTTAAATTGTTTAACAGCCGTATCTTTATATTTCTGCATGTCGAACTTGGTGTCTAATGTTTTGATGAAAGTATCCCAGTTCGTCAGCGGGTCTTTGCCCGACATGAACTTAACTAAGCTTTCATTTATGAAACGTGTACGGTCTGCTGCCAACGTATCGCTCGGGTCTGCTGTCAACAGATTTCCAGCCAAAGTAAGACCTACATATTGCTGATTGTTCGTGAAAGCTTCTGCCGTCTTCGGATTCTGGAAGGAGAAATACTCGGCATCATCGCCACGACGCGGCATTCTATAATGATCCACCCATAGGTACTTTTCTTTCATATCTTTGGATAATTCTGAGGTTTTATTTTTGATTTTGCCGTCTACGACATCCCAATGAATCCCTTTAATTCCGTATGCGAAATTCGGATAGGCTTCTTTGTCCGTAAACATATATTCCAGCATAGACAGGATCCGAATAATTTTGTCCTTATCCGCTTTCTTGGAAATGGCCCATGAGTTGCCTTGGAACGATTTTCTCTCCACGATTTGATCGCCGTAAGGCCCTTTCATTGGAGGAATGACGATCCATTCTGGTACCTCTCCGCCGATTTCTTTCATTTTTTGCTGATAATCCGGTTCAAGTCTGCGAGCATCTCGAATCATAAAGCCAACTTTACCTTTAAATAACTTCTGGTCTAACAAATCTGGTGTATTCATCGTCACCCAGTCGGGGTCCACAACTTTGGCTGTCATCATTTTATTGATGTAGCCGAGTGCTTCCTTCATTTTAGGATCGATAAATAAGAATACCGGTTTATTGTCTTTGATATCAATGGCTGATGGCGGATTGACGCCGAACATCCACATCAAGCTATCGAAGCCGTAGGTTTGCAGATTACCTTCTTTGTTCATACCGCCGATGAATCCGTACGTATCGTTCTTACCGTTTCCATCTGGGTCTTTCTCCGTAAATGCTTTCATGACTTCGAATAGCTCGTCAGGCGTTGTCGGTACTTTCATGCCTAGCTTTTTTAACCAATCGTTGCGGATGAAGAAACTTCGACTGATACCATTTACATTATCATACCCTGGAACGCCAATGGTTTTTCCTTGATAGGACGTCGCTTCCCAGGAATCTTGAGCAAAACGCTTCTTCAATTCGGGAAATTGATCCAAGTACGGCGTCAGATCTGCAAGAACGCCTTGATCATAATATTGTGCAAGATCGGATCGACTCTTCAAGAAGAGCAAATCAGGAATATCTCCACCTGCAATGAGCGTATTCAATTTCGTTGTTGCTTGCCCAGCTTGAGGAATCGTCATATCCAGATCGATGTTCATCGCCTTTTCCAACATTTGGCGTTGAATATCTTCCTCACGTGGAGGTATTGGAGCAGCAGCATTGAAAGTACCTTGGTTAAACATCGAAATCTTTATTTTGTTCGCAAACTTGCTCGACTCGGATTGAGGGCTGCTCGAAGCTGCAGGCTTCACTTCATCTTGGTTCCCACATGCTGACAAAAGTGTTCCCAGCCCTACGACAGCAGCCAGAACAGTTAATGTAATCTTTCTACGTTCCATATTGACCTCTCCTTTTGCTTGTATATATATTATCACGGTGTCCCGTAACAACCTAGGTAAGAATTGCCTATTAACCTTTAATCGATCCCATAAGCACGCCTTTGGTAAAATGCTTTTGCATAAATGGATACACAATCAAGATCGGAACCGTCGTCACGACGACAGCCGCCATTTGCACAGCGAATTTGCTAACCGTCCCGGTATTGGCCATCGAATCGGCATTTTGTGATGAAATGTTAAGTAGAATGTTGCGCAAGACAACTTGAAGCGGCATTAAGTTCGCATCATTCAAGTACACAATCGCATCGAAATAACTGTTCCAATGTCCTACGGCATAAAATAAGGATATTGTGGCAAGTACGGGCATTGAGAGAGGTAAAATAATTCTCCAAAGCGACTGAAGCTCACTTGCACCGTCAACCCTAGCCGATTCCTCGATTTCAGGAGGCAATTGTTCGAAGAAGCCTTTAATAATAACCAGATTAAATGCACTAATGAGATGCGGGATAATCAATACCCACGGACTGTTCAGCAATCCGAGAGAGCGGATTAACAAATAGCTTGGAATTAAGCCTCCACTGAACATCATCGTAAACACAATAAATATCAAGAATGTGCTGCGTCCTGGCAAATATTTTTTGGATAGGGGATACGCAGCTGCTACCGTAAATATCACATTAAGCGCAGTACCTACGATTGTTCGAAACAACGTAATTTTATACGCTTGCCCGATACCATGCGAAATGAATACTTCTTTGTAAGCTAAGAAAGTAAAGGTTTCTGGTATAATTACAATCCCTTTTCTTACGACTTCCGATTCCGGCGTCACTGAAACAGCAACCACATATAAAAAGGGAAGTAAGCAAAGCAGGGCTAGTATTACAAGAATAGAATAGACGACTACTTGCCATATTTTTTCCCCGACTGTCAAATTAATCATGTAGAAAACCACCTCACCAAATTTGCCCATCGAATTTCTTGGCAATCTTATTCGCAGCCAAAACTAAAGCAAATCCGATGATCGCTTTAAACAATCCCACAGCCGTAGCCAAGCCAATCTTCAGACGCTCCAACCCTTCACGGTATACCCATGTGTCGATAATGTCGATTTTCTCTTGGTTAAAACTGTTCGCAAACATGAATATCTGGTCAAAACCAGCGTCTAGAATATGACTTAATTTCAGGATCAACATCAGAATGATAACGCCTCGAATGCCGGGCAATGTGACATGCCATAGTTGTCTCGACTTGGAAGCACCATCAATCCGCGCCGCTTCATATAAGCTAGGATCAATGCCGGCCAATGCGGCAAGATACAAGATCGCTCCCCAGCCGATATCCTTCCATATTTCAGATAGGATGATCAGCAGTCTGCCCCAGGCAGGTTCCGTTAGAAAGGAAATGGGCTCAATTCCATTTTCCTTGAAAATCATGTTAAAAAGGCCATCCCCTGGTGCTAATAACGCCACCATTAGTCCATATACAATGACCCATGACAGAAAATGGGGAAGATACGTGATTGTTTGTACAATTTTCTTAAACCATTGGGTGTACACTTCATTGAGAAGCAAAGCCAATACGATCGGAGCTGAGAAACCGAACAATAGCTTATACAGCGAAATGAGGATCGTATTTCTCATGATGTCCCAGAAATACACGCCGTTAATAAAATCTTCGAAATTCTTCAATCCCACCCATGGGCTGTCCCATAGTCCTAAGGCTAAGTTATAGTTTTTAAAAGCAATAATGATCCCTGCCATAGGAATATATTTGAATACCGCAAAGTATACTAAGGCCGGAAATAAGAGCGCATACATGACTTTATATCTCTGTATGGTTCTTATCCATGAATCCCGTTTCTTCGGGGTGGGAAGGGCGTCCGTTGCCAGTTTTGCTTGCATATCATCACCTCGTCTTTGTTTATATTTGTATAATAGCACCCTGCTTTCTGATAAATTTCTGTGATTTCTAGAATTTCTTACAAGATATTAAGTACGTGGGGACTAGGGTAAATGGGATACCCTATAGCCAACTTATCTTTCCCAGGCTGGGGATCTGATGGGAATTAACTGGATTTTCTACATCTATTTCTGGGTAAAAGTCGCCTTGGGCGAGTTTAACTGGATTTCCTACATCTAATTCTGCTCAAAATGTGCCGTATGGCGGTATTGCTCTGAAATAACGGGAGGAATTCCAGTTAAATTGCAAAATGCCGTGATTTCGCTTGAATTAGCTGGAGAAAATCCAGTTATTTGCTTGGCGGCAGCGCCTCATAAAAAAACGGACACAGTGAGCGCCACCCGTCTCAGGTGCTTTCACTTGTCCGTAAGTTATTTTCCAATCGCTACAACCCATCCCTCACACCAAACAACCTCAACGCAATCTCATCCAACCGCTCCTTAATCAGAATCGCCTCAGCATACTTAGCAGGAATATGCTCATAGCCATAATAAATGCCGGCCAACCCACCAGCAATGGCACCTATCGTATCTGAGTCATCGCCTAAGTTAGCCGCCTTTTGAACAACTTCACTAAAGTCGGAAGCTTGCAGCAAAATATGGAGCACCCAACGAACCGTATACACAACGAAGCCGCTAGCTTCGCAATTAGGTTCAGCTGTAAGCATACTTTCATAATCAGTCCCGACCAGCTCCTGCTGGATCACCTCTTTCAACTCTTCCCCCTGGAGCAGCCGGAAAGCAATACGATTATAGAGGATGCAAGCTTCATTGCATCTTTCGTCATAATGGGTCATTTTTGATTGCATATGGGAAACACGCTCGATATCCTTCCACTCTTTGTACGCCAACGCTACTGGCAGACAGCGCATCAGGGAGCCATTCCCTGCACTTTGGCCCATTTCAATATGGGTTACGTAGGCTGCTTCGAACCAACTGTCCGTCACATTTTCAAAAGTATGTCTGATGATGTTACCGATATCTTTGGGCCTCGTCTGATACCAGTTCATAAACTGCTCACCGATCGCAGCCAAGGGGTCATCTGGCTTCGCCAATATTCCCTCCGCCACACACAACGTCATCATCGTGTCGTCCGTCACTTCACCAGGCTCCAAGCGCCAAGCTCCCCCGCCAATGATCTCCGTCAAATAGCCATATCTCGCCTTGACCTCCCGGACACTCATGAACTCCGTCGTACCTCCCAACGCATCACCGATGGCAACGCCGTAGATTCCGCCTTTGATTTTATCCAACAAGCCATGTTCATTCATACGTATTACTCCCTCCCACGGCTGCTTGTTTGCTTCATGATACATTCACATAAGCTATGATATTTATGATAAGTTTTCAAAATATGATTTACTTGATCCGCCCGCTCCTCGAGCGTTCCTTGTAATAGGAAATATGGAATCTGCCTCATAATGAGATCTGCGATAATCTGCTTTTGAAACACAAATCTTTGAACCTCTCCAGAACGATCCCAGGTATCGTCATACGGGATATCCGTATCACAAACAAAAACCAAATCATACCGCGACGCCGCATCTACGGCTAATTGAGTCAAACGAGGCGTAGCCGCACCATGATAATAATGAGAAAACATATACGTTGTAATCGCATTGGTATCCACGAAGAGAATATCCCGCGCGTCCTTCAGCAGAAGCTCTTCCCTTTCCACATGCCCCTCCGCAATCGCCTCCAACTGCGCTAACGATAATCTGCGATCCACCTGGTGCTTCTCCCAATATTCCCGTCCGTACTCCACCATCCAATGGGTATGCATCTGTTCCGCCATGTAAGCGGTAAGTGTGGATTTCCCTGTCGACGGAGCGCCAAGAAAAACGACTTTCGTAATTAGATCCCGATAAACAACTGGACTCAGAAACTTTCGATTGTCAAAAGGGTTCCCCCGCACTTGCGTGCCCGAAATCGGAAACGTAGTCCGATCGGGATCAACCTGGCGATTCTCCGCCCCCAAAGCCGCGCTCATATGCTCACCATAAAATTCACTGGAGTAAAAATGCGTGATCTTCCGCCCCGCAAGCTTCTGCAGGATGTAGGCTTCATGCATCCTTTTGATCGCTGGCGTATCGCCGATTTCATTCGGACCGTCCCACGCTTCAATAACGTGCACCTGCGGATAGAGGGTACGAATCCAATTGGATCGCACACGCAATGGAATATCTGTCGTTTCCGGACAATCGTAGATGACAACGATCACCTCATCCATCTCCTTAATCGCAGTCTCGATCATGAATTGATGACCTGCGTGCAGCGGAGCAAATTTCCCAAGTGTTAAGCCTGTTCGGTGTTGTGACATACGAGATCCCTCCGTTCTACGTTGTGTAGTTCTCGTTTCCATGAGATATAGCCAGCCGTTGCAATGAACAAGAAAATAAGGTAAAGAAAAGCTACAGCATACAAATCTTTGTAGGCATACATCCCTACCGACATGACATCGACAGCGATCCAGAGAAGCCAGTTTTCTAACACTTTGGACGAAAGCAGATACTGCGCAAGAAGGCTTAACGTAGCAATGAAAGCATCGGCATAGGGAATCGAGGCGTCCGTGTACGTTTGCAGCACATAGCCCCAGATCAGGGTCATCACGACCAAACATACACTTAATAGAAGCGCGAGTCGTGATGTTATTTTTCTAGTGGGACGCACCTTCGTTCCTTCTCTTTTCGTCAACCATATGATCCAACCATACACGCTTAATATGAAAAAGAACACCTGCAGCATCGTGTCCGCATATAGCTTCGCTTCCCAGAACATGACGAAGAAACAACCCACATTCACCAGTCCAATTGGCCATGACCAGATATTTTCCTTCGCTGTTAACCATACGCACAACAGGCCTGTCGTAGTCGCGACGATTTCAATCGCCGTTGATGAGGTGTAGATGGCAATGACAACCATACTGATGAATAATGCCAGAAATGACCATGCTTTTCTCATACATAACGCCTCCTTAAATGTAACTTCCGCTATATAATACTTTCAATATGACATTATCAAAAGATAAAAGAGAAGCGCCTAGCTGTATATGGACAGCTGTGGCGTCAGATCTGTAAACCGATAGAGCTGTGCAGCTCTCTGCGAGTAGCGATTGGACAGCTTCGGCTCTCCGTGGCGATCCACCGCTTCTTCAATAATGCCTTTGCGGCTTTGTGTAGAAGTGATCTTACGGATGAAGTTGCTTTCCTCAAAGTGCGGCACAACCGTTTGAATAACTTGGTACAACTCTCCGATCGTGAACTCCTCAGGCAGAAACTCCTTGGCAATCGTCGTTGTCAGCATCTTCTGCTGAATCTGATGCAAAGCATCGGTCAATATTACCCTATGATCAAAAGCTAACTCTAACTTAAATGCTTCCTCTACTGTAAATAGTTGCACATCCGAAGCGTCCGAATCCGCACGCCGCTCAGCCAACCATCTCTCATGAACTAGCGCATAGAAAGCGTGCGAAATAATCCATCCTCTTGGATCACGCCCCGGTTCACTGTAGACGTTCAAGTATTCCATATGAACATCCGCGACACCCGTCTCCTCTTCCAGCTCCCTTCGAGCGCAGGTATACATACTCTCCGACTCGTGGCAGAACCCGCCAGGTAAAGCCCAATATCCCTCGAATGGCCATTGTTTTCTCTGGATGAGTAGAACTTTAAGTTCCCGAATGGGCAGCGCCTTCTTGGCTGTGTTCTTTTCCTTAGAGGTAATGGTGAAAATAACAATATCACTCGGCGCGCCGTCTGGTGTCCGGTACTTATGGGATGCGTAGTTCGACTCGTTCTCGTTCGTGTCCATGGTGGCACCTGCTTTCACAGTACTAATGTCGTTTTGATATTATCATTATGACATGTTTAAAAGGGATGTCAAGTAGGCATTCTCCCATTTAACTTTAATCTCTGTAAAATGGCTTGTATTTTCCGTATATTTCGCCACCGAAATCACTTCCTTTCACAGGGCACATCACGTAAAATATAAATAAGCGAATCAATTACAAATATTGGATTTCAAATACAATCCTATCGAGGTAAGCCATGAAACCAACCGTTCTTCACTTCATTGCGCCACCAATTCCTTATTTTCTCGACTGCGGAAGCGCTTACTACGAAATCGGAGAGAATCATATAAGCAGGACTAACATTGGTGCTTTTGATCTCATTGTTGTCAAAAAGGGGACCATCTTCATCGGAGAAGGTACGAATGAATGGACTCTCCAGCAGAACGATGCCATTATCCTGAGACCCGATCTCTCGCATTTTGGGACAGCTCCTTGTGAGCAAGAATCCGAAATCCTGTGGATCCATTTCCACACGTATGGCGCTTGGGACGAGTACATGGATATGGATACGTGTTTACAGAATCAGAATTCGCTCATTGAGGATCACAAACAAAAAGCTTTCCTCAACCATGCGGAGGTAAATTCCATTTTTATCCCCAAGTATATGAAACTCAATCACAAAGCCTTAGAAATATTAGAATACTTCTTCGATCTAGAACAAGAATCGCGCTCCCAACGTAATTGGCGGAAACAGAACACCTTTCAACTGTTTATGCAGCATATTAACCGTGAGTTAATCTCAACGACCGACATGACTGCGTTTCATTTAGCGGAGAAAGTTGAGGTATTCATTCGTCAGAATTACACGAAGAAAATATCCAATGCCCTCCTGCAAGAGCATCTTAACTATCACCCTAACTACATTGCCAAATGCATGTTGAAGGTGTTCGGGATGACACCCAATGATTATCTGCTTCAATTTCGCATCGAACAGTCCAAGAAGCTGCTGATACAGACCAATTGGACCATGGCTAGGGTCGCGGAAGAGAGTGGCTTTCAGCACGCCTCCTACTTCTCGCACTGCTTCGCAACCAAGGAAGGGATCTCCCCTTTAAATTTCCGCAAAAACTACACAGGGCATTCCTGATGGACAAGCCCGGCAAGCGTTTCGGTAGAACATAACTACTCATCATTTGATCGCAGAATTTCAATTTTTAACTGTATATTTTCCATCTATTCATCTAACGCACAGAAGGGCAACTTCGCTTACATACACAAACAGCCAGCAACCTCGATATCTCAAGGTTACTGGCTTTCTCTCGTCCTGTCATTTCCGCAGTCGTATGACATTCCAAGACAAGCTTGGCAATGTCCCTATCAGCCTATCGTCACAAATGGCAGCATCGCCACCACTATGCGGTGTAACGCGATTAGGATGATTCATCGCATTCACGGCTTTCACATCCGTATTCTCCAATACAATGTGCTCCACCACACGGTATCCCTCAAAACTACGCAAGTCACACGTCAATACTAAGGAAGAATCTAGACTTTTATTAACTGCAAATATCGTAAGTTCTTCCTTCTCTTCCTGATGAACGGCAACCGTATCTAAGAAGGGGACGTCCGTATAGTCCTTCGAATCATATTTAGGAGCCTCTACAAACGAATGCAGCACGGTGCCTCTTCCATAAACAGAGGTGTGCATGTATGGATAAAAGATGGTTTGACGCCAAGCAGGCCCACCCGTTTGTGTCATTATTGGAGCGATGACATTCACTAGTTGCGCTAAGCAGGCAATTTTCACACGATCCGCATGTTTTAATAGCGCAATCAGCATCGTACCTACCATCAGTGCGTCTTCCAATGTGTACACATCTTCAAGCTGCGGAGGTGCAAACTGCCATGGTTCCATCTTTTTGTCAGATTCCAACGTATGAAACCATACATTCCACTCATCGAAGGAAAGCATCATGGTCTTCTTGCTTCTTTTTTTGGCTTTTATATAATCACACACCGCAATAATCTCTTGTATAAAAGCTGTCATATCCAGCGATTTGGCCAGGTAATTAGCAGTGTCATTATCGGCGTTGCCATAGTAGGTATGCAAGGATAAATAGTCGACATTCTCATACGTATGATCCAGCACGGTGGCTTCCCAATCCACGTAGGTGGGCATACTTCGGAAAGAACTCCCACATACCACCAACTCGATTGTCGGATCAACGAATTTCATCGCTTTCGCTGTTTCATTCGCTAATCGACCATAGTCGTCTGCCGTTTTGGCACCAATTTGCCAGGGACCATCCATCTCATTTCCTAAACACCATGTCTTAATGCCATAAGCCTCTTGATAACCATGTGCCATTCTTAAATTACTCCAATATGAACCTCCGGCATGATTGCAATACTCCACTAAGTTTCTGGCATCATCTATCCCTCTAGTACCTAAGTTAACGGCCATCATCGCTTGTGCTTTGATTTGTTTGGTCCACGCCAGAAATTCATTGGTTCCAAATAAGTTAGGCTCTAGAACACGCCATGCCAGCTCCAGTTTGGCGGGCCTTCCACTAATTGGTCCGACACCATCCTCCCAGTTATACCCCGAGACAAAATTCCCACCAGGATAACGAACAATAGGGACACCGATTTCTTCGATCATCTCCCTAACATCCTGCCGAAATCCTTGCTCATCGGCCGTCGGATGTCCAGGTTCATAAATGCCGCCATACACTGCGCGTCCCAAGTGTTCAATGAAAGATCCGTACATACGCTCATCAACTTCAGCAACTCGAAAGTCTTTATCCAACTTCATGCTTGCCCTTAACACATTCGTCATCTCTCTCTACCTCCTACATCTCTTCCCCCTACTGTAAGCGCTACAAACTAAGTATAGCCCACGAATATGGGATTATCGATACGTGATCTCAACCTGTTTTTTCAAAATATCAACCTAATCTAGACACTACTCTTAACCTGTACATACGCAAGAAGCTGCCCCGCAGACCAATGAAGATCTGAAGGGCAGCTTCTCATAACTAGATTAGGTTCCGAATACGCGCCAGGATTCAATGCCTGTAGATGTGGTCGATTTGGCTGTGATGTTGACACGGATTTTGGTCGTAGAAACAGGTGTAAATGTCGTCGTGTTGTATTGATTAGCTGCAACGCCTAGACCTGATGGGCTTGCTACATTGACCCAAGCTGTTCCATTCCAATACTGGATCGTATAGGAGGCTGGTAGATCGATACCTTGATCATCGTCAAACCAATAAATCGCTGTACTGGACAACGTTTTCGCTGATGCAAAATCGTATTGAACCCATTGCGTCGTACCTGGATTATCCCAGTTTCCATACACGGAATGGCTCCTGTCATTTGAACTCGTTGGTGCATACCCATCGTTCAGACCAGCCAGGCTTTCCCACGAAGATACGAACGAAGTCGTCGCTGTCCCTTGCGGTGCAACATCCTGAGGACCTGACGGTGTGCCTACTTGCAATTTCACATCGTACGTAGCATTCGTTCCAATGCTGAGATTTACGATTGTTTTAGCGCCTGACGTAGCCGTTACCGTGCCTGCTTGCACATTGTTCACAAGCACATTATACGTGCCTGCAGCAAGCCCCGTGAAGGTAACTTTCGTCGTGTGGGCAGCTGTTGTCATGGAATTTTTCAACGTAAAATTAACGTCATTCTTAGCTATGGCTACAATAGCTGATGTATATTGATCACGCTCAAGCTCCATGGAGAACCTCTCCGTAATGAGATGCAATCGTTTGAACAAACCATCCTTCGGCGTGATCGTATATTTCCCATTGCTTGAAGTAACGTCCGCACCATAGCCATACAAGCCAAAGATCGGGTCTACGGCCACATCCGCACTTAGGATTTTCAGAGCACCGAACAACCCAAGATCAGCCTCTCCGCTCATCCCGCGCCAGCCATTAAATAGCGGACCGCCATCTAGACCTAGTGCGCCGTTATTTCCTTTACTTGCTTGATACGTCCATGACACAGCACCGATATTCGCTGGATCACTACTGATTTGACCAGAATTAATCGCACTGATATTTGCTATCTTAGCCGCATAGGATAACCGCTGTTCTCTCTCAGGTGTCGTAGAATTTGAACGAATCCAGTCATCCATCGCATAACCTGCAAGTGATGTACTGTATTGGAAATTCCACCAGTTGTCCCCCGTAATGGTTACAGGATCTGTGTAGTAATACCATACTGGCATGTGTCCGCGTGCCGCTCTCGTTTTGGCATTGATTTTACCCTTAATGGTATTGTTATTATTCATCTTAGCCAGCATATAGACAGATTCTTCGCCTGTATTATCGTAGCTGTATTCAGAGCCATACGGATACGCGTTTGCCGAGAAATTGTTGTATTTCGTTGCCATTTTGCTAATAATATCGTTCGCTTGTGTTGTATAGCCTTCGTCTTGCAGTGCTTTAATGATGTCTGGTGTCGTTAACTCGCCCATTAACCCAGTTTCCCAGTTGTACGCAACAGGCCCATCATACAGAGCCTTGAACACATTGTATGCGCGAAGCAAATACGTGTTTTTAGGATTCTTGTAAGTCACAAGATTTGGGTAAAGCTTTGCAATTTTATACATACTGAAGTACGTGTTATAAATATGCGGGTACGCATAGCCCCGATAGGTTGGCGTTGTGTTCGGCTGTGCCATTAAGAAATCAGGAACCAGATAATCGGTATGATGGCCATTCATCAGATTCGTCCATACCGCCGTTTCCAAATAATTATCCACCGCTGTCACTTCTGAAGCAACTGGATTCAAGGCATTCTTCTCAGCAAGGAATTGACCATGCGTAAGCCCCCAATCGTCTCCCCAGCCCCAGTATCCTGCAAAATTGTTTCGCTTCGCTTTAGTCTGCATCATCCAGTCGTCAAACACTTTATCACGAATATCTCCTGGCACATTCCATTGTTGATTATTCACCATGAACGTCGAATGCCGCTGTAAGGCCGCATCGATAGGTTCAATGGCATAGAATTGGAGAACTGTTTTCTCTCCACTGCCATACGTAACCGTAACATTGTTCTGTCCCAAATGAGTCATCGTCATCTGATACAGTTTGTGATCTGTTCCCGTCGTACCTAAAGAAGTAATCGTCGTCTCAGATGGATATTGTGGCGTAACAGCCGTGATTGTTTTGGAGGTGTGCAAATCAAATTTAACCGTCTGATTCGTTGGCACGATCATGCCAGGGACCACATTGAAATCGACCATTCCTTCGCTATACAACCTATCTTGAACGGCATACTCATCCGCAGCCTTAAAAAATTTAAAGGCATACGTTTTGCTAGCGCCTGGCGCAAGTGTCAAACTGGTGTTCGGCAAATAGCCACGACCGTTGCTTTTAATCACATTGGAGTGAATATAGTAGACATTCAGCCCCTTCGCATAACCGCCTTGATCGGCTGCCCACATGCTGCCTGGATGCTCCTCAACGCGCCAATTATCTTGATACTCGAGTCCCGCTCCTGTCGTCGTGTCAGGTACCATGAGCAAGGAAGGACCGATACCGCTAGGGCGCTGCGCCACGATGTACGAGCTATTGTTACCGATAAAAGCATGTGTAATGACGCGTGTCTCATAAATGGGATCATTATTGCCGGCAGTGAAGAATTCATTGAAAGGGAGCGGGAGGCCGAAATCTCCGATTTCCAATGTTTGCGTGCTCGTATTCGTAACGGTGATTCCCCATTTCAAATAGTCACTCACGAGGGAATAGGATTCATCCACTTTGAAGTTTTTAATACCTGCACTGTTGGTTGAATTCTGATATGTAATGTTAACGGTATTGCCAGTCTGGGAAATGGTTCTACCATCTGCCGATTTGCTCGATAACGCCTGCGTCCAAGCACCCGTTCCAAGCTTGTACGTAAACATCAACTCCCCGACCCATTGATGATCCGCCGTATTCTGATTGGGTGCATTCGTTGCATTCATGACATAGTTAGTCGGATACGTATCTCCGCCAATTTGCAGAGAAGTAATTTCGCCATTCGTACCCGTCTGTACCGTAAAATTACTATTCGTAAGGGTATTGGCTGAAGCGAGCTGCGGCACCAACAAGATGGCTGCTGCAGTAATCGTAGAAGCCGCAAACAGTTGCAGGCGTTGTGACTTCGACATCTTGTTCCAATACTGACTAAGCATTTGCTTCATTAGATAGCCTCTCTTTCTCATCTTAGATTAACTCGACATCTAGCAGGGATTCTTCTTACCATTGGGCTTCCATCCTGGCTCATCCTGGCTGTATCGTGCTGTCATCCTCTGCGGCGCACATCCTTTCATTCATAAAATTTGTAGCGCTTACATTTATTATCATATCTAAAATTCGTGTGATTTAATTTCATTTTTACAACCTATTTTTACAGTATATGAACTAAAGTCACCCTGAACTTTCTTTAAAAATATCAACCTAAAAACCCCCTAAAGGATTCTCCTTCAAGGGGGTTTTAAATTCACTTTTTATGGCTGCATATTAACTTTTCATACCGGTCAGTGTGATTCCCTCAACAAAATACTTTTGACCAATCAGGTAGAAAATGACGCCTGGCGCAAACGACAAGCACGTGGCTGCCATCGTCATCGCCCAATCTTGCTTTAATTGACCTTTAAAATTGGTAAGCCCCAACGCTATCGTAAATTTCTCGCTCGAATTAATGTAAATCATCTGTTGGAGCAAATCATTCCATAACCCGATGAAAATAAACAAAGCGACGACGATCATAGCGGGCTTAATCGCTGGCATAATAATGCTGAACAAAATTCGGAAATACCCGGCACCGTCAATCGTTGCCGCTTGGTCAAGTTCTCTCGGAATGGAGAGAATAAACTGCCTGATCAAAAAGATATTAAAAGCGCCGCCGCCACAGAAGTACGGCAAAATCAATGGCAGATAGCTGTCGTGGAGCCCCAAACCCCGTGTCCATCCGATATAGAGGGGAATGAGCGTAACCATGGCAGGCAAGAGCATCGAACCGACGCAAAGAATCCAGATCAACTGTTTGCCTCTAAACCGCAACCTCGCAAAGGCATATCCGCACAAGGTAGCCGTGAACGTCCCCCCCAAGCAGGAAGGCACGATAATGATCATCGTATTCCACAAATACTTCCAGAATTTAAATACATTCAATGTTTTTTCATAATTGGAGAACAACCAATTCTGCGGTATGAGAGACGGCGGATACTTATAAATCTCGGGATTCGTCATCAGTGACGTACGGAAAATCCACCAAATCGGGAAGAGCACGATGAGGGCAAATCCAATAACGACGATCAGTGTAAGCACGTTCATTGTTCGTTCATTGCGTTTCTTACTCTTATAACTGGCGTATGCGACTTCGCTCATTTATCGTCGTCTCCTTCGGAAAAGATCCACCGTTTGGACGTCTTGAACAACACGGCAGTAAAAGCGGCAAGAATGGCGAAAATAATAAATGTCGTCGCGCAAGCATAACCCAGCTTGTAATTAACGAAAGCCTGATCATACATCAGATACGTCATGAATCGGGAGGAGTTCCCCGGACCCCCATTGGTCAGAGCAAGAGCCGGCGTAACGACTTGGAGATTGGCGATCAGACTCAGCAATAGGTTGTAAAAGATGATTGGCGTCATACAAGGCAAAGTAACGTGGCGGAAGCGATTCCATCCGTTTGCACCATCCATTTCAGCCGCTTCATGATAGACGCTTGGAACGCTTTGAAGCCCCGCCAAGAAGATCACGATCAAATTCCCCGACAACCATACCGCAATCAGTGAAAGCGATGGGATTACGAAATTGGAATCTGCAATAAAGAGAACTTTGTTCAACCCAATTTCGGAGAGGAGATAGTTGAAGAAACCGAAGTTCGCCTCGTACAGCCAGGACCATCCAACGTATATAGCGGCAGCAGGCAGAACAAAAGGCACATAGAATACCGCTCTGAAAAAACCTCTTGCAGGAATTTTACGGTTCAACAGCATCGCGATAAATAGCGAATAAATCATACTTCCAGCCACGGATAAAAAGGCAAAGTACAGCGTCGCTATAATGGAATCTTTAATGTAAGGATCGGTGGTAAATAGCTCGATATAATTGCTGAATCCGACGAATTCAGGGTTCTTCAGCCCCGTCCAATTCGTCATACTAATTCCCAACACGCCAAGAAGAGGCAGATACGTCAAGAAGATCAGTCCGAGTATTGCAGGAATCAAGCATATATAAGCAACTCTTGTCTCGCTTGAATGAAAGCGGGAACGGCGCTGCTGAGGTTTGTTAAAGGTTTCCATATCTTGCCCCCCACCTCATATGTGGAGGATGGCCACCGCTCCCCTATCCTTGGCGGCCATCCTCCCTATACGTTATTTTTTGCCTTTATTGGCTGCTTTCAAAGCTTCGAGATTCTTGGTAATGGCATCCTTCGCGGTAGCTTTACCCGTCCATACATCCCCTAAAGCCGATCCTAGCAAGGTGTTAAAATCCGTCGTATGATTCGTAAAGAACCAAGAAGCTGGTCTCGCCGCTGTGGATTGTGCATAATCAACGACAGCTGACTTATATTCGGCATATGGAGGGAAGTTCTTATTGTCAACCCACTTATGCGTAAGTGTTTCATCTGTATACCATTTCTTCAGTGTTGGCATCCAAATACCGGATGAGATCAGTCCCCAGTTGTTTTCTTCAGCTGTGTACCATTTCAACCATTCCATCGCTTCTTTCGGATGCTTGGTTTGGGAGAATACGACATTGGCACCGCCCGTGTTGAGGGTAACTTTTTCCTTCATGTAAGGCAATACGGCAACGCCATATTTCAATCCTGCATCCTTGGCTGCATTCAAGCTAGTTCCGATGTTCCATTGGCCGTTCGTGGCCATGGCGACCGTTCCCGCGATAATCGTACGCTGAATGCCATCATCCGTCTGTCCAACCGACAATGGAGCAACTTTGTCTTTCAAGTACAGATCCGCGACTTTCTGAATCGCTTCGATACTAGCGTCTTCCCCGATTCTCACCGCTGTACCGTCATTGTTATAGAAGCCGCCGCCATTGCTGAGCGCCCAGGTTTCCAATTGCCATGCCAGATTTTCGACGGATGCGCCGTACTGAACGATACTCTGCGGATTAAAGCCAGCCTCGTCAGCATGTTTGCCATTCTTGTCGACGGTCAGCTTTTTGGCTGCTGCAACGAATTGGTCCCATGTCCATGCTTTATCTAGAACGTTTGGCGGATAGGGTACTTTCGCTTTGTCGAACATATCTTTGTTGTAATAAAGGAGTAGAATTTCATTGGCAGCGGCATAGGCTACAGTTTTGCCTTGATATTTATAAGCCAAGCTATCTAGAGGCTTGCTGTCACTTCCCGCGTACATGTCACTGACATCTTTGAGCATACCATCGGAGGACCACTGGATGACGGCATCCTCTTTTAATATTCCTGTATCCGGTAATTGACCCGCCGTTGCCTGCGTGTTTAGTTTCGTCATGTAGCTTTCCCAAGGAATCGCTTGCACTTTGACTTCGATTCTGTTTTGAGAAGCGTTGAACTTATCCGCTGCTTTTTGGGTTTCGCTTCCTTCAGCCTCGCTTCCCCACATCGAATAAGTAATCTTAACCTTCTCCGTAGAAGGAGCTGCCGTTTTCTCTGGTGCTTTTGTTGCTGTTTCTCCCGCAGGCGATGCGCTTGGTTTATCCGTACTCGTATTCGTGGAGCATCCAGCGACCAAACTTAAGATTAATACCATAGACACGCTAAACATGAATTCTTTTTTCATTGTTTTCACATTAACCCCTCCATCATATATAATTCAACGTCAATCCTTAATTCCTCCCGCCTTGGCAGGGAATATTTCGTCTGTCTATAAGGACTGCTATCGAGTCGTCTGCTCCCTTCCCTCCTTGACCAGAGTCCACCATTGTCATCTATCCTTGCACCTCATGAGGGTAAAACCGTATTTTCTCTGATCCACACTCGCATTTCACCACGTCCACGATTCGCCCAAGCAAAGTAGGGAATGAATCGAGCCGTCGTAGCGACCACATGATCTTCGTCTTTCACGCGGTACAATCGATCCTTCCAACCCTCGTCTTGGATTCGGTAAGCCGTTAAGTCAATGGTCAGTAGTCCACCTAATAAGCTGCTATCAAAATGAACTTGATCCTCGAAGCCTGGATGGATGATCAGCTTATGCAGCCCTTTGCCATTGTCGGCTTCTTCCAAGCAGTACACCATCGGCCCTCGCTGAATGGCGACCATGCCGACAGTCTCGCGGATTTCCGGATTGCCTTTCATCGGACTAACCTTCATCGGTAGAACTAGCTCGACGACATCGTCTGCGTTCCATGTCCGTTCTAGATGCAGATATCCGTTAATTAGGCGCATATGGGATTCCGCTACCGGTTGCCCGTTCACCTTGACCTCCCAAGACTCACACCAGCTTGGTATCCGCAGTGCCAAGGAGAAGGTTTTGGGTGCATCCATCGTTAGTTTAAATGTGATGTTACCGTCCCAAGGCAGCTCGGAATGCTGGGTGAGCCCTACGGCGCTGCCATCCACATCCACCGTGACTTCACTCCCAATATATAAGTGAGCATATAAGGCACGCCCATGGAACGAGTAGATATAGTTGCCAAGAGAGGCAAGCAGCCTAGCAATATTCGGCGGGCAGCAAGCGCAGCCGAACCATCGCTGTCTCTCCATCTTCACGTGATCGAAATTACGATTCTTACCACTAGCTTCTGGCCAGGCTTCCAACGGATTCACGTAGAAGAAGTGTTGTCCGTCGCGAGACATTCCGCCAATAACGGTGTTGTAGAGCGCTCTCTCCATGACGTCCGCGTATTCGCTTCTCGGTTCGATCTGAAGCATGCGCTGGGCGAAGAAGATAAGACCGATCGAAGCGCATGTCTCGGCATACGCCGTGTCGTTCGGCAAATCGTAATCGAGCGTGAATGACTCCCCGTAAGACATTGAGCCGATCGAACCGGTAATGTACATCCGCTTGTTCACGATGTTATGCCAGAGTGTTCGGCATGCCTTCAGCAACGCTTCGTCCCCTGTCGCCGCTGCGACATCGGCCATCCCTGTGCACATGTATACGACCCGCACCGCGTGACCTTCGGCCGTCTGTTGCATACGGATTGGGAGATGCGCTTGGCTATACGATTTGTCCGTGGCTATCTTCAGCTCTTGGAAATGAATCTCGCCATTCCGGCGTTCGAACTCTTCGTCATAGAAGTGGGGACTTTGCCCTCTCTCGTCTAAGAAAAACTTCGCCAGCTTCATATATCGCTCGTTGGAGGTAGCTCTGTAGAGCTTCATCAGTGCCAGCTCGACCTCTTGGTGACCATCATAGCCTTTCATTTTTCCATCCTCTGGCCCGAACGTCGCATCGATGCAGTCAGCTAGCTTGCAAGCCACTTCCAGAATCTTGCCTTTCCCCGTGGCCTTCTCGTAGGCGACTGCCGCTTCGATGAGATGACCCGCGCAATATAGTTCATGGCACTCCGCAAGATTCGTCCATCTGCCTGATTTTTCTTTCAGTGTAAAATACGTATTTACGTATCCGTCTGCATGCTGCGACTTCGCGATCAGATCAACGACTTCGTCCGCTACCTTCTCCAGCTCAGGGTCAGGCATTTGCTCGAGCAGATAACCAACAGCTTCAAGCCACTTCGCCACGTCGCTATCTTGAAACACCATGCCATAGAAATCGCCTTGCTCCAATCCGGCAGCGATTCTGAAATTCTGGATGGCGTGACTTGGCTCGTTGCCTTCGATTCGGTCATTCAACGCGTCCCACTGGTAAGGGACTACCACATCGCGAATTAAAGAAATATAAGGGGACCAGAAGTCATCCTGGATGATCACGTTCTTCAGTTGAACAGGTGTTGAGATGGATAAGTTGCTCATCAAGTATGCCCCTTCACTTAAATTTCGCTTTCTGCTTAATGAAAGCGCTATATTTATAATACATGTGATAGCCCATTATTAATTAAAGTTTTACAACCACTTTTTTAAAAATAACAACCAATAGACACCCTCCCAAATAAGCTCTCAATCTTACATTTTCCCTCTCCCCATGTCCATTCTTTGATCAAGAATATGACCAACTCATTCTATGAAACCTATGGATTCTTACCCTTGGTTGGGTCAAAGGCTGGGGAATAGCTGGATTTCCTACATCTATTTCCGAGTAAAATTAGCCTTTGGAGCGTTTAACTGGATTTTATACATCTAATTTTGCCCAAAACTCCCCATTTGGCTAAAACGGCATGAAATAACGGGAGGAAATCCAGTTATTTGGTAAAAATCCATGATTTCGCTTGAATTAGCTGCAGAAAATCCAGTTATTCACTTCCCCAGGCTTTAGCTTCAGGGAACCCTGTGATAAGCTTTAATACCTGTGGCCTGCACAAACACCTTGAATAACTGGTAGCGCACAACCCACAACCTAAACTCTTAGCAATAAAAATTTAATTCCTACTTGCAATTCCGTTTATTCCGAGTATAATACTAGGTATAACACCGAAATGAGGTAAACGCCATGCTTAAAACCGAGAAACTTGAGCAACGTTGGAAAGATGATTATCTGGATTTGTTGAATTATGCGAAGCAAATCGGGGATGTCCAATGGCAGAATGACATTATACAAACGCTGAGTAAATCAGCCTTATATATGCAACAAACAACACTTGAATATCAAATCAGTCAATTATGGCAGCAGTTCGATGCCGTCAATAAGAAGATGTTGGAGTTATACAGACAGCTGAGAGAAACAGATAACGCCTATGCCTCTTCTCGGTTGATCGAGGAAGTCTGGGGATTGAAACTTCAGCGGGTTGAAATTGGTAAACAGTTGAACGCAACTTACCATAGCTAGAAATGCAAAAAATCCCGTATGCGGTCATCCGCTCTACTGGATATCGGTTCCTGCCTATTCGTTAGTTCCTCGCATGCAGACATCTGCTCTGCAGAATTGCATCCATTAGTACGCATCAATTTGCAGATTGATATGTACGAACTTTCAAAATTTCATCGTATGAATTCAATGATAACCGTTTGTGTGATAACTCCTTACTGAAGGATGAATCTTACACAGCGGTTTGTTTCATTTCACGCATCATGCCCATCATCATCGTCATCATTTCGTCGCAAGACTGCATTTTGGACATCATCATATCCATATCCATCATGTCCTTCATTTCCATACCTTGCATGCAATCCATCATCATCTTCATGTTGTTCATTTTACACATCATTTCTTCCATACACATCGACATCATCATCTTCATGCTCATCATTTCCATCCGTTCCACTCCTTTCTCTCTACTTTATTTGTTTTCCGACAATTAGAAGATTAACCCATTTGGCTCATTTAATCAAGCTTTTTTTGAAAATAGTATTGCTAACGGTCAAACGATTGTGTTATATTTGTTTATTTACTAAATACCCATATAACCCCTTGGACTGAGTGTTTTAGTCGGGTTTAATATTGTGGCCAGGGCAGGGGCTCTGTAAGTCGATGATCGGACTTGGCGGGCTGTTAGTCGATTTTTTCGACTTACGGGTGCGATTCTTGCCCTTCGGAGCTCCGTTAGTCGATTTTTTTGACTTACAGGTGCGATTCTCGGCCTTTTGTGCTTTGCCGCTCCCAACTCGCGCATTCCCAGCTCGCAGCCATCCTACCAAGAGAAAAGAAGCCTAATCGGCTTCTTTTCCCCTTCTCCCCCCCACTAAGGCGCCGGCTCGAATTTAACCGCATCCACGGCTACAAATCCGTTTGCGCCATCGTTGCGCACTTTCACATTACCTGACGTACCTGCAGCAAACGTATACGTACCCAGCAAATTCCACTGGCCGCCATTCTGCTGTTCATCGACGGTAACTGTTGAAGTAACGCCAGCATGAAGGATGTCGACCTGGGCGTTCGTCGCCCTATTGGTGTGGGAAGGCCACCACATATACACGTTGTATGTCCCCGCAGCCGTTAGTGTAGGAGTAAAGGTAGCACTCTTAAATCCATGGTAGGTGTTACCGTCATGCAGATAACTTGCGCCATATTTGTTAGTCAGATTCGTGCCAATTGACCAACTTCCAACCAGCGTAACGCCGGTAGTATCCGCATCATCCACAATAATCGTCGCTGCAACCGGCGCCTGACTGAACTTAGCCTTGAATGCTTTCCCCTTCGCTCCATTCACATTCACGCTGAATTTAATCGTAGGGCTTAACTGGGTAACGGTAATGCCTGCATCTGCCGTGAGTGTCCCAGCCCCCGCTCTGTTAATCTCAACTTGAATAGAGCCCGTATTCGCCTGCGTCGGATCGGATACAGATATTTCGAAATCACCGGATGTTTCCTTCGTCATGACAGATGCTTTCTTATTCGAAGTTATCCCATCCACGGTCTTCACAGCATCATTCCAGAAATTCACACCTACGATATTCAGCGTATTTTCTTTCACCGCCTGTGCACTAGCCGAATTCTCCAACACCGTAATATTCGGATTGCTGGCATAGCCGGATACTTCCGCACTCGTTTTGTTCGGCAAAATCACATACTGATACGCCTGATTCGTTGCGCTGCCGCCATGGTCTAACCACATCGTCAAATAATTCTTATAGATATCGGTGCCTGATGTTATCCCTGTTGATTTGATTTGTTTCCAATTCCCTTTTCTCTCTTCACGTTTCGCCTGGACCGCCACCGCTGTTGGGTAATAGTAGCCGATATCCGAGCCAGGCACATTGCCAGCCAGATGCATCGTACTAACGCTAGGCAGTGACTGCGACCATCCCAAACTAGTGGATTGCGCCACGCCGTTCACCGTCAAGGCATTGGAACCTGTACTGTTCAATTTTCGGTTCTCAACAATCGTTTCAATCGACTTCGTATCAGCACTCGTAATTCCCGCACCCAATGCCACAATCTCATCGTCGAACATAAACCACGATTTTTTGGCGGCTAACGTACTTGGCGTATTCGAGGTAATCCCCATCTCCATGCCAGTAACGCCATATAAACCAAGGATATCTGTGCCTCCGGCCCAATTGCTCGTATTATGCTGGCTTAATGCATACGTCGCAGAAACGACCGTCGTTCCGGGCAAACGAAGTTTATCAACCGTTGGCCAGAAATCCTCGCTAAATTGGTTCAAATCATTATTATAGAGATAAGTCGTACCTACTCCTGTATACCAGCCCTTCATATTTTCACTAGTTGCACTTTCGTAGCTTCCTATTTTGGTCGAGAATAGCGCAAGGCCGAATCCATAGCCAGGACGCAGCTGGACCGCTCTAGCCATAGAACTAAATTGCTGATATTTCACCAGTTCGCTTGTTGGCACTACAGCGGAGTCGCTCATGATGCCTTGGGCTAACAAGATCATGTTGATCGACGCATCCGTGTAGAACTTGTTCAGGGTACTGCCTTGATTTTCCGACCCAATCCAATATTTAATCATGCTTTTGAAGGCATTGGCATCCGCAGCGGGAGCAATTTGAGCGAGACGGATAATTCCTTGCATAATGAAATGTCCGGCATCCCGATCCTGCGACGTATAGCGAGCGATCTCCCTGCCTCGAGACATATCCATCATCGCCCCTTTGTAGATAAGCGGCTGATAGGATTTGTAAATCCATTGATACACATTGGACTGGCTCGTATTCGTAATCTCGTAAGTTGAACCTTTTAACAAATACATCATATTCGCCGTATCTATCAAAATGTTAGCGCCATATCCACCTGTATATGCATAGATATTATGCTGGATGAAAGAACCATCTGCGTAGAAACCATCACCAGTCGTCACATTTGAAAATAAGGTCGTTAATGCATCCCGAGCGGCAATAAGGCTCCCGCTGTCCTTGATAATCACACCTCGTAAGATGAGAACTGCTGCCTGCCATGACAAATTCGCACCGGCTTTACCTGCCGAAGGCAAATACTTAATCACAGCATTCATGTAGTTCGTTATTTGCGTCCCGCTAAGTGAATCATACATAAGAACAACAGCATCATTCAACGCCGTTGGTGCGCCGATCTGCCAATCCCACCAATTGTCATAAGAGGCTTTGGTAGCGTTGTATCGCCAAGTATTCATCCAATCAAGTGCCATGATGACATCTGCGATAAGTTGAGGGTTCCCATACAGCGGAGATCCGTATGTTTGTGTCGCTAACGCCATATCCCTAATGCGGCGGAAGCCTGAGGTTATTTGACTGGACGTACGATCTCCGGCTGGCAAATCAACCCACAAATAATTCGTAGGTGCCGCCGGCGCTTTGTTCATACGGTCCCAATAATCTTGAGCCGTTGCCGTAATAGCGTCTATTTTCGGTTTAATATCCCCATCCGTCACGGAGTACCCCGTTCCGCCAGTCAGCATCGTTTTCCATTTTGCACGCAGGGTATCAAATTCATCTGTTGCATACGCTTTCTGTGGCACATAACTGCTCATTACGCTAAACACCAACAACATCATCAGACAAACATACCAAGCTCGCAGTCCTTTCCCCGTAACCATGGAACATCCCCTCTCATAATGGTAGTACGATTAACCGACCTCGCTTACAAAATAATAGATCCCCCCTCTCGCAGCGTCGAACGAAGCTCCTCCGTACTCACGTCGCCAACGGCGATATCTGCTCGCAGCGCTAGATAAGCCGCAACGCCAGCTGCTTCACCCGTCTGATTCATGTTCACCATGACACGAACTGCCCCGTAGGCGACTCGATCCACATCAATCATGCGACCGCAGGTCAGCAGGTTGTCGTATCCTCCAGGAACTAAGCAGCGGTACGGTATCTGATAAAATGTAGGATCTTGCTCCGTTTTCTCCCGCCATCTGCCCTTCTCGACCGGATAACCCGGACGCACATAGGCCTGCTCGCCATCCAAATATTGAAATGTAATTCCCGGCTTATCATCATGGTGAATATCAACACGGTAGCTGCCGTTTGCAATGGCATCATCAAAACGGACACCGTACAGCACATCATCGCCCGTAAGTCGATACTGGCAATGGATATGCCTTGTTTCCCGAATGCCTATGTAAGAAGGGAGTGAGAGCAGCGTGAGCTTATTGTCTGGCCCATATTTGCGCACCATATCCATGATCGCTCTCACTTGCCTTCTTCCTTCCATTTCGCTGCGCGTCAAAGAAAGCCCATCCTTGCAATCCGCATCGTACACCCTTGTTCCTGCGTACATATAGACATCCGTCGAGCCTGGCACGAAGCGTCCCCAACCAAAGCCCTCTGGCAAGTCGAATTCAGCTTGATGCGCAATGAGTGCATCATTTAAGTCCAAGCCCTTCAACGAATTGAACCCTGTGACATCGTTAAATCCTGGGCCAGAGCCCCATCCACCGATTTTGGCACATGTGGTAGGCGGCTGACGATGATCTGCTGTAGTCAATGGCAGCGTAAGACGCGCACACAAATCGCCATCTCCCGTTGCATCGATGAACATCTTCGCTTTAATTGCACCTCTACCCGACTTGTTCTCCACGAGAATAGCCGTTAATTTACCATCGGTAAGGACAGGTGCCACGAACATCGTATGCAAATAAGGCCTCACCCCCGACTCCGTAATCAGCTCATCCAATTCGATTTTCAACTCTTCCGTATTCAGCACATAGCCGACCGAATGACTCTTCTTCTCTTCCGCTACGGCCCCTCGCCGATCCAATCGTTCCACGGTTTCTTGCGTTAACCCACCAATAATCTGCTGCTTGAACTCCGTATCATAGAAGCTATGCCAGATATTGACTAAGCCCGACGTCGCCACGCCGCCGAAATTGTTTTGCTTCTCCACGATAACCACGCGCGCCCCAAGCCTCGCTGCTCGTACAGCGGCAAATACCCCCGTGCAACTTCCCCCTAGCACACAAATATCCACATCTTCAATCACGGGAACCGACTTTGCTTCTTCCCAAATCATTTCGCTCGTATGCATCTCTATCGACTCCTCACTCATCCTATAAATGTGAAAGGGCTGAAACGAAAGCTATCTGACGGCCTTGCTCCAGCCCGCAATTCCTACTCTCTACTTGATATAGCCCAGCGGCTTCAGAACCAAGTTGCCTTGCTCTACATATTTGGATAACTGATAATTCGTCTCTAATGTTTTGGTGAATGCATCGAAGCTGTCTAGTGGACTCTTACCAAAAATAAACTTCGTAATCTCTTCGCTTTCGAAGCGATTTTTATCACTGATGGACACGCCTTCCGGATTCGGAATAAGCTCTGTATAGGTCTCTATGCGCGGTTGTTTCTCGGCAAAATCAATGAACGGCAGCTGCTTCATGAATTTCGCTTTCAAATAATTTTTCTCATCCCGGCCTGTTAATTGATGATTGAAGGCAAAGCCTGTTTTGGAGCTGTCCGTCACGACAGGGATGTTGTTTTCCATTTTATAATGCGTGCCTTCAATCCCATACATCGTCGTTAAATAGCCTGGGCCATCTGCGATATAGTTGAAATATTCCAGAATTTTATTCAGCTTCGCAGGGTCCTTCGCAACTTCTTTGGACACAGCAAACCGTCCACCCGTTGCACTAATGTCAAAATAACCTTGGTACTTGCCGCCTGGACCCGATAACGCATCCATTTGCACCCAATTCGCTGCTGGATTCACCGCTCTGTACTGCGCAATATAATCATCCTTGGTCATTTCGCCCCAGTTGATATACAGAATGCCGGCTTGCCCTTTAAAAGCTTTCTCCTGATGCTTCAAACCCTTGTTCGTCATAAACTCCGGATCGACCAAGCCTTCGCTAATCATATCCTTGATGTAAGACAAAGCTTGCTTCGTCTCTGGCTGTGTAGTGGAATACACCACTTTATTGTCCTTAATCATGAACTGCCCTGGGGAAGCCACGCCGAATGCAGAGAATACAGGGTCAAACGTACTTGGCGTGTTCACAGCATCTGGTGTTCCTATACCAATTCCAGTAATACCGTACGTATCTTTTTTGCCATTGCCATCGGGGTCACGCTCTGTAAAAGCTTTCGCTACAGCCTTCAATTCGTCCAACGTCTTCGGAGACTGCAAGCCCAGCTTATCCAGCCAGTCTTGGCGAACCCAATAGCTCGACATCGGCAGATAGGCACGTTTTGCGATCGCATATTGCTTGCCATCTACTTTACCTTTATTCAGGTCAACATCCTTCAGCTTCGCTTTGATATTCGGCATCTTATCCATGTAGGGAGTCAAATCCAGCAGTATACCCTGCTTCACATAGTTCGCAAGCTGCACCTTGGACACCGAGAAAATATCAGGCGTTGAGCCGCCGGCGATTTTTACATTCAACTGTTGATCATAGTCCGTCGCCCCGACGTTAAATTGCAAATCCATATTCAAGTCCTTATTCAGCTTGCTCAAAATAAAATCGTCAGCCATTCCCGGATAGTTGGATCCGCCTATGAACAAATTAATTTTCACCGGACCTGCGGCCGTTGTCGCGCTTGGTGCCTTCGTGCCCTTCTCTTGGCCACTTTCGGACTTCGATGAGCACCCCGTGACCACCACACAGCCAATTAACATTGTCGATACAGCTACTGCGAACATTTTCTTCATCTGTACAATCCCCTCTCATATAGGTAGAAGCGTGAATCCATTACCCTTTAATACCGCCAAGCAGAACGCCTTGTGTAAAATACTTCTGGATGAACGGATACACGATGATGATCGGTACCGCCGATAGCACAACAGCAGCCATTTGCAAGGATTGCGTAGGTAATACACTCTCTATATCCATGGGCGGCAGCATGGAGTTAATCAGAATCGTCTTCAAGACGACCTGGAGCGGGAACTTGCTCGTATCATTGACATACATGATGGCCTGAAAGAATTCATTCCAATGACCCACTGCATAGAAGAGACCGATTGTCGCAATAATGGGCAACGAGAGCGGAAGCACAATGGTCCATAGGATCCGCAGTTCACCAGCACCGTCGATTCGGGCAGCCTCATCGAGACTTTCCGGGAGATTCTCAAAAAAAGTTTTCATAATCAATAAATTAAAGGACCAGACCAAGCTTGGAATAATTAACGACCAGACCGAATTAATTAACCCCGTCGCTTTGACTACGAGATACGTCGGTACGACACCGCCATTGAATAACAGCGTAAAGGCAACCAAGAACAGGAGAATGTTTCGTCCAGGCAGCCTGCTCTTACTAAGCGGATAAGCCATCATCGTTGTGATTAGCAGGTTCAGCAATGTTCCCACTACCGTAATGAAAATTGTAACCCCGTACGATCTAGGTATCGTAGGATCATGGATGAAAGCCGAGTAGGCTTCTAACGTTAATTCCCTCGGAAAGGCGACGAAACCGCCATTCTTGAGTACTTCACTAAGCGGTGTCAACGACACGGACAACACATACATGAGCGGGAATATGACCGATACGACGAGAAGGGCAAGGATTAGATAGACAAGGACATCGAACCAGACCTCTTGTTTGCTTTTTACCATACGCCTTCCCCCCACCGTCTAGCTATACGATTCGCTGTGATGACCAGCACGAAACCGACAACTGATTTAAACAATCCAACTGCTGCAGCTAAGCTAAAATTCAACTCTTCGAGCCCTGTGCGGAATACCCACGTATCGATAATGTCCGCCACCTCGTAAACCTGCACATTGTACATAATGTAAATTTGGTCGAAACCTGCATCAAGAATCTGTCCAAGCTTCAGTATGAGGAGCAGGATGATCACATGGCGTATGCCTGGCAGGGTCACATGCCAAATCATGCGCAATCTGCCTGAACCATCGATGCGTGCCGCTTCATACAGGGTTGGATCAATGCTCGTAATGGCAGCCAAGTAAATGATCGCCGTCCAGCCGATATCCTTCCACACATCCGATGCGACAAGAATGGTACGAAACCATGTGGTCGACGTTAGGAACGAAATCGCGTCCCCACCGATGTTCTTCACCCACAGATTGACCAGGCCATCCGTTTCGGAGAGGAACGCTGCCGCAATCCCGTAAATAATAATCCAAGACAGGAAATGCGGTAAATAGGTGACAGTTTGCACGAATCTTTTGAAGAAGCGCGCTCTGACTTCACTTAATAGAATAGCTAAAGCGATTCCCGGCACCATACCGAACAACAGCTTATAAATGCTGATCAGGAACGTGTTCCTTAGCAAAGTGAAGAAGTACGGTGAATCATAAAACGTTTTGAAATGTGCGTACCACGGGCTTGCCCATGGACTGTCGAATACGCCAAGCATGACATTGAAATTCTTAAACGCGATGATAGCGCCGAACATTGGGCTGTATCGGTACACCGCGTAATAAATCAAGCCTGGCAGCAGCATCGCGTATAAAACGCGAAATGACCATATGACGCTAAGTTTTCTTGTAAGTGTCGATGTTCTCTGCATCGCTGTGTCCCCGCTTTCTATCTGGTTGACCTTGCCTCCTGATAGATTTATGATAAGCTTTTTCCAATAACGGGGTAACAGGTCAGAATTAAAGAAACACATGACATTTTTAAGGCAAAAAAAAGCAAGGACACCTTCCCTCGCTTTCCTTTAATTAGTCCGTTGATTCTAGAATTGGGTGACGCAGAGTCGCTTTAAAACCGTGTGGCACCTTGTTTTCTACCTCTACACCATAGTGGCGTCCGTAGTGCAATTGCAGCCTTCTATGCACATTATATAGCCCAATGCCGCCTTCAGTAGCCCCTTGGGCAGGAGCCGACCATTTGTAAGCCTCTAACTGATGGGCTTCGCAGCCATTCCCATTATCCTCCACGAGGATTACGAGATCCTCAGCTTCTTGATACACCGTAACCAGAATCTTCCCCTTGCGTTCGGTTAATTTGTTCATGCCATGCCTCACAGCATTCTCTAATAACGGCTGAACGAGCAGCTTTAATATTTTCAGATGAAGCAAGGACGGTTGAACATCGAATAGCACCTGAAAGGCCTGATTGTTGCGGAGCAGCTCAATTTTAATATAGTTCCTCACATGCTCCAGCTCTCGCTCAATCGTTGTCCATTCGTTCTCTTCATTCATGCTGAACCGCAGCATATTAGCCAGCGTCGTCACCATCTCGCCAATGGTTTGCTCATGCGCCGACTCTGCTTTCCACTTAATCGAATCGAGCGTGTTATAAAGAAAATGAGGGTTGATTTGGTTAATCAACATACGCTGCTGCAGCTGCTGCTTCTCGTATTCAATCTCTTTCGTCGTCTGCAGGAGACCCTCCATCCCTTGAATCATCGAATTAAAGCCACGTACCATTTGCCCGATCTCATCCTTCTTCGTAGCAAATTTCGTGAAATAGAGCAGTCGCCCAAGCTGAACCTGCCGCATATGACGGACAACCTCTTGAATCGGCGTGGTGAACTGGCGAACAATGAAGAATAGCATGACGAAAATAATAAATAAGCTGCCAACGAACATCCAGAACGTAAAAGCTTTAATCCCATCAATCCGAACGGTTAAGTCAGATACGGGAATGGTGGCAATCAGACTCCAGAGATCCTTCCCGCTATCCGCTATCGCTTGAGAAGCCACATAGTAGGATCTCCCTTGCATCTCCTCGGTTTCAAACGTACTCGTCTGACCTTGAAGGGTAGATGTTGGCAGCGAAACCGACTGTTCCGGCCCTATCGGCAAATTAGAAGCAAGGATATTCGCCTGACCATCCGCTAGCAGCAACTGGAAATGAGGGTACTGCGAAGGGGTTATCAACTGCTTGGCCATCCACGTATGCGATATTTTGAACACCATGACACCGGCATTTTGAAAATCAGTCAACGTGCGAATCGATCGGATGTAATAGAGATCTTTGGACGCTCCCCCTTGTACGTTCTCGAAAGCCCAATAGGCTTTCCCGCCTAAGTCGAAGGATTTCTCGATACGTTCTCTCGTCAGCTCCAACCCGAACGAAGAATGGCTATTCATATAGTTCGGATAGTTCTCATAATGATTCGGCAAAATGAACAACTCATAGGCGCCTCGGAGCTCCTCCGTCATTCCTTTCATCTCCGTGATGAATTCCGCTTCTTGAAAAAAGTCCTGCGGCGGCGGATTCTGCAGCATGCGCTGCAGCTTGGAGGAAGCAATGACACGGAAACCTGCGGTATCCAGCTCTCTCAGAAATTCATTCACTTTCTCCGTATTATGCTGGAGATTGTCTTGCAAGAAGGCGGATGTGACATCCTCAACTTGCATTTTCGACCGTTCGTACGACAAGTAACCAAGCAGCACGACAGGGATAAAAATGGCGACCATCAAGGGCAGCAGCAGCTTTTGAAATAAGTTCATTTGCCGTATCGAAACTCCTTCGGGGTCTGCCCTGTCCGCTTCTTAAACAGCTTGCCGAAATACTGCAAATCCTGATAGCCCACTTGCTCGGCAATCTCATATATTTTCAACTGGCTGTCGCGCAGCAGCTTCTTCGATTGCTCAATACGCAGCTCCGTCATATAATCCAAAAAGTTCGTGCCCGTCTCCTTTTTAAATAACCGACTGAGCCAAACAGGATGGATCGCTAGCTGATCCGCAACACTCTGTAACGAAATATGCTGCGCATACTGCGTGTCCAAGAGAGCCTTCGCCTTCTCGATAATGGCATTGGAATGAGAGCTGGCTACTCGCTTAGCCACACCTGTTAAATAATTCAGCATGAGCGCCTTTAATTGTTCCAATTGTTCGCACTGTTCGAGATCTTCCCACAGGGACATCGGGATTTGATTCACGGGAACCGCATATTTATCGCGCAGTACACTGTGCAAATTCAATATCCATTCCAAGCATTTCTTGGAAACATCTTGGTAATCCTTGACTTCCTGCGCGGAGACGTAATACCCAACAAGGTGATCGACGGTCAGGCTGATTTGGTCCAGATCCCCCTGCAGCATTCCCTGTGCCGCCAATTCGAAAGACAATCGACTCGGCTCCTGATCGGATTGGAGCTCCTCCGCATACGTATGAACGTTATGGCCAGGGTTCATATAGACCATTTTCAATGCTTTCAACGCTTGTTGATACGCTGTCGCAATGCTCTGGAACGAGAACTGCTGCTCGCTGATCCCGAAGCCTAGCGTTAACTTTTGATACTGCCACACGTGGGTTTGAATCTCGACTACCAACTGTTCAATAACTTCACTAGGCGAAATTAGAATCCAATTGTGATGAATATTCGGGAACACGACAGCAGGCTGAAACCCCTCTATTAGTTCCTCGGTAATGTTCCCAACAGCAAAATTTTCTAACTCCGCTTGCTTATCCACGGGATTTGGCCGATCCTGCCGTACGATACCTAAGGCAATCACGGAGAAATTAGCATCCGCGAGCCAAGTGAGTTCCCACATCTGCAAGCGGTGGTAGATATGCTCTTGCAACACAGTTGGCGTCATGCATAAACTGAGCAGAAATTTATTCTGGAGCAGCTTCTTTCCTAGCTCCGCCTGCTTCATTTGCCCAGAAATGTACTGATCATTCCTTCGTTCACCTTCAATCATCTCGATTACCTGCTTAATTTTCGTGCTAAAATCCTCTCGCGAGAATGGCTTTAATAAATAATCCATTGCGCCAAGCTGCATGCTGCGCTGTGCATACTGGAAGTCACTGTAACCGCTTACCATAATAATCTTGGGATGGTAGTCCGACATTTGAATCGCCTGGAGCATATCAATTCCTGATTGCTGCGGCAGGACAATGTCGGAAATAATGATTTCCGGTTTATGAGATCGAATAAGTTCAGTTGCTTCTTCCGAATTCGTTACGGTGATAATCTGTAACCCCTGCGCAGCAATCGCAGCCACTGCTTCTGCCATACCTTGCAGGATTTCCTGCTCATCCTCAATAATGATTAGCTTCATGGTTTCTCAATCCCCTACATGTGATATGCCTTGTGAGATCATGATTGTCTTGCAATCACTTTACCATCAGGATGAGTGAGAAAACAATGGATTTCGTCGCTAATACAAAAAGACCCAACACCATCTATTTCATGGGTCGGGTCAGTCATCAGTCGTATTTATCTTCATCCACGCGTTCTATACCATCGAGCATGAGCTCTAATTCGGTCTCCAAATTCAAATGCAATGGCGCAGGCAGCTCATCGAAAATATCTTGCATCATTTGATTCTCTAGCAGATTATCCAGTGTTAACGGCAGCGGCTCTTGACGGAGCAGCCACTCGCGGACCGCATCAATAAATACGTAGAACGAAGATTGAAACTGATCGGCTACAGCTTCCTTCTCATCACTTTGGTAAGAAGTCATGACCCCCCAGTGATGAAGTGTCGTCTCAAAAGCTTGTTTGACTTTGGGATCCATGGCGTACTCCTATGCCTGACCTTGCGCTATTAGAGCAAGACGCTCTTTAATATTATCCGTACACACGCCGCCGTGGTAAGTAATGACGGTTTCAATATCATAGTCCAGCAGTTTGGCTACAGATTCCAGAGCTAATGGCATATCCGGCGTGAACTGAGGATTCGGCGGCATAAGCACACCGTCTTGCGACGTAAGCGCGTCCCCGGAAATTAATGTTTTACTTTTGGGATGATACAGACTGATATGATCCTGTGTATGCCCAGGTGTATAAATAACTTGAATGCCGCCGCAATAAGGGAGAACGTCCCCATCCTGAAGCGATACATCGACCTTAGTCGGAGTAACCAATATCTTGCGTTTCTCCGTAGGCACTTCCCCTTGAATGTAAGGCTTGCCTAGTTCGTGTGCCAGCACTTCGATCCGTCCTTCTGAAGCGTTAACCAGATCTGGCAGGCTCCCGATGTGATCCATGTCATGGTGCGTAATAATGATTTTCGTCAGCTTGTCAAAAGGTAAGGATGTTGCCGCAAGTTCGTTGCGAATCAATTCTAACTGGCCAGGGATACCTGTATCAACAAGGATAACATCCTGCTCGTCCCACAGTAGTGCCGCATGTACGGCGAATGAATTTCCATTCACATCCATATCCAAGATAAACGGTTGAATTCCTGCTTGATCTCCCATTCCTGCACCTCCGAAATATTTGCCTACTAACTTCATTCTATTGTAATGGCTGGCGCATAGTAGATCAATTTTTGCATACCATTGCGAAGCACAAAAACATTCACGCATATAAATAGAACGGCTAGTTCTTACTAGCCGTTCGTTGACATGTAGGGCATACCTCATCAGATGACAATTATAACAAATAGTCATATCGGGTTAAAAATTCGTCGATGCGAGCGAGGACTTTCAATACTTCCTCCTCTGCTGTCTTGTAATCGAACAAGACGAACGCATGAGCTAAATGAGGATATAGGACGAGTTCCGTCTCGTTACCCGCTTCTGAATATGCCTCATTGAAACGCACCGCTTCTTCCGGCACGACGGTGGCGTCTTGCAAGCCGTGCATAATAAGCATCGGCGGCTGGCCCGGGCGCACGTGATACAGTGGCGACAGCGCCTTCGCATGGTCGTGGCGCATCAGCCAGGCGCGCACAGGGTCGCCGCCAGCCTTCTCAATATCGACAATGGGTACCGCCGATTTCCAACGGCCTGTAAAGTCGACGATGCCATTGCTGTTCACGACGGCATTTGCCATAGCTGATACGGTCGTGTCTTCACCGGGGGCATCGCAGCAATCCATCGTGGCAAGGCTCACCGCCAGATGCCCGCCAGCAGAGTCCCCGACAACCGCGATACGCTGCGGATCAATACCAAGTTCGGCTGCATGGAGGCGTATATAGCGTATGGCCGAGCGACAATCTTCTATACACGTTTCGACGCCGTGCGCCTTGCCTTGTTCTACCGCTTGGCCTTCACTCGGCATGAGTCGGTATTCAACGCTGAAGGTCACCGCGCCGCGCGCCGCAAACATATGGCAATGGCGCAGCAGCATTTCCGGCCGTCCCCCCCGCCAGCCGCCGCCATGAATCCAGACGACGGCTGGCCTTGCGTCAGCCGCGCTCCAATCATCCGGCCGGCATACCAACAGCCGAAGCTGATGCCCGGCCGCTTCTTTATAAACAATCGTTTCATATGGGGAGCCCCATTCACAGCAGCGATCCATTTGCCCTTTCAGTTTCAGCGCCTCCTGCATGATGTCCATAATCATTCACCCGGGTACGAAAGCACTGACTTTCTATCGTTAGACCAGTGATCGAACCCGTTGTAGCCGTATTCGTGGCTGCGCGTGTAGCGGCGGAATAATTCATCCGGCCGAGGATCCCAGTCGGCTAGACCGCCAGACGCGGTGTCCCGAAGCGGCGAAGCTTGCCCCTCGCCATTGCCATTGCAGGCAGCGACGCAATATTCATAAACATGCGCCGGGTCAGCAGACTCGTCTTCGTACACATGCCGATTGCCTTCATAAACAAGAGCAAATTCACTATCGCCGCGCTCTCGCCGGTACAACCGGTAGGCCGTCGCCCCTAGCTGCCAGCCCCATGTTAACTGGAAGCCAAGCCCCGTCCGCGCAACTCGCAGCCCATCAGCCCGTTCCGGAGGTTCCCCAGTTATGTAGACGGGGTAATCATCGCTCCATAGCCCCTTCCGATCGCGGTTGGCGCCCCGTATCCGCACATGGCGCTTCGTGCCGTTCGTTCCGGTAAGCCGCGTGCGCAAATGCTGTGCCGCTTCCATCGGCTCGCCGGTGATACCGCACGCTGAGACCGTCCAGGTTGCCCCGCCATCCTCGCTGACAGCGATTTCGTAGCTTCCCGCTCCAGCGGCTGGCTCCCAGAACAACTCGGCCAGGCCAGACGAAGCCTGGTATCCAGCTACCTGCACCGTTGCCGGAATTGGCAGCCGGTCCGTCCATTCCCACTGGCCGCACCCCGCCGGCAGACGGAACGAGATACCGCTTTCGTCAGCCGAAAGCAGTTCCAGCAGCGCATTGTCGACGTATAGCCCGTACGCATCGCCGCGCAACGCTTCCGGCAGCGTCAACGTCACGACGGTGTCGCCGCGACCAGCATAACTGCCGCTGAGCTTGTCGCCGTTGCGATCGAATGCGAATCCCGTTGGCGGCAGCTCACCGTTCCCTCCGCTGGTCGCTTCGGCAGCTCCAGCCACCTCCGCGACAACGCCCGCTGCGCCGATGCGCGAGCCAATGAACAGCGCCGCTTCCGCCTTCTCCGCACTGTACTGTCGGACAATGCCGGCATGACCCGCAAATATAACGCCGCCTTCGTTGAACGCAACGAAGGCTTCATCGCGGAACACGAAGTCGCGCCGGTCGTTCAGCGTCACAACCACGCCATAGGCTGTCGCCTGAACACCCAACAAATAGCCGTAGTCGCCTTTGCCGTAAGGAGAAACGAGCGTCAGGAAGTGGCCTTTTCCGTCAAAATATTTCCCCTTAGACTCGTCGTTCACGTTGCGGTAAGCCCCAGCGCCAATCTCAACCGGTATGCCCGGATTAACATCATAACCAGATGCGCCAGGTTTCAATTGGAACATCGTCGGGAACGGATCGCTCTCATGCACGAACCAGGAGAAGCGGCCCCTGACCTGCATGTCGCCAACCTGATCGTAGATCACAATATAATCGCTGCCAGACATCAATACACTGCGTGAATGATAGGCTGGACTTGAGTACGGCCCCGCCAGCACACGTGCGAATTGGGCGAAGCCGAGATCGAGTAGCGGTTCAGTCAGCTCGCCGCGCCCGATACTGCGAAACTCGTGGCCATACAAGACGCCAAAGTTGCTGCAAGCCTGAACGTCGCCCATATTGTCATCCCCGACATCCTCCTTGCGGTTGAAGCTAAGCCTCTTGCCATCTGCAAAGTAAGTGATAACGCCGCAACCGCCTTGCCCCGCGCGACCCCAGCGGTAATTCGGCCCTTCATCAATCTGCTGTAAGTGCACCGAAGCTTCCATTGACTCGCCGACCGCAGATCGCAGGACGAAGCCATAACCGGTATAGGCCTCCGAGCGAAGCGGCGGGCGCGTGCCTGTGTTGCCGTCATGCGGCGCAACATCCGCAGCGCGCCAAATGTCCGTATTCGGCTCTCGCTCCGCGTAGCCTCTAGCACCCGCGGGACTTACACGGAACAGATACTCGGCCAGCAATGGTTCGATGTTTCGCAAGCCGAACGCGGCTGTGCGCAGCGTCAACGGGGCGGCATAATCATCGACGTGTCCGCCAGCGTGAGCGCCTTGCGATGGGATGTGACGCGCACCTTCGACCGGCGCAGTCAACGTATTCAGCAGCCAGGATAACCATTTGGCATAATTCGGATAAGCGACAGGATGCTCTCCCCATACGCGTTGGATCGCCATAACCGGATACAACATCGCTTTCAGGTTATAGAGCGTGTAGCAGGCTAAATTTTCGGTATGTCTTCCTCCTCGGGTTCCCCAAGCAGACACGTCTGGCCGGACGTGATATTTCACGTTCAGCGCCATGGAGCGCTCGAAATCCTCCTTCCACCGACGTGCATCGGGGTGAGCAGGAAACAGTGCAGCCATAAGCGCAGGAACACTTCTCACGTCAACGAGGAAATTAGGGTGTCCGGCGAGCATATTCACGATCGGCATGAAGCACTCCTCGTTGTGTGCGTAAGCCATGAACGCCCAAGCTGCCTTCAGCCGATCGAACTGGTCGGGCGACATCGCCGGTGCAGCCAAATCGAACGTGGAAGCCCATGCATAAAATTCACGCGCCGCTACAGGACTCAGATTGCCCGGATTATGCAGGCAAAAGGACAATCGATCGACAATCACTTGCATATCGCTCGGCGTCGGCTTGGTCGTGCTGTTGCCAAACCAGTCATGCATCCGCCGCGGCAGCCACTCCTCGCGAAATAGACGCGGAAACTCCGACTGCGGTTCCTCCCAAGCCAGCGTCCAGTCCTTCACTTTGTCGAGCGATAGAAACTCGTGCCACAGCCATAGCTCCTCGACGTAAGATCCACTCGGCGAGGCAACTTCCTGTTGCGCCGGATACAAGGCAATCGCAGTACAGCGAGTTCCCGAAGCCAGTGGGTATTCCCATTGAAGTGTCTGACGGCGCCGCGACCAACGGAAGCGGAGCGCTAGCGACTGTGGCGAACCCCAGAGCGCGTATTCACCGTCATCCCAGAAGCCGCTATCTTTGACAAAAACAGCTGCAGCAACCGCTTCGTCGGCAAAAGCCGCCGCTTTGGCCTGCTGCCAGCATGTCGCGTTGTCGTAAGGCTTTACCCGAAACGGCAGCTCACCGTCTCCATCCAAGTAGCGGTCGATAGGCTCCGCGCTGCGCGGCTTCGTATACCTCCGCTTCGGCGCAAACGAATGCCACTCGATTGCAAGCATTGCGCTTTCTCCCGCTGCAAAACCAGACATACGCTCGCGCAGCTCTATATACGCCATACCGGCTGCAACCGTTATGGTTGCGCGGTATACGGCTTCACCTTCGAAACGACCGACAAACTCGTATTCCATAAACACGGTTCCCGTCTCTGTCAACGTCCCTTCCACGGCAAGCAGCTTGCGGCCGCCTCCGTCAATACGGGCGACACCCTCGGACGCGAAGCCGGCCAAGCTTAATGTAAACAGCTCGCCATCCGCGAATGGACTTTCTGCGAATTTTACGATTAGGCGTCCGTTATCTGCTTGCACGCGCCCTTCCTCTTGCACGACCGTCACCCGGTCGTACTTCCTTCCAGGCGCAGGCACCGTTCCACTGCGCCATTCGAATCGCCGCTTGGCTCCCGTCGGCAGATCGGCAACCACACATAACCGCGTTGAGGTATCCGTCCGCCGCCATTGGAACGGCACAGCTTCCCCTTCCGCATCGGCGAGCCAAGCCTCTTGTGCGACCACTTCTTCTTCCGGCCGGACGAAGCCGAGCAACGTACGCGGCCATGCGTATCCATTCATCTGCAGTCGATCTTCGATGATAATTTGCTTGCTTTCCATCCTATTCATCCTCCCGATTGCACTAGGCAGCACGCCAAGTCCTATTTCCGGAACAAAAACAGCGGCGCACCGCCGCGCGCCGCCTTTATTGCCGTTCATTATTTACTGCCTTGCACCGATTTATAAAGCTCATTCGCTTCCTTCTCTAACTGTGCGCCACCCATATCGTTCCATTGTTTAACGAAATCATCAAAGTACGAGACAGGTTTGTCACCGCGTATAATTTGAGCATAAACATCCAACTTCAGCTTCGTCAGGTCGGCCCAATATTTGCCCGATGAAGGCAGCACGTCGGACTTCCCAAAGATGTCCCATACTGGTTTGTTGTAACGGGATAACTGCTCAACGTTCTTTTCACCGAGGGCCTTCTCAAAAATGGCAGGAGCCGGACCGCCGGCAAATAACGTGTCGAAGTTGTTCTTCAATCCTTCGGTCGCAAGCTTGGCGCTATCGTCATAAGGAGGCAGGAACTTGATGCCGCTCTTCGCATCTGAAGGCGTGTTATACTCCCACTGAGTTCCCTTAATACCGACACTTGAGTCCAAGAACACTTGTTCGTCATTGCGCATAGCTTCCATGATCTCAAGCACTTTCTTGATCTTCTCCGGTTGCTGCTCCATCTGCTTGCCGAATGCGAAGATGCTGCCCGCCGTCCCCCATGCCCAGCCCCCCTGCTGGCCGCGCGGCCCTTTTGGAAGCGGTGCCACTTGGAAATCGGCGTCGGCGTTAATTTTTTTCATAGAGGAAATCGCCGATTGCGGATTGCTCGCATCGAACGAAGCCACAGAAGTACCGTGTGTGTAAGCGATCTTCCCTTCAACCATCTTCTTATCTAGATCTTTGCCCGTAACGAATTCGGGATCAATGTAGCCCTTCGCATACCAATCAGCGAGCAGCGTTAGTGCTTCCTTCGCTTCCGATACAACCGCGCCGTTGACCACCTTGCCGTCCTTCAACATCCACTGGGTCGGCATGACGCCGTAAGCGCCGAAAATGGACCAGAACTGATAGTAATAGGAGTTGCCATTGGTCGACATACCGTAGACACCGTTTTTCTTCAATTTGGCGAACGCATCGGTCATCTCGTCAATCGTCTCCGGAATCTTGTCGACACCTGCCTTTTTCAACAGGTCCATTCGCCATCCTTGTTTCGCGTTAAATTGACCTGTGAAGTAAGTGGTCGGCAAACCATAATTTTTGCCATTCAGGTTCGTATAGAACCACCCCTGCTTGGCGAAGCTGTCCAGCACGCCTTTCGTTTTTGGCGCAGACTGCGCGATCGTGGTGAGCGGCAGTTCTGCGATCAGCCCCTGGCTCGCATATTTGAACAGTTGATTGGGATCGTAGATGAACATAACGTCGGGCACGTCACCAGAAGTGAGCAAAATCTGCTGCTTCTGTACATAGTCGGCCTGCGGAATCGAATAATAGTTGATTTTGACATTGAATTTCTCCTGTAACACCTGGATGGTTCGGGAATTTGGCGTCAAATCCGCCGTAGGTACCATCCATTTGATTTCCATCGGCTTGGTTTGAACGTCAGCAGCCGTACTTGGTGAAGCGGTAGATGCACCGGTCCCCCCTCCATTCGAACAAGCCGTAAGCGTCAGTGTGCAAGCTGCAGCCAGCACTATCCATCCTTTTACCCCTCTTTTTGCAAACATCTCATAACCTCCTGTGTGGATATAGTTATATATCGGCATGTCAGTTCTCCAACGGCAGGTCTCCTGCCTAACCTTTGACTGAACCTAGCATGATGCCTTTGACAAAATACCTCTGAATGAAAGGATACAGAAACAGAATCGGCAGCGTCACGGCCACGATTGTAGCCGCCTTAAGCGACTCAGGGGTATATTCCTCGCGTATCCGATTAATATCCTCTCCGGGTGTCAGCGATACGGTCGCATCGACAACAGTTCTGCGCAAGAACAATTGCAGCACCTGCCAACGGTTATCCTGCGTGTATATCAGGGCATCGAACCAGTGGTTCCAGTGTGCAACGCCCACCCAGAGCGCCATGACAGCCATCACTGGCACGGACAGTGGCAGCACAATGCGCAAGAGTACTCGCATTTCAGATGCGCCGTCGATTCTTGCCGACTCGATAATCTCGGCTGGAATCCCCTCAAAGAAGTTGCGCATGACAATCATATTAAACGCCGATACCGCGCCAGGCAGCACGAGCGCCCACAAGGTGTTGAGCAAACCGAGATTTTTTACCAGCAAAAACATCGGAATCGTGCCGCCGCTGAACAGCATGCTGAAAACGAACAGCTTCATAATCAACTTCCGATGCGGAAATGTGCGCCGAGACAACGGATACGCAATCATCGCCGTCAAAGTTAGTGAAATTGCGATACCAACACCGGTTCGGATCAACGTATTGCTGTAAGCTGACAGTAAGTCGGGATGCGCAAATACTTTCTCGTACGACATGAGCGTTGGATGAAGCGGGAACCAGTAGAACTTCATCGCCAGTGCATCAGCCGGTGTGCTCAACGAAAGCGTGATGATGTACAACAGCGGATATAGTGTCGCAAGCCCGAAGATTATTAAGCAAAAAGCATTCACGGCGTCGAACGCCCGTTCACCCCAAGTTGTTTTCACATTCGCCACCCCCTTTTCTCTACCATAGTCCTCGCTCCTTGTCGAACAGCTTGACCAGCGCATTGGCGACAAGTACAAGTGTCAACCCAATAGTTGAGTTGAACAGCCCCGCAGCGGTTCCAAGCTCGTAATCCATCGTCAACAACCGGCGGAGCACATAGGTATCGAGAATTTCCCCTACTCCTGATGTAGGCGGCGTCATTAAGTTATAAATTTGGTCGAAGCCGACCGACAAGAAATGACCAATCGATAGCAAATACATGATAATGACAGTCGGCGCGAGCGACGGCAGACTAATATGCCAGATACGTCTCCAACGGCTTGCTCCGTCTGCGATCGCTGCCTCGTAGAGACTTGGATCGATAGAAGCCAGCACTGCAAAATAGACGATCGATCCCCATCCCGCCGACTGCCAAATGTCAGTCAATACGATTGCCCCATAAAAATAGTCAGGCTCTAGCAACCATAATTGCTCCGATATGCCGAACAGGCCGAGCAGCTTATTGAAGCCGCCTTCACTGCCTAGAAACGGAAACAGGATGCCCGCAAGCACAACCCATGAGAAAAAATGCGGTAAATAGGTCACCGTTTGAATAGTTCGCCGAAACCAGGTCAGACGGATCTCGTTCAGCAGCAACGCTAGTACAATCGGTGCGGGAAACACAAACACCATTTTCAAGAAAGCAATCAGCACCGAATGTCGCAGCGCATTCATAAAGCCATTTCCTTTGAATAACCGCTCAAAATTCTCCAATCCAGCCCAAGGGCTGCCAAAAATGCCCTCCGTAATTTGAAAATGCTTGAATGCGATGACAATGCCATACAACGGCACGTAGCTGAATAAAAGAAATAGCGCCAGTCCAGGCAGCAGCATCAGAATAAGCGCACGGTGTTGCTTGTAGATACGCAATTGCCCTTGCCATCTGCCTGTTGTTCCCGAATCGCTGGTCCTCGGAATCGTGCGTCGCATTTCCATCTTGTTCGATCCTCCTTTATGCAAGACGTTCGATCCTCCTTTGTACACAATCTTTGGTTCATTGGACAGTTCGCCAATAGCGGTTGTTGCCGCATCGAGCTGTCGTTTTACCGATGTCATCAGCTTACGGCTGCTAGCAATCTCAACGCAATCGTCACATTTTCGTGGCCTTTACAACGTCAAATGCGCCGCAGCCATGGGGGCTGCGGCGCATTTGGCGGAATCAGGAACGACTCCGCAGGCGATATTCGCCTGGTGTCATGCCTTCCGATTTTTTGAATACTCGAATGAGATGTGTGGCATTGCCATATCCAATCTCAGTGGCGATGTCTGCGATGTTCAATTCCGTTTTGAGCAATAGACTTTTTGCCTTTTCGATCCGATAACGGGTCACATAAGCAATGAATGTTTCTCCCAAATGCTGCTTGATTAGCTCACTCAAATACGATGGACTGATGCCGAGCTGATCTGCGGCGAGTTGGAGCGACAAGTCTTGGGCGTACCGTTCCTCAATCAATTTCTTCGTCCGATCCATGATCGTTTCCATCCGCAGCCGCTTCAGCCCGTTCAGAAAGTCAATCCCTGGAGCAATGACCGTTTCGCTGAACCAATCGCACATCGAAGGGGAAGCGTTCAACTGGGCAAATTCGGCATACAGGCTACGTCCCGGATATGTCTGTGTAAGGTCGGGGTCGTACTCCTGCAACAACCGGATGATGGAAACGAGCAGTTGCATCGCATACGTTTTGATTAGAGCAAAGGGAAGCCGACTTCCGTTCAGCCCATCGAAGAAGGCGTTCAGTTCCTGCGTTGCCTGCATGCGGTCGTCTTCGCGAATTGCCGCCAACAGCGCGCTTTCGCATTCTGCCGGATACGGCACAGAGACAACCGCCTCCGTCTCTTGGCCCCCGCGAACCACTTCATTGCCCGCCTTCGGCCAATTTTCCTGCAACGCATGAAGTGCATCCTGATACGAAATGGATAGTTCTCGGAAATCGGTGATCGGCCTGCCGACTGCGATCGTCACCGTCTGCTTCAGGTATGACGAAACCGCGTAGCGAATGGACTCCGCCGCACGTACTGTCTCACGTTCGGCGGCATGCTGCGGCATATTCAGAATGACGGCCACGTGTTGACGGGATATTACTGTTTCCGTCGCGAACTTGTCTCGCATCAATTCCTGACTAATATTCGCCACGGCGAACAGAAACAGCTTTATATCTTCGCCGCTCTGGAAGCGAGCGTTCTCACTCGTCGCATCCATCTCCGCCACGAGCACACTGAAAACCGGATCCGGGAAGAGCTGCGTTTCCGCGGGCTTCTGACGCAGCCACGGATCCATGCCGGCATTGTTGCCCAGCAGCGCAGACAGCAGGAAATGGTCACGTAACACCGGCAGCTGGCTGCTCCATTGTGAACGCACATCACCCATTTCCTTGAGGAGCGCGGCAATGCCGTTCTCAATGCGTGTGAAACCCTCGGCGTAGTCAGCATCGAACGGTTCCTGCTCTTCTTCTCCGCTCGCTTCCCCCTTACCCCGCAGTGTCAGGAAAATGCTTCGCAAGCCACTTTGGAATCGTCGAACGTTGAAATACGCGACAAACAGCGAAAGCATTGATAGCGTCACTGTCGCGACAATAATCCAAATCTTGAGTAACTGCGCGTTGCGCGACGCCGCATCCGCGGGAATCAGCATGGCATAGAGGAAGCCATATGCAGCAGAGCGTTCGGTCGTCACGTACATCGCTCCGACCTCTGTTTCCAGTTTGACCGGCCGGCTGCCTTCCACCCCATCGCCACTGGCAAGCAAGTTGCCAATCGCGTCTGGTTTCTCTAGCCTTAGTTGGCCGGCCTGAACAATCGTCTGCCCCTCCGGCGAAAATACGAGTAAACCGCCCCGGCTATCAAATGGAAAAGAGCGGATCATGTCAGCGATGATGCGTGTTTTGACGTTAACGATGAGTGCTGCATCAGGCTCCTCGTAGAAATATGGCAACGGAAGCACATAGGTGAGCGCTTCCGAGCCTTTGCCCGGATCACGATCCATTGCGCGTGGTGTAATCCACAGCTTCGATTTACGTTCCACCGCAGCTTGCCGCAAGTTCGGCAACCATGAGGTATCAAGAAAATTTCCCAGGTCAAATAACAAGTTCGACGTCAGCACGAGCTGCTGCTTGTGATGATAGAGATATACAGAATCGACCGCATGGATCGAAGCTGAGAAATTAGCCAGGTCACGCCTGATGTCATTGACTGCCTGCAACGTGCCGAGCAATGGGATTTCTTGGGTTTTGACGAATTGAAGCATTCCCGCCTGTAGCGAGAACTGCCCTGTCACTTCTTCGATTTGCCGAAGTAATTGATCCACCTGCTCCTTCATCTGAGCGATCGCTACTTCAGACGTCCGTTTCACTTCCGCTTCAATCAGGCGAAGACTTGTGTAATAGCTGAACGTCCCGAAACCGAGCACCGGCACGATAGAAAGAAGCAAAAGCAAGGCGATTTGTCGTTGTCGAAATAATTTGCGTACAAGGTTCATCAGCTTATCACCACTCTTGTTTCCGATTGGATGGGTCTGTTCGGCTTTATTATAGCAAAAGAACGCTTTCATCAGCATCGTCATCTTTTCGGAACTAGCAGTTTGGCGGTAAACATAGGGATATCTGGCGCTATACACATGAAAGAACCCAGGAAACCCAGGCTCTTGTTGTGTATGGGATTTGTGTAGGTTTCGGAGCTCAGCCGCTTTCCTTCAGCATCGCTGACAGCAGCATTAACAGCAAGCCTTGACCGTAGCCTTCCACCCTGTGCTGCGCTATGACGTGGTATTCGCCAGCGTGCTTCTGCACGCCCGTTCCGGCTGACACTCCGCGCAATACACCTTCCCAGTCCACGTGTGAAAGTGCGGCACGCGCTGCACGATCTGCCATCTGAGCATAGGCTTCATCCACGTTTCCGAAGCGAATTCCTTGCTTCACTGCATAGGCAATACCAGCTGCAGCGGACGTTTCCAAATACGTGTTCGGATCGTCGATCACCGTCGTCCACAAACCAGATATATCCTGATATTGCGATAAGCCTGCCAGTTGCTGCGCCAAAATGTCCTTAATTGCGCCCCGTGCTGGCTCCGTTTCCGGAAGCAGAACAAGCAGCTCCGCTGACACGATTGCCGCCCACGCATTGCCCCGCGCCCATAAGCAGCCGATCGGACCGTTTTTACGCTCATCCCAACCGTGATAATACAGGCCGTTCTCCTGCTGTAAATAACGTACATGTAGGAAATATTGGTTGAGTCCCTCGTCTACCGCCTGGCGATTCTCGAACAGCAGCCCTGCCTTGACCAAAAAGAGTCCAGCCATAAACAGCGTGTCAACCCACATCTGTCCGCCGAAGCTCGTTTCCACGAGCGTATGCTCGAACGCTCCGTTCGAAAGCCGTTCCGCGCGGTGCAGCAGGAAATCGGTTCTCGACTTGATGATATCCGCGTAATGTGTTTCACCCGAAGCAACATACAGCTCAATCAGCGAAAAGCACGGCGCCGTCGCATTCACGGTTTCAAACACGCGGCCTTGCTTTAATTGATCGTCAATCCACGTTTTCAAATACTGCAGCAATGAATTGTCCTTCGTTTCCTTCCATAACGAAACCAGACCATATAGCGCGACTCCTTCGCTCCAGTTCCATTCCGCCATTGGCATCCGCCTCGTCGCCTGCGAGACCTGCCCAACTATCGTGGCCAAATTGCGCGACATTCCTGTTCCTCCTCCAGTCTTGTATCTGGATTCAAACGTAAGCGCAGCGCGATTTCATTTCAATGATCAATTTTTTGGGGGCTATTGCATAGCCAGCTTTCCTGCAAACACGGTCAACACGCTGCCATATGCGCCTATTCGTTGGGATAATTAGCACCCAATGTGATTTGACTTATACGCAAGACAAAAAGAAAAAACCCTTAATAGTAAGGGTTTCCTTTAATAAAACTGGGATGCGGTCGGAGGGATTTGAACCCTCACGCCTTGTGAGCGCCACCCCCTCAAGATGGTGTGTCTGCCGTTCCACCACGACCGCATGAGAGATAAAACAATGACCCGTAGGGGACTCGAACCCCTGTTACCTCCGTGAAAGGGAGGTGTCTTAACCACTTGACCAACGGGCCATAACATCGTCATTGAACAACTCAGCCCGTTAAGGACGATAAGTGTTATTATAAAGGATTCTAGAATCTTTGACAAGCCTAATTCTTGGAAAAACTCATCTTCCATTTCATAGCTTAGGAGTCCTCATAACCACGTTACATGGACCATGAGAACCCCGTTACCATCCCTACTATTTCAGTTTAAAATAAGTTACCGATTCGTTCAATGTATCCACAACCGACTTCAGTTGTTCCGACGCAGCAGCAATATTCTGCATCATGGCAAGCTGCTCCTCCGTTGCTGCTGCCACCGTCTGAGATCTCATCAGAATGTGAGATGAGCTTGACGCTGACTGATCCATCGTAGCCGATATTTCTTCGGAGCTGGCCGACATTTGCTCCGTGATGGCTGACGTCTCATGAATCTGCGAGACGATATGTGTCACAGATTGCATAATCGTTTCAAAGCTTTGGTTCACTTCCTGCATCATTTGTGAGCCTGCACTTGCTTCCTGCTTCGTTGCATTCATCGATTGGGATACGCTATCAATCTCGACTCGCGTCTCGTAAATTAACTGATTAATTCCGTCGGCAGATTCGATGGATTGTGAAGCCAATTTGCGAATTTCTTGAGCAACGACATTAAATCCTTTACCATGCTCGCCTGCTCTAGCCGCCTCAATAGACGCATTCAGCGACAAGAGATTGGTCTGGTTGGCAAAGCTCGTGATGCTCGATGCAATCTGACCTATCTCATCAGACTTACGCGTTAACGAGAGAACGGTCATTGACAACTGTTCAACCGAACTCAATATATTCACAATTTGATGCTGCAACTTCGAAAGTAGTTCATTGCCGAGTGTTGCGTGCTGAGAGGTTAATGAGGAGTGATCCGCCATAACACTTGAGTTCTCTGCGACGCGTTGAATCCCAATCGCCATTTCCTCGATCGCTCGGCTCGTCTCTTCACTGCTTCTTGCTTGCACTTCCACTTCCTGCGTCATTTCTTGAATGTTCGAAGCTACATGCTCTGCAGCGTGAGCAGACTCTTTGGAGCTGTCCGACAGCTCCACGGAGGCATCGTGTACAAATTGGGTATTATGTGCAATCGTGCCGATTAGGCTTCTCATTTTGTCAACCATATGATCGACCGATTCTGAAATTTGTCCCAGTTCATCCTTCGCATACCTCAGTTGTGGCTCGTGACGCAAATCTCCCGTAGCAACCTCACTGGTAATGGTCATAATCCTACGAATCACCGACATAATTCTCCATATCACGAATCCGCCAGATCCTAGTAGAATAACGACGACGAACGCAACGCCGACATAAACACCTTTGGCTGTTTCCGTATTTTCCTGCTTAATATCATCAATACTCTGCTTCGCATGCGTGTCTAGAATTTCACCTATCACATTCAGCCCTTCACGCCCCTTCTCAAAGGTGGCCATCAGTTTAGCTTCATTCAGAACGCCTTTGCCAGCACTTCCCGCTTGAACAACCGCATTTGCTTCTTTAACCCATTGATCGAAAGAAGTTTGGAAACTGGATGCACTTTGCTCAATCGTCACTTGCTTCTCTGCATGTGCACTTCCCAGTAATTCCTTTGATTTTAAAATAGCAACCGCCTGTCCGACCCTTGTATTGGTTTGTTCAATATTGTCTTTAAGCACCTGCTGCTGGTTCGCCCTCTCCTCTGCAGTCAAGGTGCCAGCTACCAATAACTGATAAGCGTTCATCGCTTGATACATATCCCGGTCCGCATTCAAAATAAGGGACACACTTTTCTCTGTCGTCTCATACAAGGAGGAAGTCAATGTGTCCGTATTGGAGTCGTTTACCTGTAGAAGATATACGCTTGTACCTAAATAAAACAGAGAAGGTATTAATAGCAAAAAGATAAGACGCATACGGATCGAGAATAATTTAGTCACTCATAGTTCCCCCATTATTAACACTTTTTTATACACTATAGTGGACAAACGTTTAACAGATATTAGAAATTTGTTAGGATTGGGTGAGCTTAGAACGAAAAAAAATAAGCCCAACGGCATGAATGCCATTGAACTTATTTCGTGACGGAGAGAGAGGGATTCGAACCCTCGCACCACTTACGCAGTCTAACCCCTTAGCAGAGGGTCCCCTTATAGCCACTTGGGTATCTCTCCATGTATGGCTCCCCGAACAGGACTCGAACCTGTGACAACTCGATTAACAGTCGAGTGCTCTACCAACTGAGCTATCAGGGAATGAACAAGTTTTATTTTATTATGAAGGAGCTGTTAAGTCAAGCGTATACGATTTCAATTTTCCCCTGCAATTTCCACAAGCAAATTTACGCACATCCATTTTACGTTTCCGATAATACTCCGTCTTGCAATTTACGCACTCTAATCTATATTTATAGGCTTGTTTCGCCCGAGGGCGTGGTAAGGATTGGCAATAACGAGTACCTCCCACTTGGGCTAGCAAGGTTTTGAAATCCTGATCCCGATGCTGATAACCCCGCTTCAATATATGCAAATGATAATGGCAGAGCTCATGCTTGATGATTTTCTCAATTTCATCCCGCCCATAAGTCTCCCACTGGCTCCAACTGATCTCAATATCATGTGATTTCATAAAATAACGTCCCCCCGTCGATCGCAATCTCCGGTTAAAACGTGCCTGGTGAACAAAGGGTCTACCAAACGAATCCATCGAAATTTGCTCAATCCATTGCTGCAGCTCTTGATCCTCCATCTACGAACACTCCCAATGACAAGTCATTAGCACTTTGAATGACCAACCTCAAATACGTCGAATGACAAGTTCTTACTTGAATTTGTACCGTATGTACGGCTATACTGTCAAGTAGAAAAGAAGAACGAATGCTCTATTACAGAAAGGATTTGAACCCTCTCATGCCACAAATGCGCTATGCGATATTAAAGCTTGACCAACAACTGGAATTCGTCGAAATGCCTTCCTCCTATTCCTACCAATTAACAGCTTTGAACCAACGTTTACACAAAGAATTAGAGAAATTAACGGCTGACCATGTCCCTCAGCTTCCACGCGTAATTGCGGAGTGTGACGACTTGGAATTGATCGGTACGACATACCCTTTGATTCAAGGCTTAGACTACATTAATCGACTTGAGCAATCCTTCGCAGGTATCCAAGAGAAATCGTACCCGCTAATCTCGTTATTGACTGAAATTCGTGCGCTGCAAGCTCAGCTTGAACAGTGGTACGAAGAGGAATTTGAGCTCTAAATAAAAGGACCTGCACCCAATACCCTCATTCTTCATATGCTATAAGTACATGGCGAAGAAGGGGATGGGCATATGCCACAATGGCTTTGTAATCAATTAATGCGTGCCTTCCAGAACAAAAACCGCAGACAAATTCGATTATTGAACGATAGCTGGTACTTTTACCGCACTCGCCGCTCTCAAGAGGAGTGGCCCGACAGCCAATCGACGGACGGACCAAGCAAACGTAAATTTTGATAAAAAAGCTAGTACTTGTGCCACAAGTGCTGGCTTTTTTGCTATTGTGTACATAAGACCGAGAAAGAAATAGAGCATGCGAGAAAAGTCAAAATCAAGAACAAGAAAAAACAGTTGCATATTTGAAATGTGCCCTCTATACTGTAAATAAATGTAACAAAAAGTAAATATAAATACCTGAGTGAAGCACACTCGAGCTTGCAGATTGATCTGCTGTTCGTTTGTGCTTTTTTGCGTATTTATTTTGAAAAGGGGGCTTTATTACATGCAGACAAATAGTAGTCAGTGGTTGCGCAGAATGCGCGAGAAGCATCGTAGGTTGTTTTGGAGAAAGGAATTGGAGGATCGATTTCAGGTGCTAAAGGAGAGTGGAAAAGAAGTACATCACGTGTTGAAGGAAGGGGAGGGATTAGAGAAGGTGCAGCGGACTCATGAGAGTGTAGAGCAAGGGCTGCGGGCTGGGGAGCGTGTAGAGCAAGGGCAACGAGCCAGCACGCAAAGTAACGTTATCTCCTTGGAACATAGAAGGTCTGTTGCTAGTGGCTCCCCTCTTCCCCCTACCCTTGCTGAGCTTGAGGCCGATGTGTGGGAGCTTCGAAAACAGTTCATTCTCCAAATCGCCAATCGGCGCAATGGCAAGGTTCGGCTTCAAGAAGTTGCAGCCGAATGCAATGTGAACATACGTATTGCGGCAGAGTGGCTGATTCGCCTCTCGACGGAAGGCATGCTGTCCCTTGTTGCTGGGCAGCGAAATAGGATGACTTATTTGGTGAAGGAGACGGGAGGTGCGCAGAAGTAGAGTTTTAGAGCAAGGGAGCAGCTCGTTCCCCTCGGTTTAATGTATAAACTACAGTTAATTGGCGTGAATTCGGCGTTTTACAGCGTTTAGATGGAAAACCTCCATCTATTCAAGGCCGAACTGTCAGTTTTAAAGAGAAACCCAGAAATTAGCTACATAAAATCCAGTTAGTTCAGCAAATGTGGGGTTGTGTGATGAAAATAGATGGAGGAAATCCAGTTAAACTTAGCGCCACTCCCCACAATGAGAACGTACGATCGTTTACTACGGATAAGTACCCAGGTAGACAGGGCTACGCAGAAAAAACAGTTGGGAGCGAACTCCCAACTGCCGTAACTGCTATCATCAACCTACTATTGCGGTTTCTTCATCGTTAAGCCTACGCGGCCTTTTTTCTGGTCCACGTTCAGTACCCACACTTGGACGATGTCTCCGACGGAAACCACATCCATCGGATGTTTCACGAAGCCATTCTTGAGCTGGGAGATGTGCACCAGTCCATCGTTCTTAATGCCGATATCGACGAAGGCGCCGAAGTCGATAACGTTACGCACCGTGCCGGTCAATTCCATGCCCGGCACAAGGTCCTCCAGCTGCAGCACGTCTGTGCGGAAGATCGGCGCAGGGACTTCGTCCCGCGGATCTCGCCCAGGCCGCTGCAGGCTGTCTAGGATGTCCCGCAGCGTCGGGACACCAACGCCGAGCTTAGGAGCCAGCTCCTCTGGCTCCAGCGTCTGCAGCAGCGCTAGCAGCTGCTGCGAACCAAGCTGCGCGAGTTCGATGCGCAGCTCCTTGAACAACCGATCCACCACGTCGTAAGACTCCGGATGGATCGGGGTGTTGTCGAGCGGGTTCCGGCTGCCCGGAATCCGCATGAACCCGACACACTGCTCGAAGGATTTCGCGCCGAGGCGCGGAACCTTCGACAGCTCCTGGCGGGAGTTGAACTTGCCGTTCTCCTCGCGATACTTCACGATGTTCTTCGCAAGTGTCGCATTGACCCCCGACACGTACGAAAGCAAGGACGGGGACGCCGTGTTCAAGTCCACCCCGACATGGTTAACGGCCGATTCCACAACGGCCTTCAAGTTCTCGTCCAGACGTTTCTGCGAAACGTCATGCTGGTACTGACCGACGCCGATCGCTTTCGGCTCGATTTTCACTAGCTCCGCGAGCGGGTCCTGCAGCCTCCGCGCGATCGAAATCGCGCTGCGCTCAGCGACATCCAGATCAGGGAACTCCGTCTGCGCCAGCTTCGACGCCGAGTACACGCTCGCCCCTGCTTCGCTGACGATCAAGTACTTGAGCTTCCGCTCCTTGATCTCACCGATCAGCTCCGCAACGAACTGCTCCGTTTCACGGGACGCCGTCCCATTCCCGATCACAATCAGCTCCACGCTGTATGTGCTGATCAACTGCTTGAACTTCGCCTTCGCCTCCGCCACCTTATTGTTCGGTGGGGTTGGGTAGGTGACGGCGATTTCAAGCATTTTGCCCGTGTCATCGATGACGGCCAGCTTACAGCCTGTCCGGTAAGCCGGATCGACACCGAGCACGACATGGCCCTTAATCGGCGCTTGCAGCAAAAGATTGCGCAGATTTTCCGCAAAAATCTTAATCGCTTGCTCTTCGCCCGCTTCAGTCATTTCACCGCGCACCTCACGCTCCACAGAAGGCGCCAGCAGTCGTTTGTAGGCATCTTCGACAATCGTTCGCAGCACGTCTCTTACGACTGAATCGCCTCTCACGATTTGACGCAGCATGTACTCGTGAATTTTATCTGGCTGGACATCCAGTCCAACTTTTAAAATCTCTTCCCGCTCGCCGCGATTAATCGCGAGAATACGGTGAGGCGGCAGGCGCTTCACAGGCTCTTGATACGCATAATACATCTCGTAGACAGATTCTGCTTTCGCATCCTTCGCCTCTGTTCGCATAATGCCGTTGTCCTGCGTGAATCGACGCACCCAGGCCCGTATTTTCGCGTCATCTGCGATATTCTCCGCTAGGATATCCATCGCGCCTTGAATCGCCTCTGCGGCGCTTCCAACGCCCTTGTCCGCGTTAATATAACGCGAAGCCTCTTGCTCCAGCGAGCCTTGACGAGGCTGCTTCCAGATCCACGCCGAAAGCGGCTCTAGACCGCGTTCCTTCGCAACGCTGGCTCTCGTTTTCCGCTTCTGGCGGTAAGGCCTGTAGAGATCCTCGATTTCCTGCAGCTTTACAGCACGCTCAATCGAGCTGCGCAGCTCGTCCGTCAGCTTGCCTTGCTCATCGATCAGACGGACAACTTCGATTTTGCGATCCTCGAGATTCCGCAAATATTGCAGTCGCTCCTCGATATCCCGCAACTGATTCTCGTCGAGCTCGCCTGTCATTTCTTTCCGATAACGCGCGATGAACGGAATCGTATTGCCCTCGTCCAACAGCTCCATCGTCGTCTTCACTTTGCCGCTAGGCAGCTGTAACTCAGCGGAGATTTGTTTCAGGATCCTCTCCTGAATCTCCGCTTTCTTCTCCTCGGGAATCTGTACCTTCCCTTTCGGTTCCTCATATTCACTTGCTTTCGGGTTTGACCCGTTGGTCTCCGTTGCAATGGCCTCTGACTCAGCCACCCCAGTCTTTCCTGCCTTCACTTTCGCCTCGTCCACATTTGCCACAGTCATACCCCTCTTCTATTGATCGAATGCCTATGTATGTACAAACCAAAAAACGAGGGTATATCGCCCTCGTCCGTTCCAGACCTTATTCAAAATTCTATCAGTCCCACACTAATTTGCAAAGCGTCGTCAACCTTTCGCATCGTTTCTTCATCCAAATGCGTAATTTTGTCCGTCAGTCTTTGCTTGTCGATTGTTCTGATTTGCTCAAGCAGAATGACCGAATCTCGATCGAAACCGTGCGTCTCCGCATCGATTTCCACATGCGTGGGAAGCTTTGCCTTTTGGATTTGAGCTGTAATCGCTGCAACAATCACAGTGGGGCTAAAGCGGTTGCCGATATCATTTTGGATCACTAGAACAGGACGGACTCCTCCCTGCTCCGATCCTACGACCGGCGAAAGATCTGCGAAAAATACATCGCCACGTTTCACAATCACGTCTTACACCCCGCTTACTAAGCGATCAAGCGTTCCGTCCGCTTCTTCCTCCGCTTGAAAAGCTTCAGATGCCATGCTGAGATTTATTTTCGCCATTTCCATATACCCACGCTGCATGGATTCGCGTAGACTGCGCTTTTTGCGTTCAATTAAATACAGCTTCATTGCCTGACGAATGAATTCACTCCGATTGGAGTTTTCCTTCTCGACAATTCCGTCCACTTCCTGCAACAGATTGTCAGGCAAACTAATCATGATCCTTTTCGTATTATGCGCATTGCTCACACTCTCGCACCCCCAGAAACGATACAAAGACAATATTACCAGTATGTCATTCCAAAAACCAAATTATACAATAGAATATATGCCTCCGGTATATCAATTATGTTACACCTTAAGATATAAGATTGTTAATACATAGTATTCGATACGCTATTCGTGAAACCCTTTTCCAAACCTGCAAATGTTGCATGGTAAATTCATGAAGTAATTTCCTGCATTTTAATAACGGTGCCGCATCAGTGGATTCAAAGCTTCTACACGTTCCCCATTTCGCACATAAACACGTGCTACACGGTGAGAAATCATACAGATGATTTCATAATTAATCGTCCCTAACTGAAAAGCCACATCTTCTGCGGTAATTCGTTCCTCGCCTTGCTCACCGATGAGGACAACCTCATCTAGTGCACTTACATCAGGCACTTCCGAGACATTGATCATACATTGATCCATACAAATTCGGCCGACGATCGGCACTCTTTTGCCACGAACCAGCACCTCCGCTTTGCCTGAAAGCATCCGAGAGTATCCATCCGCGTAGCCAATTGGCAGAGTCCCGATTTGTTCATCACCTTTGGTGTGATAAATCGTCCCATAGCTGACACCTGAACCCGCAGGCAGTGTTTTGAGATGTACAATTCCTGTTTTGAGACTCAGAACTGGCTTTAATTCAATTTTCGTCTGATCCACATCCTCAGAAGGATAGAGACCATACATCGAAATGCCGAGACGAACCATCGAATAAGTCAAGCCTGGCAAATCAATGGCTGCCGCGCTATTTCCTGCGTGAATATAAGGGAACGTCTCCCCTTTATCCGTAAAATAGCTCACAATCCGCTCGAACCGGCCATATTGCTCTAGCGTATAGCTTTTATCGATTTCATCGGCATTCGCATAGTGTGTAAATAATCCTTCTACATCCACGTTAGGCAGCAGTAAAGCTTCTTCTATAAAAGGAATCGCATCTGCTTCCGTATGCAAGCCGAGCCGCCCCATGCCGGTATCCAATTTGATATGGATTTTCAGCTTCTTCTGTAACGCATTTTCTTGCTTCTGACCTTGCTCACGCAAAGCTTCCAAGACGTCACGGCTGTATACCGCAATCGTCACATCCAGCTCCCTTGCACGGTTAATCCCCTCTGGCGGCGTATAGCCCAGAACAAGAATGGGCGCAGTTATTCCCGCATTTCGGAGCTCAAGTGCTTCGTCAAAGAACGCCACACCCAAATAATCCACACCTGCGGCGAGAACCTCTTTGGATACTTCTACAGCCCCGTGTCCGTAAGCGTCCGCTTTAACGACTGCCATCTGCTTCATACCTGCAGGCAGTACCTTCTGAAATTGTTCAATGTTGCTTCGCAGTGCATCTAACGATATTTCTACCCACGTGGGCCGATAAAAAGCATCCACCAGCGTTCACCTCTTCTATCCTATTACAAACAACATTTTTTGTATTTCTTGCCGCTGCCACATGGACATGGTTCGTTACGTCCGATTTTCGGTTCGGCAGCAATGTTAGGTGTATGATTAACTACATAGGCATTCTCGTTGACGAAATAACGGAATACTCGATTGCCAGACTCAAGAACTGTCATCTCGACTGGTTTTCTCTGAAACCCATACTTCACCTCTGAGTCAGGCAAGAATTGCGCTGTTATTACACCGAAACGAACCAATATGGTCGCGACCGCATGTAAGAACACATCAGCACTCGTATCGAGCAAGATACCCGATTGGCGATACTTCTTCCATTCTGTTTCTACTTTATGCTCTTTACCGACAGCCCAACTTGCTAACACACTTGCAATGGCTCTTCTCCAAGCTTGAATATCTTCTGGACGTCCACCCTCATTAACTTCCTCGAGAATTCCCCAGTTCACTCGATTCCAGAGTGCATCTAAGAGGACAACGGCTTGTTCCTGCTCTGTAAGCGCCAAATAAAAGGCTAACTGCTTCGCATTTACCGTAAGTTGCGTTTCTTCTTCTGTTATTCCTAGCACTAATGCTACATAGAAAAAGAATTGGTACACCGGCTCTTGGTCTTGATTCAGTGTCGGTTTACGGAACAGCTGCAAATTCTGCTCCTCATCGAACTCGCTCCAGAACTTTCGCGGCAAATGTTTGCGTGCAGCTGACAATTTGATATTCTTCCCGGTCTGAATAGCCTCTAGGAAAGCTCTGAATTCCTTGACGATTTGAGGTACAGGCGTCCGCCCATCCATCCAAAGCTGCAACAGCTTCTGGTCAACAACGAGAGGTTTTAGCTTTCTCTGCGAAGGTGGTGTTTGTTTTTCAATATAGATTTCTATGTCATTCGAGTTCAGCCAACGTTCCAGTGCATAGTCACTATCTGCTTCCATGTACTGCTCATAGCGCTCTTCAAAATAAGGTTTATGCTTACATACTTCATTCAATGAAGTGGACTGTTCTTTGGAAATCCTAGAAGTTGCCTGTAGGAATTGAATCCACTTTTTGAAAGAAGTCAAATAAGCACCGATATCGGTTTCCTTCGTACTCAGCACATGGCTGATCAAGAACCGGCCTACAAAATCGACAATCGTTTCACCTTGTACATCCTCATAGTTGATTCCATAACGCACGAAATACTCGGTCATCACAAAACGCATGCGATCCACATGTTTGCCGGCTGTTTCTGGCTTCAACTTTCCCTCGTTATTCAAAAACGTTGCAAAAGCTTGCGTCTCATTCTCCCAGAACAGCTGCATCTCTTCCATTGTTACATTATCAATTGTATTCATCTTAAACACTCCAATTATCTATTCGCTCCAAAGTTGCATTATACCAAAAAAACTCCCTTTAGGGGAGTTGGTTAAATATTCTTATCTAGAATGCCATGTCATATTATTAAAATCTATTATAACTAACAAACTCACCTACTGGTTTGCGATAACCTCTAGGCCGCTGTCTGGATGTATCTTCTTTACCTATTGCAACTAATAGAACAGGAACATATCGTTCTGGAAGCTGAATCGCTTTGCTCACTAACTCAGGATCGAAACCGATCATCGGGCAAGTATCCCAACCTTTTTCCTTTGCGGCCAGCATAAATAACTGTGCTGATAACGAAGCGTTACGAATAGCCTCTTCCCGCATGAAAGTTTCTCCTCTATCTTCATAAAATGTTGTAACGGACTCAACAGTCATGTCGTATTCTTGTTTATTTATTACCCCTAGATTAAGAAAACCCTCATTTATTCTGGCTACATCCTTATAAGCATCCATGTTTCCTACCACTACAATGACTGCCGATGCTGTTTGGATCTTGTATTGTTTATTTGCAGCTTGATAGATGTCTTCTTTGATATCAGGGTTTTTCACTACCACATAATGGGTATGTTGTAGATTAAATGCCGAAGGGGCAAACTTTACCGTATTCATAATTTCTTCAACTTCATGATCAGATATTGCAATATCAGGAATAAATTTATTTGCAGATCTTCTCTCTTTAACAACTACACTAAAATCAGTCATTTGAATACATTCCTCCATAAATTAAACTTATTTCTGATCTCTACTATCTCTAAAACTTGTTCGATTAGCTACCTTTGATAGCAGATCCATGTATATGTACGATAGCACATATCTTAACCTAATGCTGAAGCTTTTTGTTAAAAATTGTTCAACACAGAAAAGCTGACTCCGGTTGGGTACCGTTGTCAGCTTGTTGTTTTTTATTAATGTCGTTGAGCCTTCTCTTCTTACGTTAACATTATTTCCCGGACTGTCCATCCGTTGCCATCGCAACTTGAATCATTTCATTCACTGGCATATCGCCAGTAAACATCCGGAACTCAACACCATCATTGGTCCAAGTCAGTGTTCTAGGCTCATCCTTTGAGCCATTCCCTGTCATCACGCCAACCGTGAATCCGAGATCAACAATGTCTCCAGGCGGCAGTGAAACAGCTTTGGCTTGAGGTCTGACCTCGATCAGATTGAAGTTGTATTTCCCTTTATAACGTAAGAGTACCGCGGCATCCTCACCTAACTTCATATCACTAATATCCTGCTTCACAACATCTTTCGGCAAGTAGTACGGTTCAACAATACCAACGCTTTGTGCTTTGGCCGTTGCTGGTGCAGTTTTCGTCGCATCCGGTTTCGGCGTAGTGCTCGCAGCTTTGGATTGATCGGATTGACCACCTGTTGCGGACAGATTTTTGTCCGTTACTGATTTATCCCCAGTTGCCGGGTGATCTGCATCAGTGACTGCAACGTCAGCTGACGTAGGCATAGTTTGCTGTTGCAAATTCCAGCTCGTCATGTTGCGCTCCATTTGGAAATAATCCTTATCAAACGATGTATCGAATTCAAAATGCGTGAAATTCACCTGCACCAACACATTTTGATTCGCATCTGACACTTGCACTTGAGCAGGTGCGAGAGTTTTCTTATTCAGCCAAATTTTCTGGCGAGAAAGTTGCTCATTCTGATAATTCGCGGCTACATCGAAGACATAGGCATCCTTGTCCGTCGTAAATTGACGATCCTTATCCGCAATGATGCTTTTGGCTAAAGATTGAAACAGGTACACTTGACCCTGATTCTCCGGCCAATCACTTTGGAATCGGAAGCTCTTCTTCAAGTGCGGCGTCAAGACGAACACACCTTCTTCATTACGCAGAACGATCTGAGTAACATCCTTTGTGGCATTTGTCAGAGAAATCCGATAGAAGTGCTCCGGCGAGAACGCCACCTCAACTGCATACTCCTGCGGCTGTTGTCCCGTATTCAGAATCATACTTCCTGACGCTTGATAGCTGCTCGACTTGCCCATCACATGATCCAAGTCCTTTACGATAGATCCTGCATCCTTTTTACCTATCCCGCAACCTGCGAGAACCAATGCTACGCACATTACCACTGCTACCATCCATGTGACCCGGCGCATTCGATCATCCCCTCACTCATGATTAACATCCTCATAGTACATGCATATGAGGGGACTTGTTCGATTATGCAGCCAAGCTTATGGCTTGACCATGAAATTGTTGCAAAGGTGATATTAAAAGCAAAAAGCAGAATTAGAATCATCTCTAATCCTGCTTTTATTTAACCAACTTCAGTGTTCGAATGCTTGCCGCGTGCTCCATCATCGTTACTGCAATGCCGGCAATTTGCTCGCCTTGTTGAGTTTGGACTTGTTTGACTTCTTTCAAAGAATCATCCATTGAATCTAATTTATTTTCCATTGAATCTAATTTATTTTCCATTAAATCTAATCGATCTTCAACACGGCTTAATCTTCTATCCATACTTTCAACTCGATCTTTAATTTCAGTTACATCCGCACCAATTTCATTCATTCTACCTAGTATTGCGCTTAAAAACTCCCGATCCGTCATCTGAGCCAAGTTATCCGCTCCTTGTCACAATAAGCTTACCTAATTATAACTCAGATTGATATTAAAAAGCACCATCTTTCGACTTCCAGCCTTCTACCTTACTTACATTTAGAAATGAATCTCCGCATCCCTCAATAAAGGGTGCACCTCATCCTTAGCCGATAAAATCGGGGACGTCGTCGGCCATGTGATCCCGATTGCTGGATCATTCCACCGTATCCCACGATCATGCTGGGGCGAATAATACGCATCCACCTTATATAATACCTGTGTCTTCGGCTCCAGCGTACAGAATCCGTGTGCAAAGCCTTGCGGAACGAGCAACTGCCGTTTATTGGCAGCACTGAGGGTAACACCTACCCACTGACCAAATGTCGGTGAGCTAGGACGAATATCGACAGCCACATCGAAGATCGAGCCCGCGACCACGCGTACTAACTTCGTTTGCGCATGCGGGTTTAATTGATAATGCAACCCACGCAGTACGCCTATTTCTTCCGATAGTGAGTGATTATCTTGCACAAAATCTATCGTAACCCCCTGCACGCCCAATTTTGCCGCATGATAGCTTTCCATAAAAAATCCCCGATGGTCCGCATGGACCTCAGGTTCAATCATCACAAGCCCAGCTAAAGCTGTTGGCGTTATTCTCATACGTCCTCTCACCTCTTTGCTAGCATATGCAAGAGAATCGTAGAAAGCCTCCGACAACCGTTTATAGACGGGTGACCAGCTCCGATATCGTTTGAGCTCTATGCGAGCGTAAAAAGGCCGCCAAGAGCTTCACAGCCCCAGCAGCCTTTTCCTTGTATGAGATGCATTTACCATATATATACGATACCTGCAATAATACCTGCCCAAATCAGGGAACCGAAGACCACACCGACAATCAATCCTTTGCCGATCGACACATGCTCATCCTGATAAGCGTCTTCATGATCAATCATACCCACAACCTCCCCGCCTACACAGTATATGCAATAGTATGGGGAAAATGTTGGCGAATCATGCGGGTGGTTCAATATTTTTTTAGTCTAAGCAAAAAAGCCACTCCTTAGAGTGACTTGACATAATTGAATCAATTAGTTCAGTGCGTCTCGCACGCCATCTAACCTATCTTCTAAGGTATCAATCTTGCGATCGGTAGTTCGGGTCCAATCGCGCACCTCACGGCGAAACTCCTTCATATCATCTCTCAGATCGCGAAGTTGATTCTTGATTCCAGATGCATCTCCAATGAGAAGCTTATTGGTCACTTCGCTTGAATCTCGGAATTCTTTAAGTTCTGCGCGGAGGGCATCCTGTCCAACTTGTAAAGCTTGAATTTCGGTTTGCATAACATCCTGCCCAGCTTTTAGAGCTTGAAGTTCTTCTAAGATTTGCTTAAGCACTGCTTCCATCCTGCATCCTCCTAACCACATGCCCTGTGAAATTATTATATCAGTGATGAAGTTGGATGAGCAAGGAATTCCCTTGTCACAAACTGTCATCATTCAATTAATGCGATATGATTTTAATAGGCATTCTTATTAATAAAACCCTTAACAACAGTTTTCCAAATAATTTTAATATCAAATAAAAAAGTCCAATTTTCGATATAGAAAATATCATGCTTAATTCGTTCCTCGATCGATGTATCACCACGCAAACCGTTGCTTTGCGCCCATCCCGTAATCCCAGGCCTGATGTGATGCTTCACCATATACTTGGGTACTTCTTCTTTAAATTGTTCCACGAAATAAGGACGCTCCGGCCTTGGCCCCACCACACTCATATGTCCAAAAAGTACATTGAAAAACTGCGGCAGCTCATCCAGACTCGTTTTACGTAAAAATGTTCCGACCTTCGTTCGCCGCGGATCATTCTCCACCGTCCACTCCGTATTTGAAACCTTGTCTCCCAGGTTCTTCATACTTCGGAACTTATACATCATGAAGCGCCTGCGATTCAGGCCTACTCTCTCTTGCTTGAAGATGACCGGGCCGTCAGAAGTGAGTTTGATCGAGATAGCTGCTGCTAGCATAACAGGAGATGTGATTAGGATTGCTATAATGGCAAAAATGATATCAAATGCACGCTTGAACAATCGATTACGGAATTCATCTAAAGGAATATCACGCACATTAATCAGCGGCATATCCGCAAAATTATCAAAGTACGGCCGCGAAGGCAAGAAGTCATAAAAATCAGGAATAATCAGCGTTTTGACACCAATTTTTTCACAAACATTAATAATACTGCCGAACTTCTGATGGGCATCCAGGGGGAGCGCAATAATGACCTCATCCACGATACGATCATTCAGAATCGATTCCAACTCATCAATCTTCCCAATGATCGGTCTATAGCCCTGATACGTCACCTCGTGCTTCTCTTGGTAATCATCAAGGAACCCAACTACCTCATAACCCAGCTCTGGATGCTGTTTCAGCTTCGTATAGAACTTGCGGCCAAGCGAGCCAGCACCGAGAATGAGGATAAATTGTTTGTTATAACCTTTTTGCCGAGCACGCTTAAGTAGAATCTTAATCATATAACGGTAGAAGCTAATGACAAGGATGTTGTTGACCAGGAATAGCAAGAGATATGCTCTAGATACATCGACTTCTTTGAGGATAAAAAGCACACTGAGCAGCATCAGTAAACTGAACGCATGTACTTGAATGATTTTCAAAACCTCAAAAGAAAACCGTTTTCTTCGCTTCGGTGTGTAGAAATTCACCAAATAACTGATAAAAATAGCAATAATCGCGTAAATTAAACTCCACATCACATAGTGTTTAAAAGGCAGCGGCGAGCCGTATGGAATCCAACCACTTTTAAACTTAAGCCACCAAGACAAGAGAAACACGAGCTGGATACATATGAAATCAGCCAAAGCGTATAGTTGGGTTAAGAAACCTTGACTCTGACGAATCAAACAGGATCACCTCGTTGAACGTAATTTATTTCGAGCAAGCGACAGGCCGAACTTCACGCCTACACCTATGTATACCATGGCATTTGTCAGCCAAGAATACTTTTTACGATAATGCTTATTATGAAACAAAATCATCGCTCTATGGAACTCATAAATGATCTTATACGGCTTTCTTCGGCTGCTAGCCCCTTTATGATGAACGATCTGAGTTCTTGGATAATAATAATTCACCCAACCAGCTTCCTTAATTCTATAACACCAGTCGATATCTTCACCATACATAAAAAATTCCTCGTCCAACATCCCGACATGCTCGATCGTCTCGCGGCGCACAAGCATGAACGCTCCAACTAGTGAGTCGATCGGATACTGTTGGTCAGGATCCAAGTAACCAAGCTGATATTGATTAAATCTGTGGATTCTCGGAAATAGCTTGGCAAATCCGAATGCATAGTAGAACGATGCTGAAGGCGTTGGGAATCCCCGCTTGCAGGCTTTATCGAGCGAACCATCCGGTAACACGATTTTGCAGCCACTCGCCCCTACAATAGGGTTCTCGTCCATGAAATGCAACATTGTTTGGATGGTATCTTGTTGAACGATGGTATCGGAGTTCAGGAGTAGGACATAACGACCTTTGGCAATGCAAATGCCTTGGTTGTTGGCTTTAGAGAAACCTACGTTTTCTGTATTGGCGATAGTGACTACCTGTGGAAACTGTTCATTCACTGCCTGTATCGTTCCATCGTTAGATGCGTTATCAATAAGAATGATTTCATAGTTGTATGATGTAGTTGACGAGAAAACCGATTCAATGCAGGCTAGTGTTAGATCCTTCGTTTTGTAGTTCACGATGATAATGGACAAATCCAAGTGATGACCTCATTTTTTGATTGATTACCCTTAGTATAGCACGGGAATAGTAGGGGAATATTAAATTTCGCCTAAAAAATAAGACTAGCGTCTGCTAATCTTATTTAATCATTTGATAAACCATTTATACACTTCAGACGAAGCTTGTTTTTGTTTCGAACTAATTAAACTTCTTTTGTTTCTCAGCTCTGGGTACTTGCGATAAAAATCTAACCAAGCCCCTAATAATTGGGGTTCACGGATGAGTGCGTATACAAGACTAAGGCATTCATAAAGAAATAGCGGGAAGAAATGCTTCATAACGGTCTTGATGTCATCGTTCTTCACCATCATTTTATAGCGATTAATATAAGATAATCTTCTTACAAAAAGCGGTTTGCTTCTCCTCCCGCCCTCTTTCCAGCCACGTTCGTGATAAGCGATTGCTGTTGGCTCATAAAGTGCCTTCCAGCCTAACAATTGCGCTCGCCATGCTACATCTACATCTTCTTTGTAGGCGAAGAAGTCCTCGTCAAAGAATTCGCCATTGAGACTAATGTCGTTGATCATTTCGCGTGAGTACATAGCCGCAGCCCCGGAGACACCAAAGACTTCTTCTCGGTGTTGAAAATCGCTGCTCATCTGATAGGCGCCTCGGTCAAAAGCTCTTCGAGCTTTGTTGATGATGAGGCCTGTACTGTCAATACGAGTAGGATCAGCTTTGAATAGCAACTTGCCAGTAGCACTTCCTGCATCCAGAGCACTCAATAGGGTTTGGAGCGTTCTTTCAACATAATCTGCCTCCAGCACGACATCTGGATTCAAAATCAAACAATAGTCTGATCCCGTCATCCGAATAGCTTGATTGTGTCCTCCTGCAAAGCCGTTATTTCGAGCGTTCACAATCAACGTGCAGTGATCTTTCCATTTGAATAGCTTTTGAAGCGTATCATCATTCGAGGAATTATCGATAATGATAATCCTCTCAATTGGTAGTGTTTGTTTTAGTACAGCCTCCAAGCAGTTATCAATATGCTCCGAGCTATTATAGGTGACGATATGAATACTCACCTTGGATTTTGTTATTTTCATGATATCCCCTTAAAGACTAGCCGCTAGATATGCATCAACCTAACTGTATTTAACTACTTAATTTTTTTTAACATATTATTACATTCTCTTATCAACTTTGTAATTCTCCATGACCTTGATTTTAATATTTGCTCTAGTTCATTACTTTTTCGCTCTATCTCATTACTCTTTTGCTCTATCTCATTATTCTTTCTCTGTATTTCATTATTCTTTTGCTCTATCTCATTATTCTTTTGCTCTAGTTCATTGTACTTTCGCTCTATTTCATTATTCTTTTGCTCTATCTCATTATTCTTTTGCTCTATCTCATTATTCTTTTGCTCTATCTCATTATTCTTTTGCTCTATCTCATTATACTTTTGCTCTATCTCATTATTCTTTTGCTCTATCTCATTATTCTTTTGCTCTATCTCATTATTATTATTATTGATCTGTTGTATTATTTTTGAGTTGAATATTTCTAATAACTCATAGTGTTTAATAACTTCAAGCTTAAAATCTATTTTTATATATGTTGCTTCTTTAAAATCTCCTTGTAATTCATAAATGGGATCTATTGTTAAAAATATGTCATATCCGTCTTGCTCATATGTCGCATTATTATATCTAATGCCGTGATACTTTCCGTCAGTTTCAACATTTACTATTTTACAACGGCAAGCTTGTCCTTCTACAGGGTCAAAGCGTAGATTAATAACTTCCTTATCAATAAATTTTTCCTCTTTTAAATTTTTAATACTAAACAACGCCGAAAAATCATAAAACATTGTTTGAGAAATGATTAAATTGGTTATTTTATATTTTTCAGTAAATCCATCATTAAAATCTATATATAAATGTGAAAATAATTTTAAATCCTCTGGTAAACATTTAAACACATCATATTTTGAAGATTCTTTTATAACATTCATAAATGTATAATTATAAAGTTCCTTAATTTTCAACACTTTTTCTTTATTGTTCACTAGTTCAAGAAGCAAATTTAAACCATATAATTTATGGAAATCTAGTGTCTTAAGCTCTAAGCAAACCATTGCATATGCATATTCAATAACCATTTCATTGTTAATATCATATTTACTAGTTTGAGGAAATATCTTTATAAAATCGGAAGAATTTTGTATTTTCAAAAAGCATTTTAAAATATTATAATATTCAAACTGTACCCTAATATGTACTTCTGGTCTTACTCCACTCATATTTATTTCATTATCAAAAATCCTAAATTTAATTAATTTTTCCTGTAGAATATGAATATCATATTTTAAACACACTTTAATCCATTTTAAAAAATCAGGAAGTTGTGCATACCCATAATCAAACAGTTCGCATTCTTCATAGCATTCTCTCCTAATTAAAATACTAGGATGGCATAAACAATTACCATAATAAAAGAAATAATTTAACCACTCAAACCTTGTTTTATTACGCTGGTCAAAAATATTATAATACAAATGGTCGGTTTTTATAAAAGGTTCTTCATTCTCACCAATGACATTTACCAAAGTAAATACCGCGGCACATTCTTCATTTTTATCTAAAAACTCTACTTGCTTTTCTAACTTTTCTTTCTCCCATATATCATCAGAATGATGCATGGCAATATATTCGCCTCTCGCATTTTTAATTGCGTTATAAAAACCTTCCTGCCGCATATTCTTCTCATTCCGGATCGCTGTAATCCGTTCGTCGTCATATCCTTTAATCACATCAAAAGAGTTATCCATTGAACAATCATCAACAATAATTAGCTCATAGTCTGTATATGTTTGGTTTAATACACTCTCAATACTCTTACCTATATATTTTTCATGGTTGTAAGATGTTAGTATGACAGAAACTTTTGGCATATAAGCTCCTTAACTGCTAATCTGTTTACGATTCTCATAAATAAATTCAATTATTTTACAGATGCCTTTTATAATTTCCTCTGATGCTTGAGTTCCGTTAGGTAATACTAAAACATTTTTTGTTAACCTTTTTGTACATATCAAATCTAGTTCATCATTAATTCCTTGATCTTTGTAAGGTGTCATATCGTGACAGCCAGGATAAAAATATCTTCTAGCGATCACATTTTCCTTATGCAAAATGTCATATAATTTGTCTCTACTTACTCCAAATACACTTTCATCAATTTCAATTACGATATATTGATAATTATTAATTTCATTTTCATCATATTTAACAATATTTAAACCTGGAATTTCAGAGAGCCTTTGCTTGTACGTATCATAATTATCATAATTAATTTTTATATATTCATCCGTCTTTTTAAAATTAACCAGACCCATTGCAGCACAAATTTCCGTCATTTTACCATTGATCCCCAAACCAATTACATTATCATAGCCTTTAAATCCAAAATTACTCATACGTCTTATTTTCTCTGCTAATTCGTCATTATTGGTGGTAATTGCACCACCTTCAAATGTATTAAAAAACTTTGTCGCATGAAAGCTAAACACTTCACACTCACCAAAATTACCAATCATTCTACGATTATAACTAGACCCCATAGCATGTGCAGCATCAAAGAACAATTTCAAATTATTTTCAGTTGCAATTTGTGCTAAGGTATCAACGTCACACGGCCTTCCCCATAAATGAACACCTAAGATCCCTGTTGTTTTAGGAGTAATTGCATCTTTGATACATTCAGGGTTAATATTATGCGTATTTACATCGACGTCAACAAATATAGGCTCGATATCAAGCCATTTCAACGCGTGCGCAGTTGCAATAAAAGTAAATGACGGTATAATAACTTCACCTTTTAACTCCAGTGCACGTATAGCGATTTCTAGCCCAACAGTGCCGTTACATGTAGAAATAACATGTTTTACACCAAGATAGCCTGCTAATTCTCTTTCAAATTCTTTAACGAGAGGGCTAAAATTTGTGAGTTGCCTACTTTCGTATATGCTATCTATGTATTGAAATAACAGTTCTTTATCTCCTATATTCGGACGACCAACAAATAAAGGTTTTTCAAAAAAGGGAATCCCATTACTTATACCTAAATCATTAATATTTTTTAATTCTTTCATACTAAATCCTTTACTGAATGGGAGCCTGCAACACCATATCGCCCGAAACCAGGTTCCAGATTTAGTTTTTGGCGTAATTCAATTGATGACATTACCTCTTTCTCATTTGCCGAAATAATATTGTGGACTCTTTTTAGAAGTTCTAAATTTGTTGTTAATTTTGATCGCTCTTCATTGTACCAGTAGTTATCCTCCAGACCAACACGTACACCCCAGCCCATTGCAATTGCTAACGAATTCACTTTTAATTGAGCTTGTCCCACCCCTCCTAACGAGAAGATTGTGTTTGGCGGGAAATCCTTAATCATACATCCAATATGCAATAAATCTGCTTGAGCACTTGCAATATTCCCCAATATTAAGTTGGCATAAACGGGAGGGGGTAACAACTTCTTCGCGATTAAATAATTCGAATAATTAACCATACCCAAATCAAATAGCTCCAATTCAGGCAATATTCCTTTTTCTTTCATTTGTTCAGCTAGAGAATATATCATTGAGGGTTCATTCATACTGGCGCTTTTGTTAAAATTCAAAGAAGCTGGTGTCAGGCTTGCCATATCCGGTTTTAAAACACCTTCTAGAGACAAAACGTCTGATCTAGCTTCGAAAGTATTAATAGCGCGGCCTGATGTAGAAACACATATAACGAGTTCTGGTGCAAAACGACGTATACCTGCAATGATTTCACCATAATGTTCCTTATGATAACTTGGTGTTTGATCCTCACCATTTCTAGCATGAAGATGAACCATAGTAACCCCCAGTTCCCAAGCCAATCTAACATCACTGATTATTTCTTCAGGTGAAATCGGAATATGAGGGGTATCGTTTTTCTGGGGTATCATGCCAGTTGGTGTGAAGTTTACAATAATTCTCTCCATATTATAGAATCACCTTTAATCCTTCTTGCTGATGATAACCTAGTACTCTGGTTGGGTTTCCGACATTCCTTGAAAATGGTTCTGTGTTCTTAATGACAACACTGCCAGCTCCAACTAGGTTCTCCTCAGATATTGTAATATTATTTATAACTGTAGCACCGATCCCAATATAACAATTATTCTCGATGCGGCACCTGCCGCCGATTTTACAGCCTGGCGATATCACATTATTATTTCCCAAGTTAAAATCATGTCCTAAATAAACTTGTTGCCGAATTGTATTGCATGAACCTATGCGCCCATTAGCACCTATGAAAACTTGCTCAAAAATAATATTGTTTTCCCCCATCTCGATATTTGGAGAAACGATACTGGATGGACTAATATAATTCCGGAGACGGTATCCTAATTCTTTTGCTTTTCTGTACAAGCCTTCTCTGTTTCGCATATCATGATAGGAAGTTGTCAATACAATCATATCGTAGGATGCAGGCGGATAATATTCGACAACTTCACGCAACCCTACTTCCGGCAGCCCTAAATAGTCGCTAGATCCATCCAAGTATGCTTCGTCTTGCGCAAAAGCTTCTATTTTAAAGTCTGGATGCTTTAAAGAATCATAATATAACATTTCTGCTAACACTTTACCTCCGCAGACGATTACTGAATTGCCCATATGCTTGCATCCTTTCTAATATTCTTACTGGTTATTGTAAAATTGAAACCCCTCTTAACACATTAATATTTGTCTAAGTTGATTTATTCAACTGCGGCATTTGTTGACCATTAAATGAAATATCCAGAAAACCACATATTTTTTCAGCGCTATCTTCATTTGACAAGTTAATCTTCAAAAAATCATTTTCCCTAAACCTAAAAAAATCCATAGCTCTTTTATTGTAATCATTGTAGAACTTAATATATATGTCCTTGTTATATAATGTTTGTTCATCAATTCCGAATCTTACACTTTGTACATACCATAGGAAGCCTTTATATCTATACTCGAACGCTTTTAAATCATCTGCTGTAGGAAGTCTTTTCGCTCCAACAATCTCTGTATGGAACCTTGTTAACGATTCATACCACATCTCCGCTGAATCTCTGATCGTAAGAATAAATTTCGAATTAGGAAAAGCATAATCCAGGATCTGATACGTGTAATCCAGACTAAAAGGTATATCTTGAAATGCTTGGGCACTCTCGCAATACTTCACAATATTTTTAAAATCTCTTTTAGCCCAATCATTAATTAGCAATTCACCTTGAGCTTGATTACCTAATTCATACCCTAAGTCATTTAAGAATTTCTCCATAGAAGTCGTCCCTGTTTTATTAAGTCCAATGCAAAACACCTTTTTGTCATTATTTACAACACTTAATTTTTGGGTTGAATTATTATCCATTGACTATTCATCCTTTAAAATTTCTATCTATTCACTATCTAATTCCTCATTATATCACTGAATCAACAAACAAAGCCGTTTAATGTGAAATAATTGTCAGAAAGTGTCGTTTAATTACTGATTTCAATTCCGTATAATAAGGTTACCGGCGGTTGATGAGTTCATTGTTTTAACCCAACCAGATATTCATCGGATGAACTTGAGGAGAGATTTAATGAAAAAAGCAATATGTGTGTTAGGCATGCATACAAGTGGTACTTCTATGTTAATGAAAACACTAAATAATTTAGGATTATATATTGGAAAAGATAAAGATATGCTTGCTGCTTGGGAAGATAATCCAGAAGGTTATTGGGAACATAGCGGAATCGTAGAAACGCATGAAAAAATATTGGCAGCCTTGGACCGAAAATGGGACAGCCTCGCTCCTTTACCGAAGAATTGGCTACATAATCCCGAGATAGAACAATATAAACATCATTTGATTGAATTAATTAGCAAGGAATTTGAAAGCATTCCAATTTGGGGCTTTAAAGATCCGCGTACTTGTATTTTGCTACCACTTTGGAATGAAATCTACGATGTGTTAGAAATTGAAGTAAACTATATCATTACACTAAGAAACCCACTTGATGTTGCAAAATCCTTATTAAAACGAAACGAAATACAACTACAAAAAGGCATTACTATATGGCATTACTATATGATAAATGTTATTGAATATACGAAAGGCTACAACAAATTAGTATTATTTTACGATTCTCTTATTGAAGAAAATTTGGACTGTGTAGGGAAACTTGCATCTTTTACGGGTATTGAACTTAATGAAGAATTACAAACAAAGATTAGTGAGGACATTAAAACAGAATTAAGACATAGTAAATCATCAGTTGATGAATTAAATCTTTATTCTGGAGAAAGAGTTACTCGTTTATACAAAAATTTCACATATATGTTAAAATCTAAGAAAAATGTTTTTCACAGTAATGAATGTTACAGCTACTATAATACTCGGTTGATACAATTTGAAAAGTTAAACCAGCAGGTCCAAGAAGATAAACAATTGATTGATGAGTTGAATAAACAAAACCAATCCCATCAGCAAATCGCACAAGAGTTGAGCCAATTGCGTAAAGAGTCAAGTCATATTATTGATCAAGCGATCACTCAATCAATTCAACATGCGCATACAAAATTATTTAAATTTGTGCATATAATAAATAGACTGAAGCATCAACTTTTTAAGGGCAACAACTATGATAAAATGAAATTCTTCAACTGGATTTTGAATAGGTTCAATAAACAAGTGTACATTACTAATCATCAGTATAACCCCAAAGTTGACCCAGATTTCTTAATTATAGGTGCGCAAAAAGCAGGAACAACTGCACTCTATCATTATTTATCCCAGCATCCCCATATTGAAGCAGCAGTAACCAAGGAAGTTCATTATTTTGATGTAAATTTTGATAAAGGGAAAGATTGGTATATTGATCAATTTCCTTCTTTGAAAACTGGTAATCGTCAACTAACTGGTGAAGCAACACCTTATTATATTTTTCATCCTAATGTTGCTAAACGTATATATGAAATGATGCCGAGAACTAAAATTATTGTTCTGTTAAGAAATCCAATTGATAGGGCTTATTCTCATTATCACCACGCTGTTCGTAACCTTGGAGAAGTATTAAGCTTTGAAGATGCTCTACACATTGAGGAAGAAAGAATAGCCGGAGACTTCGAAAAGTTTCAAAGTGAATCGAATTACAATAGTGTGACTTATCAACATTATTCTTATTTAAACCGTGGAATTTATGCAGATCAGCTGCAAGAGTGGTACAAATTTTTTCCTAAAGATCAAATTTTAATTTTAAATTACGAGGAATTTTTCAGCAGTCTTCCAAGCTCTATGAATGCAGTGACAAATTTTCTTGGCGTATCTAATTTTGAATTTCATCACGATCCCTTGAATCAAGGTGAATATGAACCTATGGATCCCCAAACACGAGAGCTATTAGGTGCATATTTTCATCCCCATAATCAAAAATTGTTTGAATTAATAGATCAAAAATATGACTGGGATTAAGATTTGCCTTTGCATTTCATTTACAACTTTCTAACAGACCAGTAACTACTAACATGCATTCAAGGAGGGAAGGAAAATGATGAAGATAGACGAACCAAATGTCAGATGGCATAATGCTAAAGTAACAAAACTAGATCGTCAAAGACTAAATAATCATAAAAGCTGTGTGCTTTGGTTTACGGGTCTTTCGGGTGCGGGAAAGTCTACATTGGCAACTGAGGTAGAGCGAGAACTGTACAATTATGAAATACGCTCTTACGTATTAGATGGGGATAATCTCCGGCACGATTTGAATAAGGATCTTGGCTTTAATCCAATTGATCGGAAGGAAAATATTCGACGAATTAGTGAAGTTTCCAAATTGTTGGTTGACAGTGGTTTATTTGTTATTACATCCGCTATTTCCCCATACAAAGAAGATCGAGATATAGTTAGATCCATGCATCCCCACGGGGATTTCATTGAAGTCTATATCGAATGTTCGATAGACATATGTGAACAAAGAGATCCTAAAGGACTATACAAGAAGCCAAGATTAGGGGAAATTCAAGATTTAACTGGAATATCTGCCCCTTACGAAGAACCAGATGATCCTGATCTAACGATTGATACGAACAAACAAGATATCAGAACATCCGTTAAGCAAGTGATCACATATCTGGTGCAACAAAAATATATTTTGAGTGAATTATTATCCATTGACTTTTATTAGAAATGCCTGTGTTTAGCAAGTCTACATTGTATTTAAAACAAAACGACATATTCCAGCAAGAAATTCGAATCAAAAAAAGCCACCACTATGCACCTAAGCATACTGATAGCTCTCATCGCCTGCTAAGCTTCCTCTATTCTTTTTAGAAAAGCCTTGAGTCCCTCCCGCCATGCACGTAAATCTTCAAATCCATTTGCTCGTATTGCCCCATGCTCCATAACCGAATTCCGAGGTCTTGGAGCAGGTCGCGGAAATTCTTCCGTTGTACAGGGCTCTACCTTCATCGTTATACCACTTTCTTCAAAAATGGCACAAGCAAAGTCATACCAGGAACAAACACCTGAATTGGAGGCATGATAGATGCCATAACGATCTGTTTGAATGAGTTTTTGAAGAAATAAGGCAAGATCGACTGTGTATGTTGGTGATCCAAATTGATCACTTACAACCTTTATTGAATCACGAGTTTTAGATAATTCTAACATTGTTTTCACGAAGTTCTTTCCGTACTCGCCATAGACCCAAGAAGTTCTTACAATATAATATTTTGACGAGATGTCTTGAACATGGAGTTCTCCAGCTCTTTTGGACTTTCCATATATACTCTGTGGATTTGTGGTGTCATCCTCACTATAAGAATGCGTAGCCCTCCCATCAAAGACATAATCCGTGCTAATGTATACGAACTTTGCCCCGATTTTCTCAGCAGCAATTGCTAGATTTCTGGTCCCATCTGAATTTACTTGAAAGGCATCCTCTTCATTAGTCTCCGCAAGATCAACTGCCGTAAAAGCAGCGCTATGGATAACAACTTCTGGATATATACGCTGAATTACATCTAATGAAAGACCCTCATTCGTAATATCGAGCTCTTCTCTCCCTAATCCATGAACCTCATGCTGAGCTTCTAACAACTTTACAATATCTTGTCCAAGCTGCCCATTAGCACCCGTTACGACGATCCTCATGCTTGTTGACCTAAACGAAAACCGTATTGCTCATTAAAATACTTTTGATATTCACCCGTCTGAATTCGTTTCCACCAGTCTTGATTGTTCAAATACCAATGAATCGTCTCCTGAATACCCGTCTCGAAGTTATGCTTCGGCCTCCAACCCAACGCTGTTGTAATTTTTGTGGCATCAATACCGTAACGACGATCATGTCCTGGACGATCTTTAACGAACTGCATCAGAGACTCAGGCTTCCCTAGCTCACGAAGGATTGTTTGGATAATTTGGATGTTCGTTCGCTCGTTATTTCCACCGATATTATAAACCTCACCGCTAACTCCCTTATGTAGAACCAAATCGATCGCACTACAATGATCCTCAACATAAAGCCAGTCTCTAATATTAAGCCCGTCTCCATAAACAGGCAGAGCCTTGTCACTTAAGGCATTGGCAATCATCAAAGGAATTAACTTTTCAGGGAATTGGTAGGGACCATAGTTGTTGGAGCAACGCGTGATATTCACATCTAGTCCAAACGTTTCGTGGTATGAGCGTACCAATAGATCAGATCCTGCTTTACTGGCTGAATAGGGACTATTCGGTGAAAGTGGTGTATCTTCTGTGAAGAGACCTGTCTCACCAAGAGATCCGTATACTTCATCGGTCGAGACATGGACGAATTTCTTAACAGAATGCTTCCTAGCAGCCTCCAGCAGAACCTGAGTACCAAGGACGTTCGTTTTCACAAATACGTCCGGTTCAAGAATACTACGATCCACGTGTGACTCCGCGGCGAAATGAACAACCGTGTCGATTCCTTTTTCGAACAAACTGTTCAGCAGATCGGGATTTGTAATATTGCCGCGAACAAACATGTATTGCTTTCTTGCTTGGATCGAAGTCAAGTTCTCTAAATTCCCTGCGTAGGTTAAGGCATCCAAATTCATAATTTCATAGTTCGGATATCGTTCCAGCATATAGTGAACGAAGTTGCTGCCGATAAACCCAGCTCCACCTGTAATTAAAAGTTTCATTATGAAATCCCCTTGTTCATTAGAGTTATACTACAACCAATATCATATGACATGATACTTCTCAATTGTACTCTATTAAATGAATTGCTTTTCAATCAGTCTTTCAATAATAAGTTTAACTGATTCAGCAAGTGGAAGAGTTCCTGTTTCTACATTCAGTTCTGGCGAAACTGGCACCTCGTAAGGTGCAGAAATTCCAGTAAATTCTTTGATTTCTCCTTTACGAGCTTTTTTATATAGTCCTTTGGGATCTCTCTGCTCGCAAATATCTAAGGAACAGTTAACGTAAACTTCAATGAAATCATCCACGTCAAACATGTTTCTAACCATTTCCCTATCTGCCTGATAAGGTGAAATAAATGCTGATAGAACGAGAACACCAGCATCCACAAATAGCTTGGAAACCTCTCCAACCCTACGGATGTTCTCTTGTCGATCTTCTGCACTGAAGCCTAAATTTTTATTAAGACCAAGACGAATATTATCTCCGTCGAGAATATAAGTGCGAATTCCTCTTGAGAAGAGTTGCTTCTCAACTTCATTTGCCAAAGTTGTTTTCCCAGAACCAGATAATCCTGTAAACCATAATACACAACTTTTATGTTGATTAAGTTCATTACGATTTTTTTTATTGATCGTAGATGTATGAAAAATTAAGTTGTTTGATGAAATTTCTATGATCATACACCTCCTTTTCATTTTTCATTTATCCCATATTATGGCAATATCCTCTTTGAAATCATTAAGTTTTTTCTTCATTTAATAGGGTTTTAGATGAGAAACAACTCAATCCATTATAGCTTCTTATGGTGTAATTATGGTTTTAACATTGCACACGGCTTCCCATCTGCCAAACACTCATCAAATCCAGATAGATAATCGTTTATGTACCCTTTGGGGAAGTGCAATGACACCACCTTGCTAAACTCCAAAACATCCTCCATGGTGATCGGCAAGCGCCGATTCCATTCTCATTCGTTTTCCCCTTGTATTTAGAGCTTGATTCTACCCTAGCAATTACCTCTACTCCTCCAGCCTCAAAACCAATCCTTTGAGCTTCTGTAATCCCGTCTAAAGTGTAATGGTCCGTAATAGAAATAATCTGCTGGCCAAGCCTCTGCTGCTTTCTTTACGAGAGCCGCGGAAGAATAGTCTCCCACGGAAGAAGTTATAAGCATGTGCAATCGAACTTCTTGCTGTAATCAATCATTATTTCTTCTCCCAATATTCTTTTAATGACGGCAACTTCCCATCTTTTTCTGAAAGCAAAATCTGTTCAATATTTATGCCGTACTCATTAAATGGCCACTGGATCGAAATTTGATCATCGTCATATCGGATTCCAGCCTCATACTCAGGGTAATAAATATCCGTACATTTATACATAAACTCCGTTTGATCTTCCAGAGTGATGAACCCATGTGCGAATCCTTCGGGTATATAGAACATTTTTTTATTTTCTTCAGAAAGTAGAATACCATACCATTTAGTGTAGGTTTCGCTATTTTCTCGGAGATCCACAGCAACGTCCCATACGCTGCCTTTAGTTACTCTAACCAGCTTTCCCTGAGGATGCTTTGTTTGAAAATGTAAGCCTCTTAGTACCCCTTTTATTGACTTTGAGTGATTGTCCTGAACAAAATTCATGCTTAAGCCAATCGCTTCAAATTCCTTATGATTGTAGGATTCCATAAAGAATCCTCTGTGGTCTCCAAATACTTTGGGTTCTATTACAACAAGTTCTTTAATACCTGTTTCAATTTTGTTAAACTTGGTCATGAGTTTTCACTCCTCGACTTCCCTTGAGTACCTTCATTTTCCATTGAAGTCACTGGGTATCATTTCAGTGTCTTCAGCTAGGTTCTTAAGGTACTGTCCATAGTTTGTTTTCTCTAACGGTTTAGCCAGAAGTACTAATTGTTGTCTATTTATAAAGCCCATTCGGTACGCGATTTCTTCAATGCAAGCAATGTATAAACCTTGTCGCTTCTGAACTGTCGCCACAAAATTAGCTGCGTCCAGCAAATTGTCATGGGTACCTGTATCCAACCAAGCCATTCCCCTACCCATATTAATAACATTTAAAGTACCTTCATCAAGATACATACGATTTAAATCTGTAATTTCTAATTCCCCTCTTGCAGAAGGCTTGATTTGCCGAGCCTTAACAACAACTGTATTATCATAAAAATATAGCCCTGGTATCGCATAATTCGATTTCGGATATTTAGGTTTTTCTTCTAAAGAAATGGCTTTTCCATCCTCATCAAATTCAACCACACCATATGCAATAGGATTATTAACCTGGTAACCAAATATCGTAGCCCCATGAATCCTTCCAACGGCTTCTCGAACCATGTTAGTGAGACCATGACCGTAGAAAACATTATCTCCCAATACAAGCGCGCAGGCATCATCTCCAATAAAATCTTGCCCGAGGATAAATGCTTCTGCCAAGCCATTTGGATGTTCTTGTACTGCATAGGACAACTCAAGTCCGTAAATATTACCATCTTGAAGAAGTTCTTTAAACATTGGTAGATCTCTGAGTGTAGAAATAATTAATATTTCGGTAATACCTGCGAGCATGAGAACAGATAGTGGGTAGTATATCATTGGTTTATCGTATATAGGGGTAATTTGTTTTGAAATGGCTTTTGTAAGGGGATAGAGTCTTGTCCCGCTTCCGCCTGCAAGTATGATGCCTTTCACATGAAAACCTCCTATTTAAATCATTCGTTCTTGCTTTAAATTCTTTAATAATCTTACTCATTCAGGGGAAAACTCTAATACTTAAGGTTACTCTCTTAAAGCTACACCCCCCCTGATAAGTTTACAGCCAGCTTGCCTATTATATGAATTTATTAAATATCGCTGATATTAATTAATTATCATGCTCTTTCGATTTTTTCTACACTAATTTTAGTGTTTTTATATTTTAAGAACTTTTTTTCAATTAAATGCCAAGAGATATATGCTAAATTAAAAGTAAAAATAAAAGAGATACAAAAATTATATTTAGGTGTAATTGAACTCCCTAATATAAGAGAAGTTATTTGTTGAACTGGGAATGCAAAGATATACATCCCATAAGAAAAATCACCATTATCCTGAAACTTTTTAAATACTTTTTTTGCACCTACTGCTAAGTAAAATATTAAATACGATCCAAATAGTAAAAATCCAATTCTATATTGTCCATAGTATGTTAATCCTACCAATATTATAAGAGAAAGAATCGCCAATACTCCAACGATCTTTATCTTCCCTCTAAAAACATAAATCACCATTCCCATTGAAAAATAAGTGAAAAGGTTAATATATTGAAACAAAATAGATGATGAATAAAATTTATTCAATAGAAAGAATAGTCCCAAGTCAAAAATAAATATTAAGAGAACTATTGGTTTTTTTATTACTTTTAAACTACCTAGCACAGCCACTATAACGTAAAAACATACTTCATACCAAAGTGTCCATAAAGAACCATTTATCGCACTTGGATATGGATTATTAGCAAAAACACCTGGTAGAGTATACTGCATAGTATTTAACATAACAGACTGAAAATATCCGATAGTTTCATTGCTGATAAAGTATTCTTTAAGACTCAAACTTGTAAAAATAGGGCCTACTACAAGAATTGAAAGTAGAATTACTGATATTAATGCTGGAAAGATTCTCAAGAACCTATTTCTAAGATACGAATAAATATTTGAACTATATTCAAAACTCTGGGTAATGAAATATCCACTAATAACAAAGAAAATCCCTACACCGAGAGATCCAAAAGATTCTACACCATTTGTTAATTTATATAATGGATCATGGATGAAGGCATCCGGTCCTAATGAGAGTGGATATGAATGGGAAAACAAGACAAAAATTGCTGCTATAAACCTAATCAAATCAAAATTATTCTCACGACCATTAATAGAATCCTTTAATGTTTGGTTATTTTTAAATAAATTGAACATACTTATTCCTTTCTAAATTTAACTTATTCATAAAATTTAAGACCTTTTGCTGATTAATATTTATAAAAGTTATTTTAAAATTTTATACAAGATCGTATAAAAGAATAGTGTAATAATGATTAACATTATAAATATCTCAAATTTAAATCCTTGACTTTTTATTTCATTCAAATCAATATTATTAAAAACAAAAAAAGCATCATTTCCAGTTGTTTTGAAGTTAATAATGCCATTTGAATTAGTTAAATTTGTAATCTGGTCATTTTTTTTATTGTTAAAATCTTCGAAAGTAGGTACTATTGTTTTATTCCCAATAAACATTAAATTTTTTATTCTAAACTCACTTGGATTCGAACCGACATCAAAACGCAAATTATCAATTTTTTTTGGACTTTCGATCAATATTTTTTTTTCAGTTAACTCATTGTTTTTTTGAGATTGTAATTTCACCGAATTTTTTTCGCTAAAATCTTCATTACTATTAGAATAATAAACTTGATATTCTATTCCATTATCAATAGAAGAAAAACGCACTTCAATTATTTCTTTTGTAATATAATAAGTTTTGAATAATAAAGCCACGGTGATTAGTGATAAAATTGGAATCAAAATAATACTCTTTTTCATTGTCCCTCCTAATTTACCTCCATAGCCTGTTCAAAGAACCAGCCCTTTTCTTTTTCTTTAATTTTACCTGCAAATATTTCTTAAAACTAAATCCCTCAACTTTTCAGATATCCAATAATTTCTTACATTTGAAGTAAAGCATCGTCTTGCATGTATAATCACCTTAATTTAAATTATCTAATGAAAGTAATAAAATATCTTCACCTGCAATAATTTTGAAAACTTACTTTCAGCAATTTCATTCTTTAAATTATTTTTATTTAGATTAATTAATTGAGCAGAACTATACCCGAGCTGAATATTCCCATGATATTTTGTAGGATCATCACACAAGGTGCTATAAATCGCCAAGGACCAATTCAAATTTTTTTTAAGAACAAAGTCTCTTGGATACTTGATGATCCTGTCTTATGTAAACCTAATTGCAAGATAATCTCTTTCTAGCTGCTTAATACTTTCATAAAACTACGAGATTGTAGCAATAATCGGAAAATATTTTTAGGAAATTCGATACCGTCTTTCATTACGAATGATTGCCGTTACCAAAATTCCCATATTATTCTCGACCTTATTTTGAGGCTAATATAATTAAACTTCCCATTTTAAGATTTTAGTTATCCTCCAATATACCAATCCATTTTTTTATAACGGTATTTTCTTCATATTCATTAAATAGTCTCAACATTTTATCATAATTTTTCTCAAGTAAATTATTTTTTATAGTAGATAAAATCGATTCGGATAATGAAATTGCATTCATTTTATTTACCAAAACGATACCACTATCCTCATTAAATAATTCACTAAATGGAGGACATTCTTCAAATACTATAGATAATTTTCCAAAAGATGCAGCTTCAAATAATACTAAACAAAACCCTTCAAATTTCGAGGGGATAACCTGAAACTCACAGTTTCTCATGTAATAACCAATATTGTCAACAGAACCTAAAAATGAAACTCTATCTTCTAAGCCAACTGATTCTACCAATGTTTTCAACTCATTTTCTAATGAACCAGAACCAGCTATTATTAGGTCATATTCTTCAATTTCATCTTTGATTATAGAAAAAGCTTCTATAAGTAATCTTTGCTGTTTTTGCTCTGTTAATCTTCCTACTGTAATAATATATTTTCTTTCTCTTAAAAAATTCAATTTTGGTTCTTTTGAATCAGGTTTTGTAACCATGTTAGGAACTACTAATATCTTATTTTCATCTACATTACGCTTAATATATTCATCTTTAAAATTATTTGTAATTACACACACATTGTCACTAAGTCCTATCGACTTCATATGGATTTTATATCCAGGGGAAGAATCGAAAAATTCAACACAATTATGCATGGAATAAATGGTTTTCATTTTATTTTCTTTCAAATCTTGTATTATATTTAGATCATCATGACCAATGCCAAATACAATACACTGTGATATACTTCTATTTTTTAGAATAGCTGACACTTTTTCCGTTTCCGTTATATGGATCACATCAATATTGGGATTTAAGTCATAGGGCAAATCAGAATTAACATTAGTTCTATTTATTACTACTACATCAAAACCGTTTTCATATAATAAGTTTGCCTTTCTAATTAATATTTTTTCGGCTCCGCCCTTACCAAAATTTAGTCCTCGCATATACAAAGCCACAGATTTCACTTTAGTTGTATTATTAGGTAATACACTTGATTCATCATAAAGTTTTTCAAAACTCAAATTTACAGATCCTCTTTGAAAATATATTTCATATTCTTTTTTAACAAGATCAACCATAATTTGTTTAGTTTTATTTTCTAATATAAAAGTATCACTAACATACTTATGAACTTTATTTATTTCTATTATTCCTAGTTCATCGCCTTTTGAACTTGTAACAGTTTGATTATGTCTTCTATGATAATTGAGTGGTTGTGAAATATAAGAAATTTTTCCTAATCTCGCAATGTTGATATAAAAGATCCAATCTCCAGCTTTTACGAAATCTAGACTTTTAGCTAAGCTTATATATATTGCATCACTCTTTATCAAAGTTGCTGAAACATTTGGAATTGTACATCTTATAGCTAGAGCTGTATTGATCTCATCTTTGCCTAATGTAATATAATCATTTTTCCACTTCGATAAATCAATGTCTGTCAACCATGGAACATTATCATAAGTATTATAAAACTCATTATTTGAACCGATTACATTAGAATTCGAATATGATAAAACAATATCTTCATCAATCATACAGGGCGCTAATACATTTTTCAGGAAGTCCTCTGACGCATAATCATCCGCCTCTGCAATCCAAATGTATTTTCCTTTTGCTTGCTCTAATCCTTTTTTCCATTGTTCAAAAACATTACCAGCATTCACAGAATTATAGACTGTTTTTGTTATTTCCGGGAATTTATTTCTATATTCATCTAATATTTCAATACTATTATCTGTGCTGCTGTCATCTAATAAAATTACTTCAAAGTCTTTAAATGATTGATTATAAACACTATCTAATCTTTGTTTCAAATATTTCTCATAATTATAATTAGGCACAATTATACTTATAAGTGGATTTTTCTTTGATTCACTATCTATTATTTTCTTTATTTGTTGTGACGCTCTATTAACAGTATGTTTTGCAAGAACTTTCTCTTTAGCTTTCTTTCCTAATTCAATTGCTAAAGTATTATTTGACATTTCCAAAACAGCAGAAGCCATTTTATCGTAATCTAGAAATGGCACAACAATTCCACAATCATTACCTACAAATGTTGGCATTCCACCAGCTTCATCAAAGCAAATAATAGGAATACTGCACTCAGCTGCCTCTAAACAAACTAGTGGAAATGGATCTTCAACTGCTGGCAACAAGAAAATATCACAATTAGAAAAATATTCTCTAGTATTCTCTAGTGTGCCAATAAATTTTATTTTTTCAGATAAATTTTCCTTTCTGATTAATTCAATGCATTCTTCTTTTTCTTCACCATTTCCAATCCATATAAAACAAAAATCAGGATTCTGGCTCAAAACCTTTTCTGCAACAGTTATAAACCCTTTTGGATTTTTTCTATAATATACAGTTCCACAAGAGACGACAATTCTTGAATTCAATGGAATATCATGAAATTTTTTAAACTTTATTTTTTCATTGTCTGTTTTAATAATATTGAGTGGCTCAATAAAAGCGTATACTGGTTCAATAATTCTCGGATTTACACCATGATTTAATAGCAAGTTATTCGTAACCGCTTCGGAAGCACCTAAAATAACATCTGCATTTTTTTTCAATGAATCCAGTTCTTTCGGAAAAATTCGAATCGTTTTCTCAAGTTCATGAATATACGTTAGAACCTTATAATTTTTATTATTATATAAACTATCGAATATTCTAAAAGCAACTATTGTATTTAATAAAACAACTGAATTGTATGGGATAAAATCGTTTATGTTGCTTTGATCAAAATTGTTATCAAGAACAAGTGTCTCAGCTATTTCAAAGTATTTATTTTGAATTTCTCCTCCTCTTAGAAGGATTACTTTCACGTTGTATTCTGTATTATTATTAAACCATTTTATCAAGTCCAACAATACTATTGGTGCTCCTGTTCGTTCCGCTTCATGCCCAACAAAAACAATCGTTTTGTCACCCTTAAGATTATTAACTTTTATTGTTTCCCTATTCTCATTTTTCCCCGAATCAATATAATGAACTACTGGATTTATATTGACATCTCTTACATCTGTATATTTATCCAAATAAAATTTAATATCAAAATTAGCAGATGGATTTCTACCTTCACGCCAACCTATACTACAAAAATGTGTTAGTGGGTCTAACCCAGCTGCTCTTACATCAATATTCCTATATAAATAATATTCTGGGTCAAAAAGATTAGATTCCATTATTTTGTTATAGTCTGTTATTGATCTTTCGTCTAATGGCCTAATTGCCCCATTTCTTTTTTCAAAAACACCATATTTAATGTAATGGTAAAAAGGATTAATACCCTTTGCCAATACATCTGGATTACATTCCAAATAATATAGTGTATCAAACATTGGGTTAGGATTCGAACCATCATATACTCCATGCCAAACATAATGTCTAATAGGATGATTAATACTTTTGGAAAGCACCCTCAAGAATTTAAACTTTGAATTGCGCCATTGTGTAAATCTTGGGTTATCAAATTTGTAGAGTGAGTCGTAGTTATTTAAATAATAATTGACATCAAATTTTTTGCTTTTAAAGATATAGTATGATACTTTCCACTTTCTGATTTTGTCCAATAACCCTTTTTTCTTTCTTGTGTTACTCATTAGTTGTTTAACGAAATCTGATTTGTCTTCAGCATACTTAAAAATATTTAATGTGATTTCTTGATTTTTTTTTTCTATTTCATGATTCTTTTTTTCTATCTCTTGACCCATACTTACTATCTCTTGATCCTTATTTCTAATCTCTTGATTCTGGCTCTCTATCTCTTGATCCTTACTTTCTATCTCTTGATCCTTACTTTCTATCTCTTGATCCTTACTTTTTATTTCTTTATTCTTGCTTTCTATTTCCTCACGATATGCAACCACGATAGTTTCATGATGATCCAGTGCATTATTTAAGTAGATAATTTCTTTATTATTATTTTTATTTAGTTCATCGTACAGTTCTAAATTGTTTTTCAACTCTTTTACAACAATATTCAATTCATTGTAATTATCAGATAGTGTTTTTGCAAAAAAATCAATTTTTTTATTTTCCGTTATGAAATCGACCTCAATCTCATGTATTATTTCAAAATAATCGTAAATATAAAATTGGGGATCCTTAGTAGTAAAAATAAAACTGTTTTTATCTCTACTTACAAAATTCCCTGTCAAGTTCCTTAAATCAATGTAATTATTATTAATTTTAATGCTATAAATTGAAATAAAGCTAATGTTTGAAGATAAATCAAGGCGAAGATTTTTAACAAAGCCATCATTTTCTAAGAAAAACCTAATGGTATTTCTTGTTTTAGTTTGATATATTTTAAATTTCTTTTTTTCTTCGGTAAAATTCAAATCAGGCGAATAGTACAATACAAAATCATCTGTTAGAAACAAATGTGTTTCTAACAATTTTGTAATTTCTCTGTTTGTGGTATGAATCCTATCCAAAGTGATAACACTATTATTTGCATTGATATCGGCTACAAGTGTGTTTAGTATCGTTACAAATTTATCATTTTTAAACTCTTTAAGAGTACTTTTACCGTCGCTAGAATGATCAAGTCTCTTATCAAAAAAAGTTTCTGAAAAAGTTTTCAGTGCGACTTTATCAATTATCTCATCTACACTCAGAAACTTCGATAATCCCTGCAAAACACAATATGGCTCCTCCAACAAATTAGCGTAACAAACAGCATAAAAGTTCTGGTTTAAACATTTAAACATAGCATAGTTATAAAGCAAAATCATATTTTCGGCATAATCACTCGTATATCCATCTCTTTTAATCAGAGAGCGCAAAATATCTCCATAGTTTCTATGGATATATACATATTGCACTTCTACTTCAGGTTCAAAATCACTGAGCACTTGAATCCAAAAAGGCAATAACACCATAATCCTAGGTTCCTTTATTACTATAAAGTCACTCTGGTTTAATAGACTCTCTATTATCATTCTTGCTCTTCTAAAATATTTTGTGTTTAATATTTCTACAGCATTGCCAATAGTATCAATAAAAAATTTATCTATTGAATGCCATGAATAACCTAAATCGGATAACATCATTTCATTTATATTAATAATCTCATTATTTTCGAAGTGTCCAAGTTCATTAGTCTCTTGATGTTGTAATAAATCCTTTCCCGGAAAAGCACCTAATTCGATAATACCTCTTGTTAATGCACTAGTTCCACTTCTATGCATACCTAAAACTACTACTATTTTTTTCATCACTATCCTCCACACAATGTAAAAATATATTTAAAATAACACCCTATGTCTCAAATTTCCCCCAAATACTTATCACATATTTCACCCGTTTCTCCTACTTCAATCATATTGCCTTTATTAATCCAAACAACTCTATCACACATTTTCTTTATTTGAGAAATAGTATGGGAAACTAACAATACGGTTGTTCCTCTCTCCAACATTGCTTTCATTTTCAACTCACATTTTTCTTGGAACTTGTAGTCTCCTACTCCTAGTATTTCATCTACTATCAATATATCTGGAGTAACTAGTGTAGCGATAGAAAAACCAAGTCGGGCAACCATACCGGAAGAATAATTTTTGAGAGGTACATTTACAAAGTCATGCAGTTCGGAGAAGTCAATAATCTCTTCAAACTTCTCCTTCATAAACGATTTTGAATGTCCTAATACTGCACCATTTAAAAAAATATTTTCAGCTGCTGTCAAGTCCATATCAAAACCTGCTCCAAGTTCTATAAGTGGAGCTATACTCCCATTAACTGTTACAACGCCTTTTGTTGGCTTAAGAACACCCGCTATTATCTTGAGAAGTGTACTTTTTCCAGATCCATTAAATCCTACAATCCCAAAAACTTCACCTTTTTGTATATTGAATGAAATATTATTTAACGCCCAAAATTCTTCACGAGCAAGATCTCTCTTCACAAATCTAACAAAATATTCCTTCAAACTATCAACTTTTTCAGTATTTAAGTTGAATTTCATTGACACATCTCTAACTTCAACGATATTCTCCATTTTTACCTCACTTATCTATATATATAAAATAAATTTATTTTGGTTTTTATAGAAAATGACCATCCCAGTTATCAATGTAATAACGCCTGTTAAGCCACAAATTAAATTTAATTGAACCGATGGCAACGTCCCATATAAAACAATTTCTCGAAAATATTCTACGTAATAATACATAGGATTATAATTAATAACTTCTTTTAAGTAATCCGGAACTATATTTATTGGATAAAATAACGGAGTAAAATACATCCATGCAGTTAAAAGAATACTGTAAATATGCAGCATATCTCTAAAGAAAACAGCTATCACTGAAAGAATCATGCCCATTCCTAAAGAAAAAAGAAACAAATATAATATTGGAAGTGGGAACAAAAGTATAGTTACTGTTACTTTAACTTCGGTTATCCATAGCATAATGATAATGGCGCCCATTGAAAATAATAAATTAATCAGGCTTGAACAAACTTTAGATAAAGGAAAAATATATTTAGGAATATAAACTTTTTGCAGTAGTGAAGCATTTGAATAAATAGATGTCATAGCTAAACTGGTTGCTTCTGAAAAAAAAGTAAACAAAAGTTGCCCACTGAGCAAATACATAGGATAGTTCGGAATATCAAATTTAAAAAGGTTAGAGAATATTAAAGTAAGTACAAGCATCATCAGAAATGGATTTAACAAACTCCAAAAATAACCTAGTATTGAGCGCCTGTACTTTATCTTTAAATCCCTAGCTACTAACTCCTTTAATAAATGAGTGTATCTCATAAAATTTTTAATGTATTGCTCCATTAAATCAAATCCTTGTCCTTAGTATTTAGTGATTATCATTCGCCCTTGAAAATATAGACCCTACCGCACTCTATTCTCAACGACTTCTTGTAAGTAATCCAAAAGATCCTTACTAAGTTCTTCCCTTTCTAATGCAAAATCAATATTTGTTTTAATGAATCCTAGCTTTTCACCAACATCATAGCGAATACCTTCAAATTCATAGCCATATACTTTTTGAGTATCTAACAACTTTACGATTGCATCTGTCAGTTGAATCTCTGCTCCTGCCCCAATTTCTTGTTCTGACAGGATTTCAAAAATTTCTGGAGTTAAAATATATCTACCCATAATCGCTAAGTTAGAAGGAGCATTTTTTGCGAGAGGTTTTTCGACAAGATTGTTTATTTCATATAAATTATCATTTATAGCCATTCCATCAATAATTCCATATCGTTGCACTTGATTGCTGAGGACAGGCTTTATACCGACAATAGAGCTATCATACTGATTGTAAAAATCCATCATTTGCCTCAAACAAGGCGTTTGTGATTGTACAATGTCATCGCCTAAAAGTACTGCAAAAGGCTCGTTACCAATAAAGCTTTTGGCGCACCAAATAGCGTGCCCTAGACCTTTAGGTTCTTTCTGTCTTATATAATGAATATTCGCCATATCTGTAGATTTTTGGACTTCATCTAACAAATCGAGTTTACCTTTAGTCAATAAATTTTGTTCTAGTTCAAAGCTCATATCAAAATGATCTTCAATTGCCCGCTTTCCTTTGCCTGTGACAATAATAATATCTTCTATGCCCGAAGCAACCGCTTCTTCGACGATATATTGTATGGTAGGTTTATCTACAATGGGTAGCATTTCTTTGGGCATTGCCTTTGTAGCAGGTAAAAATCTTGTTCCAAGTCCTGCCGCTGGAATAATTGCTTTTCTAATTTTCATAAAACCTCTCCGATTTTTGATATTTTATCCTCATACTCAAATTGATATTGACTCACTGAAAACCCATTAATTCCAGTGACACGTAGAGGTGGTTTCACAAATTTCTAATCGCGCCTCTGTAGTAATGTATAATTACTGATAAATTCTTTTACCACATTCACTACCCTTTATTTTCATAATTCAGCCTCTATAAACAATCGTTTGGAAACCCTCTTCCAGTATGCTAAAATAAAGTCGAACTTTAGCGAAGAAGGAGACTATCTGGAATGAGTGCAAGTAAGAATGCCTACGCGGCTTCGCGTGCAAAATCGAATGGAACGATAACGACGGATAAAAGCTCTGTCATCTTTTGGGTATTAGCTGTGTTTACGGGCTTATTTATGTTCTGGGCACCTTTTCAAAGGGCGCTGTTTAATGGCGGTACATCAGAGTTTGAGAGAAGCATTTACTCCGCTTCAGTGTGGTCCTCCATTATTCTTTTGCTAGTTGCGATTCTAGCATTATTTGTGTTTAAGCTTAAAGAAAAGAAAGATCTCCTTACCATTCTCGTCTTCATCATGCCGCTTACGTATGTTATCTCGTTGTCGAACTCGGCATCTCACTATTTGGCAACAAATATGGTTTACATCCAAATGCTGTATGCAACTTTCTTCATTTTAGGTGTATTTTTGACAAAAAACAAGCTCGGTGTGTCGATTGTTTCCCAACTCTTCATGATCTCAGGATATTTCATCGTGTTATTCGGACTTTTGTACTGGTTAGGCAACAAAACCTTCGCAGGACACCTTGTCGGATGGTTTGCTCTAATGGATGGAACGGATAAAAATCTGTACCGCGATGCGATCATGACAGATTCCAACGGACTACGTTTAACCTCAGTCTTCCAATATGCAAACACGTACGCAGCTTTTTTAATTACGATAACGCTTAGTTCTTTATTCTTCATTATTAAATCTCGTAAATGGTACATAGTTCTCATTCATGCGTTTTTACTGATTCCAACCATTGTATCTTTCTGGCTGACATTATCACGTGGGGCCATTGTCGTAATCCCAGTGGTATTCCTCATCATGATGTTCTTCTTCCGAATGAGTCGTCAGATCTTAGCGTTGGTTCAACTGGGACTAGCCTTTATTACTTCGCTGGTCATTTTAGAAAAAGTAACGGATATTGGCATCGGACTACAAAATCAACCTAGTACTTCAGAATCTTGGCATGGATGGTGGATTCTACTACTAGCCTCCCTAGTTTTCGCTGGACTGTCCGTGGCTATTCAACGCTTTGGTGAGCCATGGTTGGAACGTGTAACAGCTCGATTTGATGCCAAGAAGTATGCAACATTCATTCTTCCCATCGCAGCTGTCTTGATTGGTGTGGTTGGAGCTATTCTTATTCTAAGTGATACTGGGTTTAAGAACATTCTTCCCGAGAACGTCAAAACACGTGTTGAGAATATTAATTTCCAGCAACACAGTGTGTTGGAGCGCGGAACATTTTATAAAGATGCTGTTAAGCTTTGGTCGGACTATCCCATCATTGGTGCAGGTGGCGGAGCTTGGGCTTCCCTTTATGAAAAGTATCAAAACAATCCGTATACGAGTCGTCAGGCTCATAACTTTGCTTTGCAATATTTGGTTGAAGCCGGTGCGCTTGGTTTCCTAGCTTTTATCGGATTTGTCATCGCAGTTGGTTGGTTCTATATCCGAAGTTACATTAGAAGTTCTCAAGAAAAACGAGATCTGCACTTCCTATTTTTCATTATCATGATTTCCCTATTGGTTCACAGTATGATCGACTTTGATTTAAGCTATGTGTACTTAGGTGCGATTCTATTCCTCGCTCTAGGCGGTATGTTGAGTAACAGCTCCTCAGGCGAGCTGCGGTTAAAGTCTAAATCAGCCCTTATTCACAAGATATTCCCTGCATGTATTGCGGTATTGTCGCTAGTGATGTTCTTCATCTCTGCTCAGCTGCTTTCGGCGAATGGTTCCTACAAGCAAACTATTGAAGTTATAAAAACAAGTAAGGATTACAATCAGATTGTGAAACCTCTTGATAATGCCATTTCTTTGCATCCTGGACATCCGGATTATTTGTTAACAGGTCAAGTAAGTCGAATTGGGCTTTTGCTTCAAGTTTATAGCCAAATGCAGAAGGAAAATCCGAATGATCCTACGAAGAGTGAGCCATTTTTCAATCAAGCCCAAGACTTAATGAGTCAGCTTTTGAAAAAAGAGCCTCATAACCGCGTCGTGGCCATGCAGCAGCTAAACATGCTTCTCATCAAAGGGAATAAACAAGGGGCTTTGGAGTGGTCAAACGCTCAAATTCCAAACTACCCTTGGTATATGGATATGTATGAGAAGAGCATCTCACTGAATATTGAGCTAGCAGGCGAAGCCAATACAAAAGGCAATGCACAGGAGTTTAACACAAGATTAGATAGTGCGCTTACCACGTATAAAGAGGTTCTTGCGCGCATTGATTCTTTGAAAAACTTACCGAAAGAACAAATGCAAGGACGTGAATTCGCAGTCACACCATCGATGGCACTCAATATTGGCCAAATCAGTTATATGCGCGGTGATTATAAAGGGGCAGTTGCATTAATTCAACCGCACATGACTGAGAATTTGGATGATCAAGTGAACCGCTTATTGGTCCGTTGGTACCTGGCTGTATTACAAAAACAAGGTACGCCAGATCAAGCATTAATGAATAAGTTAATTGCTAAGGATCCGAATGAGAAGCAAAGTGTTGATGCGATTGTTGCAGCTGTTTTTCCAGCTAAATAGAGAGGGTGCCACAGAGATGTGGCGCCTTTTTTTCTCCCTAAAATGCAAAAGAGGCTAAAACCATCATGCATGGAATAGCCTCTCTTGCTCAACTTGATTCACTTCTCAATCCACTCACGCCTTAAAGCAAAAAGCTCGCGCAGCTCGCTTGTCGACATCTCAGTGACCCAGTTCTCGCCGGTGCCGACGATTTGGTCACTGAGACCTTGCTTACGCTCGATCATCTCGTCGATTCGCTCTTCGAGCGTGCCGAGCGTAACAAACTTGTGCACTTGCACGTTGCGCGTTTGCCCGATGCGGAAAGCCCGATCCGTGGCCTGGTTCTCCACGGCCGGATTCCACCAGCGGTCGTAGTGGAACACGTGATTCGCCGCTGTCAGGTTCAATCCCGTTCCTCCTGCTTTCAGCGAGAGGATGAAGATATGGCAGCGCTCCTCCGCAGGGAGCGCCGCGTCCTGGAAGCGCGCGATCATCGCATCGCGCTTCACTGCACTGATACCCCCGTGCAAGAACTGCACGGGCTCTCCCAGCGCCTGCGCAAGCGTAGCCTGCAGCAGGTGGCCCATCTCGACGAACTGGGTGAAGATGAGGCAGCTGCCTCCTTCGCTCCTGAGTTCGTCGATCATTTCCACCAACCGCTCCAGCTTCGCTGAGCGTGCTCTCACATCAACCGCGGCGGCGAGTACGCCGCGCCCTTCTTTTGCTCTCGCACCTACTCCTGCACCTGCTTTCGTACCTACTCTCACGCCCGCCCCACCAATTTCCTTCAAAAACAAACCCGGATGATCACAAATCTGCTTCAACTTCATCAGCGAGGTAAGAATGAGTCCCTTCTTCTCGATCCCACTCGAGTCCTCAATCTTCTCCATCAAGCTCTGTACGACATTCTCATACAGCGCCCCTTGCTCCGTGGTGAGGCGCACATACGCCTTCCCCTCATACTTATCCGGCAAATCCAGCTGAATCGCCGGATCCTTCTTAAGCCGTCTTAGCAGGAACGGCCTTATCAAACGCTGAACACGAGCCGTCAGCTCCTTAGAGCCATCACCATTTTTCTCAATCGGACCTACATACTGTCGGTTAAAATGATTCAAAGTCCCCAGGTACCCCGGGTTTACAAAGTCAAAAATCGACCACAGCTCAGTCAATCGATTCTCAATCGGTGTTCCAGTCAAAGCAATACGCTGCCCTGCTTCTAGTTTACGAATCGCCTGCGACTGCTTCGTATAAGCATTCTTAATATTTTGCGCCTCATCCAAGCATAGCATATCCCACGAAACGCTAGACAACTCTTCTTCATCGAGCTGCGCGAGATTATAAGAAGTAATTACGAGATCAGCATTTCCAAGCGATGCTTCAAAAGCTTCCCCTTTTTCCCGCTGTGCACCATAATGAAGTTGAATCTGAAGTGTCGGTGCGAATCGCGCGAGCTCTTTCTGCCAGTTGCCAAGTACAGAAGTCGGACATATGAGCAATGAAGGTTTTGTTTTTTTGCCCAGCTCCTTCACCTTCAACAAATAACCAATAAACTGTATGGTCTTCCCCAGCCCCATATCATCAGCTAGACATCCACCCAGCCCCAAATTACGCAGGAATAGGATCCACGACACCCCATGCACCTGATAAGGCCTAAGTTCAGCGTGTAAGCCATCAATCCGCTCAACGAGCGGAATAGACCGGGTCTGACCCAGTTGTTTCATCAAGGCGCGCAAATGGCTATTTAGCTCTACCTTGACATCTATAGTTCTGCTCTGACCATCACCATCCGCCGCGAATCCTTCCCCCAGATGCATTTCCAATACATCCCGGAAAGACAGCCCCTTCTTCCTCTCAATTTGCTTCATAGCATGGCGAATTTGCTCCAAGTAGGCTGGATCCAATTGCACCCATTTACCTCGAATATAGATCAAGCGCTTCTTTTCCAAAGCCAATTGCCCAAATTCTTCCTCAGACAAGTCTATGCCGCCAAGCGCCACCCGCCAATCAAACTGCATGATCTGATCCATGCCAAACATTGCTTTACGTGTAGATCCCACGGAGCTTTTGATTTTCGCCTTCAACTGAGGACGACTCATCTTCTGAATCTCTTCCCACCAGGATGGCAAAAAGACGGAAATCCCCGCCGCCACAAGCTGTAGACTGGATTCGGTTAGGAATGTCCACGCCTCATCATCCGACAATTGCTCGATAATTTTACCTGTTTGATACGCACTCTCGAGCTCTGGCAGCATTCGCAAAATGCGATTCACTTGCTCTTGAAGCTTATCCGCAATATCTGACTGCCAAGCAACGGGGATCTCACCTATTAACACATTGCCCGTTGAGCTAAACTCAACGAATCGGTTCGCATCCCGGCGATCCTGTGCAATGAATCGCAATCGCCAATCCGCAGCATTATCCTTAGCCGTCGTCGTCCCGTCGACATATGTCTCGGCATAGGGTTCCACGAGCTGCACACAGATTCGATAAGGCATATCGTCGTCAGTCCATCCAATCGCTAGGAGCCAGTCCTCTTCCTTCATCCAAGAAGATTCCGAAAGCAATGCCTCGAATCCTATATCGTTAACTTGGAGCAATCGATTCGCTTGAAGGACACCCTTCCACACGCTCACAAGCTCAAAATCCGCAACTGTCTCAAGCAACTCTTCAACGATTTGGCTAAACCACCGCTTCCAAAAGCTTTCCGGAAATGCCCCATTGCAAAGCTCCCCAAACCTCTCAACATGCTCTGCTGGCACCCTAAGCTTCCATCCGTTCCGCCCTTCTCGCCAAAGCTCGTAGGAAGGCAAATACCAGCCTGCATCAATTGCCTCATTTAGAAAGTGAGCACCTTTTTGCAATTCTACAAATCCATCTTCCCAAGATACTCTGCCATGAAGCAGCACACCTGGAGAACACAAATATTCCATAGCCATCGCAGGCGAAACCACAACGGCGTCTCCATGTGAAATCCGCATCACTTCCAACTGCGTCCCATAGTAAGAGCGTTCATGCCAGGCAAATAGCAGCTTACGCAGCATAGATCCAGGAACCGCGTTCGCATCCTCTGTTTCCCCATAAATAGCAAAGTCACCTGAAGGCTGCATTTGGATTTTCACATAGATCGATGACAAGGTTATCATACTAAGAAACCGCCTTTCTGCAATTCCTCTATGAAGGCGCGATACTTCGCGTATCGTTTGACGATTTGCTCCAAGTACACTTCGAAACGAAGAGTTAGCTTCAGCTTTTTATAAGCAGCCGCTAATTTCTTCAACAGCTTGACAGCTTGTATGTAATCGGGACGATTTTTCCCCTGAATATATGCTTCAATCGCATGATGATAAATGGGTAGAAGGAAGCGAACATTCGCCTTCTCGACGAGTTTTAGCTGCGTTGCATCGATGTGCTCTGTAGTAAGATCCAAAAGAAGACAGAGATCTGCCCATTCCTGGTACTCACCTTTTGACAATAGGAATTTCGCATAGTGATCGTAACTTGCAGGTAAAAGTGAAATCATGACGTCCCGCTGCTCTTTCGCAACCTCTCGCTGATCCGCGCCCAACTCCCAGTAATGTAAAAACTCATTCACATACAATTGCTTGCTCAGCGAGATCCTTGGTTTTAACCACCGCAACCAGGTCAACAACCGATCCCACTGACTTTCAAAAACAAACCCATTTAAATAATCGAACCAATAGTCTGGCTCAATATCAAACATGCCACTGTCTGCTCGATCCCAGGCATTTTCATCCTCATTTCGGTTAATGTCCAAATGAATAGAACCGAGAGTAGCGACTTGGTGTGCTTGTTGACTCGCTCGCGGATCCGCAAGCACCTGCCTAAGCCTAGCTTTTTCTGCCTCCAGCAAGTCCTCATTCTGGAATAACTGCGTCCATAACAGCTTATACAAATCTAGCCAATCATACAGATACAAGTCTGATCCATTCTTGCATATGTCTGCCAGATACGCCGATATATCCTTCATATGTTCACCGTACTGCTTAAATGCCTTACTCACATCTAATACGTGAAGCGTCGCTTCCAACTGCTCCTGGGCATGCTTCAAGATACGTTTCACATAGTAGCTCGTATTCTGATAATAATCATAGGTGGTCGCCTTAGATCTCGCCATTGTATCGCATAGCTGTATGACATAAAGTGCTACTTGAATATCATACACACCTCGAATAGTCGGCTCCCACCTGTCCGCCAACTTATTGAGCTCACGCCACGTACGCATACAGACTTCCTCTAGACTGAAAGCATTATAAATCCTGGCATTGCCATATTGTTTATGAAAATAAGCCAACCACATACCGCAGCTACCCGTCGGCTCTGGCAGCCTAGTCTTAAGCTTAGGTTTCTGCAGTAGCTCAGGCTCCGCCAAAACTATCTTCATTTTACCAAACCGAAATTCCTCCGGATCATATCCCGCTTGCTTCGCCACTTCAAACAGCACCGCAGCCATATGCTTACAGTAATAACCGTACGGACACGTACAGCCACTCCTTGTGAAGCTCTTGAGATCCAAGGTGACCTTATACCTTTTGGTTCCGTCCACTCTAGCTTTTATGATCGTGGTACCCTCAACTTGAATATCCCTTACTACACCCTTATTGAAATAGGACCAACCTCTCGCAATGATCACTTTATCAAATTTAGGACGAATCCGTTGTATCCAGTACGGCCAGTCAATTTCTAACTCTTTCATGTGCCTATCCTCCGTTACCCCACAATTTCCTTCCACCATTATATAATCAATTATCCTCACAAAAAAACACCCCCCGCCAGAATCATCGAATGATTCTTAGCGAGAAGTGCTTATCCGTTACTTCCTGAGCATACCTTGATGTGGGTGCGGGTGAGTTCCGCAATATTCATCAGTTTCCGTACACGTATAAACGTGCTCATATACCGGTACGCAGTGATGGCGATTCACAATTTGAATCGGATGAATAACTTGAACCTTTTGTGGGTGGTAAAAGTCTCTAACTACTCTTTCCGGATCTGTCATTATCGGGTCAGCAGGTGGACACTGAAATTGTTTTCCTTGATTAGGTTGTAAAGCCATGAATGCGTCAACTCCTCTGTTAGTATGAGATAGTATACGTCTTCACCTAGTCCAGGGAGTGTACCAATGCCTATCTTTTCGATAAATGGGCTAATGATCATGGGCCAAGCACGCATGGTGTCCAAGCAAACGGCAGAGTGCCAGGCTATGTGGTGAGTACCTAGAAGTAAACAAAAGTGAATTTATGTTATCAATTCACAGTATAGAAATTACGCTGTATAATTAGCTCTAGTTGCTTGTCACCTCATTACATTAAAACTTTAAAAAGTGAGGTGCCGTACATCGAAGAACTACTACAAAAAATAATGCTGCAGCTTGAAGTTATAGACACAAGGCTGGAATCGTGGAATCAAAGATCCAACTTATTCAGCATACATTAGACTCACACCATATTGAAAATATTGAATCCAATAACCGACTCCTTGAAGCAATTCACACAACCAATGACCGCTTAGACTTTCAAAGGCGTAAGATATCCAAGACCGAAGAAGATTTATATTTACTAAAACAAAAACATTAGAAAAGAGTGATAAGCGCATGAGTGAGCAATTATTAATACAAATTCTAGAAGAAATAAAAGAAATTAAAATGGAACAGAAAGAAATAAAAACTGAACAAAATCAAATGAATGAGCGTTTAAATTCAATAGAAGCTTACGTATCTGACATACCTCTAATTAGACAAGCAGTCCTAGAAACACGAGAAGATGTAAAACAACTAGAAGTTGTTCAAAGAAATTTAATTTCTGAACATCATACATTCGCCCATCATTTTAATGTCATCGATAAACAACTCGTTGATCACGCAATTGAAATCGACAAGTTAAAAAACAGATAATATTTGCTGCCCCTATGGGCTTTTTATTTTCACTCAAAATGGAACATACGTTCCATTTTATAAATAAGTGCCAGAAGTTGTGCTATAAAAAACAAAAAAAGACCCCCGAAGGAGTCTTTCTCTCTGCATCCGCAGAAGCTCTAAGAGCTTCTTACATCATGCCACCCATACCACCCATGCCGCCCATATCAGGCATACCTGGTTTGTTAGCTTCTGGTTTATCAGCGATAACCGCTTCTGTAGTCAAGAACATAGCTGCTACGGAAGCTGCGTTTTGAAGTGCGGAACGTGTTACTTTCGCAGGGTCAACGATACCTGCTTCGAACATGTTTACCCATTGTCCGGAAGCTGCATTGTAGCCGATGCCTACTTGCTCGTTTTTCAAGCGCTCAACGATAACAGAGCCTTCTTGACCAGCGTTAGCTGCGATTGTGCGAACTGGTTCTTCAAGGGAACGAAGGATGATGTTAACACCCGTTTGCTCATCGCCAGAAGCTACAACTTTCGCTACTGCGTTGTATACGTTAACTAGGGCTGTACCACCACCAGAAACGATACCTTCTTCAACTGCTGCACGAGTCGCGTTCAAAGCATCTTCGATGCGAAGTTTGCGCTCTTTCAATTCAGTTTCAGTCGCTGCGCCAACTTTGATAACAGCTACGCCGCCAGAAAGTTTAGCCAAACGCTCTTGAAGTTTTTCTTTATCGAACTCGGAAGTTGTTTCTTCCAATTGGGAACGAATTTGTGTAACGCGAGCTGCGATGTCTTTCGGGTTACCAGCACCATCAACGATGATTGTGTTTTCTTTGGTAACACGGATTTGACGAGCGCTACCCAATTGATCAGGAGTTGTGGATTTCAAATCTAATCCAAGCTCTTCAGTAATCACTTGGCCACCTGTTAGAGCAGCGATATCACCCAACATCGCTTTACGACGGTCACCGAAACCAGGAGCTTTAACAGCTACGCAAGTGAATGTGCCACGAAGTCTGTTCACAACAAGTGTTGCTTGTGCTTCACCTTCAACATCTTCAGCAATGATCAGAAGTTGTTTACCGGATTGAACCACTTTTTCAAGAACAGGCAAGATTTCTTGAATGTTCGAGATTTTTTTGTCAGTGATCAAGATGTACGGGTTGTCTAGAACTGCTTCCATTTTATCCGTATCAGTGATCATGTATGGGGAAGTGTATCCACGGTCGAATTGCATACCTTCTACAACCTCAAGCTCTGTCAAGAAGCCTTTGGATTCTTCAACTGTGATAACACCGTCTTTACCTACTTTTTCCATAGCTTCAGCGATCAATTCGCCTACTTCTTCGTCAGCAGCAGAGATTGCCGCAACTTGTGCGATGGATTGTTTGCCTTCGATTGGCTTTGCGATCGCTTGAAGCTCTTCTACAGCCGCTTTAACAGCTTTCTCGATACCTTTGCGGATAACCATTGGGTTAGCGCCTGCAGTAACGTTTTTCAGACCTTCACGGATCATCGCTTGAGCAAGAACCGTTGCAGTTGTTGTACCGTCACCAGCAACATCGTTTGTTTTGGTAGCAACTTCTTTAACAAGTTGTGCTCCCATGTTTTCGAAAGCATCTTCTAGCTCGATTTCTTTCGCGATAGTAACACCGTCATTAGTGATCAACGGGCTGCCAAATTTTTTCTCTAGGACAACGTTACGGCCTTTAGGACCTAGTGTTACTTTAACGGCATTTGCCAAAGCATCTACCCCGCGAAGCATCGCGCGGCGTGCGTCTTCACTGAACTTAATATCTTTTGCCACGATAGGTAACCTCCTCTAATTAAAAAACATGTATGCTAAGTATAAAAATCTTTAATAACGTAAGCCGATCTATATGCTGCTCTAACTTAGGCTAATACAGCGAGGATGTCGCTTTCGCGCAAGATCAACAGTTCGCGGCCTTCGTATTTCACTTCAGTTCCAGCGTATTTGGAGAAAATGATGCGGTCGCCTTCGCTTACTTCAAGCGGAACACGTACGCCATCTTTCAACGCGCCAGCGCCAACGGCTACAACTTTACCTTCTTGTGGTTTTTCTTTAGCTGTATCTGGCAGCACGATGCCACTTGCTGTAGTCTCCTCTTTCGCAACGGCTTCAATGATAACTCGATCACCTAACGGTCTGATCATGGAAAAATAGCCTCCTTTAGAAAATTGTCTGGTTATATTTCTTTGTTATTAGCACTCGAATGTGTTTAGTGCTAACAACACCTCTTATGATACTCATTCTGGGAGTAATTTGCAAGTCCTTTTACACATTTTTCATTCTTGTGGACACCCCCCTCATTCTACCCAAATGATAACCAAATATTCCCTCTGCGAATGAAAAAAAATAGCCCACCACGAAGGCAGACTATGTTCAACGATTTCCTCATTTAGGACCAAACTCGAGTTCCCAAGCGGCATCGCTCGCAAGCTGTTTACGGTAAATGAAACCCGACATGAAGACACTGAATTCATATAAAATAATGAGCGGAACCGCAACTAAAATCGCTGAGATCGCATCTGGCGGCGTAATAACGGTCGCTAGAATGACCATCAGCATATAAGCATATCTTCTAAACTTATGCAGACGCTTCGGATTCAGCAGCTTAATCTTCGTAAGGAACATCACCACGATTGGCATCTCAAAAACACAGGCCAGCGGAAGAATGATGTTAAACATGAAGGTAAAGTACTGCGCAGCCCCATACATCTCTGTTATTTCTAAGCTCTTACTAATCGATGAAGTAAAATAAAATGCCATTGGAAAAACAACCCAATACCCGAAGGATAACCCCATTAAAAAGAGTAAAAAAGCGTACGGTACGTAGAGGAGCGAAGCCTTCTGCTCCGTCTCCCGCAAGCCTGGCTTAACGAAAGCCCATATATGGTATAGAATCACGGGTAATGTGATAAGAAGGCCTACAGCTAACCCAAAATTCATATACAAACGTAAGGCGTCCCAAGGGGAGAATACATTCCAACCAATACCATCAGCTGGGGGGATACTTTTGAGATAGCGAATAATAGGTCTAGCAGCAACGAGCCCACCGACCATGCCAATGACCAGAACAACTAATATCCACATGATTCGCTTGCGTAACTCACCAAGGTGCTCTACAAGAGACATTTCTTCATTTTTCAACCGTTTTCACCTACCTAATCTAGGGTGCAGCCTATAAGACTGAACCACTGTTAATCTGCATGAGGAAAAATTAATCGGGCAACCGCCGGGTGTTACCTGTATTGCCTGACTGCTGCGCTGGCGCCGGGGTAGGGGCCGATGCTCGTGCAGGAGTGGAGTTCAACACATCGTTTGCTGCTTGTGAAGCTACCGCAGGGACGGCCGTCCCAGTAACATGGACAACTTCTGAAGACTTGTTAGAGACGAAAGTCACAGCAGGCTTCACTGTAGGTGAGCTAGTTGATTGGGCCTCCACTTTATTCTCAGCTACAGTGTCCATCGTGCCTTGTTCTGACGGTGATGATGCAAGCGTAGTCTCTGGAACATCAACGGTTGTTACCACGTTAGCTACCTCCACAGGCGTAACTGGGTCAGGTACAATTGGTGTTTTGGAAGCTAACGGTGCTTTCGGCTCGTCGCTCATCAGTTCATTCGTCGCTTGCTTGAAATCTCTTAACGTCTTACCCAGCATTCGGCCGATCTCCGGCAACTTTTGTGGACCGAAGATAACAAGCGCAACGACCGCAATCAACAAGAGCTCGGTAAATCCGATATTTTGAAACATGGACTTCATCTCCATTATGTAATGCATTATGAATCAAAGAAAGCAATCTAAAGCTCTTCTAACATTGATAAAATCCGCCGTAGCCCATCTCCGTGATGTCACTACGAACGATCTCTTCGCCTGCGCATATGCGCGGCAGCAGCACGTCAAAGGACGTGTACGGGTCGTGCATCACACAACCCGGCAAGCCCATGATCGGCAGATCGCCTAGATAGGCGATCATCAGCATCGAACCCGGCAGCATCGGCGTGCCGTAGCTGACCACGCGGGCGCCGGCCGCCTTGATCGCACCCGGCGTGCGATCATCCGGGTCCACGGACATGCCGCCCGTGACCAACACCAAATCCACGCCTAGCGCAGCTAGCGCGTGGATCTCACCCACAATCGCTTCGCTGTCGTCCGACACGAAGCGTTGGTCTACAACCTGGGAGCCGAGCTGCGCGACCTTCTCTTTCACAACCGGGCCGAATTTATCCTTGATTCGGCCCTTGAAGACCTCGCTGCCCGTCGTGATCACGCCGACGCGCAGCGCCCGAAATGGCTTCACGTCGAGCAAGGTGAAGCCCTCCTCACGTCGAGCCGCGGCTAGCCGCTCGACCTCAACAACCTTCGCTTCGTCGACGATCAACGGGATCACCCGCGTACCGACCAGCGAAGCGCCGGCCTGAACGACCGTGTTGCTGCGAATCGTCGACAACACGACCTCATCGATGGCGTTCACGCTATCGACGAACGCCTTATCGATCTTCACTAAACCGTGAATCTCCGATTTCACGTTCACTTTGCCCTCATGCGGATCGGTCATTCTTAGATCCGTGCACTTTTCTATCCCAATAAGCGCCCGCGCCATGCGCAAAGCAGCCTCATCCTCATGGAGATAACCGGGCTGCAGCTCCATCACATAAATATGTTCCTTGCCAATGCTCAGCAGGGCAGGGATATCGGCCTCGGTCACTTGGTGACCTTTGCGGAAGAGTCTGCCCTTGAACTCGCCTGGCAAGATCTGCGTCAGATCATGCGGCAGAACCATGCCGATCGCATCTTCCACTTTCACTTCGCGCAGCATGGAAGTTTCTTTGAATTTCACCCGTGATCGCCTTCTTTGCCTGTCAGGATCCCAAGCGCATGTGGAAGTTGATCAATAATTGCCATCAAGTTCTCTTGAACACCTTTGGGGCTACCTGGCAAATTAATGATCAGCGTGCGTCCGCGAATACCAGAGACGGCTCTGGAGAGCATCGCTTTCTTCGTCTTTTGCATCGAGATCATGCGCATCGCTTCTGCAAAACCAGGTGCAACCCGATCAATCACATTGAGCGTTGCTTCCGGTGTGACATCCCGTGGAGCCAAACCAGTTCCACCTGTTGTGAGTATTAAATCAGCTTGATAATAATCCGTCATTTCAATTAACGAAGCCATAATTTCATCCATCTCGTCCGGTACAACCCGATACTCAATGATCTCACCTTGAATTTCTTCTTCAATCAGCTCGCGGATTACCTGAGCGCTAGTGTCTTCTCGTTCTCCTCGGTAACCGCGGTCACTGGCTGTCAAAATCGCAACTTTCCAGTGCATCCTTCGTCACCTCTCCCTTGTTCACTGAATGAGATCATCCCACTAACCTGCGTGACACGCAGTACCTCACCAGACTTATCAGTCCGTTGGCACTGGTTCTTGATCCAGCACGACCTCGTCCGATTATCAGTCTGTTAGCACTGGATCTTCGTCCCATCACGCTTTATTGTCTTGCCTGTGAAAATCCCCGTTCTTACCACCTGTTTTCATAACAAGCAGCGTCGAGTTGATGATCATATCTTTCTCCACAGCTTTGCACATGTCATACACGGTTAATGCCGCGGCAGAAACTGCCGTTAGAGCTTCCATTTCTACCCCTGTAGGACCTGTTGTACGTACAGTTGCTTCTATGTATAGTTCATTGATGCCATTATTGGAAAACTGTATATCAACCCCAGTTAAAGCGATGGGATGACACATTGGGATCCAGTCTGACGTTTTCTTGGCCGCCATGATACCAGCCACTTGAGCCACGGCGAGGACGTCGCCTTTTTTCATTTTACCCTGAATGATTAAGTCAAGCGTGTCTGGCTTCATTAATAAGGTAGAGCGAGCTGTGGCCGTGCGCTTCGTCTCATCTTTATCCGATATGTCGACCATTCGCGCTCGTCCCTGCTCATTAAAATGCGTCAATGGTGAAGAATCGGGCACGGCAATCACCTCTATATTAGGTTTCTGTTTTGAATACCATCTTGCTTTCGGTTACAATCCCATCCACTCGGAAATCATGCCAAGAAGAAGGAACAGCAGGAATCAATTGATTATCGAAAGCAGCTGCAACGGCAAAAGGTCTCTTCAAACCGCGCGCAGCGAATAACTGCATAAACCGATCGTAGAAGCCCCCGCCGTAACCTAAGCGACCGAAATCCAGATCAAAGGCAAGTCCTGGTACAACAATCATGGATATCGTGCCCAAATCCTGTTCGATTGGAACATCACTGCGCGGCTCTCTAATCCCATAAGCACCACTTTCGAGATCCTCATAACGGCTTATGATGTGCAAATTCATTGTTTTCGTGTCTGCCACTACTTTCGGTATCAGCACACGAATTCCCTGCTGCCAACACCATTCCATTAATGGCGCAACGTCAGGCTCCGAACGAAAAGGCATATAGCTCATCAGCGTAGGCTGTGAATTAGGCGGTATTTGCCCCTGTTCAAACAGCTTATCTACACATAGCTTCACCATTCTTTGGTTGATAAGTTCTTGTTTCTCATCGCGTATCTCAGCAACAATCGACGCACGTCGTATTTCCATTTCCTTGCGTAATTCTATTTTCCGCTCTCGGATGTTCATCATAAGCTACAGCCCTTCCTAGCGAGGAGTGGTTTCCCCCATTTTAACATAAATATAGTAAAAAACTATACTCGTACCAGAGACCCCGCCGAATGGCCTATATTTCCCGTCTAAATTAAGCAGGCGTTGCCCCCATTCTTCGTGTATACTAATGATTTGATGGGATTGAAACAGCGACCGCAGGTCAACTTAATTAGGTTCTTACATTAATATGTATCCAAAACGCAGGAGGTAGCAGCAACATGCTATTACAAGTTTCTAACATTTCCAAAAGCTATGGGGTACGCTCCGTACTCTCTAATATAACGCTTCAAATTGAAAATAGGGAACGTATCGGACTCGTGGGTGTGAATGGTGCCGGCAAGTCTACCCTTCTTCAAATCATCGCGGGTGAAATGTCGTATGACAGCGGTGATCTGTTCAAAGCAAAGGAAACCAAGATTGGTTATTTGAAGCAAAACAGCGGTCTCAACACGGATAAATCCATCTGGAACGAGCTTCTAAGCGTGTTCAGTTCACTATTGGACACAGAACGCGAGTTGCGTGAGCTTGAAGCCCTAATGGCAGATTCTGACCTCATCTCCGATGAGAAAAAGTATGAATCCACCATGAATCGGTATGCGCTGCGCTCTGAATGGTTTCGAGAGCATGGCGGCTATGAAATTGAGGCCAAGATTCGCGGTATTTTGCACGGGATGGGCTTCGGTCAGTTCGCTCCAGACACCTTGGTCAACACCCTCAGCGGGGGGCAGAAGACGAGATTGGCGCTAGCTAAAATGTTGCTGGAAGAACCCGATCTGCTCATGCTCGATGAGCCTACCAACCATCTGGACATCGCCACTTTGACGTGGCTTGAAGGCTATTTGCGCGGCTACCCTGGTGCGATTCTCGTCGTTTCCCATGACCGTTATTTCCTCGATGCACTCGTGACGGCTATTTATGAAATTGAACGCCATGCATCCAAACGGTATACGGGCAATTATTCCCGTTTTATCGAGATTAAAGAAGCGAATTATGAAATTGAATTGAAACAGTTCGAAAAGCAACAGGAAGAAATCTCGAAATTAGAGGATTTCGTGCAGCGTAATATTGTGCGTGCTTCGACGACGAAGAGAGCTCAGTCCCGCCGTAAGCAACTCGAGAAAATGGACCGTTTGGATAAACCGATGGGCGATTTGAAACGCGCCTCGTTCTCCTTTGAAATCGAACAGACTTCTGGGAAGGAAGTCCTACAGGTTGACCGGTTATCACTTTCATACGATGGCCGAAAACGTCTACTCGACGGTGTCTCCTTTCAGCTTCGCCGTTCCGAAACCGCTGCACTTATCGGGCCTAATGGGGTCGGTAAATCCACCCTGCTCAAGACGTTAATAGGTCAACACCAGCAAGACGCAGGCACATTCAAATGGGGCGCTGGCGTCACGATCGGTTATTACGATCAAGAGCAGAAAGGTTTGAATCCGTCCAACAGCGTGTTGGAGGAAGTGTGGAACACGTACCCTCATTTGGAAGAAGCCCGTATTCGTACGGTGCTTGGCAGTTTTCTTTTCAGCGGCGAGGACGTATTCAAGAAAGTTGCAGCACTCAGCGGTGGCGAAAAAGCCCGTGTTTCCCTTGCCAAGCTCATGCTTCAGAAAGCTAACGTATTAATTCTCGATGAGCCTACCAACCATTTGGATTTATATAGTAAAGAAGTGTTGGAATCAGCGTTGATGGACTACGAAGGCACCTTGTTATTCATCTCCCATGACCGGTATTTCCTCAATAAAATGGCGGAGAGCATGCTCGATCTGCAAAAGGATGGCTTAACGAGCTATCTCGGCAACTATGATGACTATGTGGAGAAAAAAGCGGAGCTTGCAGAAATGGAAGCACAGCGTCTGGCCAAAGAGGCGGAGAAGAAATCTGCCGGAAGTTCCTCTTCTGCTGCGGTGAAAGCTGAGCCTGCCAGTGGTGGCAGTTATGAGGCGGACAAGCTAGCGAAGCGTGAAGAACGCAGTCGTCAGCGGAAGCTCGAACAGCTTGAGCTGGATATTGCTCGACTCGAAGATGAAGTGACAGCGCTCGAAGCTGAGCTTGCAGATCCAGCTGTGTATAACGATTACCTGCTTGTCCAGGAGAAGACGGCTGAGGTTGATAAGCGTAAGACGTCACTTGCGGCTTGTTATGAAGAATGGGAAGTTTTATTGGCTTAAAAATAGAAGTAGTCCACGTCTGATGACGTGGACTTTTTTTGGGCTGTTGATAGCGTAAAGAGGATTTGGGGCAAGCTGCTGTCCTGTGGACAAGTTCACACAATGTTCAAAGTTACCCACAGTCGCAGTTGCTTATCCTCTACTTTGACTGGATTTTTCCACAAAGTCATCTCGGAAACCTGCGATCCTTCCTTCCTAGCGACTCCAAATCCCCAAAAAATAATGACGAATTGTTCCGATAATTTAAACCGATCTTTGTGGAAGCCCGTTTTGTTATACACAACGTTATCCACAGAAAAAAGGGGGAATTTTCCGCCATCCATCCCCCTTTTCAGTGTTTTTCCACAAGGTTATCCACATTACCCACATTTTTTCGTGAAAAAGTTATCCCTCTTACTCCCCCTCAAAAAAGGTTGATCTATCGGGTTTTCTTTGAGTTATACACATTACACACAGGGGGTGTGCATAACCTTGCTCACAAGGTGTGTATATATCTAAGTTTTCTTACAATTTAGCTAGATGTGATGAAAGTTGGTGATTACGAAGCTGATGTCACAGTCTCTGCTCCACCTGCCGTTGCGGTATTTTGCATCCGAATTGCTTGATTACAGGCCGATATGAACGCTTTGGCTACCGCAACAAGGACATCTTGATCAATCCCTGTGTTCTTGTAAGTCTGACCGCCGACGGAGATCGTGACCTCTGCTTCCCCAGTCGCTTTCTCGCCTGTGGACAGCGAGTGCAGTTCAAGATCCGAGAATTCTACGTCCATCGGAATAGCTTGCTGTAGGCAATGCACGATAGCCTCGATCGGTCCTTCTCCAGTGCCGGAATAGACACCCTCTGTGCCCGTCTGATTATTTCTGACCGAAACGGAAGCAACGCGATTGCGATCACTGCTCGAAATCACCTGCATATGCGAAAGTGTGAATGGCTCCATTTGCCCGTCAACCGTGCTGCCTACAAGCTCCATCAGTTGATCGTCTGTGACCATTTTCTGCTCATCCGCTACTTCTTTGAAACGTGTATACAGCGTATCTAGCTCCTCGCCAGTAAGCTCGATGCCAAATTGTTGAGCGCGATGCTTCAGCGCATGGCGGCCCGAGTGCTTGCCAAGGATAATCATGGAGCGTGGGATACCTAGTTTTTCTGGGTCCATAATCTCGTAGGTGTTGCGGTTTTTCAGAAGTCCATCCTGATGGATGCCCGCCTCGTGTTGGAAAGCATTGCGACCGACAATCGGTTTGTTGTAAGCAATCGGGAAGCCCATAATGCGACTAACCATTTTGGATGTGTTGAAAATCTCACTCGTCACGATGCCCGTTTCAACGCCCATCGAATGCTTCCGCGTCTCAATCGCCATGACTAGCTCTTCAAGGGAACAGTTGCCGGCACGCTCGCCGACACCGTTCACGGTTACCTCCACATGCGTGACACCTGCCGCAATAGCCGCAAGGCTGTTCGCAACAGCAAGACCCAGATCGTTATGGCAGTGGGCGCTATACTCTACCGTTTCGCCGCCTCTGACACTTTGGCGCACTCTGCGGAACATGGCACCATACTCTTCAGGAAGCGCATATCCCACTGTGTCGGGGATGTTAAGAATTGTTGCACCCTCCGCGATGACGGCTTCAAGCACCTCGAACAGAAACTCATCACCTGTCCGCGTCGCATCCATCGGCGAAAACTCGATCCGATCGACGAACTGCTTCGCATAGCCGACCATCGCGCGAGCCATCTCCACCACCTGCTGGCGCGATTTGCGCAGCTGGAAATCCAGATGGATGTCCGACGAGGACAGGAACATGTGGATACGTCTGGATGCTGCGTCTTGCGTAGCTTTGACCGCTGCATCGATGTCGGCTTTGACCGCGCGGGCGAAGCCGCAGATCTCAATGCCTTGCAGCTCGCGAGAAATCTGTTGCACCGCTTGGAAATCACCAGGACTCGAGATCGGGAACCCCGGCTCTATCGTGTCGATGCCCATAATCGCAAGCTGTCTTGCGATGCGTATCTTCTCCTCCGGGTACAGGGACGCACCCGGTGCTTGCTCACCATCACGAAGTGTTGTATCAAAAATGCGAATGCGACGATTAGTATTTGTATTGTTTTCCATGGTTGATTTCCTCCTAAGGTATGCCCGTGCAGGGCTAGCTTTATGTGTTAAGGGATGTGATTTCGGTGCTGTAAGCGCGTTTTTCAACGTTACAGCGGATGCAAGCGGCGAAGTCGAAGAGTTACCTCGAGCTGCGAGTGGTGGATGCGACGTGGTGATCCAGCTGTGAATTGTGGCTGCAGCGCACTTTTCACAGACGACAAAAAGACCCGTCATCTCCACATAAGAGACGACGGGTCTTTACCCAGCGCGGTACCACTCTTGTTGGCTCCGTGAAGGAGCCCACCTCAGATATAGCAAGCAAGTTGCTCGCTACATCACCCGATCACGGAGGTTATCCGTTCATCCCTAAGGGCTGGCTGCCAGCCGATCAGAATGACCGCTTCCAAGCGAGTTCAAGGCGTCCTCGGTCTGCGTCGCATCAACCCGCAGCTTTCTGTACCAGAGACTTAAGCCCATACTACTCTTGTTCATCGCGTTATTTATATGTGTTTGTTTCAGAACAACCAAAAAAGCCTGCCATCTCTATAAAAGAGACGACAGGCTTGAACCTTCCGCGGTACCACTCTAATTGATCCGAGCTGCTAGGCTCGAAACCACTCATGTACCTGATCACGGGGGTCAACCGTCAAGACCTACTTGGGTGCTGGATCCTTGGCATCCTTATCAGTCCTACCGCTCCCGGGCGAGTTCAGGTGACGTTTCGTCTGTGCTTTCACCAAATGCACAGCTCTCTGAGCGAAACTGATCATGCCTTACTATTCCCGTTCGTTGCGTTTGAAAGTATTGATTGTGATTATAATATGCACTTTTTTCAAAGTCAATACACCTGTTTGAAAATTTATTTTCTGTCTTACCCACCAGAACTGTGCTAAAAGTAACGAGAAAAGGCAGGATAAGGAAAATAACGTTATGAAACCATCTTATTTGCCCTTATGGCATGGAATTCGGGCGAATAGCGTTATGATATAACGCTATCCGCCTTAAATCAACGATTTCTAACCTTTTTGAACAATATAGCGTTATTTCGTAACTTAATTTGGCTATTGAACATGCATATGGAGCAAATAGCGTTACGACAGAGCTTTATTCAAGTCGCATGGGATGTGTGGCAGACCCCGCTCGCATGGGCAAATCTACCACTCTTCCAGCTTGAGCTGCGGCTCCGCTTTCAACTCCATGGAGTCGAATTCCTGCTTGTCCCACTTCAAGAACGCGGCGGCGCCTATCATCGCCGCATTGTCCGTGCAGAGCCGGTGCGGCGGCACCAGCAGCGGCACCCCAAGCTGCTCGCAGCGCTCGGCGAGCCTGCTGCGCAGCCCCTTGTTCGCGGCGACGCCGCCCGCGAGCAAGAGCTGTTTCGCGCCGTATTCCTTCACGGCGCGGCTTGCCTTCTCCACAAGCACGTCGATGACGGATGCTTGGAAGCCCTTGGCAATCTGCGCGACCTGAACGGTTTCGCCGCGCATCTTGCTTTGGTTGACGACGTTCAGCACCGCGGATTTCAATCCGCTAAAGCTGAAGTCGTAGGAATCTGCCTCGAGCCAGGAGCGAGGCATTTTGATCTCGGAATCGGCTTCCTGCGCAAGCCGATCCACGTGGGGGCCGCCCGGGTAAGGCAATCCCATTGCCCGGGCAATTTTATCGTAGGCCTCGCCTGCTGCATCATCGCGCGTACGCCCGATGATACGGAACTGGCCGGGGCCTTCGAGCAGAATGAGCTCGGTGTGTCCGCCTGACACAACGAGCGAAATCGAAGGATACACCAGCTCATGAACGAGCTGGTTGGCGTAAATATGTCCCGCGATATGGTGTACACCAATCAGCGGGAGATCCAAGGCGCAAGCGAGCGCTTTGCCCGCGACGACGCCAACGAGCAGGGCCCCGATCAGTCCGGGGCCTTCGGTTACGGCGATGGCGGAGAGCTCATGGAGCGAGACCCCCGCTTCTGTTACAGCTTCCTCCAGCATCCATGTGATCGACTCCACATGCTTCCTGGAAGCTACCTCAGGCACAACGCCGCCATAGCGTTGGTGTGTTTCGATTTGGCTCGAAATCACATTCGAGCGAATGATTTTACCATTTTCAACGATCGCCACAGATGTCTCGTCGCAACTCGTTTCAATCGCAAGAATATACACGGGCTTTGTTGCAGAAGTGTTGACTTGATCTTGTTGTATTTGTTCACTACTCACACTATTCACCTATTTGAAAGCCTCAGTCGCTGAGGCTATCCTTTCTACGATTGGGCAGATCTGCCCACATGACGACAGCGTCCTCGCGATTATCTGTATAATAGCCTCTGCGCACACCAACGGAGCGGAAGCCTAGTTTCTCGTATAGATTTTGCGCCACATAATTCGAAGTTCTCACTTCAAGCGTGATGCGAATAGCCCCTAGGAAAGCGGACGTTTTCATCAATTCGCGAAGAAGTCTTTCCCCAAGCTTGCGTCCACGAAAGGTATCTTTTACCGCAATGTTCGTGACATGAGCTTCCTCCATAATGAGCCACATGCCCCCATAACCGGCGACTTCCCCATCAATGTCCATGATCATATAATGCGCAAACTGGTTGTTCGTTAGTTCATTCTCGAATGCACCTCGTGTCCAAGGTGTTGTGAAGGCTTCCTGCTCGATCTCAACAATAAACGGAATATCTTCCATGGTCATTGAGCGGAATACCAACGAATTTTCTATGGCATGCGGCTGTCTCTGTTCCATGACTACCGTTCCCCTTTCTTCGGCTGCAGACCTGCCAGTAGATTGGCTTCAGCTTCCGGAAGCCTTGTATAATTCGGCACAAACGAATGAACATCTGCCTTCTCGCCTTGCGCTAATCTTGGATTAGCCAACAGACCAATGTATTCCGCTTCAATACCATAGGGAACAACGCTCACACGACCTGCAAAATCTTCCGCAAACTGCGCCAGCTCAGCTGCAAAGCCTGCTGTCTCACCGACGAACAGGATGTGATCAGGTGCTAAACGACTGGCTTGCGAGAGAATCTCCTCCGTCCACGCTCCAATAACTCGAATGCCATCAGGCAACACTTCATGCCAAGTGGCATCAGGTTCTCGTGCAGCCGTAATAGCGGTTGCCCCTTCATAAGCATACACAGCTGTAAAAGCCTGTTTACGCCTTCCATCCATAAGCGGAACCACCCATGTCACACCGCTTCCCTCATAGTAGTTCTTCACAGAACCACCAATTGCCATAGCCTCCAAACTAGATACACCAATTAAGTCTAGTCCCAGTGACCATGCAAAGGTTTTGGCTACAGAAACAGCAATCCGTACACCTGTATACGAACCCGGTCCTTGGCCGGCAGCAACGGAGCGTAGATCTCTCGGCTTCATGCCTAAGCGAGCTAATAAATCTTGAATATGGGGAAGCAATCCCAAAGAATGATTCCGCTCCGCATGGGAGCTAATCTCCCCGAGCAAGTGTCCATTTTCTAATATAGCAACTGTCATTGCTGATGTTGAGGTATCGATCGCTAAGCATCGCCCCGTATTAGTTATCCGTTCCGTCATGTAAATGTCCGTTCTCCTTCATCTGTAAACACCAGCTCTTATACGGCGAACCGTGTGGAGTCAAGTGAAATACGCGGGTTTGATCAGCCTCTTGGGTGATCGTTATGCTTAATCTGTCAGGTGGCAGCAGATCCTCTATTAAGCTCGACCATTCGATCAGCGTAACGCCTGCCCCATAGAAGTAATCCTCTAATCCCAACTCATCTGCTTCCTCTTGTGAAATGCGATACATATCCATATGGTAGAAAGGGAGTCCTGCTCCCTCATATTCTTTGATAATGGTAAATGTAGGCGAGTTTACGTGCTCCGAAATTCCCATCGCTTTAGCGAAGCCTTGTGAGAATCTCGTTTTGCCAGCACCCAAATCTCCGTCTAAGGTCAAAACCGTTCCTGGCTGTAAATACGTAGATAATAGGATTCCCAGTCTATCTGTATCCCCTTCATGCTGAGAAGGAAACTTAAATGTGGATGGCGTCAATGATTTCGTCCCTTTCTTTCCGCGTGCGCATACTGCTTCTATTATAGTCCTCGCCAGCCCATGACATCAACCTGTCGCTCAGAAAACAAAAATAAGCGGCCACTATTCTCCAGATGGGTTCGGATCCCGATTAGACGAAACTGGAAAAGCCCTCCCCGATTCAACAATCGGAGAAGGCTTATTTTGCCCTTGCGGACCTTTAGTGTACCTCTTCAAGCTCCTTAGCTGGGACGACACGAGCATCTGCGGGATTACCTTCCGCATGTACTTTGACGAGACCTTTACCGGAGTCTACACTGTCAATCCAGACAGCTAGTCCATTCAAATCAACCTCAATTTTCTCGTGAGCAGCTAAAATCTCCTGAGCGCGGTGAACGTTCATGGTTCATCCAGTACGGATTCCGGATATTCCATCGTATCCGTGGTGGAGTGTTCAATTAACCCACCCTGCATGGTAACGTTACCGCCGCCAAGCCCCTCATTAATCATACGATCAATGTCCATATAACAATCGTCTCTATCTTCATTGTTCGTATCTTGCGACAAATTCGACTCTGATGCCATCCGTAATCCCTCCTTAGGTTCGCTATTTGGGCTATCATGGTGCATTAATAACCTTTCCAATCTCCCCTCTAACCATTCTTCTGAATGACTGCCGTATAAAGGGAATGCATCAAGAGAATACTAGTACAATTACGTATGTTGGGGAGGAGTGCTATCTATGCATACCGTGTGGAAAGGCGCCATTAGTTTCGGACTTGTTCATGTTCCTGTCAAAATGTTCTCAGCCACAGAGGATAAAGATATCTCTATGCGCTATATTCACAAGACGTGTATTACCCCGCTATCCTATGTGCGAAAATGCCAGACTTGCGAGAAGGAAGTAGAGTGGGAAGAAATCTCGAAAGGGTACGAGTTTGAGCCCGGTCGTTTTATTCTTTTTGAGAAGGATGAACTAGAGGAAATCTCTGGCGAGGCGAATAAGGAAATTAAGATTTTGGACTTCGTAAATTTAACGGATATTGACCCTGTTTATTTTCAAAAAACGTACTACCTCGGCCCTGGCGATACGGGCGCTGGCGCCTACATGCTGCTCCTTGATTCGATGCGCCAAACAGGCAAAATCGGTATCGCCAAGGTGTCGATCCGCTCCAAAAGTTCGCTAGCCGCGATACGTGTCATTGACAATTGTCTTGCCATGGAAACCATCTTCTATCCGGATGAAATTCGTCCGATCTCACAAGTGCCTAATCTTCCGGAGAAGGTTACCGTGAACGAGCGGGAGATGGAGATGGCGAAAATGCTGATCAATCAGCTCTCCACCCCTTTCGAACCCGAGAAATATAAAGATGAGTACCGCGCTCGCCTGCTTGATGCAATTGAGCATAAAGTGGCAGGTGAAGAAATCCAAACCGCTCCTGAGGTGCAAAATAAAACAAGCGTCATCGACCTCATGGCTGCCTTACAAGCCAGCTTGAACGCGACCAAACCATCGTCCGATAGCAAAATAACGCTCGGCGCGGATGCTTCCGTAACCGAAGATAAAACGGTGGAGAAGAAGCCCGCGGCGAAACCCCGCGCAAGGAAAACGAAAGAGCCAGTTACTTGATTGCTAAAGAAATGCCCTATCTTGGATTCCAAGGTAGGGCATTTCTTATCTAGTGTGATCGGCCCGCGTGGGTCGAGTTGGGTTGTGGTGAGTAGTTTTGCTGAAAATTTGTTCAAGTGACTGCTATTTAGCTCAGATTGGTGGGGTCTCGAGGAAATGCGGGGTTTTGTAGGATTAACTAACTGTAAAAACTACAGTTAATCCCCCCTCAAATCCGCCGAATTTTCAAGTTAGATGGATTTCCTGATGTTAAATTTGGCTGTTTGGCAAGATTCCAGGCAAACCCTCCAAATTAGCTGTAGAAAATCCAGTTATGTTCAAATATTCAGCATTTCGGGTCAAATTAACATCAGAAAATCCAGTTAAATCGATCGAACTAGTGTTGCCTGCCCCGCGATGCCAATTTCAGCCTCCTATTCCGCAACAGCGCCAGCATGAGCAGAAGCACAGGAAATACAACCATAAAAATGGGGAAAATGTACGGAACAGCCACTTTTAGAGGGAAAATAATTGTAATCTCCTCATAATTCACAGGTATGAAAGTTAGGAGCATCACAACAGCAGCGGTAATCCATGTGACGACTTTCCAATTACGCATACCGAGCAGTTGTGTCGTTCCATAACTTGCTACAAATAAGTACAGGGCTAATTTGGTGAATATACTCATAATCCAGATGGTAACGACGATCGCATCCAAATTCTCAATAATGCCGCCAATGGAGATGGAACGGACGATCATGAGCATGGGATATGGATAACCCGCTGCAACGTGCGGTCCGAACATCAAGATGCTGACGATTATCGATAATACGGTAAGTAATCCGGTAAGCATGACACCTGTTACGGCATATCGTACAGTTTTCTGCTGCTTATCGACAAAAGCGATCAGCATCATAATCATGATGCAATCACCTAAGAATGCGGCTGTCGGCAGTGCACCTTTTAATAGGAGCATCATGTCATTATCTAAGTAAATTGGAAGTAGTCGATCCCATTTCAATTGATTAATGCTTAGAAACATAGGGCCGAGTACGCAGAGCAAGATAATCGGTCCTGTAACTTCACAAATCCGCGCCAACACACCAACCCCATGCAAGGTAGGGTACAAGACGACTAGAAGCATGGGTACCTGAATAACATAGAGCGGGGTTTTGGGCATAATGGTTCCCGTGATGAATAAGCTGAATTGCCTCAAAATCACGGTAAGTATGACAAGCCATACAAGGATGAAGAGAGCCGAAATGACGCCCCCCAACCATTTGCCCAGCAAAATGCGATTATATTCGACTACGGTCAATCCCGGGAACATCGTACTGAGCTTGCCGCATACACAGGCAATGAGCATCCCTGCTATTGTCGCGATTAGAATGGAAATCCATGCATCCTGTTTGGCGATTTGAGCTGCAGGAGCAATGGTGAGAAGAATAGTCATAATGATTTGCATACTAACCATCATCCAAAATATTTGCCGGCTCGATAAGGCCATATCACTCATTGATGAACCCACCTATCTATCTTTACTGACCGGTCATGAAAGGAAAATTCGATATACCTGGTCTCTGAATTTTGCTTTTCACATCCAACTGAACATCCATCGTCGGAAAGATGGCATTCCAATTTGCTTTGGCTTGTTTCCATTCCCTTGGATATTTTTTATGGAAAGCTCGTGCAAATCCTAGCACGTCCGCCCTCTGATTGTGTTGTAATTGTTGCAATGTTTCCCGCAAAATCTCCTTAATCTTCTTATCGAACGGTTCTTCTAACTTTCTCATATTGTCAGAACCATTAGCGAGCATAAGATCAGTCGAATTTTGAACAACATCCGCTTCTAAATCCAATTGCACATTCATTTTCCAAATGCCATTCTCAATCAAAGGATGCAGATGAAGATCTGTGGTAATGATTTTAATCACAACTTTCCCACCAGCCTCATGTTCAGTCAGCGTAATATTACGGCCCAGATCCTCATGAATAAACAACCGAATCCCCATTTGTTGATCGTCAGATAGAAAACAAGCCAGTTTCCCCTCTTTAATCACCGACATACCTTCGACAGTCAGTATCGTTTTTTTAGTTTGATTCGAGATCAATTTACTCCTACTCGCAACCGGTAAGAGAAAAGCACCAGATTCGCCACTCAACACTTCTTCTATATCATGCATGGTAGCGGACTGAATCAATGGCTTCTGCGAAAGTTTAATTAAAGTTTCATAGGTATTCGGATCATTCTGCGCTTCTAACAATTCCCTAGCCGTTCCTCTACATACGAAGAAATTAGCCTGTTCCCGCGGTTGAATATCCCTGAATAAGAAATCGAAATCATCAAACATTCCACTGCGAGCAAGTTCTTCGCCAAAGAAGTAGGCCTTGGCATGCCCCCAGGAGAAATAGCGCGGAAACTTCTTTTGCAATTCCGATAGGGCATCTGGCATGGAGGTTCCTTTGGTCGATACGGTGTACACATTCCCCTGCCCAGTCCCCCCTTCACCCGCAGAAGCAGCAGGATTCGGTATGAAGACTTGAACGGTCACTTCAATCTCTTCCTTCGAGATCTTATCGATTCCAGCGGCAATGATAAACGCCATATCGTTCACCTCGACACGATCCCAACAACCTGCTAAGAGAAAGACGCACAATGACAGAATAGGAACGGACACGAATCTCCTCATAGCAGGCACCTCCTACGCTTATTTCTCATTCCGTTTATCTGGACGTTCGCGCTGCCTTTTCAAATTACGGTTATCAGCATAAAAGGCAGGACGTGTATTCATTTTGCTAATGGGAGCACGAAACAAAACATCTTTGATTCCTTTGAGATAAATGGGTGCATATGGAGCCAGATAAGGGACGCCGAAAGAGCGAAGAATACACAGATGACTAATGATTAACAGCAACCCCAGAATAAGGCCGAATAAGCCTAAAATACCGGATAAAATCATAATGGGAAATCGCAGCATACGTAAGGAGATCCCTGCGGAATATTGTGGCATCATGAACGAGGAAATACCCGTAATCGCCACAACCATAACCATAGGTGCCGAAACTAAACCTGCCTGGATAGCCGCTTGTCCAATGACGAGCGCGCCAACGATACTGACGGCAGAACCCACTTGCCTAGGCAAACGAACGCCTGCTTCCCGCAAAGCTTCGAATGTAACTTCCATAATCAATGCTTCAACCAACGCAGGGAATGGAATTTCTTCCCGAGATTTAGCAACACGAAGCAACAGCGTTGTAGGTACCATTTCATGATGAAACGTTAATACAGCCACATAGATCGCCGGAGCTAACATGGCAATGAGGAAAAAAGCATATCGCAGCCAACGAATGAGAGTCCCAATCAGGAAACGCTCATAATAATCTTCAGGCGATTGCATGAGGGACCAAAAAGTAGTTGGAGCAATGAGAGCAATCGGCGTATTATCCGTAATAATAACAACGCGGCCTTCTAGCAAGCTCGCTACAGCCACATCAGGGCGTTCCGTTGTTTGTACTTGAGGGAAGGGCGAATATATATTATTCTCAATCATTTCCTCGATGTAGCCGCTCTCCAGCACCCCATCAAGCTTAATTTGAGAGAGTCGCTCCGAAACCTTACTTATAATGTCTGGTTTGGCAATTCCCTGTACATAAGCCATTGTGACATTGGTTTTCGAATAATTGCCCAGCGTAAAGGAAACGAATTTCAATGCGGGGGTCTTTAACCTTTTGCGGATTAACGTAGTATTTACTATTAAAGATTCTACAAAGCCCTCACGTGGCCCCCGAACAACAGACTCTGCTAGCGGCTCTTCCACTGCCCTGCCTTCAATATGTGATAATTCAATGGATAATGCCCCTTCGATCGTGTCCAACAGAAGAACCGCCTTACCTCCAAGCACTCCCTCGATTACTTCACCAATCGTACGCAGTTCTTTATACTGGGATACCGAAATGCGGCTTATAACCTCATCCATGGATGCTACAGTTTCTGTTCCAGCATTCTTAAGAGGTTCATGGACTTGACTATCAAGCAGCTCTACATTCACCATTCCCCGTAAATAGAGCATGGATGCCTGCATGCCATTTGCCAGATGGATCGAAGCAAAAATGACATCATCACAAGCTGTCAATGCGGTTTGCAAATGAAGGATATTCGAGGAAAGGTCAGCCGACACCAGGGTATGGAATACTTCCTTGTCTATACTCGGATCCTCAGGAAAAGGTTGATACATGCACAACTCCCCTTTAATACTCACATTCATTTACGTATTGTTATGCTCTCAAAATCATACGGCTATTCAGTTGTTACCAAAGCAGGAGCATTTTAACATGCGATCCAAGCCATCTTGCTTGAAAGAGCCTAAATTGGTGAAGAATGGTAGGAGAACAACTATGGAAAGAGGTTATGATCGTGGATTTTAAACCAGTCCTCCCATTTGAACCAGTTAGCACAGATGAATGGCCAGTTGGCACTCATTTCACGAGTCAAATTAAATGGGATGGGGTACGAATGCTTCTCTACTTCGATGGAAGCACGACCAAACTAATTAATCGCAGAGCCAATGATCGGACCTTGCAATACCCGGAGTTAACGAATCCACAAGCGTTCTGCTCGGCAGATTCGGTCATATTGGATGGAGAGATTATCGCCCTCTCCGATGGCAAGCCTTCATTTTACGAAATTATGAGACGTGACAGCGCTAGGAAGTCTAGCACAGTGACTCGCGTCGTGGGGCAAGTCCCGATTACTTATATGGTCTTTGATATTCTTTATTTAAACGGAGACTGGTTAGTACATTTGAGCCTAAAAGAAAGACAAGCTATTCTAGCATCCACAGTAAAGCCGAACCACCTTGTTCAACTCGTCACGAATCATGATGATATGGAAGCCCTATTTACGATTGTGAAGCAGCATGAATTAGAAGGCATTGTAATCAAAGACCTGACCAGCTCCTATGTCATTGGCGGCAAGGATAAGCGATGGCTGAAGAAAAAAATCTTTAAAGACCTCTATGCCGTCGTAGGTGGCGTTACTTATAGAGACAAGATTGTGAATTCCCTTCTATTAGGCTTATATGATGATCAGGGTCAGTTCTGGTGTATCGGCTACGCTGGCACCGGCAAACTTACCGTGAAAGATTGGCAACATGTCACCGAAATCGTTCAAAGTATGACAGTGCAGGAACGTCCTTTTGTCAACGAACCTGAAAGGTCGAAAGAAGCAGTTTGGATAGCCCCGCGACTCGTTGTGAAAGTGAGCTATATGGAATGGACACGCAACCAAACGTTAAGGCATCCGAGCATTCAATCTTTCATCCAAATGGATAGTAAAGCCTGTAACTTTAATCAAAATTAGTTACACGCAATTCAATCGGATTCATTTAGCTGAAATAATATTTCAGTAAAAAATATTATTTTAAAATAAAATTTATAATAACGCAGGAATACGTCGAATAAAGTCGAATCATTAACCAATAAATTATGCATGTCTTTTTTTTCCAATAACAAGTGGAGCGTGCAAATAAGAAACTATTGGTAGGTGAGCGAAATTGAAAGATGTCCTAAAGATTGTTATTCCTTCATTCAAACTGCTTGAAAACCCGGCGAAATCAGTAGGGATGAAACTATTCTTGATGTTCTTCACAAGTATTTTATCTTTCGTAATCATTGTGGGTGCACTTTCTTACTCCGTTTCAAAAGACGTGATTAAGAACAAAATGGCCGATTCCAGCCTGCAGACGGTAACACAAGCTGGTCAAAAGCTAGATTTCTTATATCAAACTTTTGAAGATGTGACACTGCAAGTTATGTATAACAATGATGTACAGAAATTATTGGAGACACTCTCCAAGATCGATCCTCTATCGTACGACGCTGCTGATCCTAGTCATCAATTGACGGAGAAATTGAATTTTGTCGCTTTTTCCAACAAAGCAATTAAAACATTACGCATTTATAGACCCGATGGTAAGCTCATTGTCGCAACAGGCAGCACAGGCTACGAATCCGAAGCCAGCGTCAGTGATACAGATTGGTTCAAGCAAATTGTCGAAGCAGGAGGTAAAGCCGCTTGGCTCGATAGCAAATCGAAAGGGTATTCGAATGATTCAGGTAGTACATTCGGGATTGGCCGCATCATTAGCAACGCAACATCGAACCTAATGATCGTGGAATTTAGCACAGATATCTTGAACAACGAGTTAGATAGAATTACGCTTGGTGAGAACAGTTCCGTCGTTATAACGAATAGCAGCAACAAGAACCTCGCGACGTTCGACAAGACAGAGTTGGAACAAACGGCTACTATCCAACTAACGAAAGAACAATTTGAAAAGAACCAAGATTCTTTCACGACAAAAGATGATCATTTAGTTGCCTATTATCGATCTCCGATATCTGGATGGAATTTGATTGGCGACGTTCCTGTAAGCTCCATGGTTAAGGACGCTAAGAGGATCTTCAACTATACGCTAATCGTTGCCCTGTTTGCAGCTATTGCGGCGGTCTTGATCGGCTTGTTCGTTGTTCGAATGATCGGCAGACCTTTAGTCAACTTACGCAATCTGATGCAGCAAGGGGAAAAGGGTAAGCTGACCGTTCGCGCGAACTACACGACGAAGGATGAAATCGGTCAGTTAGGCAATAGCTTCGATAGCATGATGGAGCAAATCACAACCTTAGTTCAACAAACGAGCACTTCGGCTCAGCAAGTCTATGAAACAGCGACGGAGCTGTCGAACTCTTCGAAAACAACGGCAAGCGCTGCCCGAGAAATTGCAATAGCTACTGAAGAAATCTCAGGCGGCGCTGCAGGTTTGGCGACAGAGTCTGAACGCGGCAATGAGCTGACGCATCATATTGGCATGCAAATGAAGAACGTGATTGAGGCGAACCTTGAAATGGGCACAGCAGCAACTGATGTGCAAAGCTCTAGTGAACTAGGCACGAAGTACATGGCTGAGCTTATTGATAAAACGAAGCTAACAGAAACAATGATCCGCTCGATGGTGGATAAGGTAGCTAACTTAAAAGACAGCACAAGGTCGATCCGCCAAATTCTGGATGTGTTGAACAATATGACGAAGCAGACGAACATCTTGTCGTTGAACGCAACCATTGAAGCTGCGCGCGCTGGTGCAGCTGGCAAAGGTTTCATGGTGGTAGCTGATGAAATTCGCAAATTAGCGGATCAATCGAAACAGTCCATTCATGTCGTTGGCCAAATCACAGAAAAAATTCAAGTCGAGATCAATGAAACGGTGAAAGTACTATCCACGGCGACACCGATTTTCAAACAACAAATTCAAGCTGTGAATGAAGCTGACACCATTTTCAAACAAGTGACGAGTCACATGGGTGGCTTTGTCGTCCGGCTCAGCACGGTTAGCGATTCAATCAGTACGCTGGAACAGTCCCAAGAAGTATTATCTGATGCGATGATGAATGTCAGCGCAGTAGCCGAGGAGTCGCTCGCAACTTCCCAAGAGGTCGCTTCCTTAAGCACAGAGCAACTTAACATCAGCAATGGCTTGGTCAGGTTATCGGAACAGCTTGACCAATTGTCCAAATCGTTAAATGAAACATTGTCTAAATTCGAAGTTTAACAAAAATTAATTATATACAGACCTCCATAAATTTGAGATATTTACATCGTCGTTTATTTAATCGTCGATTTGGAGGCTCTCATGATTTATTTAGCTATTATCATCTTCTTACTAACGATTACCTTCGTCATTTGGCAGCCGAAAGGCTTGAGCATTGGTTGGACAGCATCCGCAGGAGCCCTGCTTGCCCTCGCTTGCCAAGTTGTTTCGCTGCAAGATGTCGCCACAGTTACAGGCATCGTGTGGAATGCGACGCTCGCATTCGTGGGTATTATTGTGATCTCGATTATCCTAGACGGGATCGGATTCTTCGAATGGTCTGCTCTCCATATGGCACGCTTGGCCAAAGGCAACGGCAAGCTCATGTTCGTCTACGTGATCCTGCTCGGCGCAGCGGTGTCGGCCTTTTTCGCCAACGATGGTGCAGCCTTAATCCTTACGCCAATCGTGCTAGCTATGGTCAGAGCCATGAAATTGCCGGATGCGGCCATTCTTCCATTCATTATGGCAAGTGGCTTTATTGCGGACACCACATCACTGCCTTTTGTCATAAGTAATTTAGTAAACATTCTTTCTGCAGATTTCTTCGGGATCGATTTCGTCACCTATGCAAGCCGGATGTTCGTAACGAGTCTATTCGCATTAGGCGCAAGCTTGCTGGTTCTCTACCTTTATTATCGCAAGCAAATTCCTGAAACCTATGATATCGCAGAGCTGAGACCCCCTTCGGAAGCGATTAAAGATCTGCGACTATTCCGTTTATCCTGGTGGATTCTCGGTATTCTATTAATCGCCTATATTGGCAGCGGATTTATTCATGTTCCTGTCTCCTTCCTCGTTGGCGCTGCCGCAATTAGCTTCCTTCTCATTGCTAGAACGAGTGCCGTGATGGATACCAAGAAAATTGTGAAGGAAGCACCGTGGGCTGTTGTCATTTTCTCCATCGGGATGTATGTGGTGGTCTATGGGCTGAAAAATGTCGGTCTCACGGATGCGCTTGGGGATCTGATCGACATCATCTCTGGTGAAGGTCTGTTTGTAGCCACGATTGGCATGGGTTTCCTTGCCGCGATCCTTTCCTCGATCATGAACAATTTGCCGACTGTGTTGATTAACGCCCTGGCGATTCAGGGAACACAAACGGAGGGAATTCTCCGAGAAGCCCTTATTTATGCTAATGTCATCGGAACCGATCTAGGGCCCAAAATGACGCCAATTGGCTCGCTGGCCACCCTAATCTGGCTTCACGTGCTTGCCAAGAAAGGGGTTAAAATCACATGGGGCGGTTACATGAAAGCAGGTGTCATCTTAACGATCCCCACCTTGCTTATCACGTTAATCGGCTTGTATCTGTGGTTACAGGTCATATCCTAATCGGCGGCCCAGCTTTGCGCAACTCTGTTTGAGAATCACTCCCCTAGGAAATAATTGTGAATAAAAGCTCAGAAGGAGCGATTCCAAGCCTATGGCGTTCAAAGCAGAGAAAGCGAAACTTCTCGTAGAGGGCAACGAAATAACAATCACGAATCCAAATAAGCCGCTATGGCCTGACCTAGGCATTACGAAAGCTGATTATTTGACGACATTGAGCGCACTTTCACCCTACCTCCTACGGTACTGCCGCAATCGCCATCTAACGACGATTCGCTTCCCGCATGGGTATGATGACAAATCTTTTTATCAGAAAAACGCCCCAGAACCCGTGCCCAGCTTCGTTAAGCTAGCACCGCTAGATGGCATTAACTATGTCAATTTGGACTCCTTATCTACGCTCATGTGGCTTGGAAACCTGACTTGCTTGGAATTCCATCCTTCCTTTCATTACATTGGAGAGACGAATCCTGCAGAGTGGCTGATTGATATCGATCCAACCTTGGAGGAAGAACCTCGCATCATGGAGGCTGCTCTGATCATTGGTGAAGTGCTGGATTCGCTGCGGATTCAGTCGGTTCCCAAAACCTCGGGTGCCACAGGCATACAAATCTACATTCCTATTCAACCTGGTTACACGTTCGAGGACCTCCGGCGTATTGGACATTTCATCGCGACCTACGCGGTTAAAATGAATCCCAAACTGTTCACGATCGAGCGCTTCAAGAAAAATCGCGGCGATAAGATTTATATCGATTACCTCCAGCACTGGTACGGAAAAACGTTATCTGCTCCCTACACGCCGCGGGCCAAAAAGGACGCAACGATTTCAACACCCCTATTCTGGAAAGAGGTCGAGCTGCGCCCAAGCATTGGCGAGTTCAATCAACTGACGATTATGAATCGCCTACGAACCTACGGGGATCTGATCGATCGTGTTCCACCGCAAAATTTGACCGCCATATTAGCCAAATTAAAAGAGTAGTTCTAATTAGAACTACTCTTTTTCCATTAGAATAAAGGCGACAATAATCGCGCAATCCTCTCTTTTCTTTTTTCACCTAACGACCTCATCTCAAATTCGGATAGCACAACTTCCGTGCATTCCGCCAAATCCATCTCATAATCGCTCTCCAATCGTGAAATGACACGCTGATCAAACATCACTGCATTCAATTCGAAGTTGCTGTAGAAGCTGCGCATATCCATGTTGGCCGTACCCACTGTCGCCATGATGTCATCTACGATAATTACTTTGGCATGAATAAACCCTTTCCGATACAAATAGACTCGAACGCCTACCTGTAATAATTCCTGGAGATACGATTTTGAGGCATAGTGAACAATGACAGAATCCGCTTTATAGGGCAGAATAACGCGCACATCCACACCACTGATTGCGGCTGATTTGAGGGCCATCGTGATGCTGGGGTCAGGAATAAAATAAGGCGTTGTAATCCATATCCGTTTCTTCGCGGCAATCAACCCAGCAAAATACATTTCCTGAATCGCGTCCCACCTGGCATCAGGACCACTAGAAATAACCTGAACGAACGAAGACTCCCCTTCGGAATGCGCTGGATAATATCGCTTCTCCCCCAAGCTTTCCCCACTAACGAAAAACCAGTCTGTCAAAAACGTGCGCTGTAAATCATAGACCGCGTCCCCATGCAGCATGATGTGCGTATCTCGCCAGAAACCAAGCTTCGGATCCCCACCCACGTATTCATTCCCGATATTAATGCCTCCAACGAAACCAACCAAGCCATCAACGACCACAATTTTACGATGATTCCTGTAATTCAACCGTTTATCAAAGAAAGCGATCAACGGCTTTAGGAAAGGCTCTACAACAATACCTGCCCGCTTCAGCGAAGTAATATAAGCCTTAGAAAGCGTATGACTGCCAACCCCATCGTAAATAACGCGTACAGTCACTCCTGCCTTCGCTTTTGCAATCAATGCCTCTTGAAATTTCCTGCCGATTGCATCATCGCGTATGGTATAGAATTCGAAATGAATATGATCTTGCGCTTTACCGATTTCTTCAAGCATCGTTTCGTACGTAACATCTGCATTCGTCAGGACATCAACTCGGTTCCTTCTTGTAATGGGAGCACGAGGCACTTGACGCAGCCAATCCCGCAAACGCTGTTCCTCCGACAAAAAACTCTCTTCGTCTTTCTTCGCGTCTAGCATGACTTGGTACGGAGCGCTTTGAAGTTTGTGTTCCAGCGTGATCTCGCCGCTGTGTCCATGAATTTTCTTACGCTGCACGTATTCCCTTGCAATGAAGTAATACATAAAGAATCCAATTATTGGAAAAATAAACAAAATACTCAGCCACGCTATCGACTTTGATGGCCTTTTATATTCACAAAGTAAAATCGTAGCTGCCTGAAATATAAATAACAAAAGTATAAGGATAATCCATATCAATAACTCCAGCCCCTATCCGTAAATCTGCATGCGGAGATAGCTTTTGCCAAGGCTCAAGGCGCTATACCTTTTCTTTCCAACAAAATCTGTACAAATAAAATTTTCCAACTTTCGTAATAAAATCCTTTCATTTCGCAGAACATAATCTACGCATTCTTGTTTCTTCAACTTGAACACGGCAGGAGGTGCCTCTCGCTTGGCCAAAACACCTAACTATTTGATGAAAAGCATCCTGCAAAGACGCAAATCTGGACCATCCGGCGAGGACACTCCACCTCCCCCTAATTTGAAACAAGCTCTCAACGTTCCGTTCATCGAAGATCTTAAGCAGACGAAACTTTCGCTGCTGCTAGACGAGAATCATACCTTTATTAAAGACATGTTCCAGGAATGCTCCGATGTCGTTGTCAGGGAATTTGAGATTGATCCCCATATCCCTGCTCTGCTTCTTTTCGTAGATGGCCTAACTAATACACAGCTTCTAAACGATACGATGAAATCGCTCATGCTGATTGGAGGCGGCGAAACCTCTATTGAACGTATTGCGAATGTGATACTGCCCGTGTCCCAAACGCAGATTTCTGATAATTACGGAGACTTGCTGACTTCTGTGCTTGGCGGTGACGCTGCTCTGCTCGTTGAAGGGAACGCCAAAGCCATTCTGCTCGGCATCCGAGGCACAGAGAAGCGTTCTGTCGGTGAACCCGAGACAGAAACTGTCGTGCGCGGGCCGAGAGAAGGTTTCATAGAGAGCATTCGAACGAATACCTCGATGATTCGCCGCAAATTAAAAACGCCTAAACTCAAGATGAAATCCATGTGTGTTGGCAAAGAAAGCAATACGAATCTGGTCATTTGTTATATGGATGACTTAGCTATGCCTTCCTTAGTTGAAGAAGTCGTCAAGCGTCTAGAACAGATCAAGATTGATGCCATTCTCGAATCAGGCATGATTGAAGAACTGATTCAAGACAATGCCTATTCACCATTTCCGCAAATGCAATATACGGAGCGCCCTGACGTCGTTGCTGCCGCTATCCTTCAAGGTCGAGTTGTTATCCTAACAGACGGTACCCCGTTTGCGCTCATCGTACCGTTCGTCTTCACTCAAATTATGCAAACGAGCGAAGACTACTATGAACGGTTCCAGATTAGCACACTCTTGCGACTGCTTCGATATGTGTTCATGTTCCTGTCCTTAACGACGCCGGCACTGTATGTAGCAATAACGACGTACCATCAAGCACTACTACCAACTGCCTTGATGCTTAGCATAGCTGCCTCTCGGGAGGCAATTCCTTTTCCATCCGTTGTTGAGGCCTTCATCATGGAAATTACCTTCGAAGCCTTGCGGGAAGCTGGTATCCGACTTCCTAAGGCGGTTGGCTCTGCCGTCTCCATCTTAGGTGCGCTCGTCGTGGGACAAGCAGCCGTTCAAGCGGGAATTGTATCGGCACCTATGGTCATCGTCGTATCGATTACAGGTATTGCATCCTTCACCATTCCGCGATTTAATGGTGCGATTGCCATTCGAATGCTACGCTTCCCTATTCTGATTGCTGCGGCCATTTTCGGATTCTATGGCATCTTTTTCTCCTTGATGATTCTGATTGGGCATATGGCAAATCTCCGTTCCTTCGGAGTTCCCTATTTATCACCTGTCGGTCCCCTGTCCACGCCAGATTTGAAGGATGTCCTGATTCGGGCACCTTGGTGGCAAATACAGAAACGTCCCCAGTTTATGGCTGTGCAAGATAACACTAGCCAGAGCAACGAACTGCCGATGCAAATCAAGAAAGCAGGCGGCTTAGACGGCAGCAACATCAGCCATGTACACAAAGCCAGTAAGGAGGAACAATCGAATGATACTTCCTAAACAGCGCATTAGGGTGATGGTAACCTTACTGCTTTCCGCCACGCTGCTCACCGGTTGTTGGGATCGTACAGAGACCAATGACGTCGCATTCGTGCTTACTTCATCCGCAGATTTAGAAGATGACGGCAGGTATCGCGTTACGTATATGTTCCCTCTTCCTGGTTCCATGGGTGGAGCTAGCGGGGGAGGCGGCGGCACGGCTGGCGGCAAAAGTTATTACATCGATTCTGAAGTCGGGACGACCTTCCGAGATGCCGTCAGTAAGCTTCAATTGCGGATGTCTAGACGCATCTTCCTCTCTCACCGCAGAACAATCGTCATTGGGGAAAAGCTAGCGGAAGCCGGCATTAATTCCTTATTCGATGTGCTTCCGCGTTCACCAGAGAATCGGATGACGAGCTATCTAATCGTAACCAAAGGCAAGGGTTATGACCTGTTGAACGCTGATCCTAAGCTCGAACGTTTTCCCGCAGAAGTCATCCGTGAGTTAAGCAAATCTCGCAGTGCCATGCCGACAACGATGAAGGACGTCGGGATGTCTTTAAGCTTTCATAGTGATCCCGTCATGAGTTACTTGGAACCTCGGAATAGTCAAATCGCCAAAGAACCTTCCCATGAAATTCAATTCGTTGGTTATGGGCAGTTCAAAGGGGATAAGATGGTTGGCATATATAAGAAGAAAGAAGCTTCTGGCCTTCTATGGCTTCGCAATCAGGTGAAAGAACAGCAACTTACTTTTCCAATCGAGGAAGGTAAAAATATTTCCATTTCAATTGTCGGCGGCCAAACAGCGATCACGCCTAAACTTCTGGAAGACAAAGTGAAATTCGATATCATCGTGGATGCACGTGGAGCTGTGCGAGAGGACTTGTCCGATGAGGACCTGTTCAATTCTGATGGCCTTCATAGGCTTGAAACCAAGTTTGCCGAGCAAATCAAGCTATCCATACTCGCAACGATTAAACAGATGCAGAAGGAAAGTACGGATTCCGCACAGCTTGGCCTCATGATCTGGCGAACCCATCCTCAGCAGTGGAACGATCAATTCAGTAAGGATTGGGAGCACTACTTCAAAGAAGCCGAATTCAATATTGTCGTGAACGCCTCCATTCCTGACACCGGCGTGATCAACCACAATGTAACCAAAGGAGGAATCTAAGCGATGGATGGGATTTTCATCATCAGTTTTCTCTTTTTACTAATTGGGTCGATATTCATGGATCGCAAAATGCTGCGTAAGGAAAAAAAAGGGATCAAAATGACTTACGGCATAACGGTAGGATTCATCCTCCTTTTTCTCACCATGAAAATTTTCCACATCAGTATACCGATGCCTTCCTACTTTTTTGTGAAAAAAGTTTCGCCATGGCTCATCCGCGTACTTGGCGTTAACTAGAAAGGTGGTGTTTATTATCGATACTAACCAAGTCATCAATGAACGTCAGCTCTCATGGCTAGCTTCCTCGATCGTCACGAGCGGAGGTATCCTCACCTTGCAAAATGAGTTAATTCGCATTAATCAAATGGATGCTTGGTTTAGCTATTTGATTTCTATTCTTTATGTCTTCCTGATTGCCGGCTTCTTTAGTTACATGGCCAAGCTATACCCGAGTAAGAACATTTTTGAAATTTCCAAATGCCTATTAGGCCGGTGGGGCGGCACCTGTGTCAACCTACTCATTTTGTTTCATTTCTGGCAGATTGTCGTTCGGGATATTTCTTCTGTATCTCGATTTAGCTCCACACTTTTACTGCATGTAACACCGCTAGAAATTCTCATCTTGCTCAACTGTTTGCTGCTTATTTATTTCGGAAAAACAAGTGTAGAGGTCATAGCACGTGTAAATGATCTGTTCTACCCTCTTTTTGTCGTAACAATGATCATCATGCCATTGCTCTTATCAAACGAATTTTTTCTGCGGCTCACGACACCCTTACTCACGATGCCTCTTCAGAACTGGACGGCAAGTTCCATTCTAACCATCGGGAGTGCTGGCGATATTTTCATTCTAGGCGCCTTTCTTCACATGCTGTCCAACGCCAATCATGTTCGTTCAGCAATTCGACATGGCTCCTTGCTTGGTTTTTTCCTGCTTACCCTTCTGCTCTTCGTAATTATTGCTGTTCTCGGTCCCAAGATGCCTGCCAACTTCTCATACCCTAGCTATAATCTGGTGCAAACGATTCATGTCACAGATTTCCTAGATCGCCTTGATCTTGTCATGCTCATGATCTGGTATCCAACGGTTTTTTCTAAAATAATAGCGATTTATTTGGCGCTCCTGATCGGCATCAGTTCCCTTTTCAATGAGCGAAATTATCCGATGATTAACAAACCTATCGCATTGCTAATTGCACTAAGCACATGTCTCTCTTTCAAAAGCACCACCGAGCTGCTCTCCTTCTCCAACTTCAGCTCACCAGTTATTGTTCTGGCTTATCAGCCCTTCATTATGATCATCCTTTTTGCACTCGGGTATTGGAAGCAAAAGAAGGATCCGAATGCTTTTCCTGATTCTTCGGGAGGGACTCATGTTCAGAAGGATCCGATACAAAATTCAGGTAAACTGAGCCAACGCCTGACCTACACGCAATGGCTTTGGGGAGGCAATGTCTTTTTGGCTATATGCATAGCTTTTGTTCTAATCGGTCTTATGCTTGGCGAGAAATCTACGATGATTGGCATAACTTGCGCGGTAGGCTTCAGCAGTTGCTTACTTCTGGCAAACTTGACCACTTATATGGAACTCACCAAGCTGAAACAAGCCGAGAGCAACAACTAGGGTGAACCGAACTGCTACCGTGAAATTCGATTTGGAGGAATGCTTATAACGAAATGAAAAAGCACCCGCCTCAGCAGGTGCCTTATAACTTAAACAGGAACTGATTGATTTAAACGGCTTTTTGCGACCTTCAAGTAGCCGTTCACATTTAAGAATTCACTATCGTTCGTGAACCGCAATTTCATTGCTCCTGCCGCGTCTTGAATGTACGGCTTCAGAGCACTTGCACCGCCGCCAATCACGTAAAAGCATTGAATGTCTGGGCATTTGCGCCAGCGCTTCTTGATCATCTCAACCATGCGTACAGCAGCTCGGCGAAAGTGGAGATCTACGATGGGCCGAATATCTACTTGGCCTTCTCCTGGAAGCTGAATCGTGAATTGACGATTCTTCACACGTTGCGCTAGCTTTGCTCGGCTTGGGAACAAGTGGCCGTAGGCATCTTCTACGTCACGGATAATGGCATCCAAATACGTTGCAATACCGATCTGCTCGCCATGGCTAAAATGGTTATCAATCGCCATGCGTTTGATGACAGGGAAATCCGTCGTCAACGCACCGATTTCGCAGACGCCGATGCATCCGTTGTATATTTCTTCGTCTTTGACCTGCAAGCTATCGTGTGTTGCCATATGGAACATGGCCGCAGCACCCTCAATAGAGACAGCTACTTTGCGGATCGAAACTTTAATTTTACGATTATGGAACTGTGGTGTGGAAAGGAATGTCACTTCGTGCTCACCTAGAAGTCGATGTTCAAATGTCTGATTATATTTCGGGAAAGATCGAACTGGCAAACCCGTACCCAATGTGTATTCAACTTCGTCAACGTTGCCATAGCCAGGGTTAACCCCTTGATTAGTGAGACCCTGATAAGCAAGTGCAGTCAATGCTACAATAAGGGATTGATCCGATAGCGCTTTATTGTCCGTATCTTCTAGCTCTAGGTTATCCTCGTGCTCTAAGGCGAGCTGCCCTACGAAATACCGTTGATTCCTTTGTGAAAGGCTTGGACTGTAGATAACAACATCCAATGCTTTCCAAGGTGAATCTTCTTCTTGCAAAATGTGTCTTTCGTAGCCCGGAGCTATAATATTCGGAATGACTAGTGGTTCTCTAGACCCATCTAGCACCAACTTAATACTATCGTTCCCTATGTCAATACCTGCAAGCTTAATCATATGTGCCTCCACTCCAAATCTACAGCTTCTGTAATTGTCTTGTTAATTTCGATCATATACGACAGGATTCCTTCCTACTTTAGACTCATTTTACTAGGACTAGTAGGCAAGAAGGCAGGTTTTTAGCAAAATATGACGAATCATGTACAGAACTTCACTTTACCAAATTCAACCATGACAGGAGTTAATTTAGCCCTTATGAAGCTTAAGTGGAAACCAAAAAAACTGACACTGGTTATCATACCAGACGCTACTAATCAATCAGTCGTCAGGTTTCGCATTCCCCATTTAGCAGCCTATATCGCGGCAGCATGCTTTTCCGTGCTCATGCTGATTTCCATATCGATTTACTTTGTACACGCACATACGGTCAAACAGGCAAGCGACCTGCAATCGAAACTAAGCGGAGTCAACCAGCAATGGAGCGCAACCCTTTCTTCTAAGAATGAAGCTATCGAGCTCTTGCAAAATGAAGTGATTCAACTGTCCCAGCAAGCTGAACAGATGAAAACGCAGGTCGAAGAAGTGAAGAAGCTTGAGAGTGATCTCAAGACTATCGCTGGAATTGATCACGAACCTAGCAACGTAGCCGTTGCAAGCAATTCATCCGCAGACAAGGCTAAGAAAGATGCCAACCAGCCGATAATCGGCGAATCGCCTCCTTCAACTGGTGTAGGTGGAAGTCCTAATCCCGTTTCACAGGATATTATTCTTAAACTAGGTCAGGATACGCTCGCTTCTTTCACGGCACTGAATGGCGAGGTGCAAGCGTTGCAAACGAATCTTACCGCCACGAAACAGAAAGTGGCCGACAAACAGGAGCAGCTTCGTATTACTCCGACGCTATGGCCAACTAGCACGAAGGTAGTGACTTCCCCTTTTGGCTACCGCTCAGATCCATTTACCAAAATACCGAGTTATCATTCTGGCATTGATTTCGGTGCTCATGAGAATGATCCGGTGTATGCAACTGCAGCTGGTAAAGTGGTCAGTACAGGCAAGGACATTTACCACGGTAATAACATTGTGATTGAGCATTCCAAGGGCTTGCGCACCTGGTATATGCATTTAAATAAAATCCTAGTTAACAAAGGTGATTCTGTTGAAAAAGGCGGTACGATCGGCTTAGTCGGATCTACAGGCCGAAGCACAGGGGCACATCTCCACTATGAAGTACTCAAAAACGGCGAAAGCGTCGATCCCAAGCCTTATCTGAAATCGATTCGAAAGGATGACAACTAACATGTTCAAAAAAACAAAAAACCTCATGAATCCAAATACAACCGATACATTGATCGGTGAGGGGACGAGCTTTGAAGGCCGCATTAAATCAGAGGCGAGTATTCGTATTGAAGGTGGAATAACTGGAGATATCGATTGTGCGGGTGACGTCATTATCGGCGAGCACGGGGTCGTGAAATCCAATATCTCCGCACGAGATGTGGTTCTAGCTGGGAGCGTTCACGGCAATATTACGACCAAAGGCAAATTAACGATTACGTCTACAGGTTCTTTACACGGCAATATTAGCGCAGCTTCTTTCATCATTGAGGAAGGCGGCGTCTTCCAAGGCAGCAGCAAAATGGAAACGAAATCTGAAGCACCTGCACCTACGCCAAACAATGAGTCTGAAACTGGGAACCGACCAGTCGCTGCTCCTGACAATATGTATAGAGGCAACACCGTAGCCATGTAACGATCGAGCACTAGGATTGATGCTTTCCGCATGATATACTAGTTGGAAATTCATTTCTAACTGATGTAGGAGACACGGGAGCTTATGAGAGAACAATCCATCCTATTTGATCTAGATGACACGTTAGTGCATTGCAATAAATATTTTGACTTTGTAATCGATCAGTTCGTTGATCTCATGCTGACTTGGTATTCAGGACATGGTCTAACGAAACAGGACATTCGGCAAAAACAGTTGCAAATCGACCTTGCTGGTATCCAAATTCACGGCTTTATGCCGGAACGGTTTCCGCAATCGTTTGTTGAAACGTACCAATGGTTCGCGCAACACTATAACCGTCCTGTCAGCAGCAAAGAAGTGGACTGGCTTATGCAGCTCGGGCATACCGTGTATAGTTACACCGTGGAGCCTTATCCGCTGATGAACGAAACCCTTCACAAACTTGGGCAAGCTGGCCACAACTTGTTTCTATATACTGGCGGAGATGTTTCGATTCAAATGAAGAAGATCAAGGATGTCGGTCTTGACGAATTTTTCCAGGATCGCATCTTCGTAACCGTCCATAAGACACGTGAGTATATGAATGCATTGATGCACGAAAAACAATTCGACCGAGCGCACACATGGATGATCGGCAACTCGATCACAACAGATGTCCTGCCCGCTCTCCATGCCGGTATCCACGCGATTCATATTCCCGTTGTTGATGATTGGGTATTTAACAATGGGACGATCGACGTCACGCCGAAGGGCGCGTTCTATCAGCTGCCTTCCCTGCTGGAAGTACCAGAGGCTATCCAATCGTATACGAAGAAATAACAAAGAACGATCCCCCGGTGAAAGCTGAACCGGAAGGATCGTTCTTTGTTTAGCATGGGCGACATAGCAGAAGTTCTCTTATGCTGCCACATCGCGTCTGCGAAATATTTCCCAGGAAAGCACGTTGAATAATAAGAAATAGAGAATGAGCACAGTGATGGAGAATCCCAAGGTCATTCCCTCAGCCAACGGCTGTCCCTCTAGATACTGCGTGAGATCCGTATTCGCAAATAAGTAGTATTTGCCCCATGTGTATCGCATCAATACGATCGTGATGATTTGACCAGCGAACATGATGAAAATACTAAGACCTATCGCTAGAGAGGCGCTGCGAAATACTGTCGAGATCATAAAGGCCAGCGTGACGATCATGACGAGCTCAATCAGTTTGAATCCATATGTTGCGAACACATAGAGGAGCATGTTCTTCTCCAGTACTTGTCCAGCATCGTTGACTGTTAAATGCGGAAGATTTAATCGCCCAAAGCCATAAACGAAGCCGTTAACAATCAAGGCTGTAATAAATAAGAGAATCAGTAAGGTAGCAGCAAATATCAAGGTTGTCAGATACTTCGATAACAGTATCTTGGCCCTGCTAGCCGGACGTATGAGCAGCAGCTTGATGGTCCCCCAAGTAAACTCCCCTGCCACCATATCACCGGCAATAATAACGGCGAATAAGGTCACAACCAGCACAATTAAACCTGCTGCAGTCATCATTCCTCCCCACAGCGTATTCTCCATAGGCGGATAATTATGATCCAGCATGTATTGCTGAAGCGCACTATCTTCACGCATTTGCTTCTTAAACTTCTCTGGAATATCGGCGTTAGCCAGCTCCGTCTTATTATGTTGAATCGTTTCTGCGGCACGTACCTTCCAGCTATCATCTTTCTGATAATCCGAATGGGATAACACACCTGTCAGTACAACAATAACAACTAGCAGAATCGCTAAAATCCATGTCCGGAGTCGATGATAAATTTTCATATGCTCATTCCTGATGAGATTAAGCAATAGGATCACTTCCCGTCATTTCTAAAAATTGATCTTCCAGCGACTTCGCCGATTTGCGAATGCCGTAAATGGCAATGCCCGCTTCAACAAATCGCTTATTCCAGTGGGCCGTTTCTTCTTTATCCAATTGCATAACAAGTTCGTTATCAATAACTTCAGCCTGGATACCATGCTCAGAGGCTATCTTCAGCGCTTGCTGTACAGCATCGATTTCGTAAACGACCCGATGTTTGCCATCTTCCCTGGCAAATTCCTTGATAAGTCTGACATCGACTAGTTTCCCATTTTGAATAATCGCCACACGGTCACACATCAGTTCCATCTCTGCTAATAGATGCGAAGAAACGATTACGGAAATACCTTCTTCTCGGGTAAGTTTACGCAAATGATCACGAAGCTCACGGATCCCTGCTGGATCCAATCCGTTGGTAGGCTCATCCAGAATCAGGACTGAAGGCTTATGTAGAAGCGCTTGCGCAATACCTAATCGTTGCCGCATCCCCAATGAGTACGTCTTGACCTTGTCATGAATACGATTCGTCATCCCAACTAGATCGATGACCTCCTCAATTCGCTCGTCGCCAATACCTGGAATCATCCTGGCATAATGCACCAAATTGTTATAACCGCTTAAAAATTTATACATTTCCGGATTCTCTACAATCGCGCCAACATGGCGAATAGCCTCTTCAAAATGCGTGCGAACCGAATAACCACCAATCCGAATATCTCCCTCGGAAATCGACATCAATCCAACGATCATACGGATGGTCGTCGTTTTACCCGCACCATTGGGCCCGAGAAAACCGAACACCTCGCCGCGCGGCACATCGAAACTCAACTTATCAATAATGGTCTTAGAACCAATGCGTTTGGATATATGATCCACCTGTACGATAGGCGCAGCAACTGCTTGTGATGTTGACATTCGACATCTCCTCTCATTTTTAACCAATATAATCCAATCCTACCCTATCTGACTTCCAATGTCATGCCCAATGCGTTCAAGCAACCTTAGCACAAAGCATACAAGTCATCGCGACGGCGTGATGGTCATACGCAATCATATGACTGCGCTCACTATGGCTTTCCCCTAATTTTATGTACAATGGAAAGATAAGATCTGTCAGTAAAGGAGTTCCTCTATGATCCAACGAAGACCGTGGCACGGTGTGGAATGGTCACTGTTCATCGTCTTGACCGGCGCTGCACTGCTTGGTTTACTATATAGCTGCCTGCACATCTATGAACAACCATTTTCACACATCCTATTAACCATATTGGCTATTTTACTCTCATACGGGGTTCCTTTTATATTCTGGCGACCCCACTATATTAATCCGACCTGCTATCCAATTGCTGTTCTACTAACCGGCATTCCCCTGCAAATTTACTTAGCTTGGATGGAGCAGGATGCCTTACTTACCATTAATTGCCCAATTATGGTCATTGGATTCCTCACCGACCGAAAAAATGCGTGGTGGACCGCCCCCACCTTCATGTTAGGCATGCCAATGACCTATTTCTTCCTTCTGCACAGCGGTATGGGCGTCGGACAACTATTTAGCTTTATTCTGAATGCCGTTCTCTTCTTCGCAATCGGGCTCAGCTTGCAACGTGCTGTTACTTCCAACGAGAAGACTGAGAAGCTGTTAGGTGAGAACCAACGTCAATACCATTTGATTCATGAGCAAAATAACGTCCTTGAACAGTACGCGAATCAGATTGAGCAGCTTACTTTAGTTGAAGAGCGCAATCGGATGGCTCGTGAGCTGCATGATACCGTTGGACATACATTTACTTCCGTCATTATGGGTATGGATGCTGTCTCGTATCTCATCGAGGTTTCGCCAGAGAAAGCCAAGCAAAAGCTCGACGTCCTGCGCAATGTGACCCGAGGTGGCCTAGAAGAAGTACGCCGCAGCATTCATCAAATGGTCCCCCAAGAGGGAGATATGCTGTTGTCCCAGCAACTGTTGCGACTTGCCAATGAATTCGCTTTGCACACAGGAACACAGATTCACTTCACAACGGTCAGTGACGAGTTCGAAATTCCCAAACAAACGAAGCTCTCGTTAATTCGCTGTCTCCAGGAATCACTGACGAATGCTAAGCGCCATGGCAAAGCAGCTTCGATTGAAATCGTACTCACCTATGCCGATGACCAAATCTCCCTACGGATTGAGGATGATGGTATTGGTGCCGACCAATTGAAAATGGGCTTCGGGATTACCGCCATGCAAGAACGGATAACAGCGCTGCAAGGCACATTGCAGGTACGCTCCTCACCTGAGAAGGGGACCGTTGTCCATTGTTTCATTCCTGTTAAACGTTTTCCGACGTTTTAGACTTTAAATAAACATTTAAACCCTGCAAGCCCCACTAACCACCTAAATAGCTGTGAGGAGGATTTTCAATGACTATTAATCAAGCTCCACTCAAACTACTCCTAGTCGACGATCAAGATCTAATTCGTGAAAGCTTGCACATTGTACTGGGCATGGACCCCGAGATCGAAGTTGTCGGCTTAGCCGAAAACGGGCAAGTGGCTGTTCAGTTGACCCAAGATACGCAACCCGATGTCGTTCTCATGGACATTCACATGCCGACTATGGATGGCGTTGAAGCTACCCGTCGGATTAAGTCTACCTGGCCGCATATTCGTGTTATCATTTTGACCACATTCCAAGAAATTGGCTATGTCGTCGATGCACTTAGTGCAGGAGCAGAAGGCTACTTGCTTAAAGCTATTCATCCCAAAGAGCTGGCCACGGGAATCAAATGGGTTCATCAAGGCGGCACCTTAATTCCGCATGATATCGCCAAAATGCTCGTTCAGCAGGCTCGCGATGGCGGTAGTGGTGGTTCTTCCGAGGAGAAAGAAGAGAGCAGCGTTCGCACAGAGACGTATGGCCTCAGTGATCGAGAGCTGCAGGTGCTTCACAGCATCGCCGACGGGCTCAACAATCGTGAAATCGCCGAGAAGCTATTCTTGTCCGAGGGTACCGTGAAAAATTACATTTCCAATATATACTCGAAAATGGACGTCCGAGACCGTGTTCAAGCTTCCAAAAAAGCGCACGATGAAGGGATTCTGTAAGCGAGGGAAGTTTCAAGAGCAACGATTGTAGAGTCCGATCATGCGTTGGTAGGATTGAAGTTCCGCCCCACCCTCTGCTCTTGCTGAATAGATGGATTTTATGTAGTTAATGTGTGGAATTTCTTGATCAATCGTAGAATAGATGGAAAAAGTACAGGTAATTGGGGCCATTTCACCCGATTTGAGAAATAGAGGTTAATTTACCTACATGTTTTACAGTTAAATCGCATTTTCGAGCAATTCCGTCGTAAATAGCTGTATATTTTCCAGTTATTGTTTAAAAAGCATTCATTCTGGCATGCAAGAAAGACCGCTCTTCCTTTTTAGAAGAAGCGGTCTTTCTTATCGTGATGCTATTCAAAGAGCTTCTCGAAAAAACCCTTTTTTCTTTTGCGAATCTTCGTATAGCTCTTCACCCTAGAGAACGGTAGGGACGTATCCTCCGTTGATGAATCAAGGATTGGCTCCCCGCTGAACTTTACTTCCTCCGATGCAACTGGCGCATGTTCAAGCTCCATCTTATCTTCTTGATTCGCCCCATGCTGATGAACAACAATCGTGTTGACCAGTTGCTCATGCAGCTTGTTCTCAAGTTGGTGCCTGCATAGTCGCAGAAATTGCTCTTGTTGTCTATTCTGGAGTTCAAACTGCTCATGAAGTTGCGCTTGGAGCTCTTCTACCTGCTTAGAAAGAAGCAAAACGGTCTTTTGCAACGTATGCAGATCTTTCGCCTTAAGTGGCTCGTCCAGCTCACTTTCATCCGCGAATTCCTCATTCCCTGCTAGTAACGCCTGCAATTCAGCAGTTGAAAGGAAATCTTCTTTCTTCATGCGCTTTCCTCCATCCCGTACATACACTTTCTCTTATTGTACATGAGAATAAGGAAATGTTCACGTTTATTAGTCTAATGAGTTCACTATAGTCATGAACTTCCTAAAGTATTGCCCCTTATCTCCAACCTTTGTCTTCGCATATACTTTTTTCAACATATTGCGGACAGTCCCCTCGGTAATTCCCATGTTAGTGGCAATTTGCAAAGCACTTTGATTCGACAACCAGGCATAAGCAACCTCAGTTTCTCTCGAAGTCAATTGATACGTTTGGAACTGTTTGTATATGATTTCCCTTTTCATCGCAGGATTAGAATTTCTATATTTATTCACGATATCATTCACTATTCTCTCAACTAAAACGCATGCAAAACTAACATCGAGCCCTTCCTTCATAGATAAATCTAGATACCCAATAACTTCACCACTAACCCTAATTGGGTGACAGATGCACGTCCAATCGGCAAACATCTCTAAGCTATGATCCCCGCCTTCTACAACCGCTGCAAGCCCTGTATGCATAGCTAAAGATATCCCGTTGATTCCCGCAGCCTGTAAGGAAAACGAGCACTCAGGTACAACATTGTACTGCTTCAATGCATGCAATAGCGAATCTGCACCTTCAATATGGACCGCTGTCCCTTGCTCATCCGTAAGTATATAAAAGTGTGTACACGGTATCATGGATGAAATTTCTTCTATTTCTATCTTGGCAAGCTCAGTCCATTGTTTATTACAACGCTTCCCGTCAATCCATAAATGGGTAGGTAATGATGTAGTTCTCGTTACCACGCCATAGTCATCCACAAGTCGATGCAAATCATTTTTCTCTCGTGCCGATAAGTCATTATAGTGAATCCAAGTTTTTCGACTCCTTGTTACCTCCTCAGCAAAGACACTCACAGCTCAAACTCCTCTCACCGTTTGTATACTCTTAACATCCTCCGAAATAAGATATAGTTCCGAACGCAAATGAGCCATCCGTTTACACATCGAAGTATTATCCATACAACTTAACATTGGACGTAAAGTTCATAGAGAGTAAAATAACGATATACAATTAGTGTGCAATACCGAATTATACCTAATTTCCAACAAAAATAATGTAGAATAATGTCGAATCAATCCCAACGGATTCCTAAATTTGCATAAAAAAAAGATCAAATCCTCCATAAGAGGAATTTGATCTCTAATCTGTACTTTTCCGTTATTGAATAAATGTCATCGACAATTGAATACTGTCCGATATTTTCCACGTACCATCCGCTTGCTTCTTCAGAACAGTAATGCTGTCCGCATTGAAGTTTCTAAATTCCGGGCCGCTTACTTTCTCATTCTTGCTTTGAATTCGAACATACGCCTCTTTTTCGCTTGCTTTTATAAGCTTCACACTGGTGAAGGTCGATTTGAAGTCAAATACAGCGGCGAGTTGTTTCCATTGCACCGTTTTTTGAGAGAGATTGGGGTACGAACTGTCGTATTGAGCCAGAAGAGTTTCGAAATCTTCCTTCTCAGATAGCACACGATCTTTCTCAATCACTGCCAAAATTTTAGCTTGCTCCTCGGCGGATAATGTAATCACTTCTTCTTTGTATTGATCTGCTTTCAAGTAATCAATTGTGTTAATGATGGATTGACTGGTTTTCCATTCGCCATCGACACGTCTAAGCAGAGTCACCGCTTCAATCTGGTTATTTTCAAATGCAGGCCCTTTTACCTTCGTCGTTTTTTGTGTAAAAGCAACACTGGCTTTATCTTTGTCCACTTCAACCGTATCGCTAACTTTAAAATCATAGGCCAAGTCATATAGGGCAAAGGTTTGCTCATAGATGGCTTTAGTATTCTCATAACCAGGCGTTGCGGGATCCACCGTTGCTACTATCGCATTCGCATCTTCACGCACACTAGCATCGAGCTGCCTCTGCAATACATGCTTAATTTGTTGCACAGTATCTGCAATGTATACAGTTCTGCTTAATCCATCCCAACTTACTTCACGCCCAGATGCTTCTCCAACGAAACGAAGCGGAATGAAGGTCACATTGTCCTTAATGACAGGCGCTACCTCTAGGTCTTGTGCCTTTCCGTTAATATAAACAGTCTTACTTCCAATTACCAACTTCACGCTAAGCTTATCGCTAGAGCCTGTCACTTCCTGTTTATTCGCGTCCCACTCCACTTTCAAACCTAACGCTTCAAAAGCTGTACGGAACTGTACCAACGTATTCCCTTCCGTAATAAATGGTTGAACTTCAAAAGCTAATGCCTTATCATCCACAAGAACCTTGATACCTTGATCTTCTGCTGCGCTCACCCCAGCAACTCCTGTAAGTAATGATGCAGCAAGCATCCCAGAAACGATCCACTTTTTCATTCACACTACTCCTCTTCTTTTCTAAAATGTAACTGCAAACCGTACTCATCTTCCACCCACGTCAATCCAGCTAGTTGCTTCTGAAATGCCTCGAGTCGAATCCAACTTATCCCACCGCTTAGGAAGGCATCACCTGTCATTGTGGAGGAAACGGAAACGGGATAGTTAATCGTTGAGATTTGAGATTTAATTGATACATCGCGGTTAACGGCGTCCCAGTGAATATCCCCCTCGGCTAAAGCTGCTAATAGACGTGCAGGCACGTAGTAACTTTCTTGTATTTTTTTGAATGGAATGTTCACAGGCCAATCGACTCCGTTGACTTGGGTCAGCGTATCGGTAAGCTTTAAATCCAATTGGGGAGTTCCCAACCCAAGCATCGCCCGTATCAGAGGTTCAAGCTCACCGCTAACTTGTATGTCTGGCTTAATTCCTACATCATTGACCTCGTGCTTCCCTGGTGTCAGCCATTCCATACTGGTGACCTTTAGCGTTCCGCCGCTAATCAGCGGGAATACCTGTTGTGCTACTCCCTTACCGTAGGAACGGGTACCCATAATCGTTGCAAGCTTGTGATCCTGCATAAAACCTACGAACATCTCAGAAGCGCTTGCACTATCCTCATTGATTAGAACAGTCGTCGGTAGATCAAACCGCTGCCCATCCTTAATTTCCAGTGGTTGAAGTTCCGCTGCCCCTTGCTTCTTTTCATACATGAAGGTCCCATTCTGTATAAAATGCCCTGCCAACTTCTTCGCAATCTCTATGTAACCACCGCCATTATTGCGTAAGTCAATAATTAAAGAAGTCATTCCTTTTGCTTGCAACTCAGTCAATGCTTTAGCAAACTCTATTTCGGTATTCCATGCAAATGTATACAAAGCGATGTAACCAACTTTTCCTTCAAGCATATGGTGGGCACTAATTGGAAATTGCATCTGTTTAAAAGTAATTGTAATCACTTTATTTGCTTCACCGCGTAAAATCTTAAGTGTAATAGTATCACCCTCTTTTTTGCCTACAAAAGCTTTCGTTAGCTCACCTATCGTCAGCGCAATCTCCTGTTTCTCTCCAAGGGCTACCAAGTAGTCGCCGGCTTGGAGTCCCGACTGCTCAGCTGGTGTTCCAGGGTACACTTGATTTATATAAATGCCCTTGTCATTTGTTGCAATACGAAATCCTAATCCTACTGCTTGGCCATTGACCGCATTCTGGAATGAACTTGCTTTGTTAGGTTTGTAATACTCCGTATAAGGATCATCCAGTGAATCGATCATACCTTGTAGCGCAGCATCCAATAGTTCATCCTGTGTCGTACCACTGATATGCAAGGAACTGAGTAAACTCAACACCTCATCGAAACGATAGGCTGCTTGAGACTTACTAACTTTAGCGGGGATACCGGAAGTACTGTCATCGTTCGCTCCTGCCGCTTTCAACGTAGATGGAGCGATTGACAGGGTTAAAGATAGGCTTGCTATAACGAGAAACGTCTGATACTTCCACTTGAATTGGATAGCTCTCTTCCTCTCACTCTGAAATAATTAACATTCATTTCATTGTAAAATACTACTTTAAGAATTGACCATATCCCATATGGGATATGGTCTTGAGAAAAGAGCTGCGGGTGTCATCGCCTCACTATTCCGATGACCGATTTCAGAGACCATTTCTCCCCCCACAAAAATGCGCTCACATCCATTTCCAAATAAGGGTCTGCCATAACGTTATTTACGCCATATAGGTGTTTGTCAGAAAATTAGCGTTACGCAATAACGTTATTTCGATATAAATGAGTGAAATTGGGTCATTCAGCCTGAATAACACTGTGCCGTAACGCTATTCTTCCGATTTCTGTACCAGATGAGCAAATAAGATGCTTCCATAACGTTATTTCGGGCGAACAACAACAAAACTGCTTGCAGGTAACTTTCTACCTGCAAGCAGCCCTCACTGATGATCTTATGGTAAATTTGATGATCCCATCAAGAATCGATCCACTTCACGCGCGACAGCACGACCTTCGTTGATCGCCCACACAACCAGGCTTTGCCCACGACGCATATCGCCAGCCGCGAAAACCCCGTCTACGTTCGTAGCGAACTTCCCGTAATCGGCTTTGGCATTGGAGCGCTCGTCTTTGGCAACGCCAAGCTGATCCAGCACTGTGTTCTCAGGACCTGTGAAGCCCATCGCGATTAACACCAGTTGCGCTGGGTAAACTTTCTCGCTGCCAGGCACTTCCACAGGCACGAACGCGCCTTTATCGTTCTTCTGCCACTCGATTAGAACCGTGTGCAACTCCTTCAAGTTGCCGTTCTCATCCCCCACGAATTTCTTCGTGTTGATCAAATACGTCCGAGGATCTTCGCCTTGAAGCGCAGCCGCCTCTTGTTGACCGTAGTCCACCTTAAGTACTTTTGGCCACTCCGGCCAAGGGTTGTTCGCTGGACGTGTTTCCGGTGACTTTGGCATAATTTCGAACTGCGTCACGCTCTTACACTTGTGACGAATGGAAGTTCCCACGCAGTCCGTTCCGGTATCACCACCACCGATGACAATAACGTCTTTGCCTTCGGCGGAAATGAATTCACGATCCGCATGCTCGGAATCGAGCAAGCTCTTCGTGTTCTTGCTCAGGAATTCCATCGCCAGATGCACGCCGCCGAGCTCACGGCCCTCGATCGGAAGATCGCGGCCTTTCGTAGCTCCGCCGCATAGGACGATCGCATCGAATTCCTCTTGCAGCTTCTCAATCGGATAGTTCACACCCACGTGAGCACCCGTTATGAAGGCTACGCCCTCGGCTTCAAGCAGATCTACACGGCGCTGGACGTACTTTTTGTCCAGCTTCATGTTCGGGATACCGTACATCAGCAAGCCGCCAACGCGGTCTGCCCGTTCGAATACGGTAACCCAATGTCCTGCTTTGTTCAGCTGCGCTGCTGCTGCAAGCCCGGAAGGACCTGAACCCACAACCGCAACCTTCTTCCCCGTGCGGGTTTCTGGCGGTTCAGGCTTGATCCAGCCTTCATCGAAGCCTTTGTCGATGATCGCTTTCTCAATGCTTTTGATCGTAACCGGTGTATCTTTCAAGCCTACTGTACAAGAGCCTTCACATGGTGCTGGGCATACACGGCCTGTGAATTCCGGGAAATTATTCGTCTTGTGCAGACGATCCAAGGCTTCGCGCCATTGACCTCGATACACAAGATCATTCCACTCTGGAATGAGGTTGTTCACTGGGCAACCGGCAGCCATGCCGCTGATTAGTGATCCTGTGTGGCAGAAAGGAATCCCGCAATCCATACAGCGAGAGCCTTGTATTTGTAATTTATCTTGCGTAAGCGGTGTCGCAAACTCTTTCCAATGGCCGATTCGGACCAGGGGAGCAGCTTCGGATGCCACTTCACGAGCATGTTCTATAAAACCGGTTGGTTTACCCATTTCCGTTTATCCCTCCTGAGTTTCGTTAATTTCCACCGACACGGGAAACATCTCGCATATTCGCCTCGAAAGCAACCATAACCGCTTCCTGCTGGCTTAGACCGGAACGTTTCACTTTCTCGATAGCATCAAACATCCGTTTGTAGTCCTTCGGTATAACCTTCACGAACTTCCAAACGTACTCATCCCAGTGCTGAATAACTTGGTGGGCAACGCTGCTATCCGTAAATGTGGCATGATGTTGAATCATCGTTTTTAATTCATTCATCTCATACGTTTCTTCCAACTGCTCGAGATACACCATCTCTTTATTCACTTTGCTTTGGAACTCACCATTCACGTCCAGAACGTAGGCAATACCGCCTGACATACCCGCTGCGAAGTTACGCCCTGTTGGACCCAGAACGACGACGCGACCACCTGTCATATACTCACAGCCATGATCACCGACACCCTCGACGACAGCACGTACGCCACTGTTTCTCACACAGAAGCGCTCGCCCGCGATACCTCGGATGTATGCATCCCCGTCTGTTGCTCCATAGAATGCCGTATTGCCGATAATGACGTTCTCTTCAGGTACAAAAGTCGACTTACTCGATGGGAAAATCGCCAGCTTACCGCCAGACAATCCTTTCCCAACATAGTCATTGGCATCTCCTTCAAGGGAGAGTGTGATCCCTTTCGGTACGAAGGCACCAAAGCTTTGACCTGCTGATCCTTCAAAATGTAGACGAATCGTATCGTGTGGCAAGCCTTCCACGCCGTGACGGCGTGTCACTTCGCTGCCCACGATTGTTCCGACAACACGGTTCACGTTCGTAATTGGCAGAACCGCGTGTACGTACTCTTTGCGCTCAATCGCTGGCTCACAAATATCGAGCAGCTTCGTCATATCCAAGGAGCGATCTAAGCCGTGATCCTGCTGCATAGAGCAGAAGCGACCAACTTCTTCGCCCATATCAGGTTGGTGCAATAGAGGCGTAAGATCGACACCTTTGGCCTTCCAATGTTCGACCGCTGGCTTGGACTCCAGGATATCGGTACGTCCAACCATCTCTTCAATGGTGCGGAAGCCAAGCTCTGCCATCATCTCGCGCACATCGTTCGCGATGAAGGTCATGAAATTCACAACATGCTGCGGGTCTCCAGCAAATTTCTTGCGAAGCTCCGGATTTTGCGTAGCAACCCCAACCGGACAGGTATCCAAATGGCAGACGCGCATCATCACGCAGCCGATTGTAATTAATGGTGTCGTTGCGAAGCCGAACTCCTCGGCACCGAGCAGGGCAGCTACGACAACGTCGCGCCCTGTCATCAGCTTGCCGTCCGTCTCGACGACGATCCGGCTGCGCAGGTTGTTCAGCACGAGCGTCTGATGCGTCTCCGCCAGACCGAGCTCCCAAGGCAGTCCCGCGTGACGAATACTCGTCTGCGGTGACGCGCCTGTGCCTCCGTCGTAGCCGGAGATGAGGACAACATCCGCCTTCCCTTTGGCTACGCCGGCAGCGATCGTGCCAACACCCACCTCGGACACCAGCTTAACGCTGATCCGTGCCCGCGGGTTGGCATTCTTGAGATCGTGGATCAGCTCTGCGAGATCCTCGATCGAATAAATATCATGATGCGGCGGTGGCGAAATCAAGCCCACGCCTGGCGTAACACCGCGAACCTCGGCTACCCAAGGGTACACCTTGGTTCCCGGGAGCTGACCGCCCTCGCCGGGCTTCGCCCCCTGCGCCATCTTGATCTGAATCTCGTCAGCATTGACGAGATAATGGCTCGTGACGCCGAAGCGGCCGGACGCCACCTGCTTAATGGCACTACGGCGAAGATCGCCGTTCGCATCCGGCGTGAAGCGTTCCGGATGCTCGCCGCCTTCGCCGGTGTTGCTCTTGCCGCCGATGCGGTTCATCGCAATCGCGATCGTTTCGTGCGCTTCCTTGGAGATGGAGCCGTAGGACATGGCTCCCGTCTTGAAGCGCTTAAAGATCGATTCGATCGGCTCCACCTCTTCGATCGGAATCGGTGTGCGTCCTCCTTTGAAGCTTAGCAGTCCGCGCAAAGCCATATATTTCTCGTCTTCCCGTTTGACGAGCTTAGAGAAATTTTTGTACATCGCATAGTTATTGCTTCGTACTGCCGATTGCAAAGCATGCACAGTTTCCGGGGTATAAATGTGATCCTCCCCGTCTCGGCGCCATTGCAAGTCCCCGCCTGTATCCAGCACGCGATCGCGTCCCTCTTGCTCAGAGAACGCACGGCTGTGACGCATCAAGGCTTCCTTCGCAACCATGTCGATACCGATACCACCCACTGGTGTGTACGTCCAAGTGAAGTAGCTGTCTACCAGCTCTTGGCTCAAGCCGATCGCTTCGAAAATTTGCGCCCCGCGATAGCTTTGAATGGTGGAAATCCCCATTTTGGCCAACACTTTGACTACACCCTTCGTGACAGCTTTGATGTAGTTATAAATCGCCTTCTCATGATCAACGCCAACGAGCTGCTTACGCTGAATCATGTCGTCTAACGTTTCTAACGCTAAATAAGGGTTGATCGCACCTGCGCCATAGCCTAGCAATAAGGCAAAATGGTGCACTTCACGCGGCTCACCAGACTCGACAAGCAAGCTGACTTTCGTACGTGTACCCTGACGAATCAGATGATGATGCAGGCCCGATGTTGCCAAAAGGGCTGGAATCGGTGCGCTGACGCTATCAACGCCACGGTCAGATAGAATAAGTAACGTTGCGCCATCAACAATGGCTTGATCGGCAGCTGCATACAAGGCTTGCATGGCATTCTCGAGCCCAGCTGTGCCTGCCGCTGCTTCGAAAAGCGTCGGCAACGTCACCGTTTTGAACCCATCACGATTAATATAACGGAGTTTCGCCAACTCATCGTTGGAGAGGAACGGCGACTTCAAGCGAATTTGGCGGCAGCTCTCTGGCTCCGGCTTAATCAGGTTGCGCTCTGGCCCAATCGTGGTGCCCTGCGCCGTAATAATTTCTTCAAAGTTCGCATCAATTGGCGGATTCGTTACTTGCGCGAATAATTGTTTGAAATAGTTATACATCAGCTGCGGACGATCTGAAAGCACCGCTAGTGGCGCATCCGTACCCATGGAACCGATCGGATCCACACCTGTTTTGCCCATAGGCTCAAGGGTCTTGCGCAGTTGTTCAAAAGTATAGCCAAATGCTTGCTGACGCTGCAGAATCGTATCATGGTCAGAGCCAAGTACCATTGGCGCATCTTCAAGATCCTCCAAGGAAATGAGATGTTCATTCAACCAATCCCGATACGGCTGCTCGCTGGCGATGCCGCTCTTAATCTCTTCGTCTGTCACGATGCGACCTTCAACAGTATCTACAAGTAGCATTCGCCCTGGTCTCAAACGGTCTTTGTACAAAATACGCTCAGGCTCAATATCAAGCACGCCTACTTCAGAAGCAAGAACGATCAAATCGTCCGTTGTCACATAGTAACGCGAAGGGCGCAAGCCATTGCGATCAAGAATCGCTCCGATTTGACTGCCATCCGTGAACGCAATTGCTGCTGGCCCATCCCACGGCTCCATCAAGGTGCTGTGATACTCGTAGAACGCTTTCTTCTCATCATCCATCCCTTCGTGCTTAGACCAAGGCTCTGGTACCATCATCATAGCCGCATGCGGCAACGAACGACCTGAGAGCATCAGGAACTCTAGTGTATTATCAAACATTTGAGAATCGGATCCATCCGTATCAATGACAGGAAGAATGCGCTCAAAATCTTCACCAAATAAATCGGAATCACACATCGCTTGACGTGCGTGCATCCAGTTGACGTTACCGCGAAGCGTATTGATTTCACCATTATGAATCAAATAACGGTACGGATGCGCACGTTCCCAGCTTGGGAACGTATTTGTACTGAACCGGGAGTGAACAAGCGCTAAGGCAGATTGGACCCTCTCATCTTGCAATTCCACGTAATATGCATCAACTTGCTCAGGTGTTAGCATCCCTTTATATACGATCGTTCTGCTAGACAAGCTAGAATAGTAAAATTGCGATCCCGGGTTGGATATTTTGATAGCGTTTTCAGATAACTTGCGAATGATATACAGCTTGCGTTCAAAATCGAGATTCGTCGCAATATCCGCGCTTTGGCCGATAAACACCTGACGAACATACGGTTCAGCAGATATGGCAGAATCCCCCAAGGAACTGTTATTCGTTGGAACGGTTCTCCATCCAATAAACTGTTGACCTTCTTGTCTGACTATTCTCTCAATTGTGCTTTCGCAAGCTTGGCGAGCCTCTAATTCCTGAGGCAAATAAACCATACCTACCCCATAAGTACCAGAAATCGGCAGCTTCATGTTCTCTTTTTCACAAGCATATTGGAAATAAGCATCTGGTATTTGCATTAAAATGCCTGCGCCATCTCCCGTATTCTGTTCACAACCTTGCCCACCGCGATGATCCAAATTGCAAAGTACACGAAGCGCTTGCTTGACGATGGCATGAGATTTGACACCCTTGATATTGGCTACAAAGCCTATACCACAAGCATCATGCTCATTCCTCGGATCGTACAATCCCTGTTTGGGAGGTAATCCATTAATTGTCATGTTGAGCAACCTTTCTTCCCTCGTTATTTCTTTGGACTTTGTGAATCATATGCTTTAAAGTGCTAAAAAGAAATGAGTTGCTGCTCCCTATTTCAACTACGTCCGCAATAAGTAGATGAAATATTCTCAATATTTTTTATATTATATTAACACTTGATTTCCTATAGTTCAATTTAAAAATATTTAATTTGAAAAGGTTTTCATTTTAATAGAATCGCTAGTAAAATCATATTGTATAGGCACGTCAAATAGTCTCATTTCCTATATAAGTAGGACGGGCATGGCATGTGATAGCAAACTTTCTATGTTTCATGCTATGATAACTAATACCGCTGCAAGAACATACATCGAGATTCCACATCTTAGGAGGACCTCTGTTTGAGTATACAGCATACTTTTGAGGACGGCATGATTACGGAGCCTCTTTATCAATGGCAGCTAGAAGCTCATCCGGTCGAGATTGAGCTCTTTCGCTCAAAGCCGGTACGCCGCCTGAAGTTTTTACATCATTTCGGAGCATCGGCTCTATTCACACCACTTACACATTCACGATTCGAACATACGGTTGGCGTTTGGTCACTCATGGCTCACTTCTGCCCAGATGAACCTCATCTGCGCATTGCGGCACTGCTTCATGATATCGGACACCTGCCTTTCTCCCATGCGGTTGAACGGACACTTGGGTATAATCATCATCGTCAAACCGAACAATTAATTGGGCAAGGTGTCATTGCGGATATTTTGATCAGACACGGCATTTCGCCGCGAGCTATTATTGATCTTCTGAAACAAGAAACACCGCTAACGAACCCCTCAACGGTTCTTGGACTCGATCACTTGGATAGCTTCCTGAGGGATACCTACTATGCGGGTCGTCAGACGCTGCCACCTTCAGAATTAGTACAAGGACTGCGTTTACGAGGTCCCTACATAGAAGCGAATGAAACCTCAGCACTAGCACTTATTGATGCGATTGTTGAAGAACACCGACTCATCCTGCACCCGCAGTTTCTAGCTATGGACGCGATGCTTGCGAAAGCAACGGTTCATCATTGCGAAGCAAATCCTGGCATGAAGGAACGAATTCCGGGACTGATGGATCACGAACTCATTCAAGAGCTGCTGCAGAGCAACAATGTGACGGCCCGAGAAACGATTCATGTCCTGATGTATGAGCCTCACCGAATTCAAATTACGCAAGAGCCCGTACCCGGCAGCATCGAAGTCAAGATCGGGAAGGTTCACCAGAAACAACCGCTAATAGGCGACAAACTCGCCTCAGAAGTGAGCTTTCAAGCCGCTGTTAAGCTGGCTGAGTTGGAAAGCATGGCTGCAACTTATTTCTTCACCATATAAACATCCGCAGAAGGGACTGTCCCCGCTTGGCAAAATTGTACTTTCGTTATGGCACGATGAATAGCGGTAAATCGATTGAAGTATTACGCGTAGCTCATAATTATGAGGAACAAGGCAAAAAGGTGCTTCTCCTCACTTCCGTTATGGATGATCGCTTCGGTGTCGGCAAGGTCGCTTCGCGCATCGGCATGCAAAAAGGAGCCATCGTTGTTGACGAACATTTGGATATGGTCGCTTTAGCGCAGACCGAGCGTCCGAATTGCATTCTGGTCGACGAAGCTCAATTCTTGAACAAAGCCCAAGTCTCTCAGTTGATTGAAGTCGTCGATGAATTGGACATTCCTGTTATCGCTTACGGGCTTCGCGCTGATTTCATGGGACAATTATTTGAAGGCAGCAATGCGCTTCTGGCTGTAGCTGATACGATTGAGGAAATTAAAACCATTTGTTGGTATTGTGATAAAAAGGCCATTATGAACATGCGCTGCAAAGACGGTGTTCCTATCTTCCATGGTGAGCAGATCCAGATCGGCGGGAATGAAAGTTACGTTCCTGTATGCCGTAAATGCTATGCCTCCAAGAAGAAAGCGACGCATGCTTAAAGATTGATATGGTATGTACAAAGAAAGGTGAGTTCCTTGCGTAAAAAACGGATTTTGCTATTATCCGAGGGCTTCGGGAAAGGTCATACACAAGCTGCTCATGCGCTGTCTGGGGAGCTGCGCCAATCCTCGCCAGAAATGATTACGCGCGTGATTGAGCTTGGCGCTTTTTTGCATCCTACCTTAGCTCCTTGGGTCTTCTCGGCATACCGCCGCACGGTAACATCACAACCTAGACTGTACGGTATGCTCTATCGCCATCATTATGACAAAAGGCCGAGTCGCGTAGCCAGTCTCGTGCTGCATCGGTTCTTTTATTCACGAACAAAAACCGTTATCAAGCAGTTGAAACCTGATTTGATCGTCTGTACACATCCATTCCCAAGTATTATTGTCTCTAGGTTAAAACGCGCGGGACTGGATATCCCTCTCTTCACCGTTATCACCGATTACGATGTTCATGGGACGTGGATAGACTCTGCCGTAGATAAATATTTGGTATCCACTCCCCTTGTTAGGGAGCGCCTGATGGACTGCGGCGTTCAGGACAAGCGTATCGAGGTGACGGGCATTCCAGTTCACCCTAATTTCCGCAAAGCGCATAGCAAAGAACATATCCGTCAAGAATTTGGTCTCAAAGCTATGCCTACCGTCATGGTCATGGGCGGCGGCTGGGGTGTTTTTAAAAAAGAAGAAAAAGAAGAAATGCTGACTTATTTAGCAAGTTGGAGCAAGGATATACAGCTGCTGATCTGTCTCGGCACCAATGAAAAAGCACGCCTCCAGTTGCTGGAGGAAGAGATCTTCCGTCAGCCCAATATTCATCTCATTGGCTATACCACTGAGATCAGCAAGCTGATGGATATCTCTGATTTGCTGGTTACGAAGCCAGGCGGAATGACCTGCACAGAGGCGATGGCCAAGGGTATTCCCATGCTGTTCTACAGTCCGATTCCCGGACAGGAAGAGAAAAACTGCACTTATTTTCAAGAAAATGGATACGGGCAACGCATCACATCGCTCGCCATGATTGACCATTGGTTTAAGCTGCTGCTCGAGCAATATCCCGAGCTAGCTAAGCGGAGAACAGACATCCGTGAGGGCTACAATGAGGAAGAACGAAGCTGTGCAACAGCAATCATTGAATACCTAGAACAGTCGGATAAGCGTTCCTATATTCAGGCATCATCAAAAACACCGCTCATACAATGGTAATATCCATTGTAAGGGCGGTGTTTTGCTATGAATCCCATTCACCGATTCGGCAAGCAGGCGATCTTTGCTTACTTAGTGATCTGGTTTGTCGGCAGCCTATGGATGATGGCCGTGCTTGGCAGCGCAACTTTTGAACGCAAGATCATGGGCATTGACTTCGCCATCTATCATGAATATGCCATCTTTGGCTTCGCAGGGTCCCTAGGCGGTGCTTTATATGGTTTGCGCATGTTCCACGAGCATTACCAAGAGTTGACCACGCAGTGGATCTACTGGTATCTCATGCGGCCTGTGCTTTGCTTCGGCTCTGCCATTATCACGATTATTCTATTCGAAAGTGGCATTATGCTGCTGCAAGTGGATGACTCGATGTCAGCGCGTATCAGCATCGCCTTCCTGACGGGCTATGGGTACGGGAAGTTCATGGAGAAGCTGCGTGACCTAACTTCGACATTCTTTAATGGGAAGAATACCAATGGGACGAATGGGAATGGAAATGGCAACGGGAGTGATACGCCTACGAAGTGAATGGAGAAAGAGAGGACGGCTAGACCTCTCATACAACTGTACAATGCGGGTTCTCGTAGGGCAGGGCACTTCTCCATTACTTCAGAACAACCCCGGTTAATGCTATCTCCGCTTGCGACTCTCCTTCCGCTGTGATCTTAAGATGTACCTCAGCGAAACCGCTGACTGAGCGGACAGCGAACGATGTGAGCTCCGCACCTGATCCTGAATTCATGCCTGCAAGCTGCGCCTGACCAATCGCCGCGATCCCTTGAAGGAAGACCGTATATTCGCCCGGTCCCGAGAAGCTCAATCTCAGATTGAGCTGATTCGTCTGCGCATTCAACACCTCAAAGGGTGCCGGTGCGCTAACACGGAGCTCCTTCGTACCGATCGTGATCCGTTGCATAATTGGATTTCCCCGTTCACCGAGCAACAAGCCGAGCAGCTCAGCCCCCTGATAATTTGGATACAAGTAATCGGACGTCTCCCACTTGAGCAGGCTTGCCGCATCATAGAGGTGCGTCGGATAACGATTATCCGCCGCGGTTGTTTGTCGCGAGCCGCTTACAGATAGTCCCTCGCTGATCGTGCGGTAATTAACCCCTCCGCCATGCAGATAGTCATCCCACATCCCTGCTCCGTCCATAGCTTCGTAGAGTTCCATAAGGGCGATACCGTAGTCATGACCTGACCATTGGACGGGGCGGCCGAACCAGGTTCCCGGCAGCGGTTTGCCATCGGTCCGATAAATGGACTGTCCGAAGGCCGCTAAAGCTCCGTAACGCATGAATGTATGGCTGCCGAAGTACCCACCATGCCCATCCGCTTTGTTCGTTCCATAGCTGCCATCGTCCCACAGGTAGATAAACGGCAACCCTCTGTTAGCCCATAATCTTGCGTATTCCAAATAGGTCGTAGATCCTGTCACGCCATAAGCTTCCACGTTAGCTCTTACAGCTACAGCTGCCGTCTCCAGCTCGGGAATCATGTTTCGGAGCTCCCATGACTGCGAACCCCTGGGCATTTTAAAGCTCTCGTTCATGTAGTTCAGACCGGCAAGACCATAGGTCGTTGCGGTAGTATTTCCCGTCAATCGGGCTTGTCGCAGCATTTTAAATAGAAATTCGGCATTCGAGCCTGCAGTCACATCAGTTAACTGCCCCATATAGGGACTAATCTGGAATCCCTTGCGGACGATGAATGTCTGATAGTCCCAATAAACACCCTCGGTTACACTGGACGGATTCACCAGTTTGGCTGTAGCAACCAAAGAGTCAACGTTCGTGGCTTGTAAGGATTCCATCGTCCTTGCCGCGATCCCCTCCAAATAGTAAGGTAGAAGGTACCCATAAGTAGAATAATTGGTCCCTATCCCCGTCATAGCTGTCGTTATGCGCTGCTTTGCAATCTCGTCAAAGTCTCCATACTTACCCAATACAGCATACGGCATGACAAATGCTGAGGTTATCGTTGGCGTCGCTGCCGGACCGATGCGGTTCATCCACTTATTTTCTCCAGCGTTCCACAAATTCTCAAAACTGGTCAAAATCGCTTCGCTTTCCTGCTGCATCGTTCCGTGCGCATAATCAAGCGGCTCTGGAAGCCCATATTTGTCCATCCATGTCTGGACTACATTTGCGATCTCCGTGCTTTGCTTCACGAATAATTGTGACTTGAGCGTCAGCACCTGCTCAGCCGCCAAGTTATACGGCTGACGAATCGGATTCTCATTATTGGCATTGGCGAAGGTCGTATCGTAAAATGCAGGAATTTCGGTCGCGAAAGTGGCATTTTCATTTACCCCATTCATGATCGAAGGAATAAACAAGCTGAGCTTCGTAGATACGGTGTTATCCCCACGTTCGAGACGGTTCGGCAGACCAAAAAAAGCGGAAGGCTGGTCATGCTCGTCGTCCCATTTCTGACGAGCATCCCACATCAGTCCAAAGAGCAAGTCCCCTTTCCTTAAGGCCATCAAGGGCACGGTAATTTTCCGCGGATGAGGGATATAGCGGTAGGCATCAACAGAGTCCATTACCGCATTCGTGTCCGAGGATCGATTATTTTTCTCCATCGCATCGAGCCATTCCAACCCGGGGAACAACGCTTCATTGACATATCCCCCCTGCAGATCCGTGGTGGAACGGATTACTTTGTACTGTGGATCAAGAGCAGGGATACCCGCTTCCCCCAATAGCATCGTCGGACCTGCAATGGCGGCAAGATTTCTTATTCTGTCGGCCTGCAGCGAATGCTTCAGCTCCAGGTTCCCGTATACACTGTCAATGACACTGACGGTTCCCGACCAATTGGCGCCATCCGGCGCCTGGAAAGAAATCACGAAATTCCCAGGAGTCTGTGATGACGGCGCCTGCGCATACAGTTCCTTAACAATCAATTGGTCCTGACCGACTATTTCCTGTACGCTTCCTAGGGATGGCATAACGGCGATTCGGCCCCATGTACCGTCTCGCATAGCCTCAACCCAAGCGAAACCGTAACCTTCAAGCCCTGTAGCCTCAGGTGAAGGATATACCAGCCGCTCCTCCTCATTCCCGATCACCACATCATCGGGCTGACCACTAGCTGGGAGCACAGCGTTCACGCTGAAGATACGCGATACTCCCCTCGTCGTCGGGATACCCATGCCTTTTACAGTGAATACGAGTGCCCCTGCTCCGGTTCCCTGCACAACGGCATTGTAGGTTAAGGTTACGCTTTGACCAGAATCCAATTGTGTGACTGATGTGCTTCCGACAGGCGTGATCTCAAGGAAATCGGGCGCATCCAGTTGAACAGACAACCCTGTCGTGTCGGCTCCTATATTTTCCATAACGGCTTTGATAACAAAACTGTCTCCAGGCGATACGATCTCCTGGGAAGAGGTTTCGAATCGGGTCAGACGAATCTCGGCAGGAAGATCTTGCTTCCTAAGCAGGCTGATATCCTTGACGTTAATCTCAATCCCATCCTTCATGCTGGGATAGGTCGCCATTGGGTCGATTCGCAGCTTCGTAATATTCCCTGTCCAACCGACATGCTCCCCCATATCGATGATGTAACGTTGAAATTCTGGCACTTCAACCGCCGTATTGCGGAATGCCACCTTTCTTGATTCGCTTAGCTTATTCGTATCCGTGCCCGCATCAGTTCCAAAATAGATGGCCGCATTCGCCGTATGATTCACCTTCATCCAAATGCTCAAATAACGGTACTCGGCAGGGATGTTAGGAAGGCCCGCATCATGCAGGTCCAGATAGAAATTCGGATTGGATGTGGATGCCTCGATAGGTGCGGAAGACGTGAACATATGAACGCCTTCTGGGTCTCTGTAAACGTTATCAGTTTCAATATGATTGGCCCAGACGCCTTTGTCCGAATTAACATCCCAACCCAACAAATTCGACCATGGGGCTGACGTTTTACCATACAATTCGTCTTGCTCCTGAGCGAAGATTTGCGTACTGCTTGTAAAATTCCAATCCGTAACCAACGTACTGCCAAGCGGAACCTTGGTATAGATAGCCGAAACAGGTGCCCCAACAAGCCCGTCTCGTACCGCCATTGCTTTCAAATAAGTCGTTTCCGTTACGGTCAAGGATACTGAATTGGCATGCACAATCGTTCCGTTCGTTGCCGAATCCGTAATTGCATTATAGATCGGATTCGTCCCATCTGTCGTAAACAGGAGCGAGTCCGCATAGACCGATTGCATCACAACAGGCTGGCTCACGTTAAAGATTGCTGAGTTCGTTAGAGAGACGGGATTGACCCCTGCTATGTAGGTTTCCTCCCTCTGGGCTTTGATCTCTCCGTTTAAAATCGCAATTGCCTTGAAGTTCGTAGTCTTGTCAACGAGAAGAGAATCACCGAATATGAAATCCCCGCTAAGCAGCTGCCCATGAGATAAGGTAGGTTCAGAGCCATCCAGTGTGTACCTGACTTGCTCTGCCCCTATGACGGAGATGTCGATTTGCTTGGAGCCGCCATAGAAGGTCTCTCCTTTGGTTACCGTCAACTGGGTTTGCAAAGGCTGCCCAACATGAACCGTTTTGCTACGGTACATGGTCATTTCCGTATCAATCTGGGTTCTGTCACTCTTATAAACCGGATATAACTCCACCATGTAATCCTTGTTTGCCGTTAAACCATTGATACGTACATACTTATCCCTCGGACCCGAGTAGTTAATGATCTGCTCGCTGGTATTATCCGTTATGTTGCGATAGCGGATACGGAAATTGGTAACGCTTTCATTTAAGGGTGGAATATACATGTAGAAACCGTCCGTATCTCCCGCTAAGCCAAAATCATCGCGTTCGTTCTCCGGCTTCAGCTTGTTTAACAAGAAATTATCCATCTTGAAGCCAGCATTAGCATTGGCAAATATCCCTACAAAGCCCGCTCCAACCTCAGAAGCCCTCAGCACATCCACAATCGGAGTCGCCGATCCGTTCACATATGTACGAACGTGATTGCCGTCAACAACCTGTTTCACCCGAAATGTTTCCCAAGGCATGACATCCCTGTTCAATCCGGGTACACCGTAGTCCTTAATCGCCCGATATTTCCCTCCATCCATATTCGCAATCGACGTTGCTCCTTCAAAAAAATTCATTTTTCCATCATATGTGACATGCGTCTTGAACTGGGCATCCCAACCGTCGTTCCAGGCGTTCTTCTGAAACTGTATCCCAACTTGCTTATTCATTTCCCGATGTGTCATCGTCATATCAAACGACAGCTCGAAATCTTCGAATTTATTCATAGGATTACTCGTGAATCCGTAGTCGAACACACCAACGGTTGAACCATTGAACGGTCCCAGCACCATTTGTCCGCCATTCAAAGATACATTCGCTGTATCCCCAGAAAATTTGAAGGCATTGCTGCTCCCGTTATGGTACGTGCCGTTTTGCATCGTTCCGGATTCAAAATCAAGCAAATAGGTGGATCCTTCACGGATCACCGCATGATTAGCGCTAGCAACGGCCATCTGTGGTTTGCCAATGACTGCATAAGGCAAGAGAAGCAGAGCCGCCATTGCGGCAGCTGTCCATTTTTTTAACAGGATCACTATGATCACTCCCTGGAAAGGTATTTTTCCCGGTATTGTCCGGGTGTAATTCCTTCTTGCTTGCGAAAATAACGTATAAAATTCTGTGAATTGTTATAATGCAATCTTTCGGCAATCTCAGCAATCTTCAAATCGGTATCCACCAGCATCGACTTTGCCTGCTGCAAGCGGAAGCTCGATACATAATCGCTGAAATTGACCCCTACCTCTTTGCGGAATACCCCCCGGATATAATCCGGATGGTAGCCCAGCCTGGTTGCGCATAGATCGAGCGATAAATCCGTCTCCGCCTCCTGATGAATCATCGTCAGCATCTGATCAGAGATTTTGGCATACTGGTATTTACGTTTCTTCTCGAATAACTCCATCATCGGATAAATGAGTGTCTCCCGGAACCATTGCCCGATCTCCTTGATCGTCTTTAATCGGTATAACTGATCAATCAGCGACTTCTCCCCGTCATACAATGACTCTATGGGTTCGCCTAAATTCTGCGCCATTCGAGTCAAATCCAACAGAAATGCTGTCAGCGGTACGAAATATTCCCGATGCCCCACCTTTTCTTGAAAGATCTCTTTCAGATATCCATCCAACAGTATCTCCGCTTGCGCGAAATCCGCCAGTTTCACTGCATCCAGCAGCTCCTGCTCAATTCGGTCAGGGAACCAGGACAGAATCGTCCCCTCCGGCTCTACATCGACGATATGAATGACAGAACCAGGCCCTGTACGAATTGTATACTTCAACGCTTCCGTCGCATCCTGATAGGCCATCTGGGCGGACACGACCGAAGGGTAGAATCGGCTGATGCCCACGCTGACTCCTAATTCCAGAAATTGCTCCACCTTCTGCCTGATCTCGGCAGCCCAATCATTAATCCGCTTCTTATACGAATCCTCGGACAACCCCGCACTGCCAATGAGCGTAACCTGCGTATGATGAATGACCGCCGGCTTCAACCTTGCGGACGATGGTACGATTTCACCAACTATATTATTGATGGCAAACAGCAGCAGGTCTTTATCCATCTCCTCATATCGGGTGTCTTTCAGTGAATCGATCTGGACTGCCATGACGCATACATGCTTCCAAGCCTCCTTATCGGTAAACGCACCCAGCCTTTCCTTAATCTCTAGGGACTTCATCTCCCCTTGATAAAGCTTGATCATGAACAGCTCCTCCACCTGCCGCTGCTGTCCTTCGATAATGCCAGTTAAACGGTGTTTGGTATGCAGCATCTCATGAACCTGACTACCGATATATTGAAGCTCGTCGCGATTGCGATCTACCGATTGCATCTGCCCCGGTTCCGCTTGAAGCGAGCGGTACAAACGGTTGATAGGGCTGTACATTTTCCTTGACCCCAGCCAAGAAAGCAGCAATGTGACGGCAAAAATCAACAAGCACGCCGTATACGTATACCATTCGATTACTTTGGAATCCTTCGTTATAAGATCCACTGCTGATATAGACACATAGGTCCAGCCATTGTAAGGGGACTTGCGGAAGGTTACACCGACATCAGCATTCTCATTCGAATGATAAGTACCTATCGCATCCGTTCCCTGCAAAAGAGGCTGCAGCTCAGCAGCATGGCTGAGGTCCTTCCCAATAAGGTCCGAATTGCTGTGCGCAAGCACGATCCCCTCCTCATTGAGGATCATCACTTCCCCAAGATCGCTATTGTTAGCCAACAGCTTGTTCATCTCTTTGCTTTGAAATTTCATAATCATCAAACCCGAAGGGGCAAGCGAATGCAGTGGCAGCTTCTTCACCAGATGTACCTGTTTCCCTGCTTCTGCAATCGTCCAGAAGCTGGTCTTGCCATACTTGGCGTAATTTCTCACCATCTCTGTCTCTCCGAAGCTATCCAGTCTGAACACTTCGGTGCTGTTGTTAATCGCCCAACCCGCGTTCAAGCTGACCAGCAGCACATCATAGATGCCTAACTCGAAGCTCTGAAGCTGATGCAGCCCAAGCAGCAAGCCATTGACTGTCTCGAACTGGTCCGGGGTTAGCTGCATATTCATGGCTGAACCTACCAAAGAGGAGCTAATAAATTGCACCGCTGATTTGTCAGCTGTCTTCAGAATCTGCTCCACCCTTTGCTGGGTTTGCTCCAGATTTAGCATGTTTCCCTTAGCCACTTTATCCTGGACGATCTCGGAGGATTTCTGATAGGACAACACCCCGAGTACAAGCACCGGGAGGGTTCCCAGCAGCATGCTGAACAGAAACAAACGAAGCAAAAATTTGGGTGGACGGATCCTCATGATGTGTCAAACCTCCATGGTTTCGAAATACGATGGAATTCACTGCCGTAAATCACAAACAGGGTGAAATCCTTTCCTTATTGTAGTCCAGCCATCCGCATACAGCTAGCCGAACTCTCGTTATTTCTTAATCGCCATGTATTGCGCTGTGTATTCTTCAATAACTTTGTCTCCGCCGCCTTTGCGCCATTGCTCCACAGCCTGATTCCACCCCGCCTCGTCCATGTTGCCCATAATGAATTTGATTCTGGCATCCTGAATGATTTTGGTCAGCTCGGAACCTTTCTCGGCGAGTGTGACAGATTGGAACGACTCAGCCGGATTGGCAACAGCGATAGCCGCATTATCCTTGAACATTTGCTTATACTTCTTGACGATCGGCGCATCCTCTCCTGCTTTGGCCAGAGCGCCATCATCGAATCGCAGCTGGTAAATCGCGTTGATGTCTGTTTCGTACGCTTTGCCATCCGTGCGAGTCGGTTTACCGTTCTCTACCTTATAATGCTTACCTTCTAAACCCCATTCAAACAGATTTTGCATCTTGTCATCGGCAAGTTTATTCATAAAGCCTAGTATATTTTTGAGATCATTCTCGGTTTTCACGCTTGTTTTGGGGAACATGTACACACCCACATATCCACCGTTAAACAGCATGAGCCTCTCACCTTTCGGCCCATTGATTCTGCTGACTACATCAAGAACGGCCTTCGGATTCGCTTTGGCAAGATCATTGAATCCTGCGTTCACATCATCCAACGTACTGATAATAAGTCCAGCATTGCCTTGATTCATCGATTCCTGACGCTTCGTGCCCGGCACAACGGCAAAGTCCTGGTTGATCAGCTTTTCGTCATACAGACGCTTATAGAACTTAAGCGCATCGACGTATTCTTTGGTCATAAAGTCAGGAACGATCTTGTCGTTTTGTAGCCCGTATAGGTTAGGACCGCCATACCAGCCGAGAATCGTCTGGAAACCATTCATGCCTCTTCCTTCATACATGCCGAACGTGTCATTCTTACCATTCTTGTCCGGGTCCTTCGTGCTGAATGCTTTAATGACATTATAGAATTCATCAATTGTCTTAGGCTCACTCAATCCTACTGCCTCTAACCAATCCTTACGCAAAATAATTCCTTCACGTGCGACCGGACGGCTGCGGAAGATGCCATACGTCTTGCCGTCAACGGCAATATTGTTCAGAACGAGCGGATTCAACTTGCTAAGATTCGGATAATCCTTCAGATAAGAACCCACCTCCCAGAACATGCCGGACCTTACCGCGTTAACGATACTTTGGCTCTTGTTGCTGGCAATCATCATAATCTGGGGAAGCTCTCCCGCCGCTATAGTTGCATTGATTTTGTCATTGTAAGCCGAATTCGGCACCCAGGTGATATCGAGCTTGGCCCCTGTATGCTCCTCAATGATTTTGACCGCTTCGTTATCCGATTTCGGCGGCTCAGCTGAGTAATACATGTTCATCATGGACAATTTAAGCGGTTCCTTCGGCTTCTCCGATCCCTGTGTCCCTTGAGGGGATGCGGAAGAATTTGCTGCTTTCTCTGTACCTTGGCTGCATCCCGCAATCAACCCTGCCGACAGTATAATAGCTCCAGTAACCCTCCAACCTTTTCCTTTTCGTCCATTCCATCCTGTCATTTCTGTAAGCCTCCCTTTACTTCCCTTATTTTATATTAAAAGATAACCTATCCTGCGTCATCCCTTAACCGAACCCAACAAAACCCCTTTGGCGAAGTGCCTTTGCAAAAATGGATACACAATGAGAATCGGCAATGTCGATACCGTAATGACCGCCATCTTAATCGATTGCGGAGGGATAACGAACGCCTCGTTCACTTGGCTGGAATCGCCAATTCCCCCTTCGGCCATAATGACGACCTGACGCAAGATAACTTGAATCGGCCACTTGGTCGTATCGTTGATATATAAAATCGCTGAGAAAAAAGAATTCCAGTGCCCCACCGCATAGAATAGCGAGAAGGTGGCAATTGCCGGCAGCGATAAAGGAAGCACGATTCTGAACAAAATGCCTACATCATTGCAACCGTCGATTTTGGCAGATTCCTCGATGCCTTCGGGCATCTGCTGAAAGAAATTCTTCAAGATAATCAGATTGAAGGCGCTAATTGCCCCCGGAATCAGCAGAGACCACAAAGAATTCATTAAGCCCAGCATTTTGACCACAAGAAAAGTCGGAATCATTCCCCCGCTGAACAGCATGGAGAATATGACCATCAACATAACCGGCTTGCGCCAGAGCAGTTCCTTACGGGCCAGCGGATACGCCATCAGCACTGTAAAGAGCAGATTGATAAATGTCCCAGCCACGGTTATGAAAATTGTATTAAACAAACTACGGACAATCGTATTTGTTGAAAAAATATACGTGTACGCATCCAGTGAAAACTTGGTTGGGATCAGCATCATGCCTCGCTTGGCGAATTCCTCCGGTGACGCGAAGGAACCCAGCACCATATATAGAAACGGAAGCACTGCCAGTGCAGCAAACAGAAGTAATAGCGTAATATTGGTAATGTCGAACAACCGTCCACCCCATGTGCGGTCTTTCATCGGCTCTCCCTCCTCCTGTTAATAAATTCCTTCATCTCCGGCCTTCTTGGCCAGCGCGTTTGTCGTCAGTACCAGAATCAAACCAACCAACGACTTGAACAGCCCCACTGCGGTACTATAGCTGAATTGGGCCTGATTGATCCCAACGGAATACACATACGTATCGAAAACCTCGCCGACCTCCCGATTCATAGCATTGAGCATCAGGATGATCTGCTCGAATCCCGTATCCATGAAATGACCGAGCCTCAATATCAATAAGATCACAATCGTGCTGCGAATCGCCGGCAGCGTAATGTGCCATAACTGACGCCAGCGTCCGGCCCCGTCGATTTTGGCCGCTTCATACAATCCAGGGTCCACGCCCGCCAAGGCGGCAAGGAAGATGATCGTACCCCAGCCCGTCTCCTTCCAGATGACCTCGGTCATGATTAGAGTTCGAAACCAATCTGCGCTGATCAGGAAATTCGCTTTCTCTCCGCCCAGTCTGACGATAGCCTCATTCACCACACCGCCTTCCACCGTAAAGAGCAGATAGAAAATACCGACTACCACGACCCATGAGAAAAAATGGGGGATATAGATCATCGTCTGCACGAATCGTTTCAGAAAATCCTTGCGGACCTCATTGAGCATCAAAGCGATAACAATCGGCAACGGAAAGAAAAAGATCAGGTTGTACAGCGCCAGTATGACCGTATTACGAAACAACATCCAGAACGTCGGTTCATTGAAAAACCGGATGAAATGCTTCATCCCCACCCAGTCGCTATGCCAAAAACCAAGAAAGGGCTGGTAATTCTGAAAGGCGATCAACACGCCCCACATTGGTAGGTATTTGAATAATAAGAAATAAATAATGCCTGGCAAAAGCATGAAATACAGCCATCGGTCCCGGACAATGATCTTCCTGACGGGTTTCCTAGTTGGTTTAACACTTTTTTGTTCACCCATGCGTTTGGTATATGCGGTTATTTCCATAGGGTCCTCCTCCAGTTGCCAGCGTTAAACCTCAAAGTTAAGCACACTGTTTCAATTGTTTCGACTATCGCACCATCGCTGAATCGAGTAGCCGTTAATGCGATCTCCTGTCACGGTAAATTCATTTTTATTCAGATCGTAGTGCACGATAGCGACTTGATCTAGAGAGTTCAGCACTACCGCGAATTTCTTCGTGATGAGATAGCCTGCCACGATAAAGGAGCCTTGGTCAGGAATTTGAATCGGAGCAGCGTTGCGGATGCGATTTCTTTCGCTCAGCTCCATCATCTGTCTCATCTGCTCTTCTGACGCGTTCCCCCAATGCTCCCGCGTTCCTACCCCCTCTAACTCCAAGTAATGGACTCTTTCGTTGAAGCCGAGCTTGCGGATACGGTCCATATACATTCTTGCATGCTCTACAGGAACTCGAATATCCGTATCGCCATGGGCGATGAACAATGGAGTGAGCAAATTGTCCGCAAGCGTTATGCCGCTCCTGGACATGTAAGCTTCCGGATCGATCTGCGGCGGGAAGCCGATCCACACATCCAATTCATCCTGGAATTCGCCAATTGCGTCATTCTCATACCACACCGCATAATCCGCAATCCCGCACATCGCCGTAGCCGCTGCAAAAAAATCCGGGAATTTGCCGACAATCGCATAAGCGTTACCCCCTCCTCCGCTTCCTCCCTCAAAGTACACGACATCGGGGTCGACGATGCATTCCTCATAATGCTTGCGCACATAATTCACGGCATCGATGACATCTAGCAGCTCCCAACCGTTGCAGTCAGGATTACCTTCCGAGAAGGCTCTCCCCCGCATATCCACTTCAATCGTGAGATACCGGCCATCCCCATACGGCGTATCCATATATTGAAATGGCGGTATACTCATGTGCCATCCATGGGATGTCACCAGAATATGCGATGGGTTGCGCGGCTTTAATACTCGCATGGCCAACCGCAGCTTCGGTTCTCTGGAAGAGGAATAATAAATCAGGTCGCAATAGGGCGAGTAGCGATTATGGCGATCTTCTTCATATTGCTGTGTGGCCCGGATAGAATCCTCGTATTTCTCGAAACTCATCATGCGCTCTCTCCTGTGACATGTTGTGATTTGTTCATCCAACGCAATCGTCTGCGGCTGATTGGTTTGAGCTTAACCCTCTCGCTGATAACCGTCTACAATCATTACCGAGCGAGTTAGGAGAAGTCAGATCAATAATCCTCACCGAGTTAGAGTAATCATTAGCGAAGGGGGCTGATACCGTCCACGTTGGGCGAACAATAGAAAAGGGACACCGCCATGAATCAGCGGTGTCCCTTTTCTATTTAGGGTGCATCGAACGTATGCACCTTGTTCCAGTTCACACCACCGCTGCGGGTGGTGTACATGACGCTCGGCTGCTCATTATCATTCGTGATGAGCCAGCCGCTATTCGCGTCTGCCATGCCCAGCAGCAGCTCGCCATACCCCGTGAACGACTCCGTGCCGTTCACCCAAGTCTTGCCGCCGTCTTTCGTCCAGCCGACGGAGTTCGGCTTGTCGCAGGCCGGGCAGCTGCCGCCCATGAACGCTACGTCGGGGTTCACGACGTAGAGCGGGCCGGGCTTCGCGCCCGTGTTCTTCGGCCCCGACTTATCCCCCATAGGGAATCCAGGGGCCGGGCCGCCGCCAGCCGTGCTGTTCACCAGCATGGTCTGCCAGGTCTTCCCGCCATCCCGCGTGTGGAACAGCGAATACGACGTTTGCGTCATCCCCGATTCCCCTACCAGCTCAACCCATGCGTCATCCATACCTGCGGAGCGAATGACATTGCCTGTCAGTGTCGCCACGGTTGGACGCGACATGACGGTTTTCCAATTTTGCCCGCCATCTTGCGTCCGCAAAACCTCGATCGTATCTTTCACCTGTCGAACGGCCCAGCCATTCTTAGCATCATGGAAGTACGCATCCCCTTGTATCCCCGTAGGTACAGGCAATTGTGCCCATTTTACTCCGCCATCTACGGTCTGTGCATTGCTGCTATAAGCTTCCTGCTTCGACACGAAGTGGAGGAAGGCCTGATTCGGAACGGTACCCACTGCCGACCAATGCGCACCGCCGTCATGCGTACTTAACAGCTTACCCGTCCCTTCTTCAGTTGCCCAAGCATCCTGATCATTCAAGGCAAATAACTGCCCGACTTCCCCTATGCCCGTGTATTGCACCTTCCACTTTCCACCACCGTCATCGGTATGAGCGATCCACCCTTTGCCGCCAATCCAGCCTTTCTCAGCATCCGCCAGCCGAAGAGCAGTTACCCCTTTCATTAACGTCGTTGCTCCCTCGCTGCCTTTGGTCGGCACAGTTGTAGGATCCGCTCCAGGTGTTGTCGCAGGAGTTGTTGTCTCCGATGTAGCTACTGCACTTGATATCGGTGATTCTGAAACCGTCACCTGACCACTCGTCTGACCTGATGATTTACAACCTGTTAAAGCTATACTTGTTATGGCTAACAGCATCAGCGTTCTTTTTATCATCATCCATGCTCCCTTCACTTTCTTGTGTAGTTGATATCTCATAGACGTTATCTGCGAGAGAAAAGTTGAACTTCCTTCCTTACATCATCCCCCAATTCATAGAAATTAGGCATGACTCACCCCTCTGAGGAATACAATCGTAAACAAGAAGGGGAACATTGTTAGGTTACGGAAAGGGAGGAGGATCTGTTGAAATTCATTTGGGGCAAAAAGGAACTCACCTTCATGATCATTCCGGGTGCCAACCGCCGTACGGTGAGATTCAAGCTTCCACACAGCTCTTTGTATGTTGTGCCCAGTGTGATCCTACTTGTGCTGTTCGGGTTTTTCGTGACGATTTATATCATGAATACCCAATCCCATCAAACTCAAAACAGCATGCAGCAAGCTTTCGATGGACAAGAACGTCAGTTGGTTGATCAAATCACACATAAAACGAGTGAACTTGAGCAGCTGCAAATCGATTTGATTGACCTCGCTAAGCAGGCTGATGAATTCAAAGTAAAGCTAGAAGAAATCAAGAAAATAGATCATGTGATTGAGCTCATGAGTCAACCGGAAACCGTAAATGGGACAAGCAAAAAAGTAGCAAGCACCCCGAGCACCAAACCCGTACATGGCACGAACGTAGACATTGGCGGGAGTGACGTACCTGTCTCGACGGATGATGTGTCATCTTTAGTGAGTGATACGAAACAGGGGCTTTCCTCATTAGTCGGCGATATTCATGCACTACTCGAACACTTAAGTCAGTCCGAAGCCAAAATTAAAGAAGCAGAATACTTACGCAGTATTACGCCCACCCTTTGGCCTATTTCCTCGCACAGTATTACCTCTGGATTCGGTATCCGCATCGATCCTTTCACTTCAAGGCCTTCCATGCACACAGGATATGATATTGATGGCGAATACAATGATCCCGTCTATGTAACGGCCGCAGGGAAAGTCATTGCTGTGGGTTTTGATGGCGAGCTCGGCAACTATATCGTCGTTGATCACGGCAGAGGTATCGAGACGGAGTATATGCATTTGAATAAAATATTGGTAAAACGCGGAGAATCTGTAACAAAAGGTCAGCACATCGGTCTCGTTGGTTCTACAGGACGCAGCACGGGTTCCCATCTTCATTATGAAGTTCATAAAAATGGTATCCAAATTGACCCTAAACCTTATCTCATTTCAGATCGAAAGGATGAACGCAAATGATTGGAAGTTCCAGATTGAAACGGATTGATACCAAAAGTACAGATACGCTGATCGGCGCCAGTACGATCTGTGAAGGCAAAATCATGTCCGAAGCCAGCCTTCGTATTGAGGGGCAAATGAACGGCGACATTGAATGCGCAGGTGACATCACTATTGGAGAGAACGCTGTCGTTCAATCGAATATCCATGCACGCGATGTGATTGTAGCTGGCAAAGTGAAAGGCAACATTTCTACCAAGGGCAAGTTGATCGTGACAAGCTCCGGGGTTCTAATTGGGAATATTGATGTACGCTCCTTCATTATCGAAGAAGGTGGCATCTTCCAGGGAAGTAGTTCGATGAATGCAGCTGGGGTGCCTAACGAGAAAAGCGTTGGTGGCAAGGTCATCGATGCCAAGGCGCACAAGCAGCAAAAAAGCGAGCAACAAGCTGCTTCTGGCGGGAATTAATTTCGGTATATAAAAAAATATGACGGCGGTAATATTAAGGTTTGATTGAAATAAGACAAGGGTTATCCCTTAAGCAGTTTATTCTACTGCTTAAAGGATAACCCTTGTTATTTAAATCTGAAAACAGTTTGGACTGACGATTTACCTTTACTTGCTTTTTTGTGCCAGCATCTTCAGCAGAATCGTTACAGCCTCTGCTCTTGTTGTTTTACCATTCGCATCAAATTCGTTCGTGCCTTTTCCTTCTACAAGGCCAAGTTGCTTCACAGCTGCAACTGCGCCTCTCGCCCAAGCCGGAATATCCTTGTCGTCTGCAAAACCTGTTGCGATATTCGACTCAACGGTTAGACTGAGCGCATTCGCGATCATCGCTACCATCTCAGCGCGTGTAATTTTCTCATGCGGACGGAAAGAGCCGTCCTCATAACCTTTAATGACCCCAGCTTTCACCGCTTGCGCGACTGCTTTCTGCGCCCATGCGCCGATCTTCGCCGTATCTGTAAAAGTCCGCTCCACTCCCGCTTCTTGCGGCTTCAGCGCATTCATCAGCATGACCGCGAATTCCGCGCGACTCACGGTAGAATCTGGCTTAAAAGTGCCGTCCGGATAACCAGTGACGATTCCGCTGCTTACCGCTTGCTTGATGCTTGCCTCCGCCCAGTGTTCGGAGATATCGTTAAAGTTAATCGTCGGTTTCTTGTCCCCTGTTGGCACGGCTGCCGCTATGTCTACAACGAATACTGCATATTTCGTAAAGTGATTGACATCTACGATGATGTGATCGCCGTCAACCTTGCCGCCGACTTCCACCCATTCCTTCTTCACTTCGTCATAGTAGAATACGACTGCCTTTTGATTGTCCTTTAAGCTATTCAGATTGAAGTTGAAAGTCAACGTTACCGGCTTACTGAAGTTACCTGAAAAGTTTTTCAAAATTTCAAAGATTGGACTGGCTAGAACCTCTTGTTTCGTTAAAAGATCTGAAGTGTCCAACACTTTTTCAATTGTCAATTTCAATTCTTTGTCTGTTGCGTTTGCCGGAATATCGATCTTGATCGCATCGCCCAAACGAACCTCGCCAGTTTTACCTGTAGGAAGCGTTAATTTACCCTCCATTGAGGTAACTTTGTCGTCGTTTGGAGACGCTGGCGTTGGAGATTGACCGCTGACACCGGATTCTTCCTGTGCCGCTCGGCTCACTGTAACGGTATATGTCTTCGTGGTCGTACCGTCCTGCGCCGTCGCCACCACCGTGATCGTGTTGCTCCCCACACTCAAGCTAATGGCTCCCGATGCTGCTCCGCTCGCAACGGCTGTGTCGTTCACCGTTACCGTCGCGTTGATGTCCGACACCGTCGGCGTGACCGTGATACTACTCACGCCATTTGCCACACTTGCCGTGTAGCTTATCGTGCCGGATGCAAACACCGGGCTCAGCGTTCCGCTCGACAGACCCAACTCGCTCAAGTCGGCGTTGTTACTTAGCGCTGCTGCCTCTCGTGTCACCGTCAACGTGTACGTCTTCGTCGTTGTGCCATCCTCTGCCGTTACTACCGTCGTGATCGTGTTGCTTCCCACGCTCAAGCTAATGGCTTCCGATGCTGCTCCGCTCGCAACGGCTGTGCCGTTCACCGTCACCGTCGCGCCGGCGTCTGACACCGTTGGCGTGACCGTGATACTGCTCACGCCATTTGCTACGCTCGCCGTGTAGCTTATCGTGCCGGATGCAAATACCGGACTCAGCGTTCCACTCGACAGACCCAAACCGCTCAAGTCGGCGTTATTACTTAGCGCTGCTGCCGCTCGTGTCACCGTCACTGTGTACGTCTTCGTCGTTGTGCCATCCTCTGCCGTCACCACCGTCGTGATCGTGTTGCTCCCCACGCTCAAGCTAATGGCTCCCGATGCTGCTCCGCTCGCAACAGCTGTGCCGTTCACCTTTACTGTCGCGTTGCTGTCCGACACTGTCGGCGTGACCGTAATACTGCTCACGCTATTAACCACACTTGCCGTGTAGCTTGTCCTGCCAGATGCAAATACCGGACTCAGCGTTCCGCTCGATAACGACAAGCCGCTTAAGTCAGCGTTGTTACTTAGCGCTGCTGCCGCTCGTGTCACCGTCACCGTGTACGTCTTCGTGGTTGTGCCATCCTCTGCCGTCACGACCGTCGTGATCGTGTTGCTCCCCACACTCAAGCTAATGGCTCCCGACGCTGCTCCACTCGCAACGGCTGTGTCGTTCACCTTCACCTTTGCATTGCTGTCCGACACCGTCGGCGTTGCCGTGATGCTGCTCACGCTATTGGCTACGCTAGCCGTGTAGCTTGTCGTGTCAGATGCAAATACCGGACTCAGCGTTCCGCTCGATAACAACAAGCCGCCTAAGTCAGCGTTGTTACTTAGCGCTGCTGCCGCTCGTGTCACCGTCACTGTGTACATCTTCGTCGTTGTGCCATCCTCTGCCATTACCACCGTCGTGACCGTGTTGCTTCCCACGCTCAAGCTAATAGATCCCGATGCTGCTCCGCTCGCAACGGCTGTGCCGTTCACCGTCACCGTCGCGTTGCTGTCCGACACCGTCGGCGTGACCGTGATGCTGCTCACGCCATTAGCTACGCTTGCCGTGTAGCTTGTCGTGCCGGAAGCAAAAACCGGACTCAGCGTTCCGCTCGATAACGACAAGCCGCTTAAGTCGGCGTTGTTACTTAGCGCTGCTGCCGCTCGTGTCACCGTCACCGTGTACGTCTTCGTCGTTGTGCCATCTTCCGCCGTCACGACCGTCGTGATCGTGTTGCTCCCCACACTCAAGCTAATGGCTCCCGACGCCGTTCCGCTCGCAACTGCTGTGCCGTTCACCGTCACCGTCGCGTTGCTGTCCGACACAGTCGGTGTTGCAGTGATGCTGCTCACGCCATTAGCTACGCTCGCCGTGTAGCTTGTCGTGCCAGATGCAAATACCGGACTCAACGTTCCACTCGACAGACCCAAGCTGCTCAAGTCAGCGTTGTTACTTAGCGCTGCGGCCGCTCGTGTCACCGTCACCGTGTACGTCTTCGTCGTTGTGCCATCTTCTGCCGTCACGACCGTCGTGATCGTATTGCTTCCCACGTTCAGGCTAATCGCTCCTGATGCTGTTCCGCTCGCAACTGCTGTGCCGTTCACCTTCACCGTCGCGTTATTGTCTGATACCGTCGGTGTTGCGGTGATGCTGCTCACTCCATTAGCCACGCTCGCCGTGTAGCTTATCGTGCCAGATTCAAACACCGGACTCAACGTTCCACTCGACAGACCCAAGCTGCTCAAGTCAGCATCGCTGTATTGTATAATCCTCCCATTATCCCCCACCGCTACATATGTACCGTTGGAGGAGATGACACCTGTAAGTGAATCCGTGATTCCTGACGAGCGACTCGTCCAGGTTTCCCCGTCACTGGAGGTCAATATACTTCCACTGTGCCCCACCGCTACAAATTTACCATCGTCGTAATTCACAGCTCGAAGATGCTTCGCGATGCCCGACGTGCGGCTTGTCCAAGTTACCCCATCACCGGAGGTCAATATCAATCCTGCTGTCCCTACCGCCACATACATGTCGGTACCGTTGCTGACGACATTTAAAAGATCATTTGTATGTAATAGTGATGTTCGATCAGTCCAGTTCACTCCATCACTGGAAATCAAAATCGTTCCATCGACTCCCACCGCTACAAACTTACCAGCGCCGTAAGTGACAGCGTGAAGTTGATTCGTGGTGCCTGATGAGCGGATCATCCAGTTCACTCCATCATTGGAACTCACTATCGTTCCACTGTCCCCCACCGCCACAAATGTATTAGTACCATAGGTAATGCCATTTAACACATTCGCGGTACCCGCTTCAGATGTGTCTGTCCAAGCCACTCCATCAACTGAATTCAACACTTTTCCAGAGTACCCCACAGCTACAAACTTATTATTGCCATAGGTGACGGCATTACGTTGAATAAAACCTGACCTACGGATCGTCCAGAATGCTCCGTCATTGGAAGTCACTATCGTATCGTCTGTCCCAATAGCCACATACATACTGTTTCCATAGCTCACACTAAGAAGATTCTTCGGGATGCCCGATGTACGACTCGTCCAGCTCGCTCCATCAGTAGAGGTCAATATCATTCCACTGCCCCCCACCGCTACAAGCATGCTGTTGCCGTAGGTCACGTCGTTAATATGATTCGCAGTATTAGACGTTCTGCTCGTCCAACTTATCCCATCATTGGATGCCAATATCATTCCATTATTCCCAACCACTATAAACGTACTATTACCGTAGATAACACCATGAAGGAAATTCGTGTTACCCGACGCACGGTGCGCCCAACTCACTCCATCACTGGAGGTCAGTATGGTTCCAGAGTACCCTACTGCTATATACATACCGTTGTCGTAGATAACATCCATGAGATGACTACTTATACCCGAAGAGCCATTCGCCCAGGTCGATCCGTCACTCGAGGTCAGTATCGTCCCACTACTTCCCACCGTCACATACTTACCATTACCGTAGTTCACCTCACTAAGATCAATCAGAGTGTTCGACGTCTTGCTCGTCCAACTTACGCCATCACTCGAGGTCAATATTGTTCCGTTGTTTCCCACCACCACAAACTGGTCATTGCCAAAGGTGATACCATTAAGATATTCCGTGGTTCCCGACGAACGCCTCGTCCAACTTATACCATCACTTGAGCTCAATATCTCTCCAAACATCCCCACCGCTACATGCATACCACTACCGTAGCTGATGTCATATAAGTCGTACGTTGTTCCCGACGTTCGGCTCGTCCAGCTTACTCCGTCACTAGAGGTCAATATCGTGCCGTTGTCCCCCACTGACATATACATATCGTTCACATAGCTAATGCCATTCATATCTTGACTCGTGGGCAACGGACTCCGAATATTCCACTGATCAAAAGAAGCTGCAGAAACAAAACTAGGAATCATTCCTATTAGAATAAATAATACCGTGAAAAAAAATATACAACGTCTGATCATTATTACTATCCTCACCTTTTCTTGAAATCTGAATACAGTCAATAAAAGCATAACAACAGCAAGGAATAGATTTCTTAATGAATTCTTAATGAAATGTAGAGTTGTATGCTACTCTTTCTTTTGGTGACTTGATATACTGTACAAAAGAGTCGTAACTATGGAGTGTGACACTAGTACTATGAACCCAGACAAAATTCTAATCGTTGACGACGAATCTGAAATCCGTCAGCTCATCCGTATTCACGTCGAACAAGCCGGAATGGAAGCTTTCGAAGCTGAATCAGGACAGGAAGCAATAGCGCAATTAAAGGGAACTCCTTTTAGCCTGATGATTCTCGATCTGATGATGGATGATCGAAACGGGTTCGAGGTCTTAAACTATCTGCGAGAGAATGAATCGGAGCTGCTAGTCATCGTACTTAGTGCCAGAAGAGACGAAGAAGACAAGATCACCGCACTCGGTCTTGGCGCAGTAGATTTCGTTACCAAACCCTTTAGTCCGATGGAACTTATTGCCCGTTTACAAACCAATCTCAGACGACTACGTCCCAAGGCTCATCTCAGAACCCCTGTGATTAAACTGAATAATTTGGAGCTCGATGTTGACAATCTACTCCTTATTAATAATGGAGAAAGATATACCTTGACTCAGATGGAGTGTGAACTCACTCATTTGTTTATGAGGAATCCCGATCGCGTATTAACCAAAAGAGAAATCTATCAGCAAATCTGGAATCACGAAAATTATGATGATAACACGTTAAGCGTTTTCATTAATCGACTTCGCAAAAAGCTAGAACCTCTATCCTCTTCTCCCCAGCATATTCATACTATTCGAAGTGTCGGTTATCGTTTTTCGGGAGATGGACTATGAAACTTCGTACTAAAATGTGGATTTCCGTCATTTCCAGCTACTTAATAAGCCTAGTTGTATTCCTCATTCTCTTCAAAACGATAGCAAATATTGCTAATAACGGATATTCTTTGCATATTTTGGACAATATTGCGCATTCCGTACTGGAATCCGCCCAGGAGCAGCAAGTAATCAGCAAGCATGGAATTGAATCAGCTTTAACTCCTTTTTCCAAGGAACATCCGCAAATCCGTTTTGAATGGATCGCCTCTGATGGCACAGCGATATACGACTCTTCCGGCATACTGAAACAGTATCAGTTTAAAGAACTGGCCGATCGTTTTCTCGACATGCGGTACACGCTATCTACCGACGGGGATCAGGTTTCGCTGGCCTATGCAGCAGAACAGAATGGGGAAACCTATTATTTACTAATGGGATTGCCTACTAATGCTTTAAAACCGGGCCAAATGTATTTCTACATTCGTACCTTCGCAGTACTTTTTATTTTTGCATTACCTTTATTGGTCGCACTTTTAATACCTTACTTACTGTCTTCATGGTATTTCTACTCTATTAATAGGCGTATTCACAAGTTAAATATGGCCTTGAATCAGGTTAACATCCAAAGTAATGATATGGAGCTCAAGGATAACTCAAAGGATGAAATCGGTCATCTCACTCGGCATTACAATGACATGACTCGAAGGATACGGACGCAAGTCGCTCAAATTGAGCAATTGGAGAATAATCGCAAGCTCCTGCTATCTAATTTGTCTCACGACCTGCGAACCCCTCTAACCATGATGCTCGGCTATGCCGAGGTGATCCGAACTGGCCAATATAAAGATGAGAAGGAACTGCAGACCAGCGCTAAAATCATTCATCAGCGTTCCCTATACATGGACAAATTGCTTGATCAAATACTGAACGTATCGCGACAGGATGCCGATATGTTGGAGATCCATGTTTCCTCTCATAACTTGTCTGAGCTGATTCGAAAGATCGCCTCTGATTACCTTCTCGTCATAGATGAACAGGAATTCATGCTAGAAGTGGAACTGCCGGAAAATGAAGTGTATGCCGATATAGACCCATCGCTAATTGAGAGGATGATTCGCAACCTGCTCGATAATGCCATTCGTTATGGGAAAGATGGACATTATCTCCACATCGAGTTGTTTGAAGAAGAGCAAGCTGTGTGCATCACGGTGAAGGACAGGGGCAAAGGAGTTTCTCTGGAAGAACAGGAACGTATCTTTGAACGATTCTATCGTATAGATCGGGGAAGAAAAGGTGAAGGCCTTGGCATTGGACTTTCTATCGTCAAGGAAATCACCAAAGCGCATCATGGGAGCGTTCAACTGACGAGTATTCCCTATGAGGAGACCGCGTTTCAAATTAAGCTGCCGAAACAGGATGAACCAAAATAAGAAACACCCAGTTAACCATCTGGTCAACTGGGTGTTTCTTTTACCTTATTGCCCAGCCTTTACTTCAGCTAGCATGGAGAGGTCCACGAACTTGCTCAAGTTCAGCTCCTCCGGCTTAATGCCTTTGATGTATCTAGCGCCGATCGACACTTTCGCCATCTCTTCCATGACCTTGACATCAACATCCGTCGTCAGTTTCAGGCGGCTGAGCGAGGCTTTAATCAAGCCTTTGTCCATGCCCTTACCGCTGTATTGTTTCAGTTGATTGTTAATCAGATCATAGGCTTGGTCAGGACTGCTTTGAATGAACGCAATGCCGTCCAAATTAGCCTTGATCGCCCCCTTCACAATATCACGATGCTTGGCGATAAACGTATCACTGGCCACCATGATCACGGTAGGGTAGTCCCCCTTGTTTGGCGGGATCGCCTGCCAATCAGCAACGACTTTACCGAGCCCAGCCTTCTCAATCTGGGTGCCCCAAGGTTCTGGAACCAACGCAGCGTCGATCTCTTTCTGACGGAAAGAGATGAGCGTATCCGCTGGAGAGCGAACGATGAGATGCGCGTTATCTGCGCCTCTACCTAGCGAAATGCCTGCTTGCCCAAGCAGCAGACGCAGTGAAATTTCATTCGTGTTTCCCTTAGCAGGGATCGCGATGGTTTTATCTCGCAAGTCAGCCGTCGTTTGAATACCCGCATCTGATCTCGCTACCAGCACGGCACCGCCGTTATTGGATCCGGAGACTACGCGGAAATTGCCGCTTTTCAGAAAAAAGGTGGTCGCAGGCCCTGGACCTACGAATCCTACATCGATATCCCCCGTCGCCATGGCGATGGACAAATCGGAACCGTTATCGAAAGGTGTCACTTCGATTTTCACTTCGTCGCCCCATTCGCGGGCAAAGTAACCTTTTTCCAGCGCGATGTAAGCGGCGGCATGGGTCACATTTTTGAACACACCGACTCGAACGACTTGTGGCTTGCCAGATGCTGTCAGCTTCTCCTCACAGGCGCTCAAGAGTGTCATTGCGAAGAGTAACAGCAGAAGTACTTTCATGCGCTTTGTCATGACGCCCACTCCCCTACGACTTGGAGCCAGCGAGGCCGTAGCGCTCTAGCACTTTATCTTCTAGTTTTTTGAAGCAGAAATGATCTGAAACTGTGCCTAGCACAGCGATAATAATAACGATACAGAGCATGAGCGAGGTGTCGCCGAGATTTCGTCCATCCTGCAAAAGCTGCCCTAACCCCGCACCTTTCGCAATCAACTCACCGGCAACAAGTGCTCGCCAAGCGAATGCCCAAGCTGTACGTACACCGTTTATCAAATGTGGAAAAGAAGCAGGAATCATCACCTGTAGAAATAGGTTAAAGCCATTCCCTGTCCCCATCGTCTGGGCGGCTCGCAAATAAATTGGCGGGATATTCTTAATCCCGGTTCGGCTAGCCAAAGCCATTGTCCAGGTGGCACCTAACGTTGTAATGAAAATAACCGATGATTCGTTTAATCCGAACCAAATAATAGCAAAAGGCAACCAAGCAATACTCGGAATGGTCTGCAATGAAACGACTAGAAAGCCTAACGTGTCATCGAGCCAGCGATATCTAGCAAATAGGAAGCCTAACGTCGTTCCAATGACGAGTGACAAAGCAAAGGAAATGAGCAATCGCAGCATACTCGCACCTGCAGCTTGCAGCAGCTCACCGTGTACGATACCATCGTAGAAAGCTTGCAGTGTCTGGGAAACCGAAGGAAATTTCCAGCCCCAGTCGAAAATTCTATATCCCGCCTCCCAAGCTATCAGAAGCAGTACCAGAAAAATCGTTCTTCTTAATGCTGTACTCATCGCCAGTCTCCTCTCTCACAACTTTCTCCAGCTCATCCGCCAGTGCGTCCATAATCAACGCCTCCATATGATGAAGCACGGAATCTGCGCTATCGCGAGGTCTCGCTGCTTTGACAGCGAACTCCTTCTTGATCGTACCGGGACGTGTGGACATCACCAGTACCCGATCCGACAGGATGACCGCTTCGCGAATATTGTGGGTAATGAAGAGAATCGTTTTGCGCGTACGCATCCATATTTCTTCCAATTCCTTATGCAAAATAAGGCGTGTTTGCTCGTCTAGTGCCGCGAAGGGCTCGTCCATCAGCAGTATTTCCGGATCCATCGCGAGCGCTCTGGCAATCGCTGCACGCTGCTTCATCCCGCCTGATAGCTCGTGCGGATACCTGTCCGCGAAGCGGCTTAGATGCACGGCTTTGATCTGCTCCATCGCCATCTCATGGCGCTCTTTCTTGGCGATTCCCTTCTGCTTAAGACCGAAGGCCACATTGTCGAGAACCGTCAGCCATGGGAACAACCCATGCTCCTGAAAGACAACGACCCGATCCGCGCCAGCGCCTGTTACCTTTTTCCCATTGACTTGAATACTGCCTTCCGATTGTGTATCAAAACCTGCAACGAGGTTTAATACTGTCGACTTTCCACAGCCTGAAGGCCCTAGAAGGGAGACGAACTCCCCTTTCTGAATCGTTAGTGTGATGTCATCCAACGCTTTGTAATTGCCACCGATACGCTGGTTGAACGTCTTACTGACTCCCTTAATCTCGATCAAGCTCTCTCATCCCCCACGTTGTCGCGTTAGAATAACATTTTCAAGCCTGCCAAACCGATCCCGATGATGAATCCACAAATGGCACCATTTACTCGAATCCATTGCAGATCGCTGCCGATCTTCTCTTCCATGAGCACTGTCAACTTCTCGTTGTCGAGTTTGTCCAAGTTCTCTTTGACCAGTTGTCCGATTTTACTGTGATTTTGTTCTACATAAGAAGCGATCTGCTCTTGAATCCAGTTCTCGCCGCGTTGCAGCATCTCCGGGTTTTCGCGGATGGATGTAAGCATTTTGCGTATAATCGGCACCACATGCCCAGGAACAAAGTCGGGCTCATCGATGAAGGCTTCTGCTTTTTCCTTAAGTTTAGTAAGTACATGAGCTAGCTTCTCATCAAGGTCAAACAGCTCCGGAAGCTTGGCTTTTAGTGACTCTAGCTCTGCTAGTAGCTGTGGATTACGCTCTAACTTGTGGAGTTCGTTACGGATGAAAGTAAGCACAGATTCCCGGCGCGGATGGTTTTTCGTACGCATTTGTTCGATATAATTGAGTACGAAATTCTGGATAATCCCGCCGATTTTCTCCTCGTTCACCATCCCGATAAACGCATTTACCGCAAAAGCCATGAAGCCATTCGACTGTAAGCCTTCAAACGCTTTGATCGCCATAGCCCCCAGCTGATCACGCGTGTCAGCTTTGATTGCCCATGCCGCTACTTTGTCTAGGACAAAATCGAAGGTTTTGCCGTCGTAGCCGCCATCTTGAATGCTGTCCACAAGGGTGCGTACAAGTCGGCTAGCATCTACATCTTGGATCGCTTTATGAATTTCCTCTGCTAAGAGAGGGGTTAATTTCTCTAAGTCTATTGCATGAAGCGCTTGCTTGGCGAGCGCAGTGAGCCCTTTGTGCAGGGAGGCATTGTCCAATTGCTTATCTGCCAGCTCTAGACCGCGCTCCAAGAACTGAATTTGCTGCAAGCGTGCACGAATCGTTTCTTTGGAGAGCAGCTCATTCTGCACAGTGGATACAAGCGCTTTCGTAATCTTCTCCCGATTGTTCGGCAGCAGCGCCGTGTGCGGAATAGGAATGCCCAGCGGATGTCGGAACAAGGCGCTGACTGCGAACCAGTCGGCCAAACCGCCGACGACCCCTGCTTCGAAGCCCCCTTGCAGGAACGCACCCCATACGGTGTCAGATACTGGTATCGTGGCCAAAAAGCCCGCGCCCATAACACCAAGTGAAACCGTTGCTATATACTTTGCTTCTTTTTTCATCGTCATAACATCTCTTTCCTCGTGGGGTTGATGAATCATTCTTATTATTTTATCACATTTTGGAAGGAAAGGTGGTAGCGGGGTTGGAAGGTGGGGAATTGGGTGCAGACTGCCACTTGTTCGAGGGGGAACCTACGCGTCGATGACGCAATGTTGCGCGTTGAGCAGCAGATTAGATAGAAAACAACCGAGAGCAGTAATAGACAGAGACAACTGTCGCTTTAACGCCTTTTCGCTGCCGTTACTCCCAACATATGTTGCATTTATCCGTCTCATTGACTCACATTTGTTCCAAACAAATTCATCTTACCTTCATGCTGGCAGTAAATTCACCCCCCACACTTCCTTGTACGAAATAACTGGATTTTATGTAGGTAATTTTGCGATTTTTCGCTAAGTTTGGTGTATAACTGGAAAATATACAGGTAATTTCGCCAGTTTTCCTCATTTCCTTCTGATTGGCTCAGATTAGCTGTAGGAAATCCAGTTAATTGTCGTAGATGGGAGAATACGCCAAGAATAACTGGAGAAAATCCATCTATTTGCCAATAGGGTGACTGGGTTGGCGGGAAATGAGTGGTAGTGAAGGATGATGGAGTAATGGGAGGAGTAATGTGTGATGGAGTATGGGAGGAGTTACGAATGATGGAGTGGTGAGTGGCAAGCTATGGGATTAGAGCAGATTATCACGAATACCCCCATATCCAGTACATCGTATAAAGAAATCACAAAAAAGGAGCCATCCTCGGCTCCCACTAAAAGCATTCTTAACGCTCGCCTTCCCACTCTGCATAGAACTGCCCCAGGTAGAGCTCCATGAAGCGATGCCGCTCCTCCGCGAGCTCCCTCGCGTAGGCCGTATTCATAAGCTCCTTCAGCTTGAGGAGCTTCTCGTAAAAGTGATTAATCGCGGTGTCGTTGCCCCCGCGATACTCGGCCTCCGTCATCTGCTCGCGAGCGATGACGGAAGGATCATGGATCGGGCGGCCTTTCCAGCCCGAATAGGCAAACACGCGCGAGATGCCCACCGCGCCAATGGCATCCAACCGGTCGGCATCCTGCACGACCTGGCCTTCAAGCGTGCGCATCGGCGGCCGCGCGCCGCCTTTGTAAGACATCGTGCTGATAATCTCCAGCACGTGTTCGACCTGCGCCGCCGGCGTGCCGCTGGCGGCGAGCCAAGCTTCCAGCTCGCGCTGCGCCGCAGCTGGATCGGCGTTAAGCTTCTCGTCGACGACGTCGTGAAGCAACGCCGCAAGCTCGCAGACGAAGCTGTCAGCACCCTCTTGGGCGGCAATGCGCTTCGTCGTCTGCACCACGCGATAAATATGCCACCAATCGTGGCCGCTGCTATCGCGCTCTAGCTTTTCCTTCACGAGCGTCTCCGCCGCGAGTAAGATCCGTTCTTGTTCCATCATTTCTTCTTCTTCCTCTTCCATTGTCCTGACTTTCCTTCTTCCAGCTTCCCCTGTCCTGATCTATCTTCTTCTAACTTCCCCTGTCCAAGCTTATCCTCTTTCGCACTCTCGTCACTCACAATATCCCCGCCAGATACTCCCTCATCAAGACTTCCGAGTTCTCCCGCGATCTCATTCCCCGTATGTAGCTTAAGCATAGCCACTTTACCCTCATCCGTTTTCTTCGGTTCAGGTACCTTCCCATCGATCTGCTTCTGTATGATTTTCTTGAAATTTTTACCGTATTTATCTTCAAGCTTTGTTCCCATATCCTGCTGAAGCTCCTGCAACACGACACTACTGCAAAAATGATTATATAACAACTCCACCATCGCTGGATGCTCGGTGATCATCGCCACTGTGGGATCTTCGACGCCGCGCGTGCCAATAATCGCCAACTTGCGATCAATCAGGATCGCGAACTTACGCCCCTGCTGCCCCTTCAACCCATCTCCCCGTTTACGAGCAAATGGGTAGAAACCTGCTCCCGCATCGCGTGTCGGCATGACGATGACTCGCACGCCATGCGCTGACACCTCGCGTATATCATCTCTCAGCAGCTTCGCTTCTTCCGGTGACAGATCACAGAACGCTTCTTCTTTCGCTTTTCTTAGCTCCGAGCGGATACGCTCGATTACCTTGATTTCACCTTCCAAGCTAAAAAACTCAGACATATGCGTTTCTTGCTTAGGCAAATGCTCTTTCACGTAGCGGATGGAGGCTTGCAGCTCCGCTTCCATTCGCTCGCCGATTTCCTCAATCGGCACGCTTTGATAAACGGTAGGTTCACCATGACTCGTCAGCACGGCGCCTTTTTCTGCAAGCTTCTGCAGGGCTGCATATACGTTCGAACGCGATACGCCAAGCCCCTTTGCGATTTCATAGCCAGTTTGCGTGCCACTCACTGCTAATACGTGCAGACACTTAGCCTCCAGATCCGTGAAGCCAAGGTTTTTCAAATGCTGTAGAACATTCTCCATGGCGCATCCCCTCTCAATATCCCTATTGTAGCATGATCATAAGCATAGTCGTATCGTTTCACAGTACGTTACCTCCAAAATTTTATGTTGACAATGATAATCATTATCAACTAATATAATGGAAGTTAATAGGTAGTTTTTTTGTAACCTTTATCCAACCTATAGGAGGTCCACCATGTCCAAAATTATCATCGTATTCGCAAGCATGTCTGGCAATACAGAAGAACTCGCCGAGGCGATTGCAGCTGGCATTCAAGAAGCAGGGATCGAGCCTGTTCTCAAAAACGTCATGGATACGAACGCGAGTGAGCTTGAGCAATATGAAGGTGTTCTCCTCGGAGCATATACGTGGGGGGATGGCGATTTACCAGATGAGTTCGAAGATTTCTATGACGACATGGATGACATTAATCTAGAAGGACGCAAGTTCGGCGTATTCGGTTCTGCTGATTCTTCTTACACGTATTATGGCAAAGCCGTGGATACTCTTGAAGAGAAGTTAGCTGAAATTGGCGGGGAGAAAGTATTCGATGGCTTCAAAGTGGAACTTAATCCGTCCAAGGATGAGAAGCAATTGTGCCATGAGCTAGGTCTTAAATTTGCAGCAGCACTAAGCGTTTCAGCCTAAAATATAGCAGAGGCACCTCAGCCAGCGGAATCGCTCTTTTATGTATAAAAAACCGGATCACAGCCTCCGCGGCCACGATCCGGTCCCTTCCTTACAACGTTTCGACCTCAGCAATCTCGATGTACGTCATGCTCTTCATCTCATCGTATACTTCGGACGCGTATTTACGATCTACATACACGATGAAATTCAGTTCCTGCAGTTCTTTGTTCAATTCTTTGATATGAACACTTTTCATTTTGTACCCTTTGGCAATAATCGCTTTAATAATGGTTGTTAGATTTCCCTCATGAGAAACAATGAGCCGCACACGAAGATCCTTCATAATCAGCGGTCTTGGCCCCGTCTTTTTAATAAAATACGGTAACACGATTACACTGATGAGAATGAGCATAAGTCCGAAGAAGGCTTCCACGTAGAATCCCGCTCCAACCGCAATCCCGAGTCCCGCAGCTCCCCAAATCATAGCAGCCGTTGTCAAACCAATAATGACATCATTGTGCTTACGCAGAATAACACCTGCGCCGAGAAATCCAATTCCGCTTACTACTTGCGCCGCCAACCTCATGGGGTCCATCACGTGTAAGCCCTGTACGGCATATTTATTCGCCGATTCAATGGACACGATTGTTAATAAGCAACTGCTTAAACAAATGACAAGTGACGTCTTCAATCCCAGCGGTTTATTCCGAATTTCCCGTTCTAACCCAATAATTAATCCAAAAATTGCAGAAATCCCAAGTTTCATTAAAATATGCAGATCTACTGTAAGTTCCATCGTCGCTTGCTCCCCTAGTTAAGTAACCTTTACAATATCTTAACAAAGTAACGATGTAAATAACCATTTGTCAAATGGGAATATGTTTATGCCATAAACCAAAAAGCCCAAGAAGAGTTTGGCAACTCCACCAAGGCTAAGTTCGTTAGATTCGGAAGCGATAGCCTGCTCCCCAAATTGTTTCAATATATTGTGGATTGGACGGATCCTGCTCCACTTTCTCTCGCAGCTTACGAATATGCACGGTCACTGTAGCAATCTCCCCCATGGCATCCATGCCCCACAACAGATCAAATAATTGTTCCTTGCTGTACACTCGATTGGGATTCATCGCAAGATGCGTCAGCAGATCGAATTCTTTGGTCGTGAACATGACCTCACGTTCATTCACAAACACGCGCCGCGCTGTTTTATCAATCATCAAACCACGAATACGGACTTCATCGTTCTTCGACTCGCGACGTCCCATTAACCGTTCGTAGCGGGCCAAATGGGCTTTCACTCTAGCCACCAGCTCACTTGGGCTAAATGGCTTGATCATATAGTCATCGGCGCCAAGGCCGAGTCCACGTATCTTGTCGATATCTTCCTTCTTCGCAGAAACCATGACGATTGGAATGTCCTTCACACTTCGAATGCGCCGGCAAATTTCAAAACCATCCATAATTGGAAGCATAAGATCGAGTATCACGAGATCATAGTCAATTGACAGTGCCCGCTCAAGCCCACGCTCGCCGCTAGTTTCAATATCAACCACATAACCGTTAATTTCCAAATAATCACGTTCTAGCTCAGCAATGCTTTGTTCATCTTCTACAATCAAAATCCGACTCATCCTTCGCTTCCCTTTCCCTGATAAAGTGGCAGAGCCATAAATACGGTAGTGCCCAGCCCCAGCACGCTCCTTGCGCCGATACGCCCACTATGTTCCTCAATGATTTGCTTCGCAATCGCCAGGCCTAATCCGCTGCCTCCTGTTGCTGTATTGCGCGAAGGATCTGCACGATAGAAGCGATCAAAAATATGCGGAAGCGCCTCCTCGGAGATCCCCTGGCCCTTATCCTTGATTTGAATAACAGCGAATTCGTCTTGCCTCAACACGCTCAATGTAATCTGGCAATTGCCTTCTTCACTATATTTGATTGCATTTTCTATTATGTTTAAAAGCACGCGTCTAAGCTTATCACGATCGGCCGTAACTAAGATCGGCTCTTGTGGCAGATCGGTTAGCGTAAACTCGACTCCTTTTTTCTCCATATCAAATTGTAATTCCTGCGCGCAATCCTGCACATAGTTCCCAAGATCGACGGTTTCGAATTGAAAAGGTACTTTGCCCAAATCCAACTTGGAAAATAGAAACAGCTCATCAATCAACCGATCCATATCCGCCGCTTTGTTATAAATAGTTCGAATATACTTATCCAGCTTATCCGGTGAATTCGATACACCATCCATGATACCTTCTACATAGCCTTTGATTGCGGTAACCGGCGTTTTCAAATCATGGGAAATATTCGAAATGAGCTCCTTGCGATTCTCCTCATATTGGAGTTGAAGCTCCACGGATTTCTTGAGTTTGCGGCGCATTTCTTCAAATGCAACGCTGAGCTCGCCAAGCTCATCCTTGCTCTGAGGAACAATTTCGAAGTCCAAGTTGCCTTCTTTAATATCTTCAGCCGCTCGCTTCAAAGCGCGTAAAGGCTTAATAATACTGCGTGAAACGAAGTAGGTCAGCACACCGTTGGTAGCGATGAGAATGAATATGAACGTTAAGAAAACCGTTTTGGAGAATTGGAGCAAATATTTCTGAAAAGGACCGCCATTTAAGAAGACGAAGACCGTTCCTTTACTTTGATCCGAAAATAAGAAATCCTGCTGCCTAGTTATCCACAGGGAACCTTGATTCCGTTGGAATTTCCCCGGCGGTGTACCGTAAAGTGGGAGCTGCGAGGTGTCTCCTGCCTCTTTATCTTTCAGATAGGAAGATATATATGTAATGGATTGATCCTTCCGAATGATCAGTCCCATATTAATTTTGTGAAACCGCTCGTTTAATTCCTTCACAAACTCTTCCTGTAGAAAGGCATCCGGCTCTGTTTCAATTTTGGCCTTGATATAAGCCATATTTTCCGCTTCCTGATCAATAACACGCTTAATCGGGTTGCCATGCTGTGAAAAATCGACATCAAAGACAGACTTCAAATTTCCGAAAGTGGCGATGCTGATCAAAATGACGGCTAGCCCAAAGAGCACAAGCGGTACAAGCAGCATGGCAATATAGGATAGGACTAGCCGTACGCGAATCGACATCGGGTCAATGCTCCTTTTTATCAAACAAATAATAACCTGCTGTAAAAAATAGTATACTGCACGCTATCAAAAACATAAAGATCGAGTATATCTTGCTCGTCACCATTGAACCGCCAACCCATAGCATATGCCAATCCATGTAGGCTGTTGGTGAGTACGTTGCTATTTGTGGGAGGAAGAACGCCGTTACCTTGAAGGCCAAGTATAGCAAGATGCTGACCGTCAGTGCAGAGCTGCTGCTCGAGAAAAATTGTGCCAGACATACCGCGGCGATGCTTAGTACTAACAGAGGCACGAAAGCAGCGCTGTAAGCGACCAACCAATTTGCAAGCGTACCGATGCCGCCGAAATGCTGAAATAACAAAGCAGAGAGCACCGATGCGACAAGGGCTACGACTAAATATAGGGCAATATAAATGGCCAGCGCTAGTTGTTTGGATGCAAATACTTTGAAACGGGATAGAGGTCGGGTTAGGATATTTTTCATCGTGCGGTCCCCCATCTCACCGGAGAACACATCAGCAGCACCCATGAACACGAACAAGGGCAGGAAAATCGTCGTGAACAAGCTGAGCATGACAATAGGAAAGTCCTTTGCGGCAATTGCGCCAATACCGATACCATCCTGAAATCTCGAAAGCATAATGCCCGCTAAGACAGGGAGCAGTAAAGTGACGGCTAGAAAGAAGATGGTTTTCTTCTTGTATGCTAGTTTCAATGTCTCATTCCAGACGTTAGCCGTTAAAATGTTAGGCATTGGCCGTAAGCCCCCTGACTGCTTGAATTTCACGTAGATAGGCCGCTTCCAAGGAAGGGCTGCCTTCGATCAAATCAACGACGAGTCCCTCGCGGACGAGCTTTCCTTGATGGATAATGCCTATGCGATTGCACATCAGCTCCATTTCATGGATGAGATGAGAGGAGATTAGGAACGTAATCCGTTCCTCCCGTGCTAGCCGCAGGATGATTTCACGAATGTGAACCATGCCTTCAATATCAAGGCCATTCGTCGGCTCATCCAGAATGAGAAGTTCCGGCTTCGCGAGCATCGCTGCTGCAAGTCCGAGCCTTTGCTTCATGCCCAGTGAGTAACCCGCTACCTTTTCATGCTGAAAAGGGGCTAAATCCACGATCTCAAGCACTTCGTCTACTCGCTGCTTGCTCACACCTGGGTACAATCGCGCAGCCTGCTCAAGGTTCCTTCTGCCGCTCATGTACGTGTAAGCTTCTGCTGTTTCAATCAATACGCCGACTTTCGCCATCGCTTGCTCATACTGCGTTTTCACGTCGTAACCGAACAGCTTCACCTCACCTTGCTGCGCTTGAGATAGGCCTGTCATGATCTTCATGACGGTTGTTTTTCCCGCTCCGTTTGGCCCAAAAAAACCATAGATATCGCCACGCTGCACTGTCATATTCACTTGATGGATACCGCGGAGGTTGCCGAATATTTTCGTTACATTGCTAAGTTCAACGACGTGTTTCATAACGTGCCGCCTTTCAAAAGAGTAATAAGGAAGAGGGCCAAGGTTGGCGCCTCTTCTTGAGTGCTTGCTGAGCTAAGTGACTCGTGATTAGTTCTTGTCGCCCCACTTTTTGTGACCCGACATCTCATCGAACTTCACATTCTCAATTTGTTTGCCGCTCAAATCAACGGTATCCGGTGTAGTCGAGTTCAAACTGGACAATGTCATATCAATGCGTAACACAACATCGTGCTCAGCGCCTTGCTCATCTTTGCCAGACAGGTGAATTTGTGCAGATTGACTCGTAATGTGGTCGTCGCTATCCACGCTTGCGTTAACTTCTACTTCATCCATGGAGATGTCGGAAGCAAGCTGTGGCAGACTATTCTTTAGTGTCGTGAGGTCAATGCCCAGTGTGTTCGCTTTCGCTGGCACTGGCTCATCTTTGGCCATCGTGCCATGTTTAATGAGGAGTGAGCCCACTGTGTTCACCACAGGAGAAATTTGACTTCCGGAGAGCTTGAAGTGAATCTCTTTGCCATTCCCAGCCGCATCGTCCATCGTGACATAATTTTTCAAGTTGCCGACTAGGGCATCCACCACATTTTCCACTTCGCTGATGACTTCTGGGTCTGCGGTATGGTTGCCGTTGTTATGTCCTTTGAACTTCGCTGGCGCGTTGTCACCTTCAATGACTTTGTAAACATCAGAATCGGCTGTTTTGATAATCTGCTTGCCATCTTGGCTGTAGAATTGAATCGTTTGCTGCTCAGCACCGCTGCCTTGAACCTGTACTTGCGCGCTTCCAACTTGATCCGCTCCACCTGTTTTGATCGTTGATTTCACCTGGAGCAAGGAAGCTCCATTGTCCTGAAGGGACACGTTTACTTGACGCGTGACGTTCTTAATCGTTGCTGTTTGTTTCACTGCGGTTTTGAAAGCTTCATACCCGGGCGCTTCGCCTACACCTGCATATACGGAAGTAACTAGCATCATGCTGCCAACTGCTACACCTAATCCCAACATCGCTAACTTCTTATTCATATCGTCCTGCCTCCGCGTAATCCATACGCTATCTCTATTTGGCTGCGCGTCTTGCGCTTCCATATTGACTATCTTAGCCTCCAAGACTTAATTGCCACTAAAGAGCCTATTAACATGATCTAAAACAATTATTAAATATTTCTAAACTGGGGACAGGGCTTTCAAATACAGAGAATTAGCTTGTTGGAGTGGATTTAGGTGGAGTGGTGGTGTGGCGGATTGTAGGAGTGACTGGTGGATTGGGGGCTGCGTGAGGGTTTGTTGGAGTGACTAGTGGATTGGGGGCTGAGGGCGGTTCGAGAGTGACTAGTGGATTGGGGGCTGCGGGGCGGTTTGTTGGAGTGACTAGTGGATTGGGGGTGCGCGGCGGTTTGTTGATGTGACTAGTGGATTGGGGGTGCGCGGCGGTTTGTTGGAGTGACTAGTGGAGTGGTCGCTGCGGGGCAGTTTGTTGGAGTGACTAGTGGATTGGGGGCTGCGGGGCGGTTCGAGAGTGACTAGTGGATTGGGGGCTGCGGGGCGGTTTGTTGGAGTGACTAGTGGATTGGGGGCTGCGGGGCGGTTTGTTGGAGTGACTGGTGGATTGGGGGCTGCGGGGCGGTTTGAGAGTGACTAGTGAATAAATAACTGGAAAAACTCCAGCTAATTTCGCTGTTTTGGCGTGGAAATAAATAATAAATGGAAAATATACAGTTAAAATGTTCAGAAACTCTGATATCACGATTAGCGGCCCGAATTAGCTACATAAAATCCAGTTATTTTCATTTTTCAATGAAATTAAGCTGTTTTAGCTGTATATTTTCCAGTTATTTCACAATTTCACCCCAACAGAGGGTTAAAGTGTGGTGTCGGGTACCAAGGGTTCGGGGTTCGGGGTTCGGGGTTCGGACACACATAATAAAAAAGCCGCCTCCTGAACTTCAACCATCAGTAGGCGGCTTACATCCCTAATATTGCGGCGTTTTTTCTTTCATCTTGAGCATACCGGAATGGAGTACAGTCGCTTTCACTGTAATGTTACCGAGCTCGTAGTCAATTAGCGGATTTTCACCATAATTGGTCATTTTCGCCCACTCTTTGAATTTAGCTCTATACAGAATATGCTCTAACGAGTAGACATCAATGCTGCGGCTTTTTCCAAGTTTAAATGTCTGCTCAATCTCCTCTTTAATTTGTTTAGAAACCAATTGTTCCAACTCGCTCTCACCAACACCTTCAAAAATTTCAGAAACTCCTAAAGGTGCCTTAACCTCAATATCGAAGATGGCTTGTCCTCCCTGCATGCGCACATTGATATGAGACTTCGGTTTGGTATTCACCGTTTGAACTGCTCTCCCCTCTCTATACACAACTATGGGGGTACGACTTGTATATTTATTTAACCATCTAGCACCAATAAATTGCTTCTCAGATAGCCACTCTAATTTATATTGTTTGTTCAAGCTATAAGCGCCGTTCACTTTAAGTTTGGAATCTGGCTTTTCATTTTTGGCCCATACCGTATCATCGATGTCTAATGTGGGGAGCATCACGGTATACCCAGGTTCCCGCAACTTAGAAGCCACCCAGAATAAGCGATGCGGGGGAATGAAAGAGTGTTGACGATAAGCCTCGACAGGCTGCATCAGAATCGAGTTAATCGGTGAGACATTAAAGAACGGGATCACAGAGAAAACAGCCTCGATCGACTCATCCGTGCTGTACACCCATTGCGTAAATCTGGTCTCGCTATAACGTACGGACCCGTCTGTAAATTTACCAATGCCCTGATCTAGTGCACTCTTGGAGAACAAATAGGCGCCGACATGTCCCCAAAAAACGCGCTGCTGAGACGTCCGATAAAGCCTATTAAACGCATCGCTGACCGTTGCTCCTTCTTCTTTACCAACCCAAATCAGGGGCGGTTTCCCCGACTGTCCCCCTTCTTGTTTCGCCACGCTGGCAAAGTCCAACATTTGCCCATAAACAATGTATTTCCCATCTTTATAATCAAAGCCAATTGCCGTCATGTAATTCGTATCCTGGATGGTTTTCATATCCCAACAACCCGTTTGGCTAATCAATACACCTACACCTACTGTCCATTTCAAAAGCGCTTTTATCCTCATGAAAGTTCCTCATCTTGCCGGGTGTCATCTTTCGGTTTGAGAACGTGTGGTCTTAGCTTTTGTCTCGTCCAAGGCTTAGCCAATACAGAAGCGACCATCTCCCCAAATTGAGGTGGCGAAAATGGCGATAGATAGGGTACGCCAAACGACTCGAGCGTAGACATCAGGAGTACAAGACCCATGAGTGAAATCATGAAACCATAGATACCAAACACAGTGGAAATTAGTAAAATAACGATACGCAATACCGTAATTGTACCTGCTAGGGATTGATTAACCAGCGTGTACATCGAAATTGTGGATAAGGACGTAACTACCAGTGTTGTAGGACTCGTAATACCCGAACGAATCGCTGCATCCCCAACGATTAAACCACCGACGACCGTAACGGTTTGTCCAACAACTTTCGGCAATCTGGCACCCGCTTCTCGGAATAATTCGAATAGCAGCAGCATGATGATAAAATCCATTGGGCCCGATAAAGGCAACCCTAACCTCGAGGAGGATATTGTAGCAACGAGCTGATACGGAATTTGGTCCAAGTTGAAACTGGACACCGAAATCCACAATCCAGGCAATAACACCGAGATCAGCAACCCTATCAAGCGTAATATGCGTTCAAATGCGACGAAATAGAAGGGATTATGAACATCTTCAGGAGAATCTAAAATAAAACTCAAGGAAGCTGGCGCAATGAGTGCCATCGGCGAACCATCTACAATGACGGCAAATCGTCCGCGTAACAAGCTATCCGCCACAAAGTCTGGTCTCCCCGTGTAGTTTAAAAGGGGAAACAAAGAAAAAGCTCTCCCTGACATAGCTTCATTAAGTTGCGCACTGCTAATAACCGCATCGACATCAATCACTTGCAATCGATCCCTTGCCTCTTGGATAATCGATTCGTTGATAACATCGCCTAGATACAATAAGGCAACTACTGTGTTGCTTCTTCGCCCCAAATGTATCTTCTCACAGCATAAACTCGGGGTAGCTAACCGTTTGCGAACCAAAGCAATATTCGTGATGACATCTTCCGTAAAACCATCACGTGGGCCTTTAATAGAAGTCTCTGTACTTGATTCTTCTGGAGAACGATTCGGCGGCGAGGCAATATCCAGTGCATATAGGGCTTGAGTATTTGCAAAAAATAAGATTAGCTGTCCCGCATAAACCGCTAATTTCATATTGGTTATCCACTCTTTGCCCGTCAACTGCTCAAATTGCAGCATCGAACTTATGTCCAAAGCATTTTCATCCCGATAAAAATTACTGTCAACAAACGCCTGCAGCTTAGGCAGCACAAGGCCATCGATCATATCAGTCCTGACCATACCTTCGCAATACAGCATCGTCACACGATCGCTCTTTTGCCCGTACGTGACTGGATAGGTTTTGATAATGATGTCGTCCGAAAGAGCAAACCATTCACGGAAATCTTGCTCATTCATTTCGCATCCATCTCCTTTCGCCGTATAGGCAGCATCGCGACTACAAGCAGGAACGTCAGCAATATCAAACCAACTACAAACAGGATCAAATAGTAATCGTTTTGCAGCCACAGCACCATTTGATTATCAGATACGGGGTACATGCTTAGTCCTAACAAACCTAAACTGATCCATATGAGGGTGCGCGTACGAGTCGATTTCTTCTTCACCTTCATCAAATCTACACTAATGAACATTAAGATGGACGTCCGCATGCAGGCGCCCGAAATCCACTGAAATATCGATAGGAAGTCCAAATGGGAAATATATTTCCCGAGAGTCACCATACGCCATTGTTCAAAAGCTGGATAACGCAAATCCGCCGCTTCGAAAGGTCCGAATATGGCGATCGCTCCCGTTAAAGGACCGATTGTAAGACCAATTACACACACGGACAGAATTAATAAGCCTCGTAATCGGATTCGTGTTCGGACATGGTGTTGAAGAATGAGAACACTCAAAATTTCGAAGGAAGCACTGCAAGTTAGTCCCACACAAATTAAAGTCGGACCATATCCATGTGTAAAGAGTGGGGTAAGCAGCGTGTAGTCCTTATATTGAAAGTTCGCACCCATGACAAAGTAACCTAGGAGCATAACAGCTGGTAAAAGGATACCCGATGAAATCGCTATCGCCATAATGCCTTCTCTTGCTGCAAAGAAGCAAAATATAATAAACAATAGCATAATCATAAATATAGGCGTTCTTGGAAGATAAGTAATATGGGTCCACATGGTGACATCTTTGATGGTCACAACGGCATGCGTAAAACAGATCACTATGAGAATCATTCGAAACAAATAAGTGCCCCATTTTCCAACTCGCAATCGGATCCATTCAATTAACTCGCCCTGCTTCGTTCGTCTCACTAAGAAATAGATCATACCTGCCATTAATAGCATGGGTATGACCGCTAGTGAAGCTCCCAGCCAGGAATCCCTCTTCCCATAGTGAAGCAGCACAGGGATTAGCAGAACATGGTTCGTTATCGCAATGGAAATGATGATAATACAATAGAGTTGGAGTGTAGTAATCTGCTTTTTTACAGGCATAAGGTTCTCCCACTTTGGAATGAGATAGACATACAACAACAGGTATCGTTAAGTTTTCCCGTAACTGGAAATTTATGCGTAAATACGCAATAAAGCCGCCTCCCGAAGTTCGGAAAGCGGCTCCTACAGCCAACTATTCTAATAGAAAGTTGCCAAAATGATAACCAACAAAATGTACAATACCAGAACAACAGCTGTGCTGGAGTATCCAACGTTTGACATGGTCAGTTCCCCCTTCCGCCTTATAAAACCTGGTCTTGGTTCTCCCTATATCCTATGTTAGGCAGGGCGGTTGGGTATGGACGTATGTCTATTTATCCGCGAAGAAACGGGGTTAATTCACCTAGATAACAGACATCTAGGTAATGCAGCGCCCGGGTGCAGGCCGTGTAAAACAGCTTGCGCTCCTTGGACTCCGCGTAGACAGCTGCGCCAGCGTCGTAGAGAATGACCGCGTCGAACTCGAGCCCTTTGGCGAGGTACGCCGGCAAGATCATCACGCCTGCCTCGTAGTGCAGCGTGTCTTTGCTGATCCGCGCGAGGTCCGGCAGCAGCGGCTTCAAGCGCCCGTGCGCAGACGCCGTCTCGCGCTCGGTCTTGCAAATGATCGCGACGGAGCTTGCGCCGCCGTCGCGACGAAGTGCCGCCGTCTCTGCGACGAGGCGGACCAGCTCTTGCTCGCTTGCTGCGCGCAGCAAGCGGGGCTCTTCGCCGCTGCGGCTGAACGGTTCCACCGGTTCGCCGCCCGGCAGGACCTGACACGCGAAGTCCGTGATCTCGCGTGTCGAGCGGTAACTCTTGACGAGACGGATCGTCTCCGTCTCGTCTTCCCCCATCAGCTCGCTAATCGAGCTGTAGCCTTGCTCTTGCTTTTGCCCTGCGGCATTCGCATTCGCATGCGTGAAGATCCCTTGATTCCAATCGCCGAGTAGCGTGAATCGGGCGCGTGGAAACAGCTTTTTCAAATACGCATAGTGAAACGGTGAATAATCCTGTGCTTCATCGACGAGGCAATAGCGAATCGTACCTACCCGCAGTTGTCCTTCGACTAGCCCTTTGAGATACACGAGCGGGGTTGCATCTTCGTAGCGCAGGTGACCTTCCTCCAAAGCTCCCACTGTAACTTCACTAATCGTCGTCCATGCCTCAGGCAGTGGCTGATGGGATAGCCCCACAAGCTCCTGCTGCAAGCTTGTGTCCGTAAACAGCTCCTTGTACATGCCGAGCACGTCGATATAGGCTAGTTTCTGTGCCTTTTCGCGGAGCGGCGTGATCGCTTTGTGCGCTTTGACTCTGCTCATTTTCTTCATCTCAGGCTCAGAGCCCATATATTTCGGCTCACGCACAAGCTTGCGGTAAAACCGCTTCTGCACATCGGCTTGGAATACATCCAGCTTTTCGAGAATCCACTCCGACAATTGCTCCATCCGCTCGCCGATGGCAAGAATCGACGGTTTACCGTAGAAACGTTCGGCTAGCTCATCTGCGGTAATCAACACCTTTTTCCCCACAGCCAAGTCAACGAATCGGATCCCGCCTTCTTTCAGTTTATCCCCATAGGCTTCAATCACACGTAAGAAAGCTTCGGATGTCTTGTAGGTAATGCTCTGCAAACGAGCTGCATACATAGAATCCTCTTCTGTGCCTGTCAAAATAAATTCAAGCTGATCATACGGATCTTCCAATTTCAGTCCAGTATCCGTTAGTTTATGTGTTAAATAATCTTGGAAAGTCGTTTGCTGCATCGTTGCTTCCCCCAGCTCTGGCAGGACGCGAGAGACGTAATCGCTGAACAGTGAGTTCGGCGAAAAGAGGATCATATTATCGGCACTAAGTGTTGTCCGATACTTATAGAGCAGATACGCGATGCGCTGCAGCGCAACGGACGTTTTGCCGCTGCCCGCTGCTCCTTGGACAACCAGCACCTTATGATGATCGTCCCGGATGATCTGATTCTGCTCGCGCTGAATCGTCGTGACGATGGAGCTCATCTTCTCATCTGCGCTGCGGCTGAGCATCTTCTGCAGCATCTCATCACCGATCGAGATGCCTGTATCGAACACATCCTGCAGCTCGCCGGCTTTGATGATATATTGACGCTTAAGCCATAATTCGCCGCTTACGTCCATCTCTGGCGTGCGGTAAGTCGCCGGGCCAGGCGGATAGTCATAGAACAAGCTGGCGATCGGTGCTCGCCAGTCATAGATCAGTATTTCATCTGTCTTACTGTCGATGAATGACGTCAAACCGATATAGATTTTCTCACGGTCTTGTTCGCCCTTCTCTTGAAAATCAATCCGGCTGAAATACGGCGCATCGACCACACGCTCCAGCTTGCGCAGGGCATCCTGGGCTAGTCGGTAGCTCCGCTCCTGCCCTTGCAGTACATGCTCCTGCTGAGCCATACTCGCTGCCGTTTCAATCAAATCATCGTCATTGTCCGCATTGACGGAAATATCATCCCAGAAGCTGCGGCCGATAGCCGTCGCTTCTGATCTGCGGTCATCTACCGTTTGGCGCAGCTCAATGATACGCCGTTGAATGCTTCCTCGCACCACAGAGACGCGCTGCGCTTCCTTCTCTCGTTCTTCATTCCCTATCGCCATGGTTCAGTCCACTCCACTCCCAGTGATTTCTATATTTTAAAGATACACGTTCTGAATGACTTCTTCAAATTCCGGTTCTTCCATATGTACATCCTCCATATCGCCCCAACTGCTCACAATGCGCAGGACATCCATCGCCTTCAGTTCTTGCCGGTTGCAAGCAATGGTCAGCACGTTTGCTTCGTGTGCGATCACTCGAAACGGCAACTCCCAGCTATCCGGTACCCCGATCTCGCCCCGGTAGGATACCTTCATCATCGTCGGCAGCCCAATGCGTTCTCTCAGCTTGTCTATGGAACCATCATAGCCAATTTCCCCATGGTTAATGACGATAACTCTCGGGCACAGCTGTTCAATATCATCCATATCATGCGTCGTTAGCAGTATCGTCTTCCCGAAATCCCGATTCAACGTGTGCAGGAAACCACGGATGTTCTTTTTGGCAACAACATCTAAGCCGATCGTAGGCTCATCCAAGAACAAAATGTCCGGATCATGCAGCATCGAAGCTGCCAAATCTGCCCGCATTCGCTGACCAAGCGAGAGTTTGCGAACCGGGGTATCCAGAATTTCTTTTAAATCAAGCAGCTCTGTCAATTCACCTAATCGCCGCTGAGCATCTGCCGCTTCTACGCGGTACATCGCGAGGAGGATTTCGTACGAATCCTTCACCGGGAGATCCCACCATAGCTGGCTCCGCTGTCCGAATACGACACCAAGCTGCCGAACAACTTGCTTCCGCTGTTTTTGCGGAGAGCTGCCGTGAATCAGAACCTCACCAGAGGTGGGGTGAAGGATGCCTGTGAGCATTTTGATCGTCGTCGACTTTCCCGCTCCATTAGGACCAATATACCCAACGAACTCGCCGGTTTCAATTTCGAAACTCACATCGCGCACGGCTTCTTTCTCTTTGTACGCCCTAGAGAACAGGGTGCGGAGCCCCGAAAACTTCCCTTCTTGAATGACAGGGGATTGAAATGTTTTGCGTAAATGCTTAACTGTTATCATGCGGACTAGCCCCTCCCGTTTGGTTAATGTGATTAACTACCTGTGCTTTGATAGCGAGATAGCCCTAACTTCCAGAATCGCATGGCTAGCCATAATACAGCCCCAGCAACGATTAATGTGACTAACAACATGCCTATGCCACCTTCATTTCTCAGCACATATAGGGCAGGAATATAATTGACGAAGCCTACTGGCACGAGCACCAATAGCGCACCTTGGAGCCATTTGGGGTAAATGCTAAGCGGATAACGAGCCGCGGTATGGGAGGCATCTTCGGTCATGTTTTGCAAGGCCTCAATCCGTGTTAGCCAGAAGCCTGCCGCCGCCGTAGCCAGCCCAATTGCGAATAAAATCACGGCACCTGTGAGGATGATAAACCCCGTTAACGGTATTGACATCCACCCTATTTGCCCGCTTCCGATAAGCGCTTTCATCGAAATAATCAACAAGATAGTGCCTTGACCGATTTCGGCTATGAGAATCCGTGAATTTTGGGTCATCAAGGCAAGCAGCACAGGAACAGGACGAATCAGAATCGCATCCAAGTCGCCGGAAACAAGATATTTCTCGAGATGATGCACATCGGAGGCAAGTGTGCGATAAATCGCTTTGGAAATCATGATGACCCCGTACAAATAGCTTACTTCATACAATGACCAGCCATGGATATGGCCAAACTTCATCATCACCAGGGCCACCATCATAAATTCAGAGATTTGAATGCACGCAGACATGAGGGTGGAGAATATGAAATTAAACTTATACTGCATACGACTTCGGAAACTTGCCCTTATAAGCAGCATAAACAGCCGAATCGAGATCATCCGCCTTGCACCTCCAGCTTCTTGCGAACCACGCCAGTAATAGCCAAGCAGACACAAGTAAACCCGATACCCCATAGAATTGCGCCAAGCACCACAGTGCCATGTTCAAGTCCAAGGTAAATTCGAGTTGGGTAATAGAGTAAATATGGATACGGTGTGTACAAACTCATCGTCCGAAGCCAGCCTGGCAGCCATTCCACAGGGATAAAGAAACCAGATAGCAGCATAGCAAACGAATAGTTAACCCAGTAAAACCATCGAGATTCTGTCGTCCAGAGGGCGGCAACGCCAATTAAGTAATTCATGCAGATGGATATATAAGAGGCTGCGAGCAACGAGAGAGCTGTCCATCCATACACCGAAGCGGTCTGTGGAAGCTGTAAGGAGAAGATGAAGACATAGAGGACATAAATCGGAATGCTTTTATATAGGAATTGATACCACACTTGGCCCCATTCACGGCTCATCGCTTGATAAAATAAATGAACTGGCCGCATCAGATCGACCGCGATTTGACCCGTCCGAACCGATTGCTCGAGCCCGAGTCCATTCGTCGTAAACTGTGTAATCCACAGAATGGCTTGGTTAAAAGCAATGTAACTCACGATGCCTTTGGCACCGTATTCGCCTAGCGATGCATCACTGCCTAAGCTGGTCCAGATGCTGGCATAAATAAAACCGAACACCGCACTTACGGCATTGTGTAGCAAATGTGAACCACGATACTGCAAGTTTCTTGCGTACGCCTTGCGCGCTAGAACCGCGAAAAGCATAAAACACCTCCTGTTTGGTCATTCAAGATCCGTTTGCCTTTTCGTTTAACGTGCAGTCGCCGCGTAGAGACGGAATCTCATATTACCAAAATAAACCTCCTCCTGGCAACAGTTATTTCTAGCAGGGAAGGCATAACCTACAGTTATTTCAGCCAGTTTTCTCACTTTCGATAGACTAACTGGATTTCCTACAGCTAATTGTGTTAGATTCCTCTGAAATGGTTGATATCGATGTTTTTAACTGTATGTTTTCCATCTAATCTGATAATTCAAGTTTTTCCAGCGAAAATAGATGGAGATTTTCCAGTTCATCCTGATAGAGCGCCAAGTACTGCTGCTGTTGTCGGGTTGCCCTCCCATAACGCCAAAAAACCGCCTCCCAAGTAATACTCGAGAGACGGCTTGATCCAATCTATTGCGCACTTGCCGGCTTTGCTTCCTGACTGCCTATGGCCTCAGACTGAGCTGCAGCGCCAGGGATGCCAAATTCAGCATTGTAGCCCGTTTGCGAACCTTTGGTCAAATAATCATGATCCAAATAGGCGGCCAAGTACTGTTTGCCGAACATTAAGTCATATTGCACGTTCCGGTAATCGGCAATGAGAGGTGCCGCGGATTCTGGAACCGTTGCATGCAGCTGTCCATCCCGATCGACAATCAAATTGCTGAGAAGTCCCGGTACCTGCTGGGCCAACTCGGCATTCAGAGCAAAATTAGCTGGCTTTTCCATATGAAGCATATCCAGGACATGTGCCCCCAAGAAGGAATCACTTAGCACTGGAATGTCTTGCTTCGGCATATCGAAGTTGGACCATGTCACAAGCGGGATGCTGTGCATCTTCTTGATTTCTTCCAACGACCATTTGTTAGCATCACTTGTCGAAATAAAGCCTGCTTCCTTATACACCTGATAATCCATGCCAAGCATCGGCAAATGGTCACCATAGAACACGATCATCGTAGGTTCATCCGAGTCCTTGAAATGATCAATCATCATTTGCAAGCTTTGATCCGCGTCATGGGCACCTTGTGTATAGGTTTCTAGGATGCTTTTGGCTTGCGGAGTAAGATTACCTGTTGCTTTGAACTGATTCTCGCCATAGCGTGGATCGTCATATGGTCCATGATTTTGCATTGTTACGGTATAAATAAACATCGGATTTTCCGTTTTATCTACTTCATTAATCACATTTCTTGCGACCTCGGCATCGGAGATAAAATAGCCTTTTGTTTCCGGATTGTCGAAGTGTTCACTACTCTTGAAAGTTTCAAAACCAAGCTGCTTATAGACATTGTTCCGATCCCAGAACCAGCCTTCATACGAGTGAATCCCCATGCTCTTATATCCCTTATCCGCAAAATAACTGGCCAAACTTGGAATTGGCTTCGAGATATACTGTTGGTAGGGGATGGATCCGCCAGGCAGGAAGCTCATCGAGTTCCCAGTTAATACTTCAAACTCTACGTTGCTCGTTCCTCCGCCATACTGTGGAGAAAGCAAATAACCTGAACTGGATTCTTGCTGCAAGCGATGAATTGTCGGAAGGGGATCTTCGCTGAACGTAACATTCTCAAGCAGAGTAGGATCCCAGAATGCTTCACTCATGACGAAAATAACATTTGGCTGTTTCCCATCTGCAAGGGTCACTTTCGCTTTACGGACGCCAGCCGTATCCTGCTGCACAGCGGCGGCCCCTTGAATATTAGCGGCAGCCGAAGCCAGTGCTTGTTCACTATAGGTATCTGGCTTCTGGACAATTGAATTCTTCACATTCAGCGTGAAGGCAAGCGTGAGCCCATTGTTTGCATAGTTTTGCTGCTGATCCCAAACAATCTCGCTAACACCTGCATGGTCCAGAATTTTGCCAGCTAACGGTGTTTTGATTCCGAATGCATACAAGGCATACAGCGAAAAAAGCCCCAAACCGAATCGAACGATAATCGGCAGTGTCACACGCGGGATCACCCAGCGAAGGGCAAGGACGAGGAGAATCACAGCTGCTATAGCACATATTCGAATTAAAGCAGCTTTACCGGTAACTAATGAAGCAATATCCATACTCTCTTTGTTCAGCAATATATCCCAAGGGAAGAATGGCTCCCCGATCATTTTCACTTTCATATACGAGATAATTGCCATCAGACCTAGAATTAAGGTCGTAATGGATCCAGAGATTGCCAAAGACCCTACGAGGGCATAAACGAAAGCTAACAAACAAAAGGTCAACACTACATTTAACATAAATAACGGCTGATTATCTGTTACCCACTGCATAGTTTCAGATAAATTGCCACGTTCAAGAAATTCCATACCTATCACGGATAGAATAGGTAATCCGATCATAAATAAAACAAGTGAAATCGACGCTCCCAGACGACTTGAGCTCTTTGTACTCGAAAGACGCTTCCGGGGCTTCAAATTCAAGTGCATCTTACATCACTCTCCTCATGCCCCTAATTGTAAATGTCAATTGTGAAGAAATTATGTAGCTAACCTTAAGGGAACCTTAACCCTTCCAGTATCTGTCAATCACTTCAATCCTTCCAACCAAACTGCAAGTGCTTTCAGTTCTTCTTCCTTCATCGTGACCTGAAACGGCGGCATCCCGCCACCACCCTTTTGTATCCGCTTTACGATTTCAGCTTCTGTGAGGCGTTCTCCCACTTTTTGAATATTAGGACCTTGTCCGCCTTGTAATTGATTACCATGACAAGAGATACAATAATTCTGATACAGTTTTGCAACGTCCACATTTGCCGAAACACTTGCACTCGGTGTTGCCGATGGTTGACTTCCTCCACACGCCGCCAAACTCATTGCTGTCACCAGCAAGAAGCCGGCAACTAGGCCTATTCTCATTTTCATGTGCCCATACTCCTTCAATCTCTTTTCTCTCATCATATCAGAGCTTGGATTGGAAAAGAAAGAAAAGCCGCGGGCCCCGTCACATGGGCAACCTCGATGATCCTAGGGATCAAGGTTTCTCATGTGACTATTATGGTCCAAATCGCGGCTTTATATAGGTGTATCTATGAATTTATTTCATATTTTTATACCAATTTAAGACGAATCACATTCCAAGAAGCCTTACTAAGAACAGCCTCTATTTGTCCATTCGTCGAGATCGTCGCATTCCCTGCGGAATGTGGCTTCACCCGATCCGGCGCTTCTAAGGTATTGGAAGCCTTGAGATCTTCGTGCTCCAATACGATATGCTCAACGATGTGGAAGCCGCCAAAGCTACGCAAATCCATCTCCAGCGGGAGCGCTTCTGCCAAGTGACGATTGACTGCAAAGATAGTCAGCTCTGAAGTTTCCTCATTGTGTACGGCAACAGCCTCGAGGTAAGGTACGTCCGTGTAGTCCTTGGCGTCATACTTCGGTGACTTAATGAGCGGAACGAGAACCGTTCCACGCCCGAACACACTCGCATGCAGATATGGATAGTAAATCGTTTGCTTCCACGCTGCACCGCCATTCGCGGTCATAATTGGGGCGATCACATTAACCAATTGAGCTAAGCACGCCATTTTGACACGATCCGCACGTTTCAGCATAGAAATCAGCATACAGCCTACAAGTAGCGCATCTTCATGGTTGTAGATGTCCTCCAGCTGTGGTGGCGCAATGGACCAAGGCTCGATTTTACGATCAGCAGCATTCGAGTGATACCACACATTCCATTCATCGAAGGACAGATTGATCTTCTTCTTGCCGCGTTTCTTCGCTTGAACGAAGTCAGCAGTAGCAATAACCGTATGGATAAAGCGATCCATGCCCAGCGATTGCGCTAAGAAATTCGCAGAATCTTGGTCACGGTTGCCATAGTACTGATGAAGCGAAATATAATCAACATGATCATAGGTATGCTCAAGAACCGTTGCTTCCCAGTCTGGGAAGGTAGGCATGCCCAAATGCGAACTGCCACAAGCGACTAGCTCAATCGAAGGATCCACCCATTTCATCACTTTCGCTGTCTCACAAGCAGTGCGGCCATATTCCACTGCCGTCTTACTTCCGATTTGCCACGGGCCATCCATTTCGTTGCCTAAGCACCATGTTTTGATATTATGCGGTGTGCGGTAGCCATGAGAAATACGCAAATCACTCCAGTAGGTGCCGCCAGTGATGTTGCTATACTCAATAATGTCCCTTGCCTGATCAGGACCGCGAGTTCCCAAATTCACAGCCATCATGGCATCTGTGTTTGCTTTGCGACACCAGTCCATAAACTCATTCAGGCCGATCATATTCGGCTCAATCGTACGCCAGGCAAGATCAAGTCGTCTTTTGCGTTGATCCACAGGTCCGATGCCATCCTCCCAGTTATAACCCGATACGAAGTTCCCGCCGGGATAACGAACAATCGGCACTTGCAGCCCCTTCACTAACTCCAGCACATCGCCGCGAAACCCTTGCTCATCTGCTTGCGGGTGTCCAGGCTCATAAATACCGCCATACACCGCGCGCCCCAAATGCTCAATAAAGGAACCATACAACCGAGGATCGACTTCTCCAACTTTAAAATCTTTGTCAATAATCATACTTGCTTTCGTAGACATTGAGCTCACCTCATCGTATAATTAATAAAAATATAAATCAGTTAATATAATCATTATGTATATTTCCTATTAAACAGCAAAAAAGGATGGAGATCAATACCTCACACCCGTTTTTGTTGCATTCATATTTATGTTAATCAGAGAAAGCGAAAGGCGGCGTTCAAGCAATGATTCACACAACAACAGACCGTAAGTGGCTGCCCCTATATGAAGCGTTGGCTAGCGATGTGCGGCTTCACATTTTGGAGTTATTAGCAGAAGAAGCGATGAACGTGAAGGATTTGGCGCAGCGTCTCTCCCTCAGCAGTGCGATCGTCACGATGCATGTCAAAAAGTTGGAAAACGGCGGCCTCATTCATACAAAGCTCGTTCGCAAGCAAGGCGGTACGCACAAAATCTGTACATTAGCTCTCTCGCGCATCGACATTCAGCTTCCACAGCCCGCTGAACAAGAGCAATTATTCAATGAAGTATCGATTCCTGTAGGTCACTATACACGCTACGAGGTCCATCCGACCTGCGGTTTAGCTTCGGCTGAACGCGTGATTGGCCAGTTTGACGACCCACGGTTTTTTTTCGAGCCAGATCGCATGCATGCCAAAATTCTATGGTTCGCCAAGGGCTTCGTTGAATACCAAGTCCCCAACTATATGCTGCCAGGTCAGACTTTGGAGGAGATTGAAATCTCACTGGAACTCGGCTCGGAAGCACCAGGTATCGCAGCCAATTGGCCGTCTGATATTCACTTCTATGTGAATGGTACGCTGCTTGGCTACTGGACAAGCCCTGGCGATTCCGGGGCTGGCCGCGGACTTCTGACTCCCTCCTGGTGGTCAGACTACACCAACCAGTATGGTTGGTTGAAGGTACTCCGCATCACCGAAACGGGAACATACCTAGATGGGCAGCAACTATCAGCGGTTACGATCCAGGACCTCCCCCTCTCCCGCAACGAGTGGACCTTACGGTTAGAAGTACCCAATCATGCCGAGCATGTCGGTGGATTAACGTTGTATGGGGAAGGCTTCGGCAACTACAATCAAGATATTCGATTTCGCACCTACCGGAGGTAGGTGCTTGCGCAGGTAATCGATTTACAATTGCCGACAAGATTATGGATGGCTCGTGTAGCTAACTTTTGGCGTCGGCCCCACAGCTTCAATCCCCTTCTTCGTTTCCTCCGCTATACGCAAATACTTCTTCCGCCGCCAACGAATGGCCACGAGAATACCGCGCAGATACTCATCACACATCATAGCAACATAGATCCCTGCTAACCCCCACCCATAATGCAGTCCAAGCACATAAGAGAGTCCCGCAGCAACGCCCCACATCGAGAACAGCGAAATCACCATATTAAACCGGGTATCACCAATCGCATTGAGTGCATTGCCAAAGCCCATATTGATCATTCGGCCTGGCTGCAGTATCGCTGTAAGTACTAAGCAAGACAGAGCTAGCTCTATGATTGCTTTGTCTGAACTGAAGAAGCCCAAGAAGCTTTTGCCGATGATTAGAAGCAGGATGCTGTTGCACCCCACCAAGCACAGTCCAATCCACGTACCGCGGTAGCCTGCTTGATAAGCCGCCTGCGTTTGCCCTGAACCGAATAGATGCGCTATTTGGATTTGTGCCGATAAGGCAATCGAATAACCTAACATGAAACAGATGGATTCCAGTGTATTCATATACGTTCTCGCTGCTAGAGCCGCAGCCCCCATCGTGGCTAGAAAGCTATAAATCGCGAGCTGTGACAGCACCCAAGATGACATATTGATGCCAAGCGGCCAGCCAATTCGGATAATCTCACCAAACAGTTTCCGGTTAAAAACGCCCAGATCACGCCATCTGATTTTTCGCTCAAAGATGGATACAAACATATAGAGGAGCAAACAAGTCGCGAGTAAGCGACTCACTAATGTTGAAATCGCAACCCCGGTTAAGCCTAGCTGTGGAAATCCAAGCGCACCATTGATCCAAACGTAGTTCAACACGACATGGATCACATTCATCCCGATCGCGACAATCATCGGTCCCTTCGTATTGCCTGTATTTCGAATCGCTGTGCTGAGGGTAGCTGTTAGCGCCGTTAATACCATGCCACTGCCGACAATTGAAATATACGTATGCGCCATTGGAATTAATCGTTCTTCTAATTGAAACAGCCTCGCAAGTGGAACCGCCTCTACATATAAAATCACACTGAGAATCGCACCAATGAGCCCGCTAATCGTGACAGCCATAATCCCGACCGTTCGTGCAGACTCCTGCTGCCGAGCCCCAATCTTCTGTGCAATGAGAATACCTGCGCCGCTTGCCACGGTCATGAATAGGATCATAACCGCTTGGAAGATTTGGTTCGCTAAGCCAACTACCGCAACCGCATCATCGGACACACGGCTTACCATAAGCGTATCAACAGCACCCAAGAGCAGCTGCAACAGTAATTCTACAAATATTGGCCATGCTAGAATCCATAATGAATATTTATTTTTCTCCGCCTTCATGTTCACGCCACCATCCAGTATGATTCTCTATTTGTTATGAAAATGAAACTTAGTAGTCAGTTCAAATTATAGCTGTTATAGTTGATTTCATGTATCAACATCGCAACTGAAACTTATACAATTCCAACTTCCATTTCAAATAAAGGCAGGTGGCTTTCATGGCATTTCTTGAGATCACGATCCCTCCTCTGCCGCACTATATCACAAGTGGATTAAACAGTATTCCACAGGGTGGTCAGCATCCGAGTCGCAGCAATATCCAAGTCTTTGATTTGCTTATCACAACGGCCGGCTGCTTCTACATCGGGGAGGAGGATGCCCGATTCGAGGTTGGGGCAGGGCATGCTGTCATCTTGCGGCCTGATCGTTATCACTTCGCAACCAAGGAGTGCGACGAGCTCACTCACACCTATTGGCTGCATTTCCATGTAGGCGGTGCATGGGAGTTAATTAATCCTGCTGCCGCCCCCCATGTCTCCTTGGAGGATCCCGCTCCTAAGGAAGCCGAGGTAGAGGCTTTCGCCGTGGAACCGTTCACGATGCGTATTCCGCAATTTACGACGTTACAGCATCCTGAGAAAATGTACGAGGTTTTCGACCAGCTTCTACAGCTGCATTCCCGTTCTCATGTGAGTAGTGTTCGTTTCGCCCAACAGCAGTTGTTCCAAGAGATTCTGCATCAGCTTGCCGCGTCTGGTGAGACCGATCACGCCTCCGCCTCCAGAACCTGCGCAGAGAAAGCGGCTTCCTATTTAAGACAGCATTTTCGCGAACCTGTGTCTGCTAAGCAACTGGGCGATGAGCTCAATTTCCATCCGGTCTACATCGCTCGCTGTATGCAGAAAGAATACGGTTGTTCGCCCGTAACCTACCTCCTGAAATTACGTGTGGCACAAGCCAAACTCTCACTCTTGCAAACGGAGAGACCCATTGCCCATATTGCCCAAGAAGTGGGCTTTGAGCAGGCAGCCTATTTCGCGGCGAGCTTCGCCAAACTGGAAGGAATGTCCCCTCGCAGCTATCGCCAACAGTTTTCACAAGGGACCTAGATGCTTGGGCAGCGATTCATTTATGCTATACTGAGAAAAAAAGGATAAGGAGTCCTCATCATGGCAATCCCTTTACATTGGAAAAAGTCATTATGGATACTCTGGGGCGCGAACTTCTCCATTACGTGTGGCATGAATCTGGTTCTCCCGTTCTTACCTCTCTATATCGGGGAGCTAGGGGTTCACGATCTCAATGATATTGTCCGTTGGACAGGCTGGATTGTGGCTGCTCAATTCATTACTTCTTTCTTGACCCAGCCCCTGTGGGGAGCCATTGCAGACCGACGCGGACGCAAAATCATGCTGCTTCGCGCCGGTTTCGGGATGGCTATCGTAACCGCACTGATGGGCATTGTCACATCGCCATGGCAGCTATTATCGCTGAGGTTGCTAAACGGATTCTTCTCCGGCTTCATCTCGATGGCCGTCTCGTTGCAAGCCTCCCTGACGCCGCGAGAGCATTCAGGGAAGTCGTTAGGCACGCTGCAAACAGGCGCTATTGCAGGCACGCTCATCGGCCCTTTAATTGGCGGAGTGTTGGCGAGCTTTCTCGGGTACCACCATGTATTCTTCTTCACAGGCGGACTCATGCTATGCGCCAGCCTCATCGTCATGTTGTTCATTAAGGAAGAACGGAAGCCTGTTGCCGACAAAAAGGTGAAACAGAAAACACAGTGGCGCCTGTTTCGCCCCTTGCTGCCTGTGTTCGCTGCATCTCTGATCACTCAGATCGGAATGATGAGCATCGAACCGATCGTTACGGTGTATGCCAAAACCTTGTATACAGGGGCTCACTTGGCCTTCTTCGCTGGACTGATCGTCGCGATTACCGGTATCGCCAATTTATTCGGGGCACCGACATTAGGACGGCTTGGTGACCGAATCGGTCAGCGCATGACGCTGGTCATCGCCCTCGTCATGGCGGCAGTCGCCTTTATCCCGCAGGCTTTTGCCACGAATATCTCCATGCTGTTGGTCGGTAGGTTCCTGCTCGGACTGTTCATCGGGGGCATGATTCCGTCGTTGAACGCACTGGTCATGAAGCTTGCAGCTCCAGAGATTCAAGGCACCGCTTATGGATTCAATACATCTTCACTATTCCTTGGCAATCTCATCGGCCCCCTGCTCGGGAGTCACTTGGCAGCTGCGTACGGCTTCACTTCTGTGTTCTATGTCACGATGAGTATTCTGCTCCTCTGTGCGATCTTCGTGTATACGAATCGCAGTCTGGATGCAACCATACGGCCCAAAGAGGCGTAGAGAAATATGGCGTTCAACTTTTAAAATAAAATCAACACACTGGAGGAATACGATGAAACACGAAATTTTATATAAAGGCGCATTTCCCATGCTGCGCGTTCAGCTTGAAGCGGGTGAGAACATTAAAGCCGAAGCTGGAGCGATGGTTTCCATGTCCCCTAATATCGAGCTGAAAGGAACAGTAGATGGCGGAATCATGAAAGGACTCGGCCGCATGCTTAGCGGAGAGAAGTTCTTCTTTCAAGAATTGACTCCTAATCGTGGATCAGGTGAAGTGCTGCTCGCGCCTGCCGTAATCGGCGATATTGAAGCTGTCGAGTTAGATGGCTCGTACAAACTTTTTGTGCAAAAGGACGGTTTCCTTGCTGGCACCTCTGGTATCCAAGTCAACACGAAAATGCAGAATCTGATGGGCGGCTTCATGTCCGGCGAAGGTTTCTTCATCGTAGAGATCAGCGGTAGAGGCACTGTGTTCCTCTCCTCTTACGGCGCGATTCATGCAGTTAACTTGAAACCGGGCGAAGAAGTGCTCATCGATAACGGGCACCTTGTCGCTTGGCCGGATTATACGCAGTATACGATTGAAAAAGCAGCCAAAGGCTGGATCTCCAGCCTTACCAGCGGGGAAGGCGTCGTCTGCCGATTCCGCGGCGAAGGCGTCGTGCTCATCCAAACGCGGAATCCGAAGAGTTTCGGCGGTTGGATTAAGCAGCTGCTGCCGGGCAGATAAATTGAAAAGGAGCTAAGCGTAGTTTGCGCTTAGCTCCTTTGTTTTTGCTGCGTATGCCGCTCACCGCTGGAACGGTGAAACTGACCCTTTCCCAGCAACATCACCTCTGGAACGGTGAAAAACATCCTTACAGCGCCTACATCGACCAGGTTCGCTTCCCTCTCTTAATTCCCGCTTATCTACGGCGAGAAAATAACAGGAGAAAAACCACTTGTCTGGCGTGCGGCTCCGATCATCTCGTCATATCTATCCATTTTACTCTCTAGACGCTCAAGGACTTTCTGCATGTCTGCCATTCTTGCTGTGAGTTGCTTATGCTGCTCGGCTAGGAGTTCTTTCCTCGTCTCCAGCGTTTCATCTCCTTGCTGAAACAGTCGCACATAGTCAATCAAAGTTTCAACGGGGAGACCCACACCTCGCATACATTTGATAAATTCAACCCATCTGCAATCTTCTTCCAAGTAGTCTCTTAATCCGCTTTTATTGCGGTTCACCCGCGGGATAAGTCCGATTCGTTCATAATAGCGTAGAGTATCTTGTGACAAGTCAAATTTCTCGCTTACTTCGGCGATCAACATTTAGATGGCCCCAACGACGCGATGTGGCACATACAGTTCTTCCAACGACGCAATTTCCTCAGATGTTAGCGTTAGAGAAAGCGCAGCTACTGCATCATCCAATTGCGACATTTGTGTAACACCAATAATCGGAGCTGTTACAGGTTCTTTCTGCAGCAACCAGGCAAGGGCCACTTGCGCGCGAGGAACGCCGCGTTGTTTAGCTACTGCTGCAAGACGCTCTACGATAACTCGATCCTTATCTGCAAATGCATCATATTTCATTTTCTGAGCTTGGTCCGTTTCGGAGCGGTGCGTTGTTTCTGACCAATCACGTGTTAATCTACCAGATGCCAGGGGACTGTATGGAATGACGCCGATTTTTTGATCCTTGCACAGCGGCATCATCTCCCTTTCCTCTTCACGATAGATGAGATTAAGATGATTTTGCATCGATACGAATCGTGACCAACCATTTTTCTCAGCTACATGCAGGGCCTTTAGAAACTGCCAGGCATACATCGCAGATGCACCAATGTATCTCGCCTTGCCAGCTTTCACTACATCATGCAAGGCTTCCATCGTTTCTTCGATCGGCGTATGATAATCCCAGCGATGGATTTGATACAGATCAACATAATCGGTACCCAGTCTCTTCAGACTTTTATCCATTTCACTCAAGATAGCCTTCCGGGAAAGACCTCCCCCATTGGGACCTGGATGCATGCGGAAATGAACTTTGGTCGCGAGAACAATCTCATCACGATTCCCATAATCTTTCAGTGCTCGTCCAACTATTTCCTCACTCGTTCCATCTGAATAAATATTCGCGGTATCAAAGAAATTGATTCCGAGTTCGAGCGCTCTTTTGATAATCGGACGACTGTTCTCTTCATTCAGCACCCATGGGTGCGTCCACCGCTCTGCTACGCCAAAACTCATGCATCCAAGACTGATCCGCGATACATCCAAGCCTGTATTTCCTAGTTTCACATAATCCATCTGATGAGACCTCGCTTTCTTATAGCACATAATTCCTACAGGTATAGTGTACCCTCTGGAGTTAACTCCAAGTCAAGTTACAGTTCCCCTCCTCATAACGAACATCAAATTGACACCCCATAGATAAAGTGTTATGGTCAAAGCAACAAGACGTTCCGCCTTTCTTTGCGGGATGTCTTGTTATACTTTTATGGGTATTGTACATCTACTATTTGTACTTTGCGAAAGGGTGAGGGCTTATGTGATTGGGTTGTGTTTTTGCTGTACATGCTAGTCAATCAAACAATTCAGGGAGGAATTCGAAGTGATACAGGTAAAAGAGTTTTTAGATACAGATGCGTCTTATGCGGAGGCAAGAGCTAATCAGTTTTTAGCCGAATTGAAAGAGGAACAAATTGTTAACGTTTGCTATGGATCCATCTTGAAGTCATCCCCAAGCGGGGTAGGGTTTCAACGTAGTGCCATCCTTGTGGTTTATAAAACGGGAGAAAGTAATCCCAAGTAAACGAGGTGTTCACACGAAAATGGAGACCTTCTTTAAACTGCTCTCGGTCTTCTCTACAGTTCTTCTTGCTGTATTTCTATTCTTTTCAATCTTACAGAAGTATTAACAAGCATTATTAAGAAAACTAATTTTCCGGAGGTTTTGGACATGAGGCAATTAGATCGATATTGGAATCTCATCATGTGGGGTGGAATCTACGATGAACCGTAGTCATTTGTCCAACCCTACCCGTAGTCGACTGGTCGATCAGCTTGTTTTTCTTGACGAGCAAATGACGATGTACCTTGACAGTTATCCTTCACAGCAGAAGATCCAAGTGCATAAGAGTATTCAACACTATGTAAAAATATTGGAGAGATTACTTGAGCTTGATGATGTTAATCTTGTCAAGACGTTGAACAAAGTTACCGTAATCGGAAGTAACATAACGATTTGTTACGAAGGGGAAGAATCCAATGAATTATTTACCGTGGTCCTCCCCACAGAGACAGATCCTGATCATAATCGGATATCGTTATTTTCCCCACTTGGAAATCAATTGTTATCGAGATCAACTGGTGAAACCTTCATTCTTCAAACGCCGGAGGCAGAATATTCCGTTCGAATTGTAGGGACTACGCTGACGAGTGACGATTATAGTTAAGACTAAGAGCACCCAATCGGGTGCTTTTTTTCCATGTAACGATCATGGTACTATTTGATAACAGGTATTTAAAATCTAGCATTCATACAAATATTCCTACAAGGGGTAACCATCGATTATGGTCATGAAAGATAACTACGGCGTTTACGGGTACCGCTTCCAAGAAAACCCCGTACTTCCGCTTTGCCAATTATTTGCCGTTGGATTTCAAGATATCCAGCAGCACGATTATGATTGGGACGGCATGAAACGAATTGATGGCCCCCTCTATTTGATTCAATATACGCTTTCTGGACGAGGAAGAATCGAGCTAGACGGCCAACTTCACGATGTGCCAGAGGGAACTGCCTTCTTGGTTGAAATACCAGGAAACCATCGCTACTTTTTACCCCGAGACAGCTCGCATTGGACGTTTTATTTCGCTTTATTTCGGCAGAGCCATCTGCAGCAGGTATGGAGGGAAATTCGTCAGGAGCTTGGACCTCTGCCACTGTTCGAACCCCGCAGCTTGGCTATTCGCCGGCTCGAAACCATTTACTCCGAAGCCCGAATCGGCGCAATAAAAGACGGGTATTACGCATCTTCGCTTGTGTATAGCTTCCTGATGGAGCTTCTTCGAAGCGGAAGTACGCAGCGCCAGGAACGAAGCAATTGGCCAGCGATCGTTCGACGAGCCGCTGATTATATCGAAATCAACTTCCGAACATTGGATGGTCTTGACCAAATCGCCGAAGCTGCAGGCAGCTCAAAGTACCATCTGGCACGTACCTTCCATCAAGCGACAAGCTTTTCACCTATGGCCTATACGTCTAAACTCCGAATCGAACTGGCTGTGAAACTATTGCGGACCAGCTCATTGACCGTTGAAGAGATTGCGAAAGAAGTCGGTTACCAGAATGGCAGCTATTTCAGCAAAGTGTTCCGCAGTTGGATCGGTTACTCACCAAGCAGATTCCGTGAAGGAAAGGAACTTCTCTCCATTGATCAGATCGTATTCGATTAGGATCAAACCGCAATATTTTACATATGACAGCAAAACATTACGCTAGCTTCCCTAGCAACTTCGTCTTATTATATGGCTATTACCTTAATCAGGAAGGGATGAGTTCATGTAATGACTAATCATCATCAATGGGCTGAGACGCCACCGCTTGGCTGGAATAGCTGGGACTGTTATGGCGCAGCCGTCAATGAAGAAGAAGTACGCGGGAACGCGCAATATATGGCTGAACATCTTAAACCTTACGGCTGGGAGTATATTGTCGTCGATATCCAGTGGTACGAGCCTGGAGCAGTTTCTTCGGCTTATCGTCCTTATGTTCCACTTAAAATGGATGCGTATTCCCGTCTCATACCGGCTGCAAATCGGTTTCCATCCGCTGCTGATGGTCAAGGTTTCAAGCCCCTGGCTGATTATGTGCATAGCCTTGGTTTGAAGTTTGGTATCCACATCATGAGAGGGATCCCACGCCAAGCCGTCCATGCGGATACACCTCTGCTGGGGACAAATGAAACGGCACGCTCCATCGCCAAGACGTGGAATGGGGCTATCTGCAAGTGGAATACAGATATGTACGGCGTTGATCCATCCAAAGATGGTGCGCAAGCCTACTATAATTCTTTATTCGAGCTGTATGCCTCCTGGGGCGTCGACTATGTCAAAGTTGATGATATCGCCGATTCGTTGCTCTACGGCATTCAACTAGACGAAATTCAACTCATTCGTAAGGCGATTGATACGTGTAGACGTCCCATGGTATTGAGCCTTTCTCCAGGTCCGGCACCGCTCGAATTCGCAGAAGAGCTGAAGGCAAATGCCAACCTTTGGCGGATGACCGATGATTTCTGGGACATTTGGCGACTACTCTATGGCATGTTCGAACGGTGTGAGAAATGGGCGCCACATGTTGGAGCAGGCAATTGGCCAGATTGCGATATGCTGCCGCTCGGTCATATCGGCATTCGTTCCGTTGACGGTGGGGCAAGCGACCGCTGGACACGATTCACAAGAGACGAACAGCAAACGATGATGTCCCTTTGGGCCATCTTCCGCTCTCCGTTGATGTTTGGCGGCGAGCTAAGAGATAATGACGAGTGGACATTGTCACTGCTCACGAACGAAGAAGTGTTGGATGTTCTTCGTAATGGACGAGATGCTCGCCAATTGTACAGGGAGAATGAGCATATCGTCTGGACTTCGGAAGGGAGCGAAGGCGTCCGTTATGTCGCTCTATTTAATGCGAGTGACAACGTTCAAACACTTCAAGTAACACCTTCCCAGCTTAGCACCGATACCATTGGCAGTGTGCGTGACCTCTGGAATCGCGAAGAATTGGGTACACTTGGTGAGCTTTCTTTTACACTTGCCCCGCATGCATCCATGTTATTGAAACTCACGCTCTAAAAACAAAGAAGCGATCTCTAGCCATACTGGCTAAGGTCGCTTTTCTTTATGACTATGCGTAACGATAGCGTATAATGGTGACAGACCCTTGCACGAGAGGAGAACGCTCAGCGCCATATGTTTATCCAAAAATATACGCCATCACTGGTCCTACGACCCTATATCGAAGCCATCATGGTGCAGGATGACTTCAATGCGGTTAATTTCTCCAACCGCAATTCGGTTAAAGTGTTGCCGAGCACCATGACGGTGATCGGTATTCAGTACGGGCAGCCGATGAAATTACTGGAAAATGATAAGGTCATCCTCATGAGCTCCAGTGGCATCACCGGTATGCATGTAACCTTTAAGGAATACATGGGCACCGGTGCAATCGGAACTGTTATCATTTCGTTCAAGCCAGGGGGTCTGTCTCATTTTACCCGATACCCCATTCATGAATTTCAACATGTAGATATATCTTTGGATCTCGTCTTCCCTCCCAAAGACGTTCAGGAGATGGAAGAAAAACTCGCAGAGGCATCCAGTGCGAAGGAACGCGTGGATATCGTGCAGCAATTTCTGTTGTCAGCTCTGCGTGACAATGTGGATGAACAACTGGTTCAGGCAGCTGCACAAGCCATCCTACAGCAGCAGGGCTCGCTGTCAATCGAGCGCTTGGCCGCGCAGTTATATGTGAGCAAACGCACGCTGGAACGCCGATTTAACGCTCTGATCGGCACGTCACCCAAACAATTCGCAGGCATAGTCCGCTTCCAGCGAACCATCCGGCTTCACTATGCAGGTTGTGATTATTTAGATATCGTCCAGGCTTGTGGTTATACAGACCATGCCCATTTGAGCAAAGACTTCAAATCATTCGCCGGTACGAGTCCCGAGCAGTTCTTCCGCAGCGAGGTTCAACCGGAATTAAAACGATCCCTCCATGACAACGAACCTTTGTCCGGCCCAAGTGATCACTTATATTATTGAATATATTCATATTCACAAACCTACGAGCGATCTCCTTGGTTACCGACAAGGTTGTCGCATTTTTACAATGAGCGTACTGGGGGGTAATGTTACACTTGGTTTATCAACCGAACCTCACAACGAAGGAGCTGCTCCAATAATGTCTCATATCGAAACGCTGCCCATTGGCAAGGAATACCCTTTTGAATCCCATTACATGACGGTGAATGGCCATCAACTGCATTATATCGAAGTTGGAAGCGGCGATCCGGTCTTGTTTCTGCACGGCAACCCCACTTGGTCCTACACGTTTCGCAATATCATACCCTATGTTCAAGAATCCCATCGTTGCATCGCCGTTGATTTGATCGGCATGGGCCGCTCAGATAAATCCGGCATTGGCTACACGTTCTTGGAACATGTCGATTACGTAACACGCTTCATCGAACAATTAGAGCTCGATAGAATAACGCTTGTCATGCATGATTGGGGCGCTGCCATCGGCTTGCAATATGCAACAAATCATCCGAATAAAGTCAAGGCTGTTGTGATGCTCGAGCCTCAAGCCTTGTATCCGAATGAGTCTTGGTCCGATTTCTCGCCGCCAGAAGCGCAGCCATTGTTCCAAAAGCTACGCGATCCGGAAGAAGGATGGCCGTTTATGCGGGACAACAGCGTGTTTATTGAAGGCATGACGAATACCATTATAAACCGAGCAATCAGTCCGGAAGAGCTTGCGTTCTATCGGGAACCTTTCCGTAAGTCGGAAGACAGAAGGCCCATGTGGGTATTCCCGAACCAAATTCCCATTGAAGGACATCCGCCCGAAGTCGTCGATGCGGTGAACGCTCGCAATGCATGGTTTACGGTTTCACCTGTGCCCAAGCTGCTCTTCTTCGCGACACCAGGATGCACCGTACGCGAGCCGCAGCTTGTCTGGTGCCGGAAGCATCTGCCTAATTTGAGCTTGTTTGATATCGGCAAAGGGTTTCACCATCTAGCAGAAGAGAATCCGCATGCGATTGGACATGAGCTGCAACGCTGGCTGCATGAAATCAGCCCTAACGGCAAATAAAAGCAAATGAACCTGCCTTTACTACCGCAATTGAAATGACTCCTGGCTCCAAGAAATGGTATTCAAGCACAATAATGCGAAGATGCCCGCTAAAATAATAACCATTAAAGTTAACCTTGGAATGACATGCCACAAAGAGGATCGCCACTGATTCGTAGAGCTATCAAAATAGGCGCGAAGTCGTCTAGCCATAGTAAAGTAACTCGGTTTGCGAGTATTGTAGACGATTCCTACCGTACCTTTTTTCTTAAGAGCAATAGGAGTCCACAAATGAATATTGCTGTATGTTTGATTATTTAACATGAAACTGCAATGGACCAGGGATACCTTTCCTAAAGTACCGAAATAGTTATCATAACTTTCTTCCGTTCGCTTAGCGATGTTCGCTTAGCGATGTTCGCTTGACGGAACTCCCCATATTTTAAGAGAGTCAGACGTTTCGTTGCCCGATACCCCGCCCATAGCGCGAGTACACTTACAATTGACAATGTGTTACGAAGTGCAGGATCCGCATCTGGTTGTTTGAGGTCATAGAGAGTTGCTAGGATAAAGAAAAGCCACAATATTAACCAAAATGAACTAAATACCCCAACTGCAGCTGTCCAATGTAACTTTCTTTTAACCGTTGTCATATCATTCCTCCGATTGGATGAAGGCCTTAGTTTAATGAACTACGAACTTGAAGTTCCATTTAGAAAAATGATTAACCCTTGCTTCATTTTAACCATCACCTCTTCAGTAAGAAATATTCACCATTTACCTTTAGCTATCCTGTTATTTCAAGTACCATTTAATCGCATTCTGATACAAGACCTTTTCAGCTTGATCTTTATTAAAAGTGTTATAAATTAATTCAATATCAGAATGATTATAGGTTTTTTTTGCTCTGGTTGAAGGTAAATCTGTCCCAAACAATTAAGGCGTCTGGGTTTACCGAATAAATTGATGTAGAAATGCGTTCTTTTATAATCATTTCAAATGATCAATAGAGCGCACAAAAGGCTAAACAAGAACATCCCTTGTTTAGCCTTTTAATCGTATTCCCTTCCCCCTACCGATACGCACGCATCGCTTTGCGCAACTCCTTAAGCGTCGGGCGCTTGCCATACATCAGCACGCCGGTACGATAAATCTTTGCGGCGAGCCAAGCCATTGCGCCGATTGAAAGCAGTTGAATGACAATCGAAAGTGCAACCTGCCAGAACGCTGGACTGCTCATTCCGATACGCAAGAACATGATCATAGGCGAGAAAAATGGTACGAATGACATCGTAACTACGAATGGTGCATTCGGATGATTAAGTCCGAAGATCGCAATCATGAAAGCGGCAACGATGACGTAGGTAACTGGCATAATAGCTGGTCCCACGTCCTCTGTACGGGAGACAAGCGAGCCTACTGCGGCGAAAATCGTCGCATAGATGAAGAATCCGAGTAAGTAGAAGATTAAGAAGTAAACGATCAGTGATAACTCTAAATCACTCCAGCTAATATCCAGTTCCTTGATGGCTGATGCATCACTCAATTGGATATTAAGAGCTGCGACAACGATTAATGCGGCAATTTGTGATAGCGCCAGCAAGCAAATACCAATGATTTTACCGAACATCTGCTTGAGCGGTGACACGCTTGTAATGAGTAATTCCATGACGCGCGTGCTTTTCTCCGCTGTGATTTCCGTTGCAACGAGATTACCGAATCCAATTGCACCCATGTATAGCATGAAGAGCAGGATATACACCAATATATAGGACAACCTCATTTGGGACTCTGTTTTGCCTTTAGCAGCTTGATCCGATGTAGAAATTTGCACCGTTTCTAACGACACAGGCGTTTGAATATCCGTTTTAATCGCATCTGGCAGACCTGCTCCTTGCAGCACCATATCCGTCTTGATTAGCTGAAGAGTCGTTTGTAGCTTGTTTTTCTCCGATGTTCCTGTGGATTTATAAATCATCTTCGGGAATCCGCCTTGTTTCCCATCCGTGAACTCTAAGTATCCCTTGATTTTCTTATCCGCAATTTGCTGTTTCCCATAAGCCTCATTAGCTTCCGTACTTCCTTGATCGGTAAGAGGTACAATTTGTATCTCTGCATTGGGCTGATTATTATAAAATGCCTCTAATTTGGCCGACACAGCCGCTTGTTTCGTGCCAAATATGCCTATTTTCGTCGCCTCATCAGATGAGAATTGTTGGATAATGGATGGAAGATGAATCAATAGCGATATCAAGATTAGCAAGATTAGACTCATGACTTGAAACGATTTGATGCGAAAGCGAGACATGTAGGTAAATTTAATGACAGTCCATATACTATTCATGCTGGCTTCCCACCTTTTGGATAAAAATTTCATTCAAGGTTGGCTCCATAATCTGAAATCGCTGCACAGTGGACCGTTCCATCGCATATTGCAAAATACGCTGCGCGGCTTCCGGATTAGCAATACGAAGCTCGTACCCATTTTGCCTTTGGTTCACCGATGTTACACCTAGAACCTTCTCTAACCCTTCCACATTCGTCGCTGTCTCCAGCACAACTCTCTCCTTCGCGAAGCTAGCTTTAATGTCTTTTAAATTGCCTTGAAGTATCGTGTTTGAACGGTGCAACATACAGATATTCTGACAAAGCTCCTCCACATGCTCCATTCTATGGCTGGAAAATAAAATCGTTTTCCCCTCGTCGCGCAAGCCTTTCACCGTTTTCTTCAACAACTCTACATTCACTGGATCGAGTCCACTGAAAGCTTCATCTAGAATTAGGATATCTGGATTGTGAATAACCGCGGCAATAAACTGAATCTTCTGCTGGTTTCCCTTGGATAATTCCTCAACCTTGCGATTGTAATATTCAGGAACCTCAAATCGTTCCAACCACAACTTCAAGCTGCGCTCTGCATCGCGTCGTTTCATTCCTTTAAGCTCAGCTAAGTATAAGATCTGCTCGCTAATTTTGACTTTGGGATACAAGCCCCGCTCTTCAGGTAAATACCCCATCAAGCTCCGCAGCTCTTCCCGATATCCCTGTCCGTTCCACATTATGCTGCCTTCATCTGGGTATATGAGTCCAAGTACCATCCGCATCGTTGTTGTTTTGCCTGCCCCGTTCGCGCCTAACAAGCCATAGATTTCTCCCTGTTTCACTTGCAGCCCTATGCGATTTACGGCGGTTTTATCCCCGTACTGCTTCGTTACGTCTTGAACAATCAAAGGGTGTGTCATCAACTGTGCCTGCCTTCCCTCATGAAATTGCTTACCCACACTATTTTACATGAAAATGGAAAAACAATGAATTTTTCTTCGCAGAAATAAAAAAGAGAAGCCACTAACGCTTCTCATAGCGATTTAACGCTAACTTCTGGATCTCAATCGCTCGATCGATTTTGGATGCTTTTATCTTACTCACATAGCTATCGAACGCATCCAGCGGCTCGACGCCGAGAATAATCTTCAGAGACATCTCATCAACGAGTGTCATCACATCCATCATAATAGATGAAAATTCAGCACTCTCAAGCTCCGTTTTCGGAATTTGGGGTAACGTATATGATTCGACTTGCGTCTCCGCCCAGATGCCAATCGCTCTCCTCTGCTCAGGTAAGGTGTAATATTGCTCCATGTACCGAACATCCTGAACAAATGGCCCGAAATAGCTTGCTCTCGTATACATCGACAGAGCTTGCGAAGGTGCCAGCTTATCTGGATTTCGCAGGATCCAATCCGTGTACGTCGGGTAACCGTCTTTCATCGTGTAACTCGTTCCTTCTATCCCGAAATTAAAGAGCATATGCCCCTCGTCACTATAGCCGTAATCAAGCAGCTTGGCAGCCTCTGCTGCATGTTTACTATTACTCGAAATAGCTACCCCGCCGGTACCGACGTAATCATAGCTTTTCTGCCCAAATTTCGGCTTATCTCCTTTATGAAGCACGGGATAGGGAGCTGCTGCAAATAGTGCCGATTTATTTTTCTCCTCTACGAGTGGCTGCCATTTCCCAATACCAGCACCCGCATTCCAAACTGTCGCCCCGCTGCGCCCTGTAATCATGTTGGAGTCCATCGTTTTGGTATCCACCGAAGCGATATTCTTGTCAATTAATCCTTCCTCATACCAGTCTCGGAATGTGGCCAAGAAATCTCGGTAGCCCTTCTCAATTGGACCATACTTGACCTCACCCTGATCCTGATAGAAGCCTTTGCGAATCCCATATGCGCCTACAAAAGCGCCCCCCTCAATCCCGAACAGTGGATTCGGCACACCTAGGAATGTTAGCGGAGCTGCAATCCCTTTCTTCTCTTTGAACATCTTGAGCACCGTATGCCATTCCTCTATCGTGGTTGGTACCTCTAGACCGAGTTCATGAAGCCAATCCTGACGGATAATGGGTCCTTGAAACGTACGAAGTTTCTCATCACCACGGATAAAAGGGAATACATAATAGCTGCCGTCATCTGTCCGGATTTGCTTATCGATGTCTGGATGCTCCTTCAAGTACTTCTTCAAGTTAGGAGCATACGTATCAATGACTTCATTCAGTCTCAAAATATACCCATCTTTGATCGCCTTTTCAGGACCGCCAGGAAAGCTGTCCCACTCATACTCCATCATATCAGGCAAGTCGCCAGAGGCTAATAAGACATTCATTGCTTCCTTAGCTTGATTCGCAGACGGCTGTATGAAGGAAAGCTGGACCCCTGTTCGCTTCTGCCACTCTTGGAAAAAGGGAATATCCTTGAACTTCGCTTTGACACTCGCGGCGTTCCCATTCAGCTCAGACCAATAGGTCAGCTTCGTAGTAGCTGCGGGCACAGCTTGCTCCTTATCCTTAGCCGAAGCTGTCGGCTGCCCTGACGGTGTCGTAAGGTTGCTCGGGCTCTCAGAAGAGCATGCCGACAACCCAAGAGTCATTGCACATAGAAGTACTAGCAACTTGCTGCTAGCTCGTCTACTCATTCTGTTCCCCTCCCCATATCTGATTGCTCGATCCGCATTAGTTCATTTCCTTATATTTCCCAGGTGTTATTCCCTCGTATTTCTTGAAAACACGAATAAAGGTAGCCACTTCATTATAGCCAACTAGCCGCGCGATCTCTGAGATCGAATCTTGCTTATAGCTGATCATCTTCTTCGCCTGTTGAATCCGATATTTCGTAATGTAGTCGAGTAAGCCCTCACCTGTCTGATCCTTGAATAACTTGGACACATAGCTGCCTCTTAAGGCAAAGTTCTCACCGATGGTATTCACATTCAAATTAGCGTCTTGATACTGCTCCTCAATATATCTCATAACTTTCGCGATGAGCTCGCGCAAGGTTTCCGTGCGTTCTTTCGTCTGGTTCGCTTCTATCTTGGAAGCGGCAAAAGCACATACCTCTCTGAGTAGCAGTTGCAGTTCCTGCTGCATTTCGAGAATGGTGTCGCAGGCAATGATTTTCTCCATCCATAACGGGTTGTCCCCTAACCATGGCTGCGTCGTTCCATCCCCTAGCTCATTCATCGCTTTCACCATCGTACCTACTAGATTGAAGATTAGGCATCTGGCCAAAGTAAGCGACACCAACGGCTTATCGAAATTACGCCCCATAATCTCGTTCATGCTGGCAGAAGCTTGCTCAATATCTCCCGCTTTAATGAGATTAATAATTTGCTGCTCCACTTGGAGCGGATAGTAATAGCCCTGTTGAAGCTTATCTGCCGTGTCGATTCGAATCTCATCGTAAGTAATGATTTCTCTTTTCCCTCGAACCAACTTATATTCCATCGCGTCCAGCGCTTCACTATAGGCTTCAGCAACGCCAATCAAAGAAGGGTGAACACCACTGATGGATATCGTTAAATCCATGTGAAACCGTGTTAGAAATCGCTGCGCCTCAGCAGCAATCCAATCCAAGTCAGCCTTACGCTCTGCTGCATCCGTTTCTGCAAAGTTCACCAAGCACACCATCATGTCATCGATTTCGGCTACATATCCAGCATGCTGGCGATGACCCGTGAGTTCTTCAACAACATTCGTGATAATGAACTGCATTAATTTTCTACGTTCATTGATGTCCATACCTGGCAAATTCGTAGATATACTATCGGAATTCTCAACCGCAAACAGAATAACCGCGAAATGGTTCGAAATCACGTCCATATGGAAAGTTTTGAAAGCTTCCTCGTACGATACGAGCGAATCGATTCGACCCTTCATCAATCGATTTAACATATTCGAGCGAAGCACATGATGGTGAGATTGCAACTGCATCGCGATTTGATCCTTCTCATTACGAGTATGCGAGATCACTCTTTGGATGAAATGCAGTTCATTCCCATCTGTGCGTTCTTCGAACGCATTTTGGTCAGAAATGGATTGCACCAAACGTTGGATCGGCGTGTAATTACGCCGCAGAAAGAACCATGTTAGCACCGCTGCACCAAATAAGCTGATGAGTACGCTAATATAGGTAAACTTGCGGACATACTCCGCTTTTTCCCAATACATACGACTTGGGATGATCAGTACATATTTCAAATCAGAAACAGCAGACTGAATATAGAAAAGCTCTGATTCTCCATCCTGTGATGGCTTATACGTGACAGTATCCTCATCCGGCATTTGGTCCAAAATGAGATTCTTGTTCACCGTCACAGGAACATTGGAGAGTAGAACTTGATTGTCATGATTAAGGATGACGATTTGACCACCGCTAAACCCTGAAATGCTTTCAATGGCTTTCTCGAATCGCTCTCGATCAGCCATCACAACGACTGTGCCTGTTTGTTTGCCGTTCAGATCCTTAGGCAAGTGTGTGACATACGCGATGGAGGATGAAGAAGGACCCGCATCTACACGGGGGAGGATCAGAAATTGGTTATTCGTAGCTTGGTGAATCGTATCCAGCCATTGTTCATACCGGAGCGTACCTGTATTATGAATCGTATCGAACGCTGTATGCAGATCACGCATATTGCCTGGACGGAGAATCGATGCCTCCTGATCCCAAGTCACATAGAATTCATCAATCGTCGCATACGAAGTCTGATACATCCGAAACTCTTTGACGAGCTGAAACGCGAGATATTGATCATCATTGGTTCGTACATTGGTGTACATCAGACTTTGAAGCTTAGCATTCCAAGTAATTTCCATATTCAACCGTTTCATCAAATCGAACTGCGTGTCGATCGTGTAACGGACTTGTTTCAATAAAGAATCATTCGCACGATGAATTTCACTTTTGAGCACATGACTAGACTGTGAATAAATAAGAATGCTCATCAACATCGGCACGAACAATACGGCACTGTATGATAACAGCCAAGTAAAGATAATGCTCTTCCTTTTTGGCCAAAAAAATCGAAGCTTCACATGGATCTCCTCCCACTGCGCACCCTGAAAATTCCTCTGAAGGGATTGTCTCCTTCACTCTATTATACCTCTGTTCGCAAGGGGAGGAATGTCCAAAATGACAAATCCGATTGATAAAAGCGCTACTAGATCCCTATTTACATGCTCTACCCCTTCAGGGAGCCCACCATAACCCCTTTGACAAAGAAGCGTTGCACAAATGGGTAGACACACAGAATTGGCAATGTTGCCACGACGATCGTCGCATATTTAATGGTTTCCCCAATCTGAAAACGATCACCCGCATCCGCTCCCACAGACATACCATCTGTTGAATTGGAAATTAAGATTTCCCTGAGAACGAGCTGCAGGGGGAAGAGATCGCGATTTTTGATAAAGATCGAGGCGTAGAACCAACCATTCCATTTATCTACCGCATAGTACAGAATCATAACGGCAATAACGGGCATGGATAACGGAATGATGATGCGGAACAAAATCGTAAAGTGATTGGCCCCATCAATTTTGGCCGACTCCTCTAGGCTGTCTGGTATCGCCATAAATGCTGTTCGCATAATAATCAAATTAAATGTGGAGATCGAGAATGGAATAATCGTCGCCCATAGGGTGTCGAGTAAGCCTACATTTTTGACGATCAGATATAGTGGAATTAAGCCTCCGTGGAAGAACATTGTGATCACGATAATGATCATAAATGCCTTATTCCAGATGACATTTTTCCTAGATAGCACGTAAGCACCCAGCGCAGTCATCAATAGGTTGACGATCACGCCAGCCACAACGATAAACATCGTATTGCGGTAACCAATAAGAATCCCAGGGTTCTTCATTACCCCTTTATAGGCTTCCCAACTAAAGCCAAGTGATTTATATAAAATTCCCTTATGTGCAACTAATTCATTCGCATGACTGAACGACGCAAATAATACGTAAAGCAAAGGGTACAACGTAACTACGACAAGCAGCGTTAAAATCAAATGAATCGCTATATCGAATAGTCTTTCAACGAAACTAGGTCCTTTTCTCATCAACATCACCTCACCATAAACTGCTTTCATTTACTTTACGACTAATGTAATTCGCTGTAATGAGTAGGATTAGATTGATAACGGAATTGAATAAGCCAACAGCCGAGCTGTAACTCCATCCAAACTCCAGCAATCCTTTGCGATAGACGAAAGAGGAAATCACGTCCGCTGTTTCATAAGTGACCGGATTATAGAGTAGAATGATTTTCTCAAAACCCACGTTCAACAAATTACCCATTCGCAAAATAAACATAATCGCAATCGTCGGCATAATGCCTGGCAATGTAATATACATCATCTGTTTCCAGCGACTTGCGCCGTCCATGCGTGCAGCTTCATATTGTTCGGTATCAATACTCATTAACGCAGCAATATAAATAATCGATTCCCAACCAATGCGTTGCCAAATCTCGGATAAAATGTAGATCGGCCGGAACAGCTCCGCTTTCTGCAGCATGGCTTGCCCGTCATATCCGAAGGACATCGCAATATTATTAATGACACCATCCGCATTCGTAAAGTCCGTAATGATCCCGCAAATCACGACTAGTGAGATAAAATAAGGCATATACGTAATCGTTTGTGCGACCCGTTTGAACGTCTTGCTTCGTACTTCATTAATCAAGAGCGCCAAAATAATCGGAGCAGGGAACTCGAATAGTAAAGAGTACAACGAGATAACCAACGTATTTTTCAATATCCGCCAGAAGTAAAACGAACTGAAGAAGTCATGAAAATGCTTAAAACCTACCCAATCACTTCCTAGAATTCCTTTCATCGGTGAATACTCTTTGAAGGCAATTAAGGCGCCATACATCGGAGCATAATGGAAAATGAGGTAATAAGCGAGCACGGGTACCATCATCAGGTACAAGTACTTATTGGCAATAAAATCTCGGATATACCGATTTGACGCGGTTTGTTGTTTCGTAAGCTTTACGCTTTCCAGTGGCTGTGTATTGGCCATCTCCATTCTCACCCTCTCGCCAGTTTACTTGTGGAGCAGGGGATCATAGATCCCCCACTTCACTTGCTCTAAATGAAACTTATCGCTTGTTGTAGCGATCAAGTGCTGCTTGCTGAATCTCGATAGCCCGGCTTAAATTCAAGGACTTCATTTTGTCCACATACTTCTCAAAGCCATCTACAGGCTCGTTGCCCAAAATGATTTTCAACGTCATTTCGTCCACTAACGTGTTCATGTCGCCCATGATTTTCGCGTACTCAGAGCTTTCCTCTGGTGTCGGCGTAAGCGGCGGCAAGCTGTATTTGGCTGTATCGGTTTTCTTCCACACATTGATAGCATCGCGTTGCGTTGGCAGGACAAAGAATTGCTCCGCATATCGCTTATCTTGGACGAATGGACCGTTGTAGCTGCCGCGAATATACATCGACATCGCTTGTGCAGGAGCTAACTTATCTGGATTTTTCATGAGCAAATCCGTATATTTCGGATAGCCATCCACCATTGCGTAGCTAACGCCTTCTGTTCCGAAGTTGAAGAACATGTGACCGGCTTCACTGTACCCATAATCCAGCATCTTCACTGCTAATTCTGGATTCTTGGATTTTCCTGTTACCGCGACAATGCCACCTGAGGAATATGGGTTATCCTTTTGACCAAATTTCGGCGTATCGCCTTTCTTCAATACCGGATATGGCGCGGCTACCAGCTGTGCTTTAGGGTCTTTAGCCTGGATCAGTGGCTGCCATTTCCCAATTCCGCCTCCAGCATTACCGATACTTGCCCCTGTCGCACCCGTAGCGAAGCTGCCGTCCAAGGCTTTGTTATCCACCGTAGCAATGTTCTTATCTAGCAAGCCATCTTGAAACCATTGGTGGAACGTCTTCAAGTACTCTTTAAAGCCGCTTTCCGACGGTCCGAATTTAATTTTGCCATTATCCAAATAGAAGCCGCGATTCACCCCAAATGCACCTAAGAATGCACCGTTGTAGGACTCATTGAAAAATCTAGGTTTACTGATAAACGATAGTGGCGCTGCTGCACCTTTCTTCTCTTTAAATGCCTTCAGTGTCGTTGTCCAGTCATCAATCGTTTCAGGAACAGGAAGTCCTAACTCGTCTAACCAGTCTTTACGAATCATCGGGCCTTGGAAGACCTGCAGGTACTCATCTCCACGAATGAAAGGGAACGCATAGTAGCTGCCGTTATCGGTTTTCACCATCTTGTCGACATCTGGATGCTCTTTCAGGTATTTCTTCAGGTTAGGCGCGTATTTATCAATCAGATCATTTAATTTCAAAATGTAACCATCTTTAATGGCTTTCTCAGGTCCACCTGGGAAATCGCTCAGGAAATTGTATTCGATCATATCCGGCAAATCTCCCGATGCAAGCATCACGTTAAGCGCTTCTTTGGCCTGTCCTGTAGGAGGCGCTAAGAATTTCATCGGAACGCCTGTTTTCTTCTGCCACTCTTGGAAAAAAGGGACATCGGCGTGTGTTGTTTTCACACCTGTTAAGTTCCCGTTCAGCTCTCCCCAATAGGTAAGTGTCTTATCTGTAGTCATGGGATACGTCGTCGCGGTAGTTGTCGCTGGTGACTGTGACTCACTCGTTGTTGTCACTGATTCGGTCTTCGAGGAACAGGCAATGGCTGTACCCATCATCATGACTATCATGGTTGAAGCTAAAATTTTCTTCATTCGTTGACCCTCCACTACATGTTATGGTGAGATGCATCTCTTCCTTAAGGGTAGCGGAATCAAACGGATTAACCTATGAGCAAAATGAAGAATGGCATGGTCATTTCGTCATGTCCAATTGCTGATTTCTACAATCCGATGGGCAGAATCACAAAATTAGCCCTTAGAAAGGCAAAAAAATAGCACGGAATGATGATCTTACCCATCATTCCGTGCTATAACTCAACCTTTTACAAACCGAAAATCGCATCAATAACTGGCTTCGTTGTTCCGCCTGGATACAAGACATACAACAATACGTAAACCATCACGCCTGTTGGTGCTGTCAACAGCCAGACCAATGCGGCAACTTTACCGATTTTCTTATGTTTCAGGAATTTCTTTTTGTAAGCGAACCATAGTGTGACGAGGCCAAGTACGCCCCCTATTGTAGCCAACGTAATATGGAAGAACAAGAACAAATGATAAGGCAGCTTTAAGCTCTCTGGTCCACCAAATGCTGTGTTTCCTTCGAACAAGGTGCGGGACATGTAAATGATGAAAAAGGCTAAAGCGAATATCGCCCCTAGAACCATCAGCTTTTCATGTGTATCCCGGTTTCCTTTGACAATATGATACCATCCGAACCCAACAAAAATGGCACTAATCACAATAAACATCGTAGAAATTGTGGGTAATATGTGCATCTTTCGAAATCCTTTCTCTAAGCGCGATTCCAGTTCCCGCCTTGGTTATTCATGCTTTCTTGTGATGGAAGTGGATCCAACTCATCCTCATCCTTGCGCTCTCTGCGATACCAACGGAAGAAAATATAAGCTAACGTGGCGCCATAGATAATCTCTTGCAAAATTTTCATAATAACGCCACCTAGTTGTTGATCATCCAGCGGCGATAAGTGAGCAAACGGAACCGTGACATTGCTATACATATCATAGATTATCGAATCTGCGAAAATGATAAGCGCACATGCCGGTGTCAATAAGACACCATTGCCGAAAATATACGCCATCTTCTTCAAATCGTTCAAACGATTCAACTCAGGTAGCGGACAAAATACCGGGAACCACATGATAAAGGCGGTCACTAAGAGCATCGTATGATAAGCAAGAAGCGGTACATCATTCTTCATCAAGTAATCCATAATAAATGGCATATGGTAGATGGAGAAGAGCATATTGAACATGAATAATGCGAGCAGAGGCCGAGTTAGAAAAGTAAACAGACCGCGAAACACGACATTCTTCATACAAGCACGAACTAACCAAGCCGGTGTTCCTAACCAAATTAAAATCGGCACGATTAGGTAAAGAATCGTTTGCTGCAGCATGTGCATGCTGAACAAGTAGTGATGCCCAATATAGCTAATTGGACTTCCCTGCCCAATATAGAATAATGCTAGCCCCGCATAGAAGAGAAATTGCCCTGAGATCGAAATTGGCTCTGATTTCGCATCTCTCCCATTCCCTTTCACGACAAATCGACCATAACAATAACCGATTACAACGACGATCAACAATAAAACAGGATTCCACAAATCAAAAAAACCACCAATTTGACTCATACCTGCATCTATCTCCTTTCAAGCTGACTACTTCCCAATAACTCTACTTAAAAAAAGAGGAGGCACTTTGTCTTAACAAAGTTGCCTCTTCTATCGTTTTTACCACCAAACCCAATATACGGCTGTGATTACACCGGTAAGAGCAACGAACGCTCCTGCGAAGATAAAGATTAGAGGGAACATGTGTCCTCTCTCTTTGGCATGCATCCAGAAAAGCAATTGAACGAGTGCCTGCACGATCCCTAAGGATACGATGAAAATCAAGATAAACGAACGATCCAAGTCTCCGTATAGTACGACAGCGAATGCCAACATCGTAAGTAGAATCGAGATAATGTAAGTTAAATAGTGATTCACTGGTGAATCGTGCTTAACTCGTTTGCTAGGTGCGTGTGTATCATGAGAATTGCTGCTCATTTAGTGACCCACCTTCCCCATCAGATAAACAACTGTGAAGATAAATACCCAAACTAAGTCGATAAAGTGCCAGTACAGAGAAGCGACATAGAACTTAGGTGCCGTTACAACTGTAAGACCTTTCTTCATACCTTGGAAAATCAACAGCGTAATCCAACAAACACCGAATGCTACGTGAGCACCGTGGAAACCAACCAACGTGTAGAACGAGGTGGAGAAAGCACTTGTCGTAAACTTGTGACCTTCATGCACATACTCGTAAAACTCGTAGATCTCCATTCCTAAGAAGGAAAGACCGAACAAAACCGTAACTGCTAACCAAGCTAGTAATTGACCCACTTTTTGACGGTGCATCGCAATGATTGCGAATACACTCGTCAAGCTGCTCGTCAAGAGAATGAACGTTGACCAACCAACTGTTTTGAGCTTGAAAAGCTCATCAGCTGTTGGGCCATCCGGAACAGAGTTCCGAAGAGCAATGTAAGTTGCGAATAAGCAACCGAACAAAACAACTTCTGCACCAAGGAAAAGCCAGAAACCAAGAACTTTATTCTTCCCTTCGAGGGTAGCCGTTTCCGGATTAGCAGGCAGTGCGCCCGTGTGATGACTACTCATGCCTTTACCCCCTTATGATCATCTTCAAGTTCTTCTGGTTCAATATGCCAACCGTGATCGTCATATACGGAACGCAAGAACATGGCAATGAAAGTAACTATGATCCCTGCACCAGCTACATAGTAATTTTTGTACATAAAACCAAAACCAGCGATGAACAATCCAACAGACATGACAAGCGGTAGGATCGATGCCGAAGGCATGTGGATCGAACCAATTGGCTCAGCTGGTGTCATTTGCTTGTTACCAGCCATTTTTTCTTTCCAGAAAGCATCCAAACCACGAACAAGCGGAGTTTGTTTGAAGTTATATTCAGGTGCAGGTGATGGAATTGTCCACTCCAAAGAGCGTCCATCCCACGGATCTGCAGGCGCTGTGATTGGTTTTCTTGCAGTTGCAATGATGTTGATTAAGAACACGATCGTACCGATACCCATGAAGAATGCACCAATCGTTGAAACTAAGTTACCAACTTCGAGGTCATACCCAGGTTGATACGTAAAGACGCGTCGTGGCATCCCCATTAGACCCAAGAAATGCTGCGGGAAGAATGTTAAGTGGAAGCCGATGAAGAACAACCAGAAATGCAATTTACCTAAGCCTTCACTTAGCATACGACCGAACATTTTCGGCCACCAGTAGTAAAGACCTGCGAACAAACCAAGTACTAGACCACCAACGATAACGTAGTGGAAATGCGCAACTACGAAATACGTATCATGGTACTGGAAGTCAGCCGCTGGAATCGCAAGCATAACCCCTGTTGTTCCACCCATTACGAAGGTTGGAATGAAAGCTGTAGCGAAGATGTTCGCTGTTGTGAAGCGGATTTGACCACCCCAAAGCGTAAACAACCAGTTAAAGATTTTAACACCTGTAGGAACGGCAATCGCCATTGTAGCAATCGCGAAGATTGAGTTCGCTACTGGACCTAAACCTGATGTAAACATATGGTGGACCCAAACCATGAAGCCTAAGAATCCGATTAGCACTGTTGCAAATACCATGGAGCTGTATCCGAACAGACGTTTTTTCGAAAAAGTAGAAACGATCTCAGAAATAATACCGAAGGCTGGAAGAATCAAGATGTAAACTTCGGGATGCCCGAAAATCCAGAATAAATGCTCCCATAGTACGTTGTTTCCGCCTCTGGCTGCATCGAAGATGGCTCCACCAAAGACACGGTCAAACATAAGTAATACTAGAGCAACTGTAATTGCCGGGAAAGCAAGAACGATCAAACCTGAAGTTACAAAAGCAGACCATGTAAACATAGGCATACGCATGTATGTAAGACCAGGAGCACGCATGTTGATAATCGTTACGAGGAAGTTAATCCCCCCGATTAGTGTCCCGATACCTGCAATTTGCAAACCGAGTACGTAGAAATCCGTACCTCGCAAGTTACCCTCAAGCGTCTGTCCCCAACTTGCGTCGGTAATCGAGGATAACGGTGCGTATCCCGTCCAACCTCCATCCGGTGCGCCGCCCAAGAACCAACTTGTGTTCATAAGCACACCACCGGCGAAGAATAACCAGAAACCGAGTGAGTTAACGAAAGGGAACGCAACGTCCCTTGCACCAATTTGTAGAGGAACGATGGCATTCATGAAAGCAAAGATAACCGGCATGGCCGCAAAGAAAATCATCGTCGTTCCGTGCATCGTTGTTAATTGGTTAAATGCATCGCCTACAAAAATTTGTTGATCTGGATAAGCGAGTTGTATCCGAATCAAGATCGCTTCAAGTCCCCCTACGAGGAAGAAGAAGCCGCCCGCTAGTAAATACAGGATACCGATTTTCTTATGATCGACGGTTGTAAGCCAATCCATAAGCCCGGTATGTTTTTTTACTGGATGAGAGTGAGCCAACGTATGAACCTCCTTTACATCAAGAGTTTATTTCAATGTTTGTAAGTACGTAACAATATCTTTAATTTGAGCATCATCAAGTTTACCGTTAGCTTCTTTACCGAAAGCTGGCATTTTGTTACCTGGTTTCAGTTCTTGCGGATTATGTATCCACGATGCTAAGTTCTCAGGTGTCTTCTCAAGGATACCTGCAAGTGTATCGCGATCTGCGAAGCCTTTAAGGTTAGGTGCAACCCCTGGGCCGCTAGCATTAACAGCATGACATGACATACAGTTTTCTTTGAAAAGCTCTTCACCCTTTTGGGCAGATGCTGGCACTGTATTAGGTGCTTTCATTTTGGCAACCCAAGCATTGAAGTCTGCTTCAGACTTGGACGCTACGGTAAAGTTCATCAAGGCATGGGAAGCTCCGCAAAGCTCTGTACATCTACCTTGGAACGTTGCAATTTCATCCGCTTGCAAGTAAAGCGTGTTACGGATACCTGGGTTCGTATCTACTTTACCACCTAGAGATGGTACCCAGAATGCGTGGGCTACGTCAGCAGAAACAACATCAAACGCAATGATTTTGTCCTTAGGAATCACCAGCTGTTGCGCTGTTGCGATACCAAGGTCCGGATATTCGAACTGCCACCAGAACTGATGTGCAGTGACTTTCACATGGATAGCGTCTTTGTTCTTGTTGTAATTCTCGGAGTGTTTGAACGTGTAGGACACTGTTGGCACCGCAAGTACTAACAGCAATAGAATTGGGATTACTGTCCAGATAATCTCCAAAACATGACTTCCTTCGACTTGTTTCGGAATACTTTCGTCGCCTTTACGTTTGCGAAAGCGAACTAAAACGTACACATAAATCGCAAATACGACAATTACGACAAAAATCATGATAAAGAGACTTAATTTCATTAGATAGAGCTGCTCCGTCGCCACAGGACCTTTTGGCACTAAAGCAGATAAGGTTGGGTCTCCGCACCCAGTTAGCATGAACGTCATCACCGCTAAAAGGGGTAGCAGACGCCAGAACTTTTTCAATTGACTCATTGTATCAACCCCACTTTTAAAACAATATTTTTACCACGAAGGCCATGCCCATGTCAATTCACTTTAATAACTATAAATTCGTGAAAACTTTTTGTCAATCGCTGTAGGAGAGTTCACAAATTGTTCTTAAACAGCGTCTGTAGCGATATATTTCCCTTCATGGTTATTTCCATACACCCACCTCTTTATGCATAAAAGCCTTTATTTGTGAACACGAATAATTAGACAGAAACATCTCATCCTATAGACAATAAATCGCAATGGGAGGTCTGTTAATTATGTTCAGGAAGTTAGGTTTTCCGATTTGTGGAATCATATTCCTACTGCTTACATTATCCGCATGTGGTTCTAGCGGTAAACAGTACAGAGGCGATCGTGATGACTCAACGAGCTCGAATTTTGGCGTTCATGTCGAAAAGGCAGATCAGAATGATAGATCCTATCAAGTTCAGCAACTCTCAGGCCCAGTTACGCACAACAATACGAAACTGGAGTACAGCCAATATCTTTCGGATCAATTGCACACCATGGACGGGGTAAATACTGCTTTCGTTATGGTCACCAATCAGAATGCTTATGTCGCATTAATGATGGATAGCAGTGCAATTGGCACGAAGGGATTGACGAATGAGACGAATAATCAAGGAACAGTCAAAGGCTTCTACAACGATGATAATCCTTATGATGACTCCCTACCGTCTAATGATTTGAATAAAGGTTACAATAGTTATGAAACAGCCATTCATCATGATCTACTCTCCCATCCGTTCAAAGAGGCTATTGCCCAGAAGCTTCGCGTACTTAAGCCTGATCTTATGGATGTCTACATTTCGGCAAACCGAGATTTTCTTAATAAAATGAACAGCTACGCTCAGGAAAGCTGGCAAGGCCGTTCTCTAATGCCACTATTGACCGACTTCAATCAGACCGTAACGCGCGTCTTTGGAACAGCACAATCATTACCCCAGGACTAAATGATTAGGGCTGGCCTCCTAAGAGAAAGCTTTCTGCTAATTAGGAGGTCTTGCCATGCCTTTTGGAGCACAACCAGCATGTAAAACTTCTATTAATAAAGTAGTTTATTTCTACTTGTGGGGCGGCTCCTGTTTTCATTTGTCTTTCATTCCTGTACAATGAGGGAATCGTCTTTACTCTGAAGGAAAAAGGGAGCTGGCCAATTACCCATGTCAAATGGATTTGCCTCATTAGGTATTCGAGAACAAGTTGTTCAAGTTTTGCAAAATCAAGGTGTCGTAGAACCGACGCCCATTCAACGAGAAGCGATTCCTGTTTTATTAAAAGGTTCGGATGTTATCGCACAAGCTCAAACAGGTACAGGTAAAACCCTTGCCTTTGTACTTCCTATATTAGAAACCATTGATGTAGAAAGCTCAGATGTTCAAGCGCTCATTCTTACTCCTACCCGTGAATTAGCCATTCAAATCAGCAATGAGTTGAAAACTCTTGTTCCGATTACGGGAGCGAAGGTTCTAGCAGCCTACGGTGGTCAGGATGTAGAAAAACAGCTTAGAAAGCTTCAAGGCAACATACATATAGTAGTAGGAACACCGGGAAGGCTGCTTGATCATCTTCGCCGCGGTTCTATCAATTTCTATAAATTGAAAATACTCGTATTAGACGAAGCCGATCAAATGTTGCATATGGGCTTCTTGCATGAAGTCAAAGATATCATTGCACAAACATCTCCTTATCGCCAAACGTTGCTCTTCTCTGCGACGATGCCCGAGCAGGTCCTTAATCTGTCTAAGGCCTATATGAAGGAAGCAAAAGAGATTAAAATTCAAAGTAAACAAGTCACTTTGACTGAAATTCAGCAGGTGCTTGTCCCTACGACTGATCGTGATAAACAAGATGCGCTTATTGCGGCAATCAAACAATACAGACCTTATCTTGCGATGATTTTCTGCCGGACCAAGGCCAAAGCAATTGCCCTCAATGAAACACTGCAAGAAATCGGTTTAATGTCCGATGAGCTGCATGGTGATTTGTCTCAAGCGAAACGCGAACAGGTAATGAAGCGTTTCAGAGAAGGACGCATTGAACTTCTGGTGGCAACCGATATCGCGGCTCGTGGTCTTGATGTGGAAGGCGTAACGCATATCTTCAACTATGATGTCCCTCAAGATGCTGAAAGCTACATTCATCGAATTGGCCGAACAGGTCGTGCTGGTGAGTCCGGCGTCGCTGTGACTTTCGCAACACAACGCGATATGCCAACGATCGAACTTATCGAAAAAGGCATCAAAATGTCCCTGCGCGGTGCGGATGGCGAACAAAGACGTGTTGTTCGTTCCAAAACCGAAGATTACACCCAGCAAGACGGAAGAGGATCTGCACGTAAAGGAGGAACGGGTTCTGCACGTGGTGGCAGACGCAATGACCGCACAGGTGCCTCAGAGCAACGCAGTGGCGGACGTGCAGGAAGACCTGGCGCTCGTGAACTGCGCGGTGATCGTTCGAATATGCAATACGGCAGCGAACGGAAAACTGGTTTTGGCGCCAAAGGTGACAAATTCGGCGCTCGCGGTGGTGCAGCTGGCGCAGGTCGTTCCGGTGAAAGACCTGCGAAAGTGAATTCAGAACGCAATCCGAATACTTGGGGACGCGCAACGGTTGTGCACGAGTCGCCAACTACGAATTCGGCTCCAGCTCGCGGAGCGAACATGAACGCCGCGAAAGCACGCGTAACAGGTTCCTACAACGGCGGTGAAGGTGCGGATCGCAAGCGTTCAGCTCCTCATGGCGATAAGTCCTACTCGCCATACAACAAGTACGCAGGCGCAGGTCGTGATGACGCGGCTAGCGCGTCTCGCACACTTCGCGGCGGCAAGGGCCGTGGCGATGGAGCAGCACGTGGCGGCGCTCCACGTGGTGAGAGCTTTGGCGCTCGCACGGGCGGTGCTCCACGTGGTGAGGGCTTTGGCGCTCGCTCAGGCGGTGCTCCGCGCGGCGAGGGCTTCGGCGCTCGCTCAGGCGGTGCTCCGCGCGGCGAGGGCTTCGGCGCTCGCTCAGGCGGCGCAGCTCGCGGACGGAGTGACGAGCGAGGTGCGCGCAGCGCAGCACCTCGCGGCGAGGGCTTCGGCTCGCGCGGCGGTGCTCCTCGCGGAGACAGACCAAGCGGTCCGCGTGGCGGGCAAGGCGGCGCTCGCGGAAGCGCGCCGAGAGGCACACGCGGCGGTGGCAGCAAACGCTAAGACCGATGAAGCGATTTCATCCAAGTCTTTACCGATGAAGCCTTACGTTGTAAACTATAGGTATGGTTACTTCAGATTCTATTTGATAAAAATCGTTTCAACCCGTGCTCGCACGTAGGATTTACCCCCCATCCAATCAAAGGAGGTATGTTCCATGTACGCATTAAAGGATAAGGAAATGATTTTTGTATTCACGGGCCCACACGGGGCAGGCCGCAAAACCGTTGCGGAAATGTCTGGCTCCACGCTGGGGATGAAACAAGTGATTTCGTACACCACACGACCTCCGAAAGCTACAGAGGAAGATGGCCAGGATTATCATTTCATTTCACCCGCTCAATTTGCCCAGGCACAAGCTAGCGGCGAATTCATTGAAGTTAGCACCGTGAATGACCATCTATATGGCATCAAGAGCTCAGACATTGAGTTCATGTTCCAGCAAAGCGGCAGCATTTACTTGATCTTGAACCGCTTCGGTGCCGAAACGCTCAAAAAGCTATATGGCGACCACGTCGTCCAAATCTTCATTTATGCCCAGAGAGACACACTTGAAGAGCGGTTGAAAGGAAGCGGAGATTCCGAAGAAATCGCCTCTAAATATTTATCTGACTACGAAAATGAATTAGCTTACCGTGACCAATGCGATCATGTTTTTGAAAATGTGGACTTGGCTCATACGGTATTTGATCTTACCAAAACATTGGATCAATATTTAAATCGGAATCTAGTTGACTTAGACTAGAACTCAATAGGTATTATCCACTTCGTCATCAATGACAAACATGGGCACTAGCTGCCGATAAAAGGCCTGGACGGTTCCCCGTCTAGGCCTTTTCATCTAACGAATGAACGGCGACGTCGTGATGGGGCCGTTCCCACTAAGGAGTTGAACGTAATGAAGATCATTTCCATCGAACCTACACCCAGCCCAAATTCCATGAAACTCAATATGGACGAGTCCTTACCTGCTGGTGTGCGTGAAACATATACCAAAAAAAATCTAAGTGGCTCCCCCGAGGAAGTGCAGAAACTGCTTGCTGTGCCTGGTGTTATCAGTGTGTTTCATGCAGCCGACTTCATCGCGGTAGACCGCAGCTCGAAAGGCGACTGGCAGTTCATACTGGCGCAGGCGCGCGAAATTTATGGCGAAGCGCAGGGCGCAGCAGGCGCTAGCGTGCTTGCCGAGCAGCCTGCTGCTGATGCCACCTATGGCGAAGCACAAGTGCTCGTGCAGATGTTTCGCGGCATTCCGCTCCAGGTTCGGGTGCGCGCTGGCGCTGAAGAAGCGCGCGTCGCTATGCCGGAGCGCTTCACGCAGGCCGCGGTGCGTGCAGGTACGGCATCGCCGAACCTGATCAAAGAGCGGAAGCTCGAGGAGCTCGGCATCCGCTACGGCGAGCTCTCGGACATCGCGGGCGAAGTCGTCCAGGAACTGGACGCTTCTTACGACGACGCCCGCTTGGAAGAGCTAGTCTCCTATGCGATGCAGGAGACATCCGACACCCCTGTGGCGCCGGAGGCCACCACAGGAGATCTTGTCGCAGCCGCGGAACAGCTGCGCAACCCGGATTGGAAGCTGCGCTACGCCGCGCTTCAGAAGATCCAGCCGTCGCTAGAGACGCTGCCGCTTCTCGTCACTGCCTTGCAGGACGAGAACACGTCGCTTCGGCGACTGGCCACGGTGTACCTCGGGGATATCAAGGAACCCGAGGTACTGCCCTATCTGTATCGTGCCCTCGAGGACGATACAGCTTCTGTGCGCCGGACAGCAGGCGATACGCTGTCCGATCTTGGCGACCCAGCCGCTATGCCGGCGATGGCCAAGGCGCTGAAGGACCGCAACAAGCTGGTCCGTTGGCGCGCAGCGCGCTTCCTCTATGAGGTAGGCGACCACAGCGTGCTTCCGGATCTGGAGCAGGCTGCCGACGACCCCGAGTTCGAGGTCCGGATGCAGGTCAAGATTGCGCTGGAGCGGATCGAAGGCGGCCATGCCGCTGAGGGTTCCGTCTGGCAGCAGATGACGCGGCGCAACGAACAATAACAGACAATATAAACGGCTGCGCCGTCCTTGTAGGACGGCGCAGCCGTTTATTCCTCATTAATCCGACTTTGCCGAACTAAATGGCCGTTTTCGTGTGCGGCGATTGGAAAAAGGCGATTTAACTGGGCTAAATTGGACTAATCACGATATGCAGGCGCGTGAAGTGGATTTAGTTGGGTGAAATCTGACTAACGAGACTTCGGCGTCTTACAGTCGGCTTCCGCCCATTGAATCGATACATCGCCATCATTCACCCGTTTTTATTAAAGCGCTCACCTTTCAATCATTTCCCTCCCACAATTCAGATCGTACTGGTGTAGAATACAGCATATCTTAGACAACTGCCTCCCCTTTGTCAATGTTCAAAAACAAACGCCGACCCTGAATTGCTGATATCAGGACCGGCGCTTATGCGGTTTAATTTATTTCTTCTGGTAGTGTTCAAAATACAAGATTCGCTCCATAATTGTCGGATGCGAGCCCCGAAACCATTGCACCACTTTAGGCTGCGTGACCGGACTCAAGTTCTCCTTCGCTATCTGCTGGAAAGCATGGATGGCTGCGTTGCCATCCCCTGTCATCCTCATCGCATAGACGTCTGCTCGATGCTCGATTACCCTTGAGAACGCGTTCTGAACTGGTGATGACAGGAAGCTCATCAGCGAGATGAGCAGCAGCAGAATGGGTAATGCCGCTAGATCTCTTTCCCCTCGCATGCCCCAAAGTGACCCCCAACGTTTTAAAATTAGCCGGTACACATGAAAAGCCAACCAAAAACCAACCAAACTGAGTGCAACGCCATAGCCGATTCCCCAATAAATATGGCGTTCTACGTAATGCCCCATCTCGTGCGCCATCACTGTCAAGATTTCAGCTGGCTGCAATTTATTCAATATGGTATCCCACAACACGATTCTCGCGTTCCCGCCGATCCCGTTGACATAGGCGTTAATGGCATTCGTACGCTCCGACATGTTGACCTCGTAAACCTGATCGGTCGGTATATGTGATTTGGCAGCAAGATCAAGAATTTGCCTTTTCAGTTCCTGATTTTGCAATGGCTGGAACTGATTGTACAACGGATCAAGTACCACAGGCTGAATGAATGTGACGAAAAGGATTAAGGGAATCGAAATCAACCACAGCCATACCCACCAGCGCTTAGGGCTCCACTTACTGATCCATCTGAAAATCGCTACCATAACTACCGTACCTACACTATCAATGAGAAAGGTTTTGACATAATCCGTTAGAAAAAGGAGTGGCGTTTCATTGGAAACACCGTAGGCTTGATCGATTTTGAACAGAAACACATCAATGGGAAGGAATAGCACGTCCATAACGAGGGTAAAAAGCACCACAAAAAGGAACATTTGCCCAATAGAAGCTCGGAATACTTTCTCCGCGAGTCGGCGGAAGCTGACGGCTATGCCGAATAATGCCACGGTCACACCCATTTGCAGGGGAGCGCTCAAAAAGAAGGTTAACGAATGAATCCTTGAAAGTGTCTCCGCTTTGGTGATTTCCGCATGGGTCATGAACGTATTCGGATCAGCTACAGTACCAACTAATGGACTAGGAATTTGAAATAAATCCCCTTGTAGAAAATATACGCTCACGATAACGGCATAACAAGCAAAAGCAACTGCACACCACAAATAGAAACGTCTCATCCCATGCCTCCACGGTCATCTTAATTGCATCAACTCTTTAGAGATCAATAGCTTGTTTACCTATTCTATGCGAGCAAGGCAGCAGCGTATGTGCCTCAAGGCATATTTTGGATATCATGTCTTGCATTCTCGAACCACCCATGATGTAATGAGAACATTGATAGAAACGGATGTGCTATATGCAGAAAGTGAAATTACTCATGCTTGCATTACTTTTAGCTTTGACCAGCTTTACGCTTATTCTACTCGTGAAACCAAATTCCCACGGTTCGAAACAACTCCTCACGCTATCTAGTCCAAACGGAGAAGTTGCAGATCCGTATCTTGCAGAGGAAAGCGCAATGGGAAGGGCACCGAAAATCTCATCACCTATCCAAACAGCCGTAGCCGAGGCAACATCCACAACGAATCTTCAGAATTTAACAGAAGCAGCACCTCCTCTCACTCAGCATCAAGTTCACATACCAGGCGATTCCTGCGATCTCACAGCTCCCCGAGCTTCCCAATGGCTGTGAAGCTGTCGCTGCGACCATGCTGCTGAATTGGGCCGGACTGCCGATAACGAAGGAAGAAGTAGCTCAAGCTCTTCCCATGGGGGACATGCCCTACGAGAATGAATTCGGTGCTTTTGTTGGCTCAAATCCCAAAGATGTTTTCGTTGGCGATCCTTTTGACATTGGCTATGGCATTTATCATACCCCAGTCGCGAAAATGATGAATCAATGGTTGCCTGGTCACGTTCGCGATCTGACAGGAGCCTCCTTCGAGGATTTGCTTGGCGTCATCGCGAAAGGCAACCCTGCCATGATATGGGCAACTGAGCATATGGATCTCCCCTATCTCGATTTGGAGTGGGAGGATGAGACGGGTGAGCTTGTCCCGTGGTATCAGCCCGAACATGCGTTATTGCTAACTGGATGGGATGATGATTACGCTTATATGAACGATCCGATGACTGGTGAGCAAGAAGCCTATCCACTTGTTTCCTTTAAAGAAGTATGGGAGTTCATGGGTTCACAGGCCATTACGATTATCGGATAGCGGCTACAATAGAACGATGTTTGAGGGATCCGAAGACTTATTTATGGTCAAAAATGCAAAAGAGCACTTTTGGGAAAGGTTTTCCTCTATGTGATTGGAAATTGTTGCAAATAGGCATCAATTTTGAGCGATTTAAGGAAATTTAAGAGAAGTTCGTTAAAAAGGTTGCCTATTTGCACGTATGTACCTATTTCCACTCGAAATTTGCAGAAAAGGTTGTATTTTTGCATCTTTGAACGTGGGGAGAGTATGTGTGTTGATAAAGTAGCCTACATCCACCACCACCTACCAAAAAAAAGCACGGACCTCCCCGAAGGATTGTCCATGCTTTTTCTATAACGGATCCAATTGAACGGCTGCTTGCTTGCCGCTCAATTGAATGCCGGTATGCTTCTTGCCGAGGGAGCTGAGCTCCTTCACTAAGGTTTCTAGCAATTCCTTGGCTTTCGCGCCCTCCTTGCCGGAGATCTTAACGACCAGCTGGACGGCGTCCCCTCCCTTCAATATACGCTCAGCTTGCTGACGTTTCGTATCGAGATCGTGATCTTCGATGTTCGCCGTCAAGCGAAGCTCCTTGACCTTCGGCCCTTGCTCTTGTTTTCGGGCCTGCTGCTTTTCTTGCATGGCCTCTTGTTTGGCTGCCCCCGCTCCAATCAGCTTGCAGGGAGGTGGCGAGCTCATGAGCGAGGTGCAGACGAGGTCTACTTTTAACCTTTTGGCAAGAGCAAGCGCATCTTTCGTGGACATAACACCTAAATCCTCACCCTGCAGCCCCGTGACCACAACTTCGGAGGCTTTGATTTTCTCATTCTTAATGATCATTGTGAATACACCTAATCTTTCGCTATAATGAACCCATCCACCCGAAGGTGGATAGAGGTTGACTTGGCAGACAGAGGTTTCTTTGTAGACAAAGCTTTCTTCGTGTATAGAGGTTGACCAAGTTAATACGCGCATTGCAATCGTAATCTAAGGAGCTGTCTGTTACCCAATGAATAATAAACAATTAGAAGAGCAAATGATCGAAAATTACAAGCGTGAAGAGCATATGATGATTTTGGTTTTTGCACAATGGTGTATTAACCATGGTCTGGACCCTGCAGCACTTTATCATAGCGCCTATCCGGACCAGCCGAATAATGAAGCACTTGAGAAAGCTCTCGAGCTAACGGTACCGAAAGAGGAGGCTGGCGAGGTACCGGATGACACTTTGCTTGGCGTACTATCCCTCTTCGGCAATGAAGAACTGGCGTTTATCGTGACGCAAGAAATCGATAAGCGGCCGAAGCGCACGCGCTAGGCCCCCATTCATCCATCAGCCCGCTAAATGACGTAGCTGTGGTGATGGCTTAATTCAAAAGCTTCCGCCAACAACTCCACGGTCCGCAGCCTTGTTTCCACTTGGTGTCCACCTGCAACGACCATGACTTCATCGACACCATAGCTTTCGGCGAGTAGCAGGATTTGCTCTCGAACCTGACTGGGATTGCCCACGATCATCCGCGAGCGATTGTCTCGCACACGGGTCTGATCCCAATCGGAATACGTATATTCCGCAGCTTCCTTCGGCGATTTCACTCCGGTGAACTCGCCCTTTTCCATTTGCAGAATACGCAAATCGACTGAAGTCGCGAGCTCCTCCGCCTCCGCTGTCGTCTCCGCGCACAGCACATAAATACAGACCGTCGCCTGCGGCACGACATTGAGCGCGGACGGCTGGAACGAGCTGCGGTAGCTTCGCACCGCATGCTGCCCTCCCGCTCCGTTGATGAAGTGCGCGAAGCAGAAGGCTGCGCCTGCCTGCGACGCATACACCCCGCTCTGCCCCGTGGAGCCGAGCAGCCAGACCTGGGGCATCGAGGCCACCAACGGGGTGGCGCGGATGCCCTCGAACACATGCCCAGGTTCCACCGAGTCGGTGAGGAACCGCAGTAAATCCGTGACTTGCGCGGGGAACCGCTCAAGTCCCTCGAACAGATCGGCGCTGACGCCACGCAGCGCCTTCGCCGTATGCGGCGTGCCGCCAGGCGCACGCCCGATGCCAAGGTCGATGCGCCCTGGATAGAGCGCCTCGAGCATACGGAAGTTCTCAGCGACCTTGTAGGCACTGTAGTGAGGAAGCAGCACGCCGCCAGAGCCAAGCCGTATACGGCTTGTGCGAGCAGCAAGCGTGGAGATAAGCACCTCTGGAGAAGAACCTGCAAGCCCTGCTGAGTTATGATGCTCTGACACCCAGAATCGCGTATAACCTAGTCGATCAGCCAGCTGTGCTAGTGTAATCGTTTGTTGTAATGCCTCACTATGAGTAAAGCCGGATGATACCGGTGACTGGTCAAGAATACTTAGCTTTAGCATGGTCATCCCTTCTTTCTGAGTCTTCTACTGATGATGACATTCCTAATTATACAACGCTCAGCTCACAAAAGAAAAAAGGACAAACCGAAGTGGCGTTGTCCTGTGAAATGAGTAAATACCGTTGTCGTATGTTAAACGCTTATTTTTTCAAGAACGAATCGAATGCACCATAAATCTCTGCCATAATAGTCCGAAGTAATCGCATTAATGGGCATCGTAAAGTCATGATCTCCGACCAATTGTAACCCCGAAGCAGCAATCAAACTTAGAAAGCTTTCCACGTGTACATCTGGATAATCAACCGTAATAATCAATTTGCCATCGTCTTTCAGAACCCGCCTAAACTCTTGCAGCGAACGAAGCTGCACCTCGGTATCTTCAATATGCTCCATGACAGAAATACAGAAGGCTACGTCGAACTTCCCGTCATCATACGGCAGATTGGAAATGTCCGAAACAGCGAATTTTGGAATACTTAACATGGGCAGGTTAATTTGATCTATATTCTCTTTTCCAAGATAATATTCCAATTCTTTAATAATTTCGTTCGTATCGAGTAATCGTTCGTCCATATCGCAAGCGTAAACTTCTTGACATTTGTCAGCTAAATAATACTTAAAGGGATGGCCTAAGCCACATGCAGCATCTAGAACAATATCATCTTTTTTCACAAATTGGGAAGCCCATATGTACTCATAATGCCTACTCCACCAATGGTCAGGCAACCGATAAAAAATGTCTTGATTCTTGGTATCTTCATAAGTAAAAAAGCGAGATGTTTCTATAGTCATGCACATTCCCCCGTTTTATGATGATATGTATTGGTAATTCTTACATATTCTCCAGGAATGTGCATTTCCCTCCCATTAAAAAATAATACCAGGTCTGGCTATTTCGACCTTGAGGTTAGGCTGAATCGTGATTTGCGGATAGGTGCGATACCACTCGATATTCTTCCAGTAATTGGGATGAAAGGCAATCAGCCTCCTGCCAATGCCAAATACGTCGCAATTAGCATTCTGCAGCTTCTGAACAACCAACTGAGCACGCTCCGTCATTTCATCGGAAATGAGCTCATTCAATTCACCCACTTGTTCAACCTCATCTAAATGACTAATGGGAAATTCATCAACAACGACTTTTATAGTCAAATCAATCTTGACCGCTACGTTGTCACTTCTTACATCCACATTCATTTTCCGTTTTAAGTGAAATACTTGGAAAGTTATATCTCCCCCTATTTTCTTTCCATTAAGAATAGGCAGTGTGATCCTTGCGCCTTTTCCCATTCGGTCAGCCATCAATAAACAAATCGTAGACTCGCTTGAATTCAGCTCACCTGTAAACGATTTCTTATTAAACAGTGCTAGTCCCTTAACCAGCGGGATGTCATTTCCCACGCCAAGGAGCGGAACAACAATATCTTGTCCGGGATCAAGCATGATCGAAAGAATGGATTGGATATTGATTTTGGGAACAATTGTCTCCTTTTCGGCACTTGCGATTTGCTTATCCAGATTTAAGATAAAATTAGATTTTTTCGTATAACCCGTATGTAAGAACTCTTTGGCACGACCATCAACGACAGCAATTTTGGCATTCAGCGCACTTTTGGGATCGCGATATAAAACATCCAAAACCTCATATAGATCTTGTTTGGCCAACTGTTCCCCAATCACTGTAAAGCGATTCTTTGATGCATCAGGAACCAAGGTTAGTTGTTTACCCAAGTTAAATCGTGACTCTCGAACAGATCCTCCCTCAGCCGACAAGATTTCTGGGGCATTCCTCTTCTTATCCGTAACATCCGGCAAGATAAAGGTGCTTAGAACCCCTTCATCCTCCCCCTTGTCAATGCCTACTCCTAGAATTAATCTAACATCCTTCAAAAAAGTTCGATCCCAGCAACCGGAAATGAGAGTCATGGCGAGTAGACTGATTACAACAGGCCAGCATCTGTTCATTTTACTACTCTCCTCCTGTTTCGCATAACGGATAGTATACATAGTGGCAGTGGAAGTACAAAAATCATACCTATCGTGAAATATGAAAACCATTCATTGAGCGTACTGATAAACAGAAAATTTTGCGGAAATAGCGCAACTAGCATACATACTGCAACCACTAACAAGGTCACCTTAGAGGTACTGCGGATTTTCAAAAGCTTAGTAATCCCTGTTGAAGCGAGAAAAACATAATTAACAATGGAAGTCATGACGATGACTACCCAAAACGACAAAAACAGCAAGTCCGCTCTCTCCACGATCTGAAACGAGAACGCCTTAAGCGTGTATAACACAGGCTCTGGAACAAAACTTAACTCCATAGACCCTAAAAACATCGAACAGGATAAAATGATCAATAAATAAAACAAAGTCACGCAGCCGTATGAGATCATCATAGATTTCAATTTTTTCCCATCTGTTCCTCGGACTTGAGGATACACCATTAGCATCAACTCGAAACCAGCGAGCGTAATAACGGCCTCCCTCATTCCCTTCATAATATTTCCTATCCCGGCCTGACCGACGGGTAGAAGATATAATACATTACCTTTGGAGAAGGGAAATATCACAAATATGATAAGAATAATAAATAATACGGAAATCAGTGATTCAAACCGCGCAATCATTTTCAAGCTTTCTTTTGCTAAATAGAAACTAGTGAACATCATTAACGACATGATGACCCATTTCGGCGTCATCGGGAAGATCCAAGCATTAATGATCCGACAGTAATTCATGAGCACAATGCTTGCTATCCCCATAAAATAGACAATATAAAGGACGTTAACAGCATATCCCAACGGTTTTCCGAGAATGTGGGGGAAAAATTCGATCATCGTCATCTGCGGATATTTCTTGCAGATCATCCATATGAGGATAATGACTACTTGACTCGCAATTCCCCCTAACAACATGGATATCCATCCATCCACGGATGCGACAGAGTGAACGCTATAAGGAACAGTTAACGCTCCCTCGCCAATAGCTGTTTGCATGGTAAAGAAGGCTAATTGTCTTGTGGAGATGCTATTATTTTCTGCGCTCATGCTTCACCCATCCCCTAGAGAATAATTCCCGCAGCTTTTTCTGGGGAAGACTATCATTTGGACGTTGGTTCATCCTCCATACAGGCGATCGAATGAATGAATCCTTTAACCCGCTCCATTTGAAAGGCGATAACGGATAAAAATATGGCGTACCAAATCCCTCTAATTTACACAAGTGGATCAACATGAATGTAAATCCGAACGTGATACCCAAAAAACCGAAGGTAGCAGCCAAAATCATCATTGGAAAGCGCAGAATTCGCACAGTCTCCCTGAATTCAATGGAAGGCACAACGAATGACGCCACAGCTGTCGAAGCGACTACAATAATCATAATGTTCGACACTAGACCTGCTTTGACGATCGCATCACCGATAACAAGCCCTCCAACAATACCGATCGTTTGTCCAACAGCTGTATGCAATCGCAGACCTGCTTCTCTTAACAATTCAATCGTTATTTCCATTAGCAGAGCTTCAATAATCGGAGGAAACGGAATTTCAAGCACGGCGCTTTGCATGAGAAGTACGAGTTCATTAGGAATGGTTTCAAAATGGAAACTAACCACTGAAATATATAAGGCTGGCAGCGCTATCGCAATAAAGAACGTAGAAACCCGCAATAAACGGAAGAAACTCCCTATAAACCAAAGCGTATTATAATCATCAGGAGACTGATAAAACGCAAAGAAATTAATGGGTAAAATAATCGCTCTAGCCGAACCTTCTGCGAGAACGGCGATTCTGCCATCCATCAGATTGGCTCCAACTCTGTCCACTCTTTCCGTACTTAGAATTTGCGGAAACGGGGAGAAAGGGGCATCCTCAATAAGTTCTTCGACAAACCCCATCGATGCAACATAGTCAATACGAATCGATGAGATACGCTCTTCCACCTCTGCAACAATATCCGGGTTCGCAAGCGTTTCTACATACACCATCGCAAGACGCGTATTCGTTTCCATGCCTATCGTATAATAACGAATCCTCAGATCCTTGCTTTCCACTTTTTTCCGAATCAGATGAAGGTTAATATCCAACCTTTCAATGAACCCCTCATGCGAATCACCTATTACTTTCTCATTAATCGGCTCCGTGATGCTCCGTGAAACAGAAGAGGACGCATGAAAAATGTATAAATCGCTCTCATTCTCGAAATCGATGATACAGCCTCCGCGCAATACACTTTCCGTTGCTTGCTCTATCATACAAGTGATCTGTATTTCCCCTAGGGGAATAACGTCGAGGAATTCGCCTACTTTTTCTCGTTTCAAGGGAATGATTAACTTGTCTTGGATCAGACTCGACTCAACTAACGTTGTTAGATAAATGATATTAACCTGCTTATGATTCCAATTCATTGTATGGATGACGAGATCTTCCGAATGGCTCAACTGTGTTTGAAAATATTTTTTTCGTTCTTGTATCGTTGAAATCGGAATCGCCATTGCCTCATTATTTGTATTCGTATCCATCACTCTGCCCTCTTTCCAGAGGTATTTTTCCCCAGTGCATGGATTCGTATGCAGGATGAGGTTCGTGTACCCGGCAAAATCAAAAAGCCCCTTCTGCACATACAGCGGCAGAAAGGACTATAGATCAAACGACTCTGTCGTCCTGCAGGGACGGAAGCATGTATACTAACATACGGCTTAAGATTGACTTCGTGATCGACGATATCGTATGGTGTGCACGCCTATCATGCATCCTGTCAACAAAGCCCCGCCGGCGACAAAGCCGGCTAGAATATCGCTAGCATAATGTACGCCTAGATAAACGCGGCTTAATCCGATACAAATGATAACGAGTGCTGTGGTTGGAGGAATGAGCCAAGCTTGCTTCCATACGTGCCGCAAATTTATCCAGAACAAGTACCCTACAAGCCCATAGAACAAAATGGAGACCATCGCGTGACCGCTGGGAAAGCTGAAACTATCCACCTCCACTAACCATCCCTCTGGGGATGGACGATCGCGTTCAAAGAGCTCTTTCAGGCCCGAATTCAGCAGCCATGCGCCAAGTACACCAACAAATAAAACAAGGGGTTCCCACTTCATCTTGAATTTCACATACAACAGCCCAGCTACTAGGAAGTAGAGAATGAATTCCGTAGCCCCACTTCCCAAGAATGTAAAGAATTTGGCGACAGGTGTCCACAGATCACCTCTACGTTCTTGTATGTAACCGCCTACATGATGATCCAAAGCTTGCACCCAAGTTGCCGTAATGCTCTGCGATAACCCAATAAAAATAAGGAGCAGAGCACCTGCTCCCCCTAAACGCCAGATTCCATTCCTCGGTACAACTTTCCCCTGCATGTGTTCCCTGCCTCCCACGGCGAAATAATTGTTCCCTCTTACTCTTATGCGGCTTGGCGCACTTTGCGCGCTTGCCTTCTCTTAATAAGCAGCGGAACGATAGCAAATACCGCATACATCCCCACGGCACCGAGAAACTTCCATGACCAGATATCATTCAAGGAAGCGCCAAAAACGTTATAAACAATCGCTCCGGGAATAATCCCGATGAATGTGGCCCATGTATAGTCCCAGAAGCGGATTTTCGATAATCCAGCTCCATAGCTGATCCCATCGAATGGAAAGAACGGCATAAGCCGCATATACAATACAACCATGAAGCCTTTTTCCTCTGCTTTTTGATCAAAGGATAAGAGCTTAGGGCTTCGTAATATACGTTGAAAGCTGCCGCGGCCCCATTTGCGCGTGATATAGAAAGACAGTAATGCTCCTGCTCCTGCACCAATAATATCGTAGACGGTCCCCCAAAACGCGCCAAATACATAGCCTCCATAAAGCGTCAAAGGTGTCGCTGGGAACAAGACCAACGGTCTTAGCGTATACGCCAGGATATACAACAGACCCCCTATAGGGCCCAAATCACGAAGCCATCTCGTGACCCAATTCAAATCTATATGTTCCCATACACCTGTCCATTTCAATACGAGTAGTCCCAGAATGGCAACAACAAACCAACTAATTAGTAACCAAAGCGGCTTTGAACGCGCCATAGCTCGCCTCCTCCATACTCCTGATTCCCACTACTTACAGGCGGAACTTCCCCTTCATCTTACACAAATATGTTGGTCGATATCAACTTGCTGGAATGGTCATCCTACCGCATGCGATTTTAGGACAGTTTTAAGACACTCGCCACGTACTGAGATACGAAGGAAATCATTGATGCTAACAGTTAGATATGATAAACTGCTCCCATCTTCTCTCCAAGCCTACTACTATATTCACATATGTCATGCCACCTAATCCCGCACCCATTGGAGGGGCTCACCTATGCTGCTGCGACGCAAAAGTATTTTTCTAACCTTATGGCTCTCTTACATTCTTATTCTACTTATTCCCGTAACGGGTACGTTCATTCTGTATACGAATATGGAAAAAAATATGGTCGATAATGCCAATCGATCTAATTTGGCTATGCTGGAACAAGCTCGTCAGGTCGTCGACAACAATTTGCAAGAGATTGAACAACTCGGCATTCAGATCGCAACACAACCTAAACTGCAAACCTTGTGGACGATCAAAGACAGCGAGAAATACATTCAATATGAAGAAGCCGTCCGCGCGTTGAGAACGATTCGGAACAGCACGCCATTTATTGATGATTTCTACATTTACTTACGGGATGAAGACACCGTGATTTCCCCCAATTTGAAAACCGACGCCCCTACCTTCTTCACCAAGCTATACCCCCTCCCTGGCAAAAGCTTAGAGCAAGTCCGCTCGGAGCTCCTGACAGGGTTTCACTACTTAACCTACATGCCTACATCGGCGTCTGCACCCGATCTCACTAGCAAGAATGTCATCGCGAGTGCGATTTCCTTGCCACTGGGTGAAACCAACAATATCAAAGGCACAATTGTCATGCTTATTAATGAGCAGAAAATCCTTGATCTTCTGAAAGGTATCCAGTGGGTAAATAATGGCTCCATGTTCATTCTTGATGAGACGGGACAAGTCATCCTCTCCACTTCAAATGCCTACAAGCTATCCCCCAACTTACTTACGGAGATCCAAGGCACCAATGGCTACGAAACCTATGAGGAGAGTGGCAAGACACAGATGCTTTCCTACACAACAGGCCGCAGCGGTTGGAAATATATTTCCTTGGTACCGAAGAGCGTCGTCTTAGAGCGCGTGAATGAAATCAAAACATGGGCCATTTATCTGTTAGTTCTTGTTGTGGCTGCCGGAAGTGCTGCCGCTTATTGGATGGCGTACCGCAGCTATAGTCCTATTCGAGATTTGGTTTATGCCATTAATAAAGGAAAAAATGTGCCTCGAAATGGCCCTTCCAATGAATACGATTACATCCGGCATTCCATTGCCGCCTCTGTAGCTGAGGGCAAAGCACTTGAGCAGCAGCTAGCGGGACACCTTCCCGTCGTTCGTGCCAACTTCTTGACCCGATTGTTAAAAGGTGAGGTCGAACAAGCAGAGTTAACCGAAGACTCGCTCGCTTTCATGGGCGTTAAGCTTCCTCATCCCTATGTGAGTGTGATTATTCTTGAAGTCGATGAAAGCCGCGATTACCGAATTGCCGAGAGCGATCGGGATCGTGCGCTTGTACGGTTTATTTTATTCAATTTGAGCAGTGAATTCGTTGGTAATTCCGGCTATGTCACGGAAACAGATAACAACCGCTTAGCGCTTCTGTTGAATGTTCCCGATGCATCAGAGGAGACAATGCTGAGCCGTGATCGCTTAATTGCTGAGCTTAAGGGCGTTATCGAAGATCGGTTCCGTATGAAAATCACGGTCGCGACCAGCTCCCTGCATTTCGGCAGGCTAGAAGCCTCCCGATGCTACAACGAAGCGCTTAATGCCCTCGATTACCGGATTATTCATGGCATTAATTCTGTTATTCATTACGATGAAATTCGTTTCATGGAACGCACTTATTATCACTATCCCATGGAGATGGAAGCACAAATCATTAATTGTCTCAAAAGCGGCGAATACGAAGGCGTGGAACGGCTCCTTAATGAGCTGTACCAGCATAATATGGGTTCTCGTGATACGACACCTGAACTAGGTAAATTACTCTTCCTGAATCTGTTAGGCACCGTGCTTAAAGTAACGAATGCCTTGAAAATCGATGAGAAACAATGGCAAGAGGACGGCTCTGATCCAGTGAAGCTCATCATTAACAGCACGTCGGCCGAAGATATGTTAAAAAAGGTCAAAGAACTTTGCCTATATATATGCAACAGTGTGCAAGAGGCTCGCTCCGAACAGCATGAGCGTTGGCAAGAGCGGATGAAGCTTTATATCGATGAACACTACGAAGATCATTCCCTCAGTTTAACTTCGATTGCGGATCATTTCGGAATGACTCCTCAATATGTATCTGGCTTGTTTAAGAAGCAATACGGCATCAATTTGACTGATTATGTGATTGAAGTTCGAATGAAAGAAGCGAAGCGCTTACTTGAGGTACCAGGCATGACCGTTCTGCAAGTCGCGCAGGGCGTTGGCTATTCAACCGATATCGGATTCATTCGAGTCTTTAAGAAAATAGAAGGGATTACCCCTGGAAAGTACCGCGAAATGCAGCAAAGAGGGGAACATCTGAAGGATGGTTAGCCCCCCTGAAACACGGTTTACCCCTGATCTGAAGCGGTGTTTATCGTTCATTAGAACGTATTGTAGGCAGCAAAAGTCTGTTCTTTTATATTGAAATTGCGGACAACGACACCGCAAAAACAATATGTACAGGAGGGTCATCCACGTATGAACAGAAAGAAAAGAACGATTCAATTAACCGTGATCTCAGCAGCAGCTCTCTCCGTCTTCATGGCAGGCTGTAGCAGCGACAATGCTAAATCTACACCTGCAGCATCAACTGCACCTTCAGCCGCAACGACAGCGTCATCAACCCCTGAGGTGAAGTATCCCACTTCCCTCACCTACTGGGTATCTATGAATGGTAATGCAGCAGCTGTTATGAAGAACTACAATGAAATGGCTGCCTATAAGGAAATTGAGAAGAAAACCGGCACGAAAGTTGACTTCCAACATCCGCCAACAGGCCAAGAGAAAGATCAATTCAATATCATGCTTGCCTCCAATAGCTTGCCTGATGTCATCGAGTACAATTTCACAACCATTGCTCAAAGCCCTGATTCGCTTATTAAAGGGAAACAGCTGCTTCGTCTGAATGAACTTATCGAGAAGAACGCACCGAATTTAACGAAGATTCTTAAAGATCATCCCGAGTTCCGCAAAATGATCACAACCGATGAAGGCAATATCTACGTCATGCCTTTCTTGCTTGGCGATGAGCTGCTGAGCGTTGTAAATGGTCCTATTTTCCGCCAAGACTGGCTCGATAAATTGGGTCTCAAAGCACCGACAACGATTCCTGAATGGGAAACGGTATTAACGGCTTTCCGTGATAAGGATCCGAACGGCAATGGGAAGAAGGATGAAATCCCTTTCTACATGAATTTAGGCGGTGACTTTGATGCCAACAACCTGCTAGTCGGGGCTTGGGGGATCACAACCGATTTCTATAACGATAAAGGCAAAGCCAAATACGGCCCGATCCAACCCGAATACAAAGAATTCCTCGCAACTCTAGCACGTTGGTACAAAGATGGCTTAATCGATAAAGACTATGCCAGCATTACAGATGGGAAGTTGAAGGATGCCAAAATCACGAATAGCCAAGTTGGTGCTTACTCCGGTTATGCAGGTTCCGGTTTAGGCCGCTACTTAACTTTAGTGCAACCGACGAACCCTGCCTTTGCTCTGACTGGCGTTCCTTATCCGAAGTTGAAGGAAGGCGCTCCCGCTTCTTTGGGGCAATACACCATGCCTTTCACAGGTTACGGTGCTGCGCTTTCAGCTAAAGCCAAAAACCCTGAAGAAATCATTAAATGGCTTGACTTCAAATATAGTCAAGAAGGCGCTATGCTGATGAACTTCGGTATCGAAGGTGTCAGTTACAAACTTGAGAACGGTTACCCGAAATACACGGACGTTATCATGAATAATCCAGATAAACTGCCTGTTACCCAAGCCATGGCGAAATATTTCCAAGCTAGCTGGAACGGACCTTTCGTACAAGATAAACGCTACATCGAGCAGTATTACACAATTCCTGCACAGCGTGAGGCGCAGAAAACATGGACAGCTGCAGATCATTCTAAACAAATGCCAGGTGTCAGCATGACAGCCGATGAGAGTTCCAAAACAGCATCCATTATGAATGACGTGAAAACGTACCGCGATGAAATGTTCAATAAATTCGTCATGGGTGCTGAGCCTATTGAAAACTTCGATAAATATGTGCAAACCATGAAAGGAATGGGTGTTGAAGAAGCCATCAAAGCGCGTCAAGCAGCCTTAGACCGTTTCAATACTCGGAAATAAACCATCCGTAAGACGCTTAACTCACGGCGAGGGAGGGGACTCCCCTGCCGTGTGGCGTCTTCTTGCACCCATTTTTACCGACTCAATAGCTAGAGGAGGGGCCCGCTATGCCCGCAGCACGCAATGAACTGACCAGCACCGTGAAGCCAGCGGTCGACAAAAGCAAGTTCTCTTATCGCTTTATACGCGATGCCCGAATGAATAAATATGTCTACATCATGCTGCTCCCCGTCGTTGCCTACTACATTCTTTTCTATTATGTTCCGATGTACGGCTTACAAATTGCATTTAAAGATTACGCGCCAGGCATCGGTATTTTGCATAGTCCCTGGGTTGGATTTAAACATTTTCTAGATTTCTTCTCCAGCTATTATTTCTGGCGAATTTTACGCAATACACTGCTGATCAGCTCGTATGACCTGTTATTCTCTTTTCCTGCTTCGATCATTTTAGCGCTCCTGCTCAATGAACTGCGCAGCAAGTTTCTGAAACGTGCCGTTCAGACGATTACGTATATGCCCCATTTCATCTCGATCGTTGTTATCTCAGGAATGCTTGTTGATTTCCTAGCCCGTGACGGATTAATTAATAATATCCTTAGCTCCTGGTTTGGTTTCACACCAATTACGTTTCTGCAAGAGTCCGGTTGGTTCCGGTCTGTCTATGTTTCTTCGAATATTTGGCAAAATATCGGCTGGGGCTCCATCATTTATCTGTCTGCGATGTCAGGCATCGATCCTTCGTTGTATGAAGCTGCCAAAGTGGATGGCGCCAATCGTTGGCAGCAAACGTTCACCATTACCCTACCGGGTATCATGTCCACGATCGTGATTCTGCTTATTTTGCAAATTGGTAATTTCATGACCCTGGGCGCTGACAAAATCCTGCTTTTATATAACCCAACCACCTACGAAACGGCCGATGTTATTGGAACTTTCGTCTATCGGAAAGGGATTCTCGAATCCAACTTCAGCTACAGCTCGGCTGTCGGACTCTTCAATTCTCTCATCAACTTCACGCTGCTCGTTCTGGCGAATACATTAAGCCGGCGTACCAGTGATAATAAGCTTTGGTAAAAGGAGGAGCAATCATCATGAGTAGAAGCTGGGGAGAACGCATTTTTGACGTCTCAAATTCGTTATTATTGATCCTACTATCTCTCGTTACGCTATATCCGTTTCTGTATGTGCTTGTCGCCTCACTAAGCGATCCCGCTTGGATCGTGCAAGTGCGCGGGCTGCTCTGGTACCCACAAGGGTTAAATTTCGAAGCTTATCGCATGGTGTTTAACAATCCCGCCATCATGACCGGCTATCTGAACACGATCCTGTATGTCATACTCGGCACCTCACTGAACATCCTCATGACCGCCTTAGGGGCCTATGCCCTATCTCGACAAGACGTGATGTGGAAGAACCCGGTTATGTTTATGATTGTGTTTACGATGTTTTTCAGTGGCGGTCTCATCCCAACCTACTTGCTCATTAACGATTTAGGCATGGTGGATACCCGCTGGGCTCTGATCATTCCAACAGCTATGAGTGCGTACAACTTAATTATTATGCGTACGGCCTTTCAAGGTGTGCCTGTCAGTTTGGAGGAATCGGCCAAGCTAGATGGGGCTAACGATTTCACCATTCTGTTCCGCGTCATTCTACCACTCTCGATGCCTGTCGTTGCCGTGATGGTGCTCTTCTACGGTGTTGCCCATTGGAACGCTTGGTTCAGTGCATTAATTTATTTACGCACGCGTGACCTCTACCCGCTGCAGCTTATTTTGCGAGAAATATTGATCACGAACAGTACCGAATCGATGATGACAGGTGTTGGTGGGAACGATAAGATGCCTATCGGAGAAACGATCAAATACGCGACAATCATCGTGGCCACAGCGCCTATTCTATTCCTCTACCCTTTCCTGCAAAAGTATTTCGTGAAAGGCGTTATGATCGGTGCCATCAAAGGTTGATTGGAGTTCATCTCATATGTATGACAAAAGAGCGGTTTCCCGCTCTTTTTCGTGCTTACTCACCTTAATCCATCGAGCTAAAGTTAAAAACCAAATAAAAAACAACCACCACCTGTAAGACAGCAACGGATAAGTTTAACGTTAAGGCCAATTTGGCATATCGGCTTTTTAAACGACTCACACTCAAGCAAACCCCTATTATGAAAAGGATCATGCCTAATCCATTAGAAATTAAGAAAAAAGAAATAAACGACAATCCTGCTGATGCCATGGCTAGTTTGATTCGTAAGTTCACGATGCACACTCTCCTCATATCCGATATTGAAAGGTCAGGATTTACTCTATAGGAATATATTAGAATTTCTTATACGAGGGAGTCAATCTCGTAAGCTCGTTGATCGCTCGTCGCAAAAGCTCATGGCAGGAAGCTCTCTAGGCCGAAAACCGTGTCAGATTCGAATAACTGGAAAATCTACAGCTATTTTCGGGATATTTCCTCATATACGCGATTTAACTGGAAAATATGTAGGTAAAACTGGCGTTTTTGCTCAGATCGCGTGAAATGATCCCAATTAACTACAGGTTTTCCATCTATTTTTTGGATGTTGAAGAAATCTCGAGATTTAACTACATAAAATCCATCTATTTCCTAGAACATAGAAGCTACACAAAACACCATCACCCCATCAACTCACCATTCTAGCTAGGTAATCCCATAACTAACTCCTTCCCATCCAAGCTACCTCAGCTCATAACCAGCGTCCCACGCATCAGCAAGCATCTGAAATCGAAGGCGGGGAAACTTCCCCCCAATCAAAAACAAAACCTTCGCCGCCTCTACAGGCAGCGAAGGTTCTTTCTTTTATTTCTACCTCAGGTGACTACTCACCGTACACCATCACCTCGGTGATCGAGGTAACGGTACTATTGTTATTGCCATTCACAGCAATGCGAATATGCCTCGCAGTTGTGTCTGGAATATCATAAATTTCATAGGTGCCCGTTACCTTGCCAGAGCTAGGCCCCTCGTAAATCGGCGTCCAGTTCAGCCCATCCGAAGACGCTAACAGGTTGAAATTAAATCGACGCTCGTTCCCGCGAACCCAGGAAATCCCGACATACGTCGCCTTCGTCTCGGAGCCTAGATCGAAATCAATCGTATTAGGTCCTCCTACGGACCAATACGTATTCGGATTGTTGTCTACTGTATTCGTCCCTGGCCATGCGTTGCCTTGCGGACCACTATCCGCAACATAGGTAATCGGCAGTACGGGAACATTCTCTAGAATGCCTGAGTAGACACCACGTGCCAAATCAATCAGATACTTACTTGACCTTGCAATCCCCTGGTCATCCGTCACTTCAACGATCGCCATTCCTGGTATTCCTGTCGCCTGCGTGATCGTAACCGTATCATTCGGATCTGCACTCACTGCTGTGATGACAGGCGTGCCTTGAACGGTGTATGGCAACTCTACCGCATACTTTTTCTTCAATGCCTCAAAGTTTGCGAGCGGCACGCCATTCAGCTTCAACTCGGACAGCAGCGCTGAAGGTGCTATGTCGATGCTCCAGTCTTGTAATGGCGTCACGATCGGCGTATCCGTTGGCACGTCTTCCGAAGACAACAGTGGCGTGAAACGCACGGCGATGGTCACGAAATCATTGGCTGCCGGGAAATGAATCGTCAATTTCTTCTGCCCACTATTGACGGCTTCACCTGCCGGTTTATTCGCTTGTAACGTTTTGGCTTCCATAACTTCGAAGCTTCCTGCACCTGGGGATACAAGTTGGGCGTACAATCGTTTCCCATTTTGCTTCAAAATAGCTGATTTCCCCCCCGCCAATATCGTTACCTCGGCTTCAGTATGCATGAACCAATAAAGATTAGAGGAAGCCTTCAATTGCACCTCATCCTGTATAAGGAACGAGCCGCGATCCTGACCAAACATCATGCCGCGCTTAGCATATACCACATCCTTGCGGTAAGCTGACGTCATATCCACAACGGCATACCCGCCTGCCGGCTTCGAATCGTAAGCAATGATAGGTGCTCTGGCATCAATCGCTTGATCAGGTCCTTCATCCGGATTAATAACGAGGGTATTGGACCCTTCCGCTCGCGTTCGGTAATAGTCCCAGCGATTCGGACTTTTATCTAGATGCACATAGGAATAGTTATATAAACCATAGTTATCCTTCCCGAGATCAACCGCCCAGCGTACACCAAGAGCATCCATGACGAACGTACCAATATCCAAATCGGCATGTGTCGAGTTGGTAATCGCGTAGTCCGTTATCCCTCCTTTTATCCCACCATAACTGCCATTCGGATCTTTCCATGAATCACGGAACGTAGCGACATTGTTTTTCAGACGATGATTGTACAAGGCATCCAAGGAGGCAGGATCACTACTTCCGAAAGTTCCTGGACGATACCAAATCAAATCAAGCGGTTCAGCCAATTTGTTCTTGCTATACGTAAAGTTCCGATACCAAGTCACATCTGGGGAATTCAGTAAGTCGGCAAAAAACAGCAACTGCGGCGTATCCACGAGCGTGTTTAGTGAATCTGAATAATTAAAAGGTCCATTATAGCTATGCAAATTAGCCATGAAACTCGACGTTTCGGCAATGCCTGGCTGATGGAAGAAACCATAGTCCGTGCCTAGATTAGTCCGCAAAGCCGAGATCATATAGGCTAAGTATTCTGTCGCATAATCCCAATAGCCTGTGCCTTCCGGCCAATCTCCCTGTTGCGCAAATACGCCAAGACCAACCTGAACAGAGGCGAGTGCACTTTGCAGCACGCTTTCGGCAGTGGGTCTCGCATCCGTTTCATCGCCGATGGTCAACGAAACTGCTGTGAGGCCGCCATTCACGACTAAATTCCAGTTGCTCGGTGAAGTCGTCCACCATACTTTGCTGCTATAAGCATCTTTCGCTTTCAGTAATACTTCTTGTAAGATGCGCGTTCGAAGATTATCCCGCTCCTGCTGCGTCATAGCCTCGTAGAGCCAATCATAGCCAATTGCAGCCACATTCCCCATTTCTGAAATGCTGAGAAAGTTAAGGAGTCCGCCATTCCAATTTGGATAGGCTTGAGAGTTCGCCATCAGGTTGAGTTGGGCGATTGCCGCAGTCGCATAGCTGGCATCATGGGTAATTTGATACATCAAAGCAAGCGGTTGAATACGTTTCATGAGTGCTTGGGCCAGCGGTAACACCGTAGCGCCTGCGGTCGTTGGATCCGTTATTGTATACGTAAGCAATGGATCGTCCAGCATGTCATCCGCGATGGCTTTGACTTTCGTGTACCATTCCTGCATGAACGGGTCCGTCTCGATAAGCCCACGAATACGATCCCAATCATCACTTGTCGCATACAACCGCGGGTGAGCAGCACCCGCTGCCGGTTGGCGCGCAATTAGTGAAGCGATCATCTCAGAGCCAGGTAATCCTACATAAATACTAAACATTGTGGTATCTGCACCACCATGCCCGTCACTTACACCAATTTGAAAGCGATCGTAACCTGTATAGCTCGTGCTTGGCGTATAAGTCCATGCCCCACTAGCGGAATCTAGGGTAAGATTACCATGTTGAGGTGCTTGATCGAGTTTTTTCTCAAAAGTGAGAACATCATTATCCTTGTCTTTTGCCTTAACAACGCCTGAAAGTGCTGAGTCGCGCACCGTTCCCAGACTAATTTGGACATTATCCATAACAGGCGCATCCTGTACGGGGAGGACGGTTAAGGTGATTTTAGAAAGTGCAAAGTGATCATGTCCGTCTGTAATTAGCAATGTAAAAGTATCTCCCCCGTTGAATTCAGCATCAGGATAATAGATCCACGAACCATCATCACGAATGGAAGCTGACCCATGCAATGGCTTTAGCAACACTGTGGAAGTCAGCGTATCCCCTGCCGCATCCGTAGCAAGCACAGCACGAGTCACGCCCTGATCTTCATTGACACTGACACTATCATCCGAAGCGGTGATATCTGTTTCTGTCCCAACAATGACGGTATAGGTAGCAAATCGTCCCTGCTCACCAGGCTTATGACTCTCCGACGACGCCCGGATGGTTGCGATGCCTGGAGCCATGCCCGTGACTGTGGCCTGCAAAGGATTCGTACTGTTGCCCGCTACTGAAGCGATGCCCGCATTGTCAGAAGTCCAGCTGAGCGACGGATTCGTGACCTCGCTAGGTTGCAATGTTGCGGTTACCACTTTGCTCTCGCCTATGCCCAGTTGACCGTTAACCTGATCCAATTGAATGCTCAAGACAGGTACCCAGGGGATAACCCTAATGTCGTCCGCCCAGAGTGTTCCCTTTCCAAGCTCGAACGCAACTTCCACGCGAGCACTAGCTGTAAATTCTGGTGCCGTTACAATGCTCTCGTAATAGGTCCACCCATTACTATCTTGCACACCAGTAGAAGGGATCACATCGAAGAAATTCGGCGCTGGCAGGACTGGTGAATTATCCGTTTTGAGATACAGCACCCGCAAGAAGACATTGCTTCCTCCGTTCTGCTGCTTCAGCCAACCACTGACCTTATAACTTTTGCCTGAAATGGCCTCATCGATAGGGTTATACACGACCGCTTTGCCCGGTAGGCTGGCATCAATTTTGAGGGAATTACTCCCTTCTTTCTTAATCGATGTATCTAAGGAAACCGTGGGTTTATCTGTTGAGTTAAAATAAAGCGTCCACCCGTATGGCTTGGCACCCGTCCATCCGGTTGTAATCGGTATGGTCGTTTCAAATCCGCCATTTTTCATCGACATGACATAAATCGTATAGGATTTCGTCCATCCACGTTCGATAGACGTTGCCGTAACGACCGACTTGCCCTGTGCTTTGGCAATGACACGGCCATCGTAACTCACATCCGCAATGTCAGGTCGTGACGAAGACCAGGTGACACGCTGATCCGTCGCGTTCGCAGGACTACCATAGACGTTCAGGGATACGGTTCCCCCGATGCTTAAGCTGCGTGTCAATTCGCCATCTTCTACGAGACCTGCTAGAGGCACCCAGGGGATAAGCTGCATATCATCAAACCAAGCTTTGCCCGTACCTGTCTCATAGTACGCATAGAGACTAGCATTCAAAGTCCCTGTCGGGGCTTGGAATAGGCCTTCATAGCTCTGCCAATTCGCAGTCGTCCCTTTCACAGCTGGCGTTGGTCCGTAAACAGTCCCTAGCACCGTACCGCCAGACCCATTCCAGTTCAAACGAAGTGAAGCGCCTGTGCCTGTAAGGGCCTCAGTTTTTATTCGGCCGCTGAGTCGATACCAGCCTCCTGCCGTTACGGGAATGTTCCTTTGCACAGCGGAAGCTTTGCTATTGACCGTTGCGCGAATACCTAGGGCATGGCCGCCGCTGCCATACACGGCATCATCCACAGTAACCGTCGGACTTCCATACGCTGCCGATGCTGCCCAGTCGGCAGCTTGCCAGTCTGTGAAGCCATTTCCTGAACCCGCTGTAAGGGTTTCGAAGCCCCCATTTTTCAGCAGACTCGCTTGCGTCACAATCACCGTGTAGGAAGCGCTGAGTTTATCATCCTGGGAAGCGACCGAAATTTTCGCTGTCCCCGGTATTAGCCCTGTGATCACACCGGTGTTATCGACAGTAGCCACACCCGGATTCGAGGATGTCCATTTCTGCACGAGATCCGATGTGTTGCTAGGTGTGCGCACGAGCGGCGCTGCTTGAACGCCCCCCACCTGCATCATGCCTGAAGGTTCCAGGAAAGATAGTCCTTGCAGCGAGGTGTAAGGCTTGAATTGCACATCGTCGATCCAGACATTGCCGGTAACGCGATTGTATTCAATATCTATGCGTGCGGTCGCAGCATCCAGCGGGGCAATTGTAGATGATGTATAGGTCTTGAAATCTGTGATATTTCCACGGACTGGTGTATTCTCAGGCGTAATGTAGTCGGTCTTAATGACGCCTCCTGCTGAATTTAAATAGACAGCACGAATGTTCACACCAAATGTATTGTTGTCGCCCGTCAACACTTGAGTTTTGAATTTGGCCGACATCCGATACTCTTGACCAGGCACGATAGGAAGATTGCCTTGGTTAACAGTTAACCTACTCTTGTTAGGAGCCGGGGAACTAATCTTCAAAGACCTTAAGCCATCGGGATGATAAATCGTATCTACCGTTACCGTTGGGGCGACGGTTGTGACCGTGGGATCAATCCAAATCCCCCATTTGTCTGCAGTTCTTGTTGTCCAGCCCGGTTGCACGGTCGGTGTCAAATTCTCGAATGAGCCATTCTCGATCGCATTCATCTCTTCCGCTTGCAGGGCAGGGGGACTTATAGCTCCCATGCCTGGTGGCAACAATAAGCTTGTTAGCATCATGACGAGCAATGCCAAGCTCCCTCTTCTTTTTCCTCGCATCAATGAATCACCCTCTTCTCCAAATATAGCGCACGTTTAAGCGCTTACATTTATACTAAAGTGTCACGCTTGTCCTGCCTATATCACGTTCTACAGGGCGATAAACATTTCTTCATTTGGCGAGTAAACCGATATTCAGCTGCACTATCCATGATTCAGATTTCTGCCTTACACCTGTTACTACTGGTAGTTTATTGAAAGAGATGGATTGTGCTCGTACATTTTAGTATAATAACGGTTAGACTTTCGATTTTGTAGAATTTTGAGTGATTTTGTCGAATCGGAAAATAAACCCTTTGACTATATCCGAGTTTCTTAGTAGGATATAATTATGTCATTGGTTAATTCATACATAAATAGATTAGGGGAGAGATCCATTATGAAAAAAGTTATTTTCTCAGTTCTTGCCGCAACTGTCTTACTAACGGGCTGCGGAGCCGCCAAAACAGAAACAGCATCACCTGCAGCATCCGGTGCACCAGCAGCGAAGTCCGATAAAAAGATTATCCTGATTACGCCTGAGAAAATCGGTGTTAACCCCTTCTTCACACAAATGGATGAAGGCGTTAAGAAAGCTAGCAAAGAATTTGGCGTTACGGTTAAAACGGTTGAGTCCGCAGATGCGAGCGCGATTGAGCAAAACTTGCGCGCAGCTGTTGCCGACAATTATGATCTGATCATTACAAGCTCCTTCACAGCTGAAGATGCACTCAAAAAGGTAGCTACTGAAAATCCGAAGAAATCTTTCGCGATTATTGATACGACTGTTGATCTTCCAAATGTGCGCAGCGTTGTCTTCCGTGAACATGAAGCAGCTTACTTGCTTGGAGCAGCAGCTGGTCTTTCTACGAAGAAGAACATTGTAGGTATGGTTGCAGCCGTTGATATCCCACTCATTAAGAAATACACCGTTGGATTCCAAGAAGGTTTGAAAGCAACGAACCCGAATGCGAAATTCATCGTTAACTATGTAGGCAGCTTCACAGATCCAGCGAAAGCCAAAGAATTGGCACTAACGCAATTCTCGCAAGGTGCTGACTTTATCGCAGGAGCATCCGCTGTAGGCGATCTTGGTGTATTCGAAGCAGCGAAAGAAAAAGGCTTCTATACATCCGGACAAGACATTGACCGTACACTAACAGATCCACAGCATATCGTGCTTTCCCAATTGAAAGGAACAGATGCTGTTGCTTACCAAACCGTGAAAGATTTCGTAAATGGCACGTTCAAATTCGGTGCTGTTGACTACGGCTTGAAAGAAGATGGCGTTGGTCTTACATTCGTTACAAGAGAAACAACATCAGCTCTAAGCCCGTTCGTTGGACAAGATGTCATTACCAAAGTAAAAGCTATCCGTGATGATATCGTTTCTGGTAAAGTAAAAGTAGAAAATCCAGTCAAATAATTTTGTTTCATAATCGCATATATGTTTGACCTGGAAACTGTTTACGGAGACGTAAGCAGTTTCCTCATGTCTAGGTAGAGGAGCGAAAAACCGTTATGCTGCTTCAAATGCGTCAAATTACGAAAACATACGGCGATTTAACAGCGAATTCTGGCGTTGATTTCTCGCTGCGTCAAGGTGAAATTCATGCATTAGTCGGGGAGAACGGCGCTGGTAAGACCACCCTAATGCGCATCTTGTACGGCATGGAGCAGCCTACGGCCGGTCATATTCTTTTGAACGGCAAGGAAGTAGCTTTCACCAATCCCACAGATGCGATTCGACATGGTATTGGGATGGTGCATCAGCACTTCATGCTCTTCCCTTCGTTTACGGTGGCTGAAAATATCGTGATTGGCAACGAGCCGAAGTCTGGTGTGGCATTTGACCGTAAAAAAGCCATCACACAGATTGAAGAGCTATGCGCCAAATATCGTCTCCCTATTGATCCGCGCCTGAAAGTCGCTGATTGCCCACTCGGTTTGCAGCAACGCGTCGAGATCTTGAAGGTGCTATATCAAGGCGCAGACATCATAATCCTAGACGAGCCTACTGGTGTGCTCACGCCGCTGGAAGCCAAAGAACTTCTCGTCATTATGAAAAGCCTAGCTCAACTAGGCAAAAGCTTCATCATCATCACGCACAAGCTCCATGAAGTCATGGAAGTGGCAGACCGCGTTACTGTACTTCGTGATGGTAAAATGACAGGTACTGTGGACGCAGCTGCCACGAACGTTGAAGAGCTCTCCAAGCTCATGGTTGGCCGAGATTTGAAGCAGCTTAAGAAAAAAGATCTGACTGTCGGTCAAACCGTCCTTCACGTTCAAGACATTTCCATTCATGGTGACAAAGGAAAGCCTGTGCTGGATCGAGTCAATTTGCAGGTGAAAGCGGGGGAAATCGTTGGTATTGCGGGTATTTCAGGCAATGGTCAATCGGAATTAATACAAGCCATTTCTGGACTCCAAGCGATTGATCAGGGAGAAATCCACTTATTAGGGAAGCCAGTTCGGGGGCGCTCCGTTCGTGAAATCAGGGAAATCGGACTTTCCCATGTACCAGAGGATCGCTATCAATGGGGCGCAGCCAAAGAAGGAACTGTGTTAGATAATGGCACGATGGGTCATCATAAAACCAAAAGACGCTCTGGTCTTCTTAACGGAAAAGAACTCCGCAATATGGTTAGCGGCTTCATCCAGCAATTTCAGATTAAAGCGGGCTCCCAAGATGCCAAAGTGAAGTTTCTATCCGGAGGGAACTTGCAGAAGCTTATCGTAGCGAGGGAACTTGCACAGGGACAGCCCTTTTTGATCGCCGCTGAACCGACTCGTGGTGTAGATATTGGCGCCATGGAATTGATTCATGAAGAACTTCTTCGCAAACGGGACGACCAAGGCGCTATATTACTAGTTTCCTCGGAATTGACAGAGATTTTACAATTGTCCGATCGTATCTTGGTCATGTACGAAGGACGAATCGTGGGCGAATTATCCGCCGCAGAAGCAACAGAGGAACAAATCAGCTTATGGATGGCAGGGGGAACTTCACATGCTTAAAAGACTGTTCAACCTAAGCGCCTGGATTCAGCCGCTGCTTGCCATTGTCATCGGGTTGCTCGGCGGTGCGATTGCCATTCTGCTCATTGGCGGATCCGTCGTCGAAACGTACACCGAAATGTGGAAAGGTGCCTTCGGCAACTTCTTCTATTTCACGAATACGTTAACACGCGCTACTCCGCTCATTCTTGTTGGGTTAGGTGTATCGATTGCATTTCGTGCTGGATTCTTCAACATGGGGTCTGAAGGCCAAATGATTCTTGGTGCCCTATCCAGCAGCATCGTTGCTCTTTACATGCCTGGGCCTCCGCTATTTAAATTGCTAGCCGCAATTCTTAGCGGCATCTTGGCGGGCGGAATTTGGTCGGCCTTCGCGGGTTGGCTGGATGCGAAATTCCGAATGAATTTGATTATTACAACCTTGTTGCTTAACTATATAGCGGCTTTATTCGCAGGATATATCGTCGCATATCCGCTCAAAGATACATCAGGTTCAGCTGCACTAGCCCAAACGATGATGATCGATAAAGGCGTATGGCTCCCCAAATTGTTTCAAGGCATGAGCATCCATGGCGGCTTTATTATTGCGATTGTACTCGCCATTCTCCTATTTCTATTCATTAAATATACCGTTGCTGGTTATGAGGTCCGCATGCTGGGCTACAATCCGTTGTTCGCGGCTTATGGCGGGGTAAATAGACGCAAAGTCATGCTGACGAGTATGTTTGCCAGCGGCGGTTTCGCGGGACTTGCTGGCGCCGTTGAGGTGCTCGGTATGCAGTATCGCTATACGGATGGCATGATTTCGAATCCTGGCTATGCTTGGTCAGGCATCATGGCAACCTTGCTCTCCGGCGCGCATCCATTAGGTACAGCGCTTGCTTCCATTCTGCTTGCAGCCTTGCAAACCGGAGGCATGGGCGTTGAACGCAATACAGACATTCCACTGCAAATATCCAGTGTCATTCAATCGTTGCTCATTCTCTTTGTAACAGCCAAAATCAGCTTTACTCTATGGAAACGCCGGAAAGGAGGCAAGGGCGATGCAGCATCTTCTTGATGTATCTTTATTCAACTCCATGATTCGCATGGTCGCTCCGATTCTTCTCGCAGCACTAGGCGGAGCCATCTGCTCGCGCGTCGGCTTGTTTAACGTCGGCCTAGAAGGATTCGTCTTGGTCGGTGCCTTCTCTGCGATTGTCGGGAATTACTATACAGGCAACGTTATCTTAGCCGTGCTCATCGCCATTGCCGTCACCATGCTGTTTTCGTTGATTTTTGCTTATATGAGCATCCATCTGCAGGCGAACGTCATCGTGGTCGGTATCTCATTTAACTTTCTAGCCCTAGGCTTAACGGCATTTTGTTTGAAGGCTATTTTCAACGTAAAAGGTGCTTATTATGATAAAAATATGATCGGACTGCCGAAGTGGGACATCCCCTTCATTCAAGATATCCCAGTCCTTGGCGGGATTATATCCGGGCACTCTCCGCTTGTCTATCTAGCCTTCGTGCTGGTGTTCGCGCTACAGTACTTGCTATTCAAATCCGTCCTCGGCTTCCGCATGATCGCTGTCGGTGAAAACCCTGTAGCCGCCAAGAGCATCGGCATTAAGGTCAATCGGATGCAGTATATCGCTGTACTCATCTGCGGTGTCCTCTGCGGACTCGCTGGTGCACAGCTGTCTCTTGGACAAGTGACCATGTTCACCGAAGGCATGACGGCTGGCCGCGGCTTCATCGCGCTCGTGGCCACCATGCTGGGACAAGCCAATCCGATTGGCGTCATGGCGTCCAGCTTGTTGTTCGGTTTAATGGATGCGTTCAGTATTCGCCTTCAAGGCTTCTCATTACCAACCCATTTCACTCAAATGCTGCCTTATATCGTGACATTGCTTGCGATGCTTTTCTTCCGTAAGAGCAATTACTTAGCAGATGCCCAGAAAGCGAATGGCAGTTCGCGTTAAAACACTACCAAGATATGTTTAGTAATGCTTACGAAGTGAGTTTTCCTAAAGGAAAACTTTAAGGAGGATGGCAGATGCCTAGAGACACCAAAGCGGAGCGCATTAAGCGCATGCAAATCCCCGCTGTAGACGTTCCACAAGAGCTTGCTGGTCGAGTTCCACCTGGACAAGCTGTTACGGACCGCTTTCCCATTCTGCATGAAGGCGAAGTTCCCAAGTACGATATGGCCGCATGGACGCTGCGCGTTTTTGGCGAAGTCGTCGAAGAGAAAACATTCAGCTATGATGATATTTTGGCTTTACCCCGTACACAAATTCAGTGCGATATCCACTGTGTAACCCGTTGGTCCAAGCTGGATACGGTATGGGAAGGCGTGCGCTTCCGAGATTTCCTTGAACTGATTGATGTAAAACCCGAAGGAAAGTATGTTATGATCCATGCGGACAATGACTATGAAACGAACGTTCCACTCGCAGATCTCATGGGTGATAATATCCTATTGGCAACGACTTTCGATGGCGAGCCACTCACGCTCAAGCATGGTTGGCCGCTTCGCCTTGTAGTTCCGCATTTGTATTTCTGGAAAAGTGCCAAGTGGATTCGAGGCATTGAGTTCATGGCGGAAGACCGCGAAGGCTTCTGGGAACGCAATGGCTTCCATAATGTCGCAGATCCGTTCCAAGAACAGCGCTTCTCCGGCGAAGCTATTCCAATCCCCGAAGATGAGTGGGTCAGAAAGGAGTTCGATTAATTTGCTTTTATCCATCTTACAAGTCAATTCGGAAGACTTAACTCCCTATGCGATCGTGTGCGGTGACCCGTTCAGAGCGGAAGCCATTTCGCGTAAGCTGGACAACGTGCGTGAGCTTTCTTTCTCCCGCGAGTATCGGACCTTCGTAGGCGCTAAGGATGGCGTCCCCATCACCGTCGTGAGCCACGGTGTCGGGTCCCCAGGAGCAGCGGTATGCTTCGAGGAGCTTATCAAAGGCGGTGTGAAGACACTGATTCGCGTCGGAACCGCTGGATCCTACTCTGCGGACGTACCGCCAGGAAGCCTCGTTGTCAGCACAGCCGCGGTACGTGAAGAGGGCTTAACTCGCCAGCTAGTGCCTCACGGTTTCCCCGCGGTAGCTGATCACGCTGTTACTCGCGCGTTATATCAAGCCGCTTCTGAGACCGATGGGCTCGTGAAGCAAGGCATCACCGTTACCTTGGATGCTTTCTTCCAAGGGGTCGAGGAATTCCCTCACCGCAAATATAAGCAAGCTGGCGCCTTAGCGGTCGAGATGGAAATCGCCGCGCTCTATGTTATCGCTTCGCTGCGCGGAGTACGTGCTGGTGCCATCGTCGCTTTGGATGGCTATGCCGACGCCGATCTGCGGGAAGTGTACAATCCGCATACGGATGTCGTTTCTGGCGCTATCGAGCGAGAGATTGACGCAGCCATTCTTGCGATGGTGAAGTTGCATACGGAAAACAACTAACGCAAGCAATGAAAGACCGTTCAGGCTCCTGAACGGTCTTTCCGTCTGCGTGTGGCAGCTGATTCACCACTAACTTCCCACCTACTTACCTACTCTCCCGCTCCCCGGTAATCTTCCATCTGTAATCTCCCACTACTCCCCGTCCTCAACATCCCCCGTCAAAAGTGCAAAAATACAACTTTTTCCGCGATTTCAGCGCTTTCAACTGAAATAAGTGCGAAAAGGCATCTATTTAGCTGAGATTCAGCGATTTCTCGCCGATCCATGCCAAAAGGTTGCACTTTCGCACTTATTTACCCACTTTTTACTTCTTATCCTCAAAAAAGATGCTCTTTTGCACTTTTGCATTAAAGCAATTTAATCAATTCTTCTAGCTCTTCAACCAGCACTTTTGCCTGTTCAAAATCAGTACTTTTCAAAGCCAACTCTATTTTCATTTCAACTGCTTTTTTATTTTGTTCCGCTTCTAAATAGCCTCTATCAAAATGATTAGCATAAATCATCTGCCTAAATTTGCGCATGCTCATTTTTCTAATCGTTTTATCGTCAATAATTAACACATAATCCATACCATTGACAACCGAATAGAAATCATGAGAAATCATGATAATCGCACCTTTGTAGTCTTCAATGGCTTTATCCAATGCGATTTGTGTATAGGTATCCAAATGGCTTGTCGGTTCATCCAGGAGCAATACGTTTGCTTTACTGGCAGAAACCTTAGCCAATTGAAGCATATTTTTTTCTCCACCAGATAATGATCCTATCTTCTGATTAACGATTTCTCCTTCAAAGCCATAATTTGAAATAAACGATCTGACTTCATCATACGTTTTAAACCCAGCATCGATGAATTCTTCTAGTATGGTATTAGAATCCTGTAACACTTCGCCTTGAATCTGAGATAAATAGGCCACTTTAGCATCGGCATGTAGTTCAATGGAATCCTGATTGTTTTTAAAAATATCACGAAGCAGCGTCGTTTTCCCGGCACCATTTGGACCGATAATGGCCACTTTATCCCCAGACTTTATCTCAAAGTTAACATTGTCTAGAAGCAGCTCATCAAAGGCAACACGATAATTTTTGACATTGACAACAATGGTGTCTTCAAGTTCAATTTCATTTTCGATTCCAAAACTGATATTCGGTTGCTTAATTTCAACAAATGGCGCTTTAATTCGACGCGCTTCCAATCTTTCTTGAAATCTAACTCTAGCTTTTAATGCTCTCCCTCTAGATGCTTCTGAGTTATACGTGGCGATAGCTCTAAGATTATCAATAATGTTATCGTATCTCTCAATTTCTTCTTGTTCAGCGACTGCGATCTCTTGCAGCTCAATTTTAGTCTGAAGCAATGAGAAGTTGTACGCGATATATCGCCCGTCAAACTCTTGGATCTCCATGTTCTCGAGGTGTATGATTTTGTTAAAACAATGATTCAATAAATAGCGGTTGTGCGTAACAACTAGCAGCATTCCTTTGTGAGAATTAATCAGATTTTTAAGCGCATTTAAATTTTCAAAGTCTAAAAACACATCTGGTTCATCCATAATTATTACATCTGGCTGACTAAGCATTTCCTTCATCACTTGAATAAGTTTAAACTCGCCGCCACTCAGGTCGGATAGGCTAAGATCTTTCAGCTTCATGAGATTCGCTAGATTTAGTTTCTTCAGAATATTGCTTTCAAAATCAGCCCCACCGATTGAATCAAATGTGTCTAAAGCCAATTGATACTTTTCTAATAAGGCATCCATATCCGATGTTGTTTCCATTTCCGTACAAATAGCTGTGATTTCATTTTGTATCCCAATAAATTCTTCTCCTAAATATTCGAAAACGGTTGTTTCTTTCCCTTTGTCGAATTGCGGGAATTGACTGACATGCCGAATTTGGCAAGTTGGGTCTATTTCTAATTTGCCCTCAAACAAATATCTTTCTGGATCCATCAGTATATCGATCAGTGTACTTTTTCCACTGCCACTTGTTCCTATAAAAGCACAATGTTGTCCCTCTTCAAGCGTAAATGAAATGTTAGTATATAGTTCTTTTTGCGGGAATGAGAAGGATAAGTTTTCAACTTTGATCATCGTATTACCTTTCTTTGACACAAATTATTAGATATATGGAAGAGCATAGCTCTCGCGTTTACCGTTGTTAGAATAACACTTGTTACAACCAACTTCAATCCAATTACACGAATGTTGTTCGTTCGTTGCATGGAATGCCATTCACTAAGCAGCAAAAAAACCTTCAACCCCACTTTCCGTGGTTTTGAAGGTTTCTCGTTTCGCTTATTATATCCTAACTTACGCTAACCATTGCTTCACTTTCGTAGAGAAGTTATTCAACATCTCAACCGTGCCGAATTGGCCGCTGAAGTCTTCAATGCCCAGGTAACCGTCGTAGCCAACCGCTTTCAAATCATCAAGCACTTGCTTCCAGTTCACGATACCCGCATCAATAGGTGCCCACTCGCTCTTCCAAAGCTTAATGCCGTCTTGCTCTTCACCTGAAAGCGTCCATGCTGCATTCTTCACATGTACATGTGCTAGGTAAGGTCCTAGCAATTCAAGACCCATACGGTGGTTCTCGAATCCTTCGTGCACCATGTTGCCCGCATCATGAAGCACACCAATGTTCTCTGGTTTGAAACCAGATACGAGTCTATGAGCTAGTCCAGCGCTTGCAGTGATCGTATTGTGATGCGTCTCGACTAAACCTTTGACACCATACTGCTGGGAAAGCTCTTGCACATGGTGAAGGTAGTCCACAGCTTTGGCGAACAAATCATTGTAGTTCTTGCTTTTATCATAACCAGGTACACCAACGCGGATGAAGGGAACGCCCATTTTTTGAGCTGCTTTGAAAACATTCTCCGTTTCGGCTACATCACAGTTGTTTAGATAAGGCGTAATGCTCAGGTTCACGAGGTTTTCGTTCAGAGCCGCTTGCTTAAAACGATCAAGTTCTGCATCCGAAGCAGCAGGATCGATCGAACACAAATTATTTCCCCAGAAAGAAGGCTTCTGTCCTACCGCGTCTGCTGGGATATCTTTGAAGCGCCACTCAATACCAGTGATACCAGCGGCGGCAGCAACCTTAGTAAGTTCTTCCGGCGTCAAGTCAGGTGTAGCTACAGTAAATACGGATAATTTCATATATATGCCTCCTTAAGGATATAAGCAAGATCCATTGCATGTTTATCTCTCCTATATTTTGCAGTATAATAAAAACGTATTCATTGCATTAATTGGGCAAAAGTTTGCTAATATTGACTAGGCTCACAGAGGAGATCTTCACATGCAGGAAATGTACAAGAATCTCGATCAGCTGTTGACTTTTCGACATGCCGTAACCCATAATCCAATACCGTTAGACTTCCACCAGCATCAGGACCACTATGAAATCTATTTCTTCCTTACTGGCGATGTTCACTATTTCATTGAAAAGCAAGTATATCCCTTGCAGTACGGGGACTTGCTGATCATGCATAGTAATGAGCTGCATCGCCCTAATTTCCAATCGAAGAAACAGCGCTATGAGAATGTTGTCATTCATTTCAATCCAGCACTGCTGGAGCATTTTAACTCTCAACAGTTCGACTTGTTGGACTGCTTCAATAATCGTGTTTTTGGTGAGCAGAATCGTATGAGGTTGACACCACCGCAAATTGACGACATTATGAAACTCTACGATCGCATGGAAATGCATCGTCGGCCTCAGGCCTTGCCAGGTTCAGAGATCCTTTATTTTGCAACCTTTATTGAGTTGCTCGTATTCATTAATCGGATCTTCCAGAACCAAGGGAAACAAGAGGAGCAAGTCATGATGCCAGATAAGCTCTCCTCACTCTTCGCCTACATTGATGAGAATCTAGATCAGGACCTGTCGCTCGAGGTACTCGAACAAGTCGTCTTCATGAACCGTTCTTACTTATGCCGACTTTTCAAAAAGCATACAGGCAGCACCATTCATGAGCATATCTTGTTCAAGCGCATCGCCAGAGCCAAACACTTGCTGCGCGAAGGCTCAACCGTAACCGACACTTGCCAGCTAGCCGGCTTCAACGATTATTCGAACTTCATTCGGACTTTTAAAAAGGCCGTCGGCCTCCCGCCTCGTCAGTACCAGTCTCAGCAAAGACGAGTGTAATAAGTAGCCACTGCTCTAGCAATTCAAATCTATGCTTAGGAGTGATCCTTGTGTCGCACCATCAGATTACCTCGCCGGAAGGGTTGGCGCTTCTTGCTAGAATCCGTGATTTTTGCACGAAACTGCCGGTAGTAGATGAAAAGGTTGATGGCTTTGGTCACACTACTTTTCGTGTTAAAGACAAGCCCTTTATATTCATAGGTGAGACCGATGGCCAAGTCTCCACATCGTTCAAAACGAACCTAACCACCCAAGAGTTCCTCTTAAGTCAAGAGGGCACGGCTTATAAGAAGACACCCTATATCGGCCAGCATGGCTGGGTTAGCATCATGAACGTTGAACGAGTGCCATGGTCAGAGATTGAAGATTTGATCCTTGAAGGGTACGCACGAACAGCACCTAAGAAGATTGTTCAGCAGTTGAAAGATACGATGGCATAAGCACCCGAAATATAACTGTATAAAATCCATCTAGTTGCTCAAGCGCTCTCTGTCAGGCGCACCGCACCGTATGTGTACGATACTTCACGCAAAAAAAAGGTTGCCCAGGTCATCATTCATGACTTTGGCAACCTTTTGACTATGTAGAACCTTATTTCAGGTTCTCTGGATTCAATACGAGAAGTTCAGGCAATACGAAGATACCGTCCTTACGGATCAACACATCGTCAAACCAAATTTCGCCGCCGCCATACTCAGGACGTTGAATATTCACCATATCCCAGTGCAGTGAAGATTTGTTGCCGTTGTAGGCATCATCATAGCAATTACCAGGCGTGAAATGGAAGCTGCCGTCGATTTTCTCATCGAAAAGAATATCTTTCATCGGGTGTTGGATGTATGGATTCACCCCAATTGCAAATTCACCAACATAACGTGCGCCTTCATCCATGTCGAAAATCTCATTAATGCGATCCGTATCATTCGCCGTCGCTTTAACGATTTTACCATTTTCGAAATGAAGCACCACGTTCTCGAAAATAAAGCCGTCATGTGGCGAAGGCGTATTATAGGAAATGACACCATTCACAGAATCCCGCACAGGAGCGGAATACACTTCGCCATCTGGAATGTTAAGCTCACCATCGCATTTCACGCCGCCGATGCCTTTGATCGAGAACGTCAAATCGGTACCTGGACCGACGAGACGTACTTTGTCTGTGCGATCCATAAGCTCTTTGAGCGGATCCATCGCTTTGGACATTTTGCCATAATCCATCGTACATACATTGAAATAGAAATCCTCGAACGCATCCGTACTCATACTCGCAAGTTGAGCCATCGAGGACGTTGGGTAGCGAAGAACAACCCATCTTGTATCCTTCACACGGACATCAAAATGAACCTGTTGATAGTACACGGAATTGTAAAGCTTCATCCGATCCGCCGGAATATCCGACAGCTCATAGATATTCGCTCCGCCGCGAACCCCTATGTAACCGTTCATTTGTTTCATTTGGAAGGCATCGGCATCCGCCCATGTTTGCATTTGAGCTTCCGTACCGTTCATAACGAGCTCACGAATCACAGCATGGTCGCGCAAATTAACGAAAGGATGTGCGCCCGCGGCGTGCACCTTTTTGACGATCTCTTTGACAAGAGCAGAGTCAATTCCATAAGCTTCAATTAAAATATTTTCACCTGGCTGTGCTTTAACTGAATAATTGACCAATACATCAGCAAGTTTGGTTAATCTAGGATCCAGCATGTGTTATCTCTCCTCTTCATTAGCGGGTTCGATGGGGTCAAAACCTCTTTCATGTGTCTGAAAGCCGACCGTCGTCAAATAGAACCATTCCCCATTCTCCTCTTGTTCGGCATCTAGTTCATAAATAAGTGCGCGGAATTTACTTACCCATTCGGTGTACTTCGCTCTACTCATTTTGACTTCAACCTGCGTCATGATAATCGGCCACTGGGATCGGTCTGGCGATGGAATTTGAAACGCCTCTTCGGGGGCATTAATCGCTCTGTTTCTAGCATGTCCAAGTACACTTAATGTACGTTCTCGATAATAATTTTCTACCTCCGAAACATACGGGAGCAAGTTCTCGCTAGGCACAAAACCACGTGCTACAGCACGATAAAATTTTTGCACAATGCCATTCTTAAGCTCTGTACGAACGACGCAAATCAAATTATGACGCTCAAGCTCATTCAAATGATAATGCACTTTGGCACGCGCCATCCCTAATAGTTTGGCCAACTGCTGTCCCGTATAAGCTTTCTCTATGAGATAAAGCAGTACTCTAGCACGAAGTGGATCACTAATTGTTTTGAGTTGTTCGAGTTCTTCAATGATATAAACAGGCTGCAGTTTCATCGTGGATCCGACCTCCCTCTCCAGTACCAAGATTAACGAATGTACCTATGCTAGAACGAGCTTTATCTCGAAAAAGCCTTGCTACAAGCGCTTCTTGGTTATCTTATAATCTCTTAAAGAGATTAATTAAACGACGGTCAAATCTTTTTAACCGTATCATAATGCTAAACAGAATCTATGTCAATTGCGGCTTCTGTCCATTAAAGGGAGTACGCGACCTTAAAACACAGTGACATTTCACCGCTTTAACGGATTACCGAAATTAAGTCTTTCTACTATGGTAGCAAAAAGGGACGTTTCTGTCACCATAAAGGTAGAAACGTCACCAATAAATACCAAGATATTTGGTACTGCGCCATTCAAATGGCATTCAGTCATTTATGAACTGTACAAATTTAATAGTTTCAGTAGTATCTGGGATGATAGGATCAGGGATGAGGGCCACGGAGTTACTATTTCGAATACACATAAACAGTGATTTCGAATGACATAATGAGCGCCACGGGGTTACTTTTGCAAATACACATGACCAGTGATTTCGAATGATAAAATGAGCGCCACGGAGCTACTTTTTCGAATACACATGACCAGTGATTTCGAATGACAAAAAATGTTTTTTGTTAGTTGTTAGTTTCATCGTGGATGATGGGGTACAAGGGGGCTCACCACTACAAGAGAAGCAGCGAACGCAAAGCCGCTGCAGCTTCGCGCGGTGAGCGCGCACTAGCGATGGCGCTCACCACTGCAACGCCATCCGCCCCTGCGCGGATGACGGCGCCCGCATTCGTGGCATCGATCCCCCCGATGCCCACTAGCGGCAGCTGGATGCCGCCTGCGCGCATCCGCATAATGCTGGCTGGCCCCTGGACCTCACGCGCATCGAGCTTCGTGCGCGTGGCGTACTGGGGGCCTACGCCTAAGTAGTCGGCGCCTTCAGCCAGCGCCGACTGGGCTTCGCCCAGATCGTGGGCCGACACGCCCACGATCATGTTCGGCAGCCGCTCGCGCACCGCGGCGGCTGGGGCATCCTCTTGGCCGATGTGAATCCCATCGGCCTCAAGCTCTAGAGCCAACCGTTCATCATCGTTCACGATGAATGGTATCCCGCGCTGCGCGCAAAGGCGGCGCAGCCGCGCGCCTAGCGCGAGCAGCTCCAGCCCCTGCAGGGCGCCGGGGCCCTTCTCGCGCAGCTGAAACATCGTGATGCCGCCGTCGATGGCGGCTTCCAACACTTCATACGGATCTCCCCCGCCACAATTGGGGCTGCCCATCACCAAATACAAACGCAGCGCCTTACGCAGCTCTTCCGCAGTCAACATGGCGCTCATCGTGCACCTCGCGTGGCTGTCTCTTTCAGAGCAGCGCCCCGCACGCCCTGCTGATAAGCCCAATGATTCGTCGGTCCATGCCCGCTTCCGATATGTAAAGGCTCCGAAATCGCTGCGTGGATGAAGCTTTTGGCCAACTGCAGAGACGCCTTCGTCGTAAGGCCCTGCGCCAACCCCGAAGTCACAGCTGCAGCAAATGTGCAGCCCGTTCCATGCGTGTGCTGCGTGTGCAGCCTTTTAGTCGTAAATTCGGTAAAAGAAACGCCATCAAACAGTAAATCCGTCGCATGCTCGGTATTCGCTTCATGGCCGCCTTTGATCATCACATGCTTACAGCCGTAGGCGTGAATTCGTCTAGCTGCCTTTTGCCGTGAGTCCGCATCCGTAATCTGCATGCCACTGAGTACTTCCGCTTCGGGGATATTTGGTGTTACCACATCTGCAAGTGGCAGCAACTGCTGAATCATCGCGTCAATCGCTTCCTGTTGCAAGAGTGAAGCTCCACCTTTGGCAATCATCACCGGGTCCACAACGATCTGTTTCCACGCATAGTTCTTAATCGCCGTCGCGACAATACGAATAATTTCCCCGCTAAAAAGCATCCCTGTCTTCAACGCATCCGGTCGTAAATCTTCTCCAATAGAAGCCAGTTGGCGTTCAATTGCCTCCCCGCTCATCGGATAAACCCCTTGCACACCAAGTGTGTTCTGCGCGGTGACAGCCGTAATCACGGACATGCCGTATACACCGAGCTCCTGAAACGTTTTCAAATCCGCCTGAATGCCGGCACCACCACCGCTGTCTGATCCGGCAATCGTCAATGCTTTGTGAATCGCCACGTTACTCCCCCTTTCCGACTCAGCACTCCAATCAAGTCCAAATCCAAGTACCACTCAAGTCCAAATCCAAATCCAAATCAAAGTCTACGTCTCCAAAGTTGCAAAAAGGCATCCTTTTCCGACCAAAACGCCTCAATTTCATAAAAAAGTGCAAATCTGCAACCTTTTCGCTGCTTTCACAGCAAATTGAACCATTTGCCCCTAAATAACTGCCTTTTTGCAACTTTCAGGTCATTTATTGCCTCAATGGAGTGAAATAGATGCCTTTTTGCACTTTTCAAACAAATAGGCCACTGTTGGATGAGGAAAACACTGCGACTCCGAGTAACAATGAACCTTGAATTTCCCTTACAACTGACTCATCTACTCAACCCCACACGACCCTACGCTCGACTCAATCCATCCATCGGAGAACTTGCCGACGCATATCGCTTCTTCGGAATCCGCCCTGCCTCAAAGCCTGCGCGTCCTGCTTCAATCGCGAGTTTCATGGCGTAAGCCATTTTGACAGGATCCTTGGCACCTGATACGGCCGTGTTCAATAGCACGCCGTCGGCGCCCATTTCCATAGCTAATGATGCGTCGGAAGGTGCGCCAATTCCCGCGTCCACGATCACAGGTACTGTTGCTTGCTCGATGATGAAACTCAGGTTCAGCGGGTTAATTATCCCTTGCCCCGTACCAATCGGTGATGCACCAGGCATAATGGCATGTACGCCGAGTGCTTGCAAACGTTTAGCTAGCAAAACATCATCCGATGTATAAGGCAACACGATAAAGCCTTCCTCCAGCAGCATTTCGGATGCTTTCAGCGTTTCCACGGGATCGGGGAGCAGCGTCATTTCATCGCCGATCACCTCGACTTTGATCATGTCGCACAAGCCAGAGGCTTTCGCTAAGCGCGCGATGCGCACGGCTTCTTCTGCTGTTTTGGCACCAGCTGTATTCGGCAGCAACGTGAAGTTCGACGTATCCAGCATCGACAGGAAATTCGGCTGACTCGCCTCAAAAATATTCATTCGACGAACCGCAAAGGTCAGAATTTGCGACTCGGAGATATCCACCGCTTGTTTTTGAATCTGAAAATCTGGAAACTTCCCCGTACCTAGCAGCAAACGTGAACGAAATTCATATGGACCAATTTTTAACATGTCTTTATCCTCCTCCAACGAAATGAACGATCTCAATTTTGTGGCCTTCCGCCAGCTCAGCACCAGCGTGATCTTCTTTATGTAAAATGGCTGCGTTATGCTCTACCACGAGCATTTTGTCGCATAAATCGAAGTGGGCAAGCAGCTCCACGACGGTTCGAATCGTATCGGGTACGTCCACCTGCTGACCATTAATGTGCAGTTTCAATGCTTATCAATTCCTTTCCTTGGGCTGAAAAAGGTTCCTGACCCTCGTGACTGTTACTCACCCGCTCGGTTCTAGGGGACAGATCAGGGCTGAATGCATTCAGCCAAGGAGCTATAGATGCTTTCCCCTGCTCACCTGCGCCATCTCCGCCCAAAATCCAATCCGCCATCACCTTTCCGGTGATCGGGCTCAGCAAAATTCCGTTGCGGTAATGTCCGCAAGCTGTATACAAGCCCTCCACCGTCGGCACTTTGCCGATGTAGGGCAGCCCGTCGGCGGTCTGCGGGCGCAGCCCCGACCAAGCCTTCTCCCACTCGGCGTCGCCGAGCGCGGGCATCAACTCCCTCGCGCGCTCCATCAGCTCGGCTAAGCCCGAGAGCGACACCTTGCGGTCATAGCTGTGCGGCACGACCGTCGCGCCGACCACCAGCCGTCCGCCGGCTTTCGGAACGATATAGCACCCTGGCGAGAACAGGGTTTTCTTCAAGAGAGGCTTCGGCGTCCTCACGGAGAAGCACTCGCCTTTCACAGGATACATCGGCAACTCGATGCCGATGCTCCCAAGCAGCTGACCGCTCCACGTGCCTGCGGCGACGACCACGTGGTCGCCGTAGAGCGGACCGGCGGCCGTCTGCACGCCGATGACCCGCTCCTGCGCGGTCAGCAGCCCTTGCACCCCGGCGAACGGTTGCACCTTCGCCCCAAGCACCTGCGCGGCCTGCGCGAACGCGGCCGCCAGCAGCGGAGCATCGACCTGCCCATCGCTGGGCAGGTACAGGGCTCCGCGCGTCGCTGCGCTCAGCGCGGGTTCCAGGGCCGTGGCTTCAGCTGCGCTGAGCCACTGGGCCTGCTCGCCCGCGGCGCGCTGGAGCTTCTCCCGCGCGCGCAACTCCGCCTCTTGAACGTCGCTGAGCGCGACGTTCAAGAGCCCCTCACGGACGAGGCCGATGTCGATGCCCGTGAGTTCTCTCAGTTCCCCGCTCAACTCGGGGAACATAGATCTACTTAGACGCGCCCACTGGAACAGGGCGCCCGTGTCTTCCATCTCGGACTGCGCGCCGAGCATGCCTGCCGCCGCAGCCGAGGCTTCTGTGCCTAGTTGACCGCGCTCTAGCAGCGTGACGGACTGCCCTCTTTTAGCCAAGTAATAGGCAATGGATGTACCGATAACACCACCGCCAACGATGATGACATGGGATCTTGTTGCTGACATTTCGCTCACCTCTATTTATTGAAGCTCATCATGATAGGCTAGAACGGCTCCAAGCGGATCCGCTGCTTCCCATATTCCGCTCATCACTGCGATGCCGGATGCTCCTGCATCCAGAACCGATTGGACTCTCGCAGGTGTCATCCCGCCGATTGCAATGACAGGAATGTTCACCCCATTAACTACTTGTCTTAACTGCTCCAGACCCCTAGGCGGCACGCCTTGCTTGGAGTTTGTCGCAAAAATATGACCGAACATGACATAATCGGCTCCTTCTTTCTCACGCCAACTCGCCTCAACCGCCCCATGCACAGAGACTCCGATGCGCTGTATGCCCCGGCACAACTCATCCTGAATAACCAAAGGCGGCGTCGTACCTGGCAGCTGGAGTCCTCCTGTTTGCAAAGCCAGAGCGATGGAGGGAAAACCGTTAACGTACAGGCTTTTCGCCGGAATTCCTTGCTCTACTATGTACTGAATGCCGATGAACACTTCATCCAAGGATTTCGTTTTCTCCCGAATATGAATCGCTGTGACATACGGGTGAATCTGCGCCGCAATCTTTGCGATCTCAGACCATGCCATCTTCCCACTCGATATGACATGCAGCTCTTTCTCAGACATTGAAGGCGACTCCTCTCCACGAAATCTCACTATTTTTAACCATGTGAATCATCTCGACTGTGCAAATAAATACAAAAAAACCACTTTCCTCAGGAAAGTGGTTGTAGGCTGCCTCATCATAAATAACAATAAAATCGGCTCCAAAGCTCGTTCCACTTTCCTCCGCTGGCATAAACCAGATCAGGTTCAAAGGGTTCAGTCTACACTGTCTCAGCCTCTCGGCGCCCCTAGGGATTCATTCGTATGCGATTACTACTCATCATAGCATGACAGCCAACTCTTGGAAATACCAATTTTCCATTTTCATTGGCAGTGCCCTAACCTTTCTCAATTTATTGAGAATTAACCTCATCTCCCTGAAACCATTTCCAATACTTCCCGTATAGGACTATAAGTAAAACTTATATTAAGGGGTGTTTGCCATGGAACCGTTTGTACTGCCAGAATCTGATCGACGAAGACCCTCCTCCCTCCCGCCAGGCTTGATGACCAAAATTGTAATCGGCCTTGTCATCGTTCTCGTTCTTATTTTCGGATCTTCCACTTTCTACACAGTACAGGAGCATGAGAAGGCGGCTATTCTCACATTAGGTAAATATACGACCGAGAAGGAGGCTGGGCTTCACTTTAAACTCCCTTTTCCCATTCAACAAGTGATTGTATTACCTGCCAAAAAGACACAACGCATCCAAATCGGCTTCCGTGAAGCTGGTGGTAAAATTACACCCGTAGATGAAGAAGCGATGATGATTACGGGGGATGAAAATATTTTATCCGCTGATGCCGTAGTGGAATGGAATATCAGTGACATGCAGAACTATTTGTACAATATTGATAATGCTGAATTGTTCTTACGCAACTCGGCAAGTGCAGCGATTCGTTCGGTAATCGGCGCGACGGCGCTAGACTTTGCCATTACTGAAGGAAAAACTGAGGTCCAAGGCAAGGTTAAGGAGCGTTTGATTGAAATGCAGACGAAATATCAAACGGGCATTCATATTATCGATTTGAAATTCCAAGATATTGAGCCGCCAGCGGGCGATGTGCAGAATGCTTTTAAGGATGTAACGAACGCACGTGAAGAGAAAAACACGAAGATAAACGTGGCAACAAAATACGAGAATGATATCCTTCCTCGGGAGCGCGGTAACGCGCAGGCACTGATCGAGAATGCCGAAGCTCAGAAGAAATCACGGATTTTGAATGCACAGGGGGATGTTGCGAAGTTTAATGCCCTCTATGCGGAGTATGCCAATAATAAATCAGTAACCGAGAGCAGGCTTATCATCGAGACGTTAGAGAAAATATTGCCGAATGCCAAAATTTTCATCAGTGACAGCACTGGCGAAACCGTTAAATATTTACCAATCAATGAGCTGTTGCGTACACCTGCTGCTGCAACAGGTACGACTGGAGGGACTGCGAAATGACCGTACAAAATAAATGGATTCTGAGATCCATCCTTGGTGTCGTTCTCGTCATTTTCTTCCTGATTTCCATCTTTATTGTGAAAGAAGGCCAATACCGCGTCGTTCTTAAATTCGGAGAAGCTGTTCGTATCCAGACAGAACCTGGTATTCATTTTAAAATTCCGTTCATTGAATCGGTCCGCACGCTTCCTAAATATCAGATGGTGTATGACAGCAAACCTACTTCCATTCTGACCAAAGATAAGAAGCCGATCGAAGTGGATAACTATACGGTATGGCGCATTGATGATGCGCAGCAATTCTTGCGCACGATTCAATCGATCACTGGCGGGGAAGAGCGGATTGATGCCGCTGTGTACAACACCGTCCGACGGAAGTTGTCGGAGATCAATTACAGCGATATTATCAGCGAAAATACGCAGCGCGGGAATTTGAACGATGAGATTACGAAGGAAGTTTCGGATTTGATGGAGCGCGATAACTACGGCATTCAGATCGTTGATGTGCGCATCAAGCGTACGGATCTACCTGAGTCCAACAAACAAAGCGTGTACAAACGGATGATCTCTGACCGTCAATCCATTGCGGCGAAGTACTTGTCCGAGGGCGATGAGGAGTCGAAGAAAATCACCTCCAAAGCCGATCGCCAAGCAAGCGAATTGATCGCACAAGCGCAAGCGGATGCGAAGAAAATTGTAGCCGAAGGCGAGCAAGAAGCGGCTAAAATTTATAACTCCGCTTACGGCCAGGACCCTGCTTTTTACAATTTCTACCGTACGTTGGATAGTTACTTGGTGTCATTTCAAGGGGAGCCCGTCATTATGCTGCCGATTGATTCCCCGTACACCAAAATTTTACTTGGTAAATAATATTATTACGCCACAACTAGGTACAACCAAAGCAAGCATGCTCATCTTAGGATGGCATGCTTTTTATTTATGTGGTTAACCTTCTTTCCTTTCTGCTCTCAAACCCACTCCCCATCTTCTGGAATCACAACCTGCTCCAACAACCCTTCTACTGTCAATCTATCTCGCAAATCCGCACGCGTCACGTGGCAATGATTGATCGCATTCATGTGAACGGCAACGACTCGCGTGAAAGGTCCGTATCTGCATAGGCTTACCACATCGTTCGCATCCATCGTAATGGGATCGCCGACTTCGAACTGAGCGCCACCCGCATTGACAACGGTCCAAGCTGGTTGATGTTCTTCCAGCGCTTGCTGAACATCGTCGCACCATATCGTATCCCCCGCGAGGTACAATGCCGGCTCGTTCGCCGCTGTAAATACAAAGCCGGATACTTGCCCCATCAATTTCCCTATTTCACCAGTCCCATGCTGTCCACCCGTTCGGAACAAGGTTACTCCCCGTAGCTTATAAGACTCCTGGATCGCCGTTACGGACGTAAACCCCGCAGTAGTAAAGGCTTCTTCATCCCCTGGTTGGCACAGGATAGGTGTTGATTTAGGCAGCGCTTGCGCGGCCGCCCCGTCCCAATGATCCCCGTGCAGGTGGGTCACGATGATCACGTCAGGTTGACCAATTTCAGTTAACGGAAATGGCAGAGGCACGAGCGGGTTCCTTTTCGGATTGGCTGTATTCACGATCGGCGGGTTGGCGCCAGCGTCACTAAACATCGGATCGATTAAAACTTTAATTCCTGCGTATTCCAGCCAAATTGTAGCATGGCGAATTAATTGAAGATTCATTCTTCTAGCACCTCTTATCTTATAATTGTTGATCTGCTACAATTGTAAAATAGTTGACGTGCAACTCATACCATCTGATGAAAAGAAAAATCGAATTTCCATTTCATTCTGAAAGGAATTTATATAACGTGCTAAGCAACCCACCGATCGATGAGATCGATCTACGTATCTTGCACCATTTGCTGCAAGATGCCACTCAGTCGCACAAAGCCATTGGGCAGCACGTCCATTTAACGGGACAAGCTGTTGGTTCTCGCATTCGTAAATTACAGGATCTCGGGGTCATAACCGGCTATACCGTAAACTGGAATCCTGAGAAAATAGGGCAAGTCGTGCATGCCTTTATCGTTGTTTTCATGAAATCTAACACCGCTCATCAAGCGTTCCTCTCTTACATCGGGCATCAGGAGAGTGTCGTTGAGACGCACCGCGTAAGCGGCGAAGGGTGCTATTGGATGCGAGTTCGCGTCCGTACGCCCCTTGAATTGAATGCCTTCCTGGATGAGCTTCTCACATATGGCAATTACAAAGTCAGTCTTTCCATCGGTCAAGTGAAATAGCAGAATTAAATAGCAGACTACACTTCAAGCTGTCACGAAAGGATGTTCACCTAGATGCTGCCTCAGTTGAATCGCCAATTAGAAAAGATTTTGCCGCTCATCACACCTCTCAGTGTTCTTATCGGTGTTCTGCTCGGAAGTCACTTATCTGGGTTCACCTACTTGTCGCCATGGTTGTTTGCCTTCATGACGTTCTCGGGGAGCATCGCTTCCAGCTTCAGAGAATTCATCAAGGTCGTTGTTCAGCCGCTGCCACTTCTGACCACCTTATTCATTCTGCAAGTCGGGATGCCCCTCATCGCACTCGGACTCGGTCATGCTGTCTATGGTCACGAACCGCTGACAATTACGGGACTTATTCTAGCCGCAGCCATTCCTACGGGGATTACAAGCTTCGTGTGGGTAGCCATTTATCGCGGCAATATCGTACTAACGCTGTCGATCATCCTGATGGATACGATCCTCTCTCCTTTTGTCGTGCCATATACACTCTCTCTGCTGGTCGGCACCAAAGTGCAGCTGGATACGTTCGCGATGATGAAAGGCTTGTTCTTCATGATCGTCGTTCCTTCACTCATCGGGATGGGGCTCAATCAGTGGACGCGGGGTAAAATTAAGGAGCAATGGGGAGGCCGTTTAAGTCCTTTTTCTAAAATATGCATGGGTATCGTCGTAGCAATTAATAGCTCTGTCATCGCTCCATACCTCCGCGATTTCAATGCGAAGCTGCTCGGGTTGGCAGGTTTTGTACTTGTTGTGGCCTCACTGGGCTACATGATCGGTTGGCTTGTCGCTAGGTTGTTCCGATGGGAACAAGATGTCGTGGTTGCTCTTACTTTTAACAGTGGTATGCGTAATATTAGTGCGGGTGCAGTCCTTGCTGTAGCTTATTTCCCGCCACCTGTGGCTATTCCTGTCGTGCTCGGCATGTTGTTTCAACAGTCGCTTGCTTCTCTCTTCGGCTATCTGTTAAATCGAACGTATACGTTAAAAAGTGATTCGCCCAGTTTAAACGTTAATGGTGTTAAGCAAATGTGAAAAAAGACTGCTCAGCACTCGCTGAGCAATCTTTTTAATTTGGGCCTATTTATTTCGAAAGGCGACTAAACATCACATACGAATAGATAATCGGAATGAAGGAAGAGATGAGGATAGCGGCAATAAATATGCCGATGGCGACCGAGCTCGCTAAGAACGCTGCAATGAAAGCGACAATGCCTCCCACCATCATCAGCGGTCCGCCTAACCGATGCGTCTTTCTCCATATTTCTTCATTTGCGAGTGTCCAAGGTGTCCGAATACCGAACGTATAGTTAGGCTTCACTTGCGTCAAAAAGTTCCCCATCACAGCAAACAACACGCCCAGCAGAATCATCGTGATTTTCTTAAAGTCCAGGCTGTACCCTAGATTAAAGAAAATGATTGCCCAGCCGACAATGGCCAAGAGAATGGTTACGCCGAATCGCGTTACCTCAAATGCCGCTGGAAATTTCTCGAAATTGGCTTTCTTCGGATCGATCGCTCTCATAGCCCGCATCAACAGCGGCAGCAGACCCAGCAGAACCAGCATGAGCAGCGACATTTCTTTGCTCATCGTTCCGTTCACTTCATTATTCACGCCGAAATGGCTCGCCATCGTATCCGGAAGACGATTATAAAAGATAAAGCCCCCTATCGCTGGTGAAAGGCTAATTACAAGCAACACAATCTCTTTCCATTTTTTCATGACGATTCCCCCTCATCTTTTTTGTTAAGTATGTTAAACATCCATCCGATGACGTCTTCAACCACTGTCGTGTGCAAGGTATATAGGATATGTTGACCATGGCGTTCATCCATGACGAGTCCTGCTTGTTTGAGCAGGTTCAAATGATGCGATATGCTCGGCTTACTAATCTTGAAATGATCAGCAATATCTCCAGCATTCATACTCTTTTCTCGCAGCAGTTGTAGAATTTCACGACGAGTCGGATCCGCTAGCGCTTTAAATGCCTCATTCAAATGGAAGCTCCTCCTTATTTAGATATTTGTCTAAATGTATAATCAAATATTACCTCCATTTTCCCCGCCTGTCAACTGTCATGTGCCTCATCTATTTTGGCTATTGGCCCATGTAGGTTTATAATAAAGTTCATATGTTACTTCACGCATCAGACAGGATGGATTCGCATGAACGATAAAATTGTAATGCCCGTGTGGACAATCGGCTTATTCATTGTGGTTATGAATACGACAATGTTCAACGTCTCGATTCCTAGTATTATTCAAGATCTTAGCATCACGGCAGATCTCGGATCTTGGGTTATTTCCAGCTATTCCATTGGCTACGCCTTATCTACGGTTATCTACAGTAGACTCTCGGATGTAGTCCATATACGTAAACTCCTCACCATAGGTCTGATGATACTTGGACTTTCCTCGGTGTTTGGACTGTTCGCCAGGGAGTTCCATACGCTATTAGCGGCACGAATTCTTCAATCTGCAGGCGCAGGCGTGATGGCAGGACTTGGCTTGGTTCTCGCCAGCCGCTACATCCCCATTGAGCGAAGAGGATCGGCGATTGCGATGATTTCTGCTGGAAGCGCGATGGCCTTCGGCCTCGGCCCGATCGTTGGCGGCATCATCAGCGAATATTGGGGTTGGAATGGATTGTTCGCCATTACCTGCCTAGTGTTAGTCATTCTTCCCATTCTTTTGCGTTTGCTTCCCAAAGAAGAGCCTGTTTCGTTCCGCTTTGACATGCTAGGAGCGCTGCTAACCGTAGCGAATGCCGCATCTTTACTGCTCGCAGTTACGCAGATTTCTGGTGTGTGGCTGGCGATTAGCGGCATCTCCTTTGGTGTACACGCGTGGCACTTGCGTCGATCCAGTGACACGTTCATTAATCCGTTATTATTGGTGAATCCGGCCTTTCGGAAGCTTGTGGTCATCGGATTCTGCATCCTAGTCCTGAACCTTGGCAATCTATTTCTAATGCCACTTGTTCTTGCCAAGGTGTTCCACCAATCTGCCATGACCATCGGCTTAACGATTGCGCCAGGAGCTATTCTATCTGCGTTCCTAACCCGCTTCGTCGGCCGCTGGATTGATCGGTTCGGCAATCTGCGATTTCTGCTTCTTGGCCACGGGTTGTTAATTCTGGTCATGATTCTATTCGCAACGTTGCTTGGCGCTTCCCCTCACGTCGTCATGATCGGCTACCTTTGTTTCTCGCCGGCCTTCTCCGCGACAATGGCATCGTTAAATAACGAGACATCACGGATGCTGCCGAAGCCATTAATTGGCTCTGGCATGGGGCTCATGCAGCTGATCCAGTTTTTTGGAGGATCTATTTCGGTCGCCATATGCGGCATTCTACTTGAAGTTCAGCGGAATACCTCGCTCCTACAGTCGTACAAGCATGTTTATGGTTTGTTGATCGTCGTTGGACTTTGCTCTTTCGGCATGCTGCTGTGGTATCGGCTATCGGAGATACGGATGAGTGCGGAGGGTGGCTCAGCCGCTAACTAGCTGGGGCTCGATGCGTACTAGGAGGAATTATCTGGAAAAAGTACATCTATTTATACGTAATTCCTTCGAAAAGTTGTTTTAACTGTAAATTAAGTAGTTAAATCCCCTACTTTTGCGCCGTATTAGACAAAAAAATCATTATTACATGTAGTTTTTCCATCTAAACTCTCTGACCCGTTGAATATAGGCATCTTCATTCCATTTTGGGAGTAATGGTGCCTTTTTGAGCGCATCTGCACAACTTATTATCCATTTTATAGTAAAACATACTAGGTGATTGAAATAATCGAAATAAGGAAGTGACAGACGATGTGGAAAAAGATGATAGCACTAGGTATTGTAGCTATTGGTTTACAAAGTAGTCTTGGAGCTCCTACAGGAAACGCTTATGAATATGAAGATACACCAACGGAAGTCGCAGATGGGATCCATATCCCCAAACAGCTAACCTTACTCGAGGATATCCCCTACTATGCCATACCGAATGCTTTGCTGAATAAAGCGGAGGGGGCACTCGCTCCCCAGACCGTTGAGGTCATTGAAGCTGAGATTCACTGGTCAGGGGGATGGAATTGGTGGAAAATTCATACCGACATGGGAGATCGATGGATTAAAACCGCTCCATGGCAATTTGATGCCCCGCCCCCAACAACAATCAATTTGATGAGCGAGACGCCTCTTTATGCGAAGCCGTCGGAAAATAGTCAACGTACAGCAGCTCTTTCCCCACAAGAGGTCAACGTCGTTGACGCGGAAAAAGGCTGGTTCCGGAATAGCTCGGGTACAGGCGAAGTTTATAATCCGAAGAAGTGGCTCAAAATCCACACAACCTGGTTAGGGGATCAATGGATTCATTTGAATCTAGACCAGATCGGTACCCTCCATCCAGCAGATCAAATGAGCTATTATGCAAATACCTACTATAACCTTAAGCCTCAATCAGATTATCTGACGTATCGAACAGATGGGACACTATCGAAACAATTTGCCCATGTAACTGGTAAATTCCGTTCATTGCTCGGAACTTATTATCAGCTTGACACAGATGGTGGCGTGAAATGGGCACTAGGTGCCGGACAACCGATTGTAGCCGACACGACAATCATTCGGCGAACACAACCAAGTGCGATATATACGTATCCTTCCTCCCAGTACGAAGATGAGCCCAAGTTGATTCTTACAGGAGACTTACCTGCCTTTGAGAAAACGTACAACGAGTACATCACGAACTATGGCTATGACGGCGATTGGTATCACGTTCGCACCGCGCAGGGTGAGGGTTGGTTTAATCCTAAGTTTGCTGAACCAGAAGATGCTGTCGCGGAGACCGCAACGATACAGCTTAACTCTCCTGTCACGACGCTTTTTCGATATCCGAATACAGGAATCATACTCAACCATGGACAGATCGGCCCACAAACGCTTCATCCCCTTGCTGCATGGACCGACCCGAATGGCGTCCGTTGGTTCCAAATTAATTCATTCGTCGGTAAAGCTTGGATCCAACTTTCAACCTATATGGATAAGGTGACTCTGAAGGATCGCGAATCGGATATGGTTATCCAGAGTGATACTTCCTACCAAGGTGCTTTCTATCAAAACGAGGCAGGTGCCTATACTTTCGGCAATGAATCTATCGGATACGATAATAAGCAAGGTGAACCGTTCCTAGATACTGCGTTTCTGGCACGCATCTATCACTTCGATCTAACTGGGCCAGATGTCGCGGGCTGGTGGACGTTAAAGAACGAATCCCGCTATGCTTTTCAAATAAAAGCAGGTGAGCCGCAAGTTAGAACTCTCTGGGACGGTAAATTAGCTAAACAGTTGAAGCTCGCGTCTTCACCGGATTCCCCTAATGATCAAGGCTCGCCCTATCTGAGTCTTACTGATATAAGGACATTGTTTGGGGCAACCACGAGCGTCACCATGGGCTACGATAATAACAAAGTTGTCACACTAAGTTCTCAGTTGTATAAAATTGGACATCTTTCACAACTACCTTCTCAAACTGTTGATCATCAACTTCATCTATCAGGGCTTGTCTATGAAAATAGGTACCTGGAGTACAATAGCATCAAACCAACTTTGCAAATTAAGATTAAGAACCGAGATATGGACGAAACCCCAGCAGCTGAATCAGGCGCTGCGATGAAATTCCTTTATGACTTGAGCTATAACAATGGACTCTATGATCTGTCATTGGACCATCCACTTCAGCCAGGCATGAATCATGTAACGATTAGTTTCCAAGTCGCTGAGCGAATAATTTTACAGCAGGATTGGGATGTCATGAATACAGCGAAATAGCCGGATGTATAAGAAAGCAGGTTGCCGAGGCAACCTGCTTTTTCATACCAACAACTAACCTTGCCTCCACTCACGCTTCAGCATGCCATACACAATAAGGTCGATGTAATGATCATACAGCCATGCGGCATCCCGAATCTGACCTTCTCTTGTAAACCCTAACTTCTCTGGAATGGCTCGGCTCTTGAAGTTGGTATCTCCGCATCTAATTTCAACTCGGTTCAGGCCCAATTCGTTAAACGAATAATCTACTAGCCACTGACAAGCCCGTGTCATGATACCGTGACCTTGGAATCCTTCTCCTAACCAGTAGCCTAGACTAGCACTGTGATTAGCCCAACTAATCGGGTGAAATCCAACGCAGCCTGCAAACTGATCTTTGAACCAAATGCCAGCAGTGATACCATGATTGGATGCCTCTTGATTTTGACAGTGCTGGATAAAACCTCTTGAATGATCGCTATGCTGCGTCGCATCCACCCAAGGCAACCATTCTCTCAAGTAATTTCGACAGCTGTCGGTGAGAGCAAATAGCGCCTCGGCATCCTTGGGTTCAAGCGTTTTAAGTGTAAGATCAGCATCCAGTTCAATGCGCATCTCTACTTCCCCTCCAGATATGTTCTTAAGTCGTTCCCTTCGCATATACGGCAAAAAATAACATCATTTCTCCGATAATTACGTAATTCGGCATTTGGAATATCAAATCCAGGCCAAGAAAGACAACCAGTAATCCTAGAAATACGGCTAGATGCCCTACCTTTAATCGTTGATGTGGATGTCTGTATTTGTGAAAGACAAGAGATGTTGAGAAAAAGTACAGAAGCACAGAACCGAAAATAAAACTTAACATAAACCCATAGTTTAGCTGTTCCAAGAATAACAACTGGATGGAAGCAGCCATCATGCACAGGGATAAATAGATAAATAAATGGCCATAGATGATCGTCTGCCCTGCCGTCTCAAGGTCTTTGTTCACTTTCTTCTCGACGTTCTCGAAATATTGCCACCACATCGCAATGATGAGTAGAAAGGTCATTGAAGCAAATAGGACGGATCGCCATGTCCAGTCACTCGACTGCAAGACGGTCAATATGCTAATGACCGATTCTCCGAGTAGAATCAGCGTAAATAACGAGAACCGCTCTAATAAATGATGTGTATTGATCGGGCTTCTTACCAAGTATTTCCTCCCCAATAAGGGAAGCACAATATCCACCATAATACCCGCATACAACACCGCGTAGCGAATCCATGAGTCGAAAAAGAGGGAAAGTGCCGAAATCGCCAACCCGATCCAAAAACGGCTGCCTAGATAACGGGCAGTGTTCCGTCGATGATCTTCTTCTTTTTTGTGTACAGCCAAATATTGAATCGCCGTCATCGCTCGCAAACCTAGGTAGCCAATGAGAAAAGGAACGAAATGCTTATCAAAATCGACCGATAGGCTCGCCGTCATAATTAATACGAAAAATAATTGCAGAATGAGGAACACGCGGTGCGAGGTACTGTCCCTTCCAAATCGATTGACAAATAGGGATTGCCCCACCCAGGCCCACCAAATCGGGACAAAAATTAGAACGAATTTGCTTAAGTACTCCAGCGGAATCGTACCGTGATGCACATGTACCAAGACATGACTTGCTTTGGAAACCGCTGCAACAAAGAGCAGGTCGTAGAATAGCTCAAGCCAGGTCACTTTTTTCTCAACCATAGCTTTGATGTGATGCAGCCCTGTTGCGGGATTGTTCATGGTAAGGCTCCTTTACTCGTTATCATTGCAGGTCGGAATGCAGCCATTATCTGTCCGACAAACATGCTGTATCCATGTATTCGAGATCAAACCTGTAGAATCCTGTAGAATCCGTCGTCAGACCGCCTATGGAAAAAAGCCGCCCCCTTTGAGGACGCAGCTTCATCTCACAGTTTATACCACCTCATCACCACATTATACCTCACAGCGCAGCCATCAACCATTGTCGTTCTTCGGCCCCTACGGCGTGGATCAGGTGAGCAAGCACTTTCTTCTGTTCGGGATTTAATCGCGCAAATACTTTGGGCTCCGCATGGCACAACGCACGAATCGCAGCTTCGAGCTCCTCCCGGCGGTTTGCCGCCTCAGGATCACCTGTGAACGTCGGAAATGCCTTCGCTTCCGCAAATTCCTTGATGACAGCATCGGATAATTTCCGCAGATACGGCTTCCTTTTCTCACTAATGAATGTACCCAGCTCATCCAACAGATATTGAAAAGCATCACTTTTGCGGCTCGCTCCGAATGTAAACGACTGCTGCCCACTCAACTCCTCATGACTCCAATCAAATTGATCAAATAACTTACTCTGAATATAGACACTATGGTAAAAGGAATCCCCTTTATTGTTAAACGTAGTGGGCTGCTTATGCTGCTCATTCAACTTCGAATCTATGAAATACAGTTTCGAATACTCATGATTCATACGATCTTCCCAACGAATATACGTAATTCGAAATTTCGTCTGCGACATCGGATGCACAGATAGGAAGGTTTCCTTTTCAGCGATCAAGCTAGCGTAGTTCAACGGTTCACCATCAATACGAATTGTGTAGGGCTTGTCCGCATGCAGTTCTAAGAACCACCCGAACTCTCTGCTCAAAAATGCTAGAAAATCCTCAATCACGAACTCCTTGATGATATGATTAAATGTGACGGTCGTCCCTCTCTCCTTGTCAGTTAGTTCCGACTTGGTCACGTGATAGGCATCCAATTGTTTGGCTTGAATATGAATCTTGTACGTATTCTTGAGCAGGAGACCATCCTCGTACGTGGTTTGCCAGATCGCTTCCGAAGCAAAATGATGGAACGTTAAGCGTCCTATTCCATTTTTACCATGCATCGCCGAAGTTGTTCTCCCCCGTTTATCTGGATCCACAGCTTTCTCCGATTCATAGAATGGCGTAAACTTCCCCTCTAAATCTTTGAGCTTAATCCCATAACCGTTGTCTGCAATTTCGATTTGATCCACGCCGTCTAGTATGTTTTTATGAAGAGTTATATCTACCGCCGTAGCCTCAGCGTCGAAACCGTTCCAAATGTATTCGGCAATAGCTTGCAAATAATCAAACTTACGGAGCGCTTTTTCGATACCTTTTGAGGATATTCTGATGTTGTTCATGGCGATCAACCCTTTCTTCATATGGTCTGCTCGTACTCATACGTTTATCATATTGTATATAGCTCATTTCGTATGTCGATTGGTGTCCCTCTTCTCCAAGTCTTTTTCGACAAAAAAAGCCGACATCCTAAGATGTCAGCTTCCATATTTTAATTCGGCTATCGCTTTTTTGTACTTATCAATTCGTTCATAGTCTTGACGGGTAGGATGTTCAATTCGACTAAGATCACAATTATCTTCTAAATCTAAGAGCTTCACAACCGAAGCTAATGGATTTACTTTGATTCTCTTAATAAAACCTTCATACGGCTCATCTGCCCTTCTCGTAAGGCAATCTAGCGCTTCAAGGATTGGTAGACTGAAACCTTCTTTCTTCAAATCAAATAGGGTAACATTCGAATCTTCCACAACATCATGTAAGACAGCTACAATAGATTCTTCTGTGGATTTAGCCCTGCTAGCTAAACGAATGGGGTGTAAAATGTAGGGGCTGCCCCCTTTGTCTACCTGACCATCATGGGCCTTCGATGCGATTAAAATAGCTTTCGTTAATGTGCTCATGGGTGTCACCCTCTCACCTTACTCGTACATTTGCTCTCCTCATTGTATAATGTAAAAAGGATAACGAACAAGGAGAATCTCATTTATGCTGGAAAATGAAAAATTTTCAGAAATCACAACGGCGGATACCCGCCTACATATGCAAGGAGACTGCGAGAACTGCTTTGGTTTATGTTGTGTTGCACTGCCTTACGCGGCTTCAACGGATTTCGCTAATGATAAAGCTGCTGGACAGCCCTGCACGAACCTGCAAGCCGACTTCCGTTGCGGTGTGCATACCCAGCTTCGCCAGATTGGTTTCCGCGGATGCACCGTGTATGACTGCTTCGGTGCGGGACAGAAGGTTTCGCAGAGCACCTTCGGTGGCCAGGACTGGCGCCAAGCGCCTGAAACCGCGAAGCAGATGTATGAAGTATTTCCGCTGATGCGCCAGCTTCATGAGCTGCTCTGGTATTTGACAGAAGCCTTGACCTTGCAGGCAGCTAGTCCCGTCCACGAGGATGTTCGTGCTGCGCTGACAGAAACCGAACGGCTCACGAACCTCACGCCAGAGGATTTATGTGGTGTGAACATTAACGAGCATCGAGCCGCTGTGAATGTTCTGCTGCTTCGTGCTAGCGAGCTTGTACGCGAAGCAGGTCTGCGTGAGTTGGCTATCCCCAAAGGCCGCCGTAAGGCCTACGGCAGAGGGGCGGACCTCATCGGCGCCAAGTTGAAAGGCGCTGATCTAAGGGCCAGCAATCTGCGTGGTGCCTATCTCATAGCAGCTGATTTAAGAGGTGCCAATCTGCGAAAAGCTGACCTGATCGGAGCCGATTTCAGAGACACCGACTTGAGCGGGGCAGATTTGAGCGACAGTTTGTTCCTTACTCAGTTTCAAGTGAACGCCGCCAAAGGGGACATGCACACGAAGCTGCCGTCACACTTAGCACGTCCTGCGCACTTCAGTCGCGAGTAGCCTTCTGGCGGTCTATTGGAACCCCCAAGAACGTCGGAATATTCGACGTTCTTGGGGGGTTATTTGGTTTGGTGCCTCTACGTCCAATTAGTTCGATTTATCCGAATTAAATCGCGAACTTCTTGCGAAAAGGTACAAATAGTCCGATTTTACCGAACTATTTACGTATTTTTCTTGTGGGAGAGTTGTTTCGAGCCATTTAGTTCGGTTTTTTCGGACTAATTGAGATTTATAGAAGCAGACTGTGGATTTAGTTCGGCGATTTCGGACTATTCGGAAGACTAATCTATAATCACTAATTTTAAGCTATCTTTCAGCATTTATTCGCTATTCTTTCATATTAACAGCGTACAATGGCAACGTGGACAAACCCAAAATAGGAGTGATACATACACGTATGAAAATGAAAAAACTAGCAGGCATATGCATCTTGATCCCCATTCTTCTCGCAGGATGCGGGAATCAATCTGACACTCAAAGCGCTGCGGCTAGCACCTCACAGCCTGTACAGCAAACGGAGAATGCGGCAGGTAATGGCCAACAGAATAACCAACAAAATCGCCCTGCGATGGATCCTGCACAAAGGCAACTCTTCAGCACGTTTCAAATGCTAACCATGATGGACAAATCAGATGGTTTGACCATTACGAAGGAACAAGCGCAAGCTATGCTTCCTGTCGCTCAAGAAATCGTCACGAAGAATGAACTCAGCGACGACAATAAAACGAAACTACTAGCAAATCTGACAGATGCCCAGAAGACTTTCCTAACGGATGCTGAAACTCGCATGGGTAATCGTGGTAACGGCGGCTTCGGTGGTCCAAACGGACAAGGCAATGGTGGGCAAAATGGCCAGGGAGCAGGCAATCGTACCGGTGGTTCTAACAATGGGGCTGCATCTCCTGCGCCAGATGCTTCTGCTACGCCTAAAGCGAATACCACAGACGGAGCAGGCCAACAAGCTGGCGGCCAAAGACCGAATGGTGCTGGTCGTGGCGGTAATACAGGAGATGGTGGCCAAAATGGTGGCGGCGGCTTCGGTGGCGGCAATCGACCTGCAGGCGGCGGTCAAATGGGAGATGTGGGCAAGCAGTTCGTCGAGTTGCTGCAAAACAAGGTGAAATAAGTCGAAATATTTCCTAGGAAATGATAAAGCCCTGAGTCCGGTTGGACTTAGGGCTTTCCTCACTTAGCATATACGCTCGTAATACCTCTACCTGCGCTCGTGATAATTGGGTTCTCATACATTTTAATATCTCTATCATCTATCAACCCATGCAATTCTATCCATCAAACATAGAATAGTTTGGTAAGCATTATTATCCTGATAGGAGATGGCGAGATGAATAAAAAACAACGTATCGCAGGAAAACCGAGTAGAATTGTTCGACTTCCGAGAAGCGCAGGTATCCCGAAAACGAAAGCTATGCTGTTATACCATACTCAACTGAAGAAGCACAGCAAAACAGGAGCAGGCCGCTTGTTTCCGAACCAAACAACCATCTCAATTGGTACAGATAACTCTTGGTTCAATGCTCAAGTTATTCCGAGTGACCCCGGATGGATACCAGTTGCCAACGCCAACTATGTTTGGTATTCTGGCAACCTTAGCAGTGAGAATGCGGTCATTTCGACACGTTTCACGCTATCGCAACGAAGATCTATTCTGAGCGCTTCTCTTTTCTTATCCGTTGATAACTACGCAGTTGTCATCATCAACGGCGTACCCTTGGTCTATGACGCGCCACAGAACACGCCTTCTTTCTTCAACCCTGGACGCAGCTTCAATGTAAGGCGATTTCTACGACGCGGCCGTAATGATATCGTCATCATCGCCTTCAACTTTGGCGGACCCCGCAGTGTAGGCAATCCCGCAGGCGTGGCAGCAAGACTGGATATTCGACTCAGCTCACTTCTGTAAGTCCATGTCCACATAGAGAAGACCCCCAAACCACAAATTATTGGTTTGGAGGTCTTTATCTAGTCCATAGCTATGCTCTTAATGCCTGAATAACCTGCTCTGCCTTGGCTTCACCGCTAGCAGCCTGCTCGATGTGCTCACCGAACATATCACACATATAGACGAATAACGTGAGGATTTCTAACACTTCATCACTTTCGAACGTGCGTGAAGCCGATAGGCTATACACATAACGATAGTGGATCTCGCCTTCTTCATTCACCCCAAAGTGACCGATTGGCAAGCGTGTATTTATTTCGAGCAAGAGCGCGGCTACCTCTTCACGGGAACCTGCTTGCAGATGAAATGGCATTGTGCTGTAAATTTGAAGAAGTTGAATCGCAACGATTTCCTCGTCGTTTAATGGCAAAAAGCTAAAATGAAGGAAACGATCTCTTCCTTGACTATCCTCTTGAAATCCTGCCATCAGTACATGCAGCGGGATCGCTTCGGATTTCTCTAGCAAATTCGTAGCTAGCTCTGCCCCATCCAGAATTTCTTTCAATTGCCCTAATTGCGCCAGATGGCGCGCATGTGCAAGCTCAGTCAACATATCGCTTCAATCTCCTATTCTCTCTTGCCCATTGCTTCAACAATGGCGCCTTTAAGTTTAGCTGGATCATTTTCAAACTGATACAAAGCTTTAATGCTGATACCAGCAGCTTCTACAAAGGTTTCTACGTGTTTGTAACGTGCAACGACAGCTGTATCGTTTTCGTCATATAATGGAAGCTTCGAGAACATATCAAAAATAAGATCCGTATCATGCGCACGCTTTTCCAACTTCTTCTCGGTTGATTTATCCGCATTGAAGACTGCCTTAGTAATTCCCCAAGCGCCTGCTTTCGATGCGCGATCACGCCCAGCTTGCTTCAAGGATCTGGCAATTGGCATAGCAGCGCCGATACCTGAAGCAACGATTTTCAGCGGCGTACCTACTTGAGCACCTACCCCAGTGAGTGTCGCAATATCCGCAGCAATCTTCGTAAGTTCAAGCCCAATTTGAATAGCGCCTCGGTCCGTCCGCTTCACGTTAATTTTTTTCATTTCTTTCGCTAACTCATATTGAGCGATTTCATCGAGTTGCTGATTAGCTGCTGCTACTTTAGCTGGATCACCTGTCGCAATATCATTGTTCAATTGAAGTTTCTTCGCAGCTAGCTTCGCTGCGTCTACTCCTGCATTTCGTGTATACCAGCGTTTTTCTTTGAGAATATCAGCATACTCTGCTTTGCCTTTAAAATCACGTTTCACCGCCGTCATGGCTCTGCGATTTAAGCCTGCCTTGATTACGTCAATTGTTTTAATGGCGATTTTCACACCGCTTACGGCAATGCTAACACCCGGTATAACAGCAGTCAAACTAGCCGTACTCGTCTCCATGATTTCCATGATGCCTTTCGCCACTTTGACACCAGATTGGGCAGCTTGGACTGCGTTACTAATGATCTCGAGAACGCCTTTTGATTTCTCGCCTTTGTCGAGGCCGCCATTTTCGGAGTGCTTACTGTACATATCGTAAATGGCTTTGACAGCCATAATGGTATTTTTCACTGCGGAGATCGCTTCGGCTACGGTACCCGTATAATCGCTGGCAGTGGAAGAATTGCCAATCCCTTTGGTATGCCCTGTTGATTTGGCAGCCTTATCCACTAAACCAGTTCCACCGCTCACCATTTTACCGGTTGATTCGATCATTGACGTTCCTGTGCCTGCATACTGCCAACGTTTGTTATGACCCGTTCGGTTCGTATCTCCTGAGACAGAGAGCGTCTCTCGAATCGCGCTCATGATTTGGAAAGGCCCGCTCACAAGATCTGCAGTCGATGCTACTGCACCCATCGTAGCCGACTGTTGAGCCATTCCTGCATCCTTCGTTTTATCGTAGGATTCTTTAAAATCATCGGAACGTTTACCGAAGCTGTCGGAGAAAGTTCCGCCAACGCCTGAAATCATGTCTGCATTATCCTTGGTATCGTCACCTGTCGGATGCAATGTAGAAGCAGAAGGCACAATTGGGGTAACCACTGTTGGTGTAGGTGTTTGGGTAGTCCCCGTTGTCGGTGTTGGGGTCTGGGTAGTCCCTGTTGGCGCAACCACCGTTGTTGGTGTTGGTGTCTGGGTTGTCCCCGTTGGTGCAACCACCGTTGTTGGCGTTGGAGTCTGAGTCGTTCCCGTTGGTGCAACCACCGTTGTTGGCGTTGGGGTCTGGGTCGTTCCCGTTGGCGCAACTACCGTTGTTGGCGTTGGGGTCTGGGTCGTTGTCTGCGGTTGCGGCGCCACTGTAGTCGGTTTAGTAGTAGGTGCCATAGGCCTTGGCGGAATGGCTGTACCTGACCTGCGGCGATGGAAGGCCACTGTCGGCGCCACAGTGGGCGCCGGCACTTGTGTTTGCGGAGCAGGATTACGCTGAATAACCTGATTCGCGTAAGCTTGTGTTGCGCGATTGCCAACCGTACGCTGCATCTGCATAAAGATGTTTGTCCCCATAGGAGACATTTGTGAGGTACTCGTACTTGTTGGAGCCGATAGTGTTTGCTGCGTTTGCTGATGCGAGGGGCTCACTGGTTTGGTCTGGACTTGTTTTCCTTGCGGCATCTCTACCAAGCTCCTTCATGATATAAATTCTTGCTTATTCGCTTTACTTACCGCCTCGCTGTTGCACAACATGCGTTAATTCATGACCAAGCAGTTCTTGCCCCTCGCGTGAATCTGGATTGTATCGGCCTTCCCTGAAGAACACATCATTTCCCGTAGCAAATGCTTCTGCGCCTAAAGATCTATTAATCTTTGTTGATTCTGAATCCGTATGTATATTTACGCTGCTGAAATCCGTTTTGAACGCTGATTCCATCTTCGCTTGAATGCTTGCATCCATCTTACTCCCGCTGCCTTGTTTCGCCTTAATCTGCGACTCAATTCCTTCACCAGCTTCAAAGCCGCCTTCGGACGACGACTTCATCTGCAGCTCCTCATCCTCCGATTCCCCGCCTTCTGAGCGCTGAATCGACTCGGTCGATGACTTCATCTGCAGCTCTTCGTCTTCCGACTCGCCGCCTTCTGAGCGCTGAATCGACTCGGTTGATGGCTTCATCTGCAGCTCCTCATCCTCTGACTCTCCACCTTCTGAGCGCTGGATCGACTCGGTCGATGGCTTCATCTGCAGTTCCTCATCCTCCGACTCTCCGCCCTCTGAGCGCTGAATCGACTCGGTTGATGGCTTCATCTGCAGCTCCTCATCCTCCGACTCCCCGCCCTCTGAGCGCTGAATCGACTCGGTCGATGGCTTCATCTGCAGCTCTTCGTCTTCCGACTCGCCGCCTTCTGAGCGCTGAATCGACTCGGTTGATGGCTTCATCTGCAGCTCCTCATCCTCCGACTCCCCGCCCTCTGAGCGCTGAATCGACTCGGTCGATGGCTTCATCTGCAGTTCCTCATCCTCTGACTCTCCGCCTTCTGAGCGCTGTACATCTGGTTTTGATCCGCCACCACTCTCTGCAGCAGCAATATGGTCCGCCGCTTGTTTCCCCATTTGATCCGCTTCTTGTTCATAGGCATCTCCAGCTGGACCAACGGTCATTTTGGTCTGGATGTTCAACATATTGCCCACAGCACGATTGCCAATAGCTCGTTGGATGTTCATCAGATCGGATGATGCAGGTGTATTTGTTTTCGTACTTTTGTGATTTGTATGCAAAGAAGAATCTGGTTGCCGGTTAATATGGGATTTTTGCATGGCATAACCCTCCTAGCGAACTTTTGATGGAAACCTTCATTCAACCCTGATTTGCACGTCTACATGTCCGTCCCTCCGTGCAAGAAGTCTATTCATTAACTATATCACAACGCTATGCAGCGGAGTTTACTATGGAATTAAATTGCGATCTATAATTAGTACTGCAATATCATCGGATTGCACGGCCCCGTCTGCGAACCGATCCACATCTTGCACCATTTGACTCAGCAATTGCTCAGGCTTACTTGACTTCTCTCGTTCCAATACATCCTTAAGGCGGACAAAGCCATACTGGTTCTGGATGTGATCCTCCGCCTCTGTAATACCATCCGTATACAGAATAATGCGATCTCCTGGCGCTAACATAGTCTCGTTATCCATATATAACATATCGTCTATAACACCGAGCGGAAGACCCTTTTTCCCTTTCAAAAGCTCAGCCTCACCATTCGCCCTTACAATGTATGGTGGGCAATGACCGCCATCGCTATATCGCAGCTGACCGGTAGCTACGTTTAATACACCGCAAAAAATTGTCGCAAACATGGTAGAATCATCCTTATACAGCTCTTGATTGACAGCCGTAAGCAACTCCCCTGGTGTCAACTCCACAGACATCTTTCCTTTGAGCAGCGTCATCGTTACCGCCATGAAGAGAGCCGCTGGAATTCCTTTGTCCGAGACATCGCCAAGCACGAAAAACAATCGATTCTCGTCGATACGGAAATAATCGTAGAAATCTCCGCCTACTTCACGCGCGGGTCGAATCGTTGCCTGCGCCTCCGCTTGAACACGAATAAGCATCTCACCGCCAAGGTCTCCGATTTCACCATCCGCAGAACGACTTTGCATACTTAATATCTTACGAGGTAGAAATCCCATCTGAATATCCGTTGCGATACGCAGTTCACTCTCCATGCGTTCTTTCGCTGCTGTCGTAACTTTCAAGGCATGTACCGACTTCTCAAGCGCATCATACAGCATGGCATTTTCTAGTGAGGCTGCTGTTGGGGAAGCAATCGATTCCAACAACTGCAAGTCACGTTCCGTGAACGGTGTATCGCCTCGTTTGTTTAGCACCTGCAGCACACCAATGATTTTCCCCTTGCTGACAAGTGGAACGCAGAGCATGTTGCGAGTAGGATAATCGACACGCTTCGCAACCTTGGACGACCAGCGTTCATCACGCGCAGCATCGTCGATCTTGACCGACTTCCCTGTCTGTGCGACCCAGCCTGCGATACCTTCGCCGATCTTGAGGCGAATTTCGCGTACCTCGTCACCTTTGGCGCCAAGAGCTAGATCGAAAAACAGTTCCCCCTTCTCCTCATCGACCAAAATAACGGACGAAGCTTCCGCGTTCATAATGCGGGAAGAGGTTTCCATGATTTTGACTAACAAATCCTGTTTGCGAATCGTTGAGTTCACTTCCAAGCTTACATCAAAAAGCTGCATCGTCCGCTCAAGCTCTAGCTCGGCGACTTGATGCTTTCGCTGTGCACGCTGCCACTGGATGACAGCCATTAGACACAGGATAACAAGCACGCCTATGACGATCTCCATCCAGCTCAGCTCCTTTGTGTTGTCTCATGTCTTACTTACACATACGAATTAATTAATAGCATTAACTGCTTCATTTTCCGTGTCGTACAGCTTGAAAATACTGCTAAAACCCGACATATCAAAAACTTCCTTCACTTGCTCATTCATATGAGCTAGCGCAAGCTTGCCCTGAATGACCTTAACCATCTTGGCAGCGGACAGTAAGCTTCTTAGTCCTGCACTGCTGACATAATCCAGTCCTTGCAGATTAAACACGAACTTGCCTTTGCCTTGCTCCACCAACTTAGCGAACGCCGATTCCAAGCTTGCTGATGTATTCCCATCCAATCTGCCTTGTAAGCTTACTACCACAATGTCACCTTGCACCTGCTCAGTAATTATCATGAAACACCCTCCTCTTGAATCCGATTTTTTCTCATTAGAAGCACATTCTCCTCATTCGAACGTTCGTACCGAAGTTCGTCCATGACTTGTCGAACAAAGTGGATACCGAGACCCCCGATCCCGCGTTCCTCGATGCTCTGGTCGGTGCGGGGACTCGGTTTAAGAAGTGGGTTAAAAGGAATTCCCTGATCACTCAAACAAAGTTCCCAACCATCGAGGGTTTGCTCAACATCAAGGCGAATCGTATGCATCCCTTTTTGATCAGATGGGTAGCCGTATAGAATAATGTTTGTTATGAGCTCATCGCAAACCAAATTGATTTGAAACAAAGCTTTATCATCCATGCTGAATGGCCCTGATAAGCCTTGGATAAAGGCTGCTAGACGCGCTAGCTCCTGTAAATCGTTGCGCAATACGATGGACTCCATACCCAAGACGATCACTCCTACGACATTTTCAACAGCATGTTCTCCAGCAATCGTACTCTTGCACTTGATGCATGAAGCATCCCGATTCCAATCTCCGGATACAACCTCACTAAGCGCGACAAGCTCTCTCCTTGCATGGTAAGAACTCGTACCTCATCAAAAATAACCTGTGCGGTAACAGATGACGGAGAGCCATCTAACGCAGTCGTTTCACCAACCGCTTGCTTAGGTCCCAGAACGCCAATCGTCGACGTCTCTCCAACACCTGTCTCATTGCTTAGTTCAACATGCCCCTCAATTATGAGATACATGGCTGCGTTTGATTCTCCCCGCCGCAACAAGTATGTTAAATCCTCGTGGACTTCTTCGGTCGCAATACCTGCAATTAAGCCTAACTCATCGACAGACAAGTCCGCGAATAAGCTGACTTGCTTCAAGAAAATCACTTTATCTAACATGGTTAAAAATTTACGTTCTTCTTTCATATGGGCACGCTCCAATGCGCTTAGTGCGTAGATGGAAATATCCTTGAGCCAGCTATCCGACCATGTTGTTGCCTCTTGAAGCAGCACCAGCGGCTGTAATTCCTCCATAACCTCAGTCATGCGTTGTTGCTTCAACTGATCTAATAACGCATAGGCTAATTTACGATCTCCGAGCCCTTCCGCAAGAACCTCTAAGCCGTTCTCACGAAGTTCGATGTTCTCGTCTGAAATAGCTTCACGCAGCGTCATGATGATCCGCTCGTCAACGAGCTTAGCCATGACTGCCCAGGCTCCGTCAATGAGTGCTTCATGCAACTCGCCGCATCGTTCTTTCGCCAATTCAGCTAGACCTGTTAGGCCAAGCTTCTCAAGCGCAGCAGGCAATGCACGTTCTTGGGTGGATGCCTGCAGCCGCTGGGCACATAGCTCAACGAGCAAGGAATGCAGTCTGCCTTCATCCAATAGCTCAGCGAGTGTAGTTACAACCGCGTTCCAAATGAATGGATTCGGATGGTGACTATACTCCAGTAAGGTCGGCAGTGCTTTATCTCCCATATCCACAAACGCTTGCAGTATGGCTTTACGCAACTCCTGATCCGCCATAGACACCATTCCCAGCATCATGGGGATGCTTTCCACATGCTGAAGCTTACCGATGCAATGCGCAGCTGCCACCTTAACAGCAGGACGCTCTTCATCAAGTAAAGTAACAACCCATGCAGCGTACGTATGCAGCTTCAAATCAGCTACGGTATGGCACCCATAGACGGCCCATTCGCCGCCAGTATCTAGCATTTTGATAATCGCTTCGTCGCAAGCCGCGAAGCTTTCTTCACTTTCTAGCGCATACAGCGCTTTGACACCTTCATGCACGACCTTCGGGTGCGTATCCAATAGCTTCACACGGATAAAGAAATGGGACTGACTTTTCAAATGCGTTGCCTTGGAAATCAACTTCACGCACTCCGCACGAACCTCTGGATCCTCATCCTCCAAGAATGAGGCGACCTGCACGAGATCTTGAATCGTGGCACCTTGCAAGTTCATCGCACGTAATACGGCAATGCGAATCCGCGAGCTCTCTTCCCCAATCATTTGGATCAAATGCGGCAAGAATGCGGAATCCTTCGCTTTTCCGATAATTTCTAGCGCTAGTTCTCGCACATAATCATTCGGATGCTTCAGATAGGCGAGAATAGCCGATAAGGCTTTGGAGCTGCGAATGCCCCCGATAAAAGAGCCCGCAATTTCGGATAAATCCCCGTGTAGAGATTGAACGCTTTTGACCAATTCACGAATGTATAAATTCCGGCCGAACCACGCTACGACGACTAGAACTCCGGCAATTCCCACACCTATCCACGCCAGGGGCGACAATTGTAGAAGACCAAACGAGTATAGCATCGAGACTAGCGAGCCAATGAGAATACCGCCAGAAGCTGCAACCCCTTGCGCGAAATAACGATAGCCATCCCTTTTGGAGATTGGCATCATTTTGAAGAAGAGCTGATAACACGGCTCTGCAATGTAGTACAGCAAAATATAAAACACCGCATATGACCCCGAAACCATGACCAATCCGAGCGAATGGTTCATGAATAACGCTGTGAAGCCAAAACCGCCAAGGAAGATGACCGTGATGCCCAACAGCATATTACTGGCACCTAACCAGTTCATTAAGCGAGTGGACACCGTTTGTATCAATAAACAGAAGGTAAATTGAATCGCTGTGATTAAGCCATAAAACGAAGTCAAATCTCCTTCATTAGAGAACTTATATTCAGCAGCCGTAAAATATTGATACTCCATCATAAAATAAACGGCCGGCATCAATGTCATCAGGGCAACCGCACACAGCAGGAAGGGACTGCGCAGCATCTGTTTTGCATAGTAGCCGGAAGTTGGCTGCTTCTCTTCCTCTGAGGGGGAGACGGACTGAACCCTATCCAGTCTCTTATCTTCCTTCAAGGTGAGCGGAACTAAATATCGCAGGAGTGCTCTTCGGAAGAAAACGAAACCGAACACCATGAGAATCGGTGCGAGTGCATACACGGCTTCCGTGCCAAGCAGTTTGCCTAATTGATGCGCCAGCAAACCTGCGGTAATACCACCCGTCGTTGTAGCAGCAATGAAAACGGGCATAAGTCGCTTCGCCTGTTGGGTCGGACACAAGTCAAACGCTGTGCTCCACAGGAGCAAGGTTAGCTGCCTTACAACAAAGTTAGAAGAGAGAAAAAGAATCGGATAATAGTAGCGATAGTCGATGCTGCCTAGCTTAAATCCTAGGAGCACAACACCATTCAGGAAGAGAAGTCCCATCATAATAAGGTAGAGCGTCGTCATCATCTTAGCTTTCGGCAATCGATTCGCCAATTTGGCTAGGAGCCAGCCTTCGAGCGGCATGATAGCAGCTTCAACCATATAAATATAGGGCAAGTATTGCACACCGAAGCGCTGATTAAAAAGTGCCATGAACGCCGTGTAATTCAAGGATTCCGCAATACCGCTAAAGTAAAAGATCGGCAGCATCATCCAAAGCTTACGACTGTCTTCTGTGCGCAGCCCCATCCACCCTTTTAAGGTTCCTTGCATATCATCAGGTCCAATCTATTAGTCTATCTGTCAAGGGGACAGTGGTTTATAAAATGCTAGTCTAGCTTCACCTTCATAGTAATAATTTGGATAGGTACCAATGCGTTCAAAGCCATTGGCATGGAACATTTTTTGAATAGGAAGATACTCCTGCAAATCGCACGTGTAGGTCAAAATGTAACGTCCACCAGCTGAACGGGCAAATGTTTCTAACGTTTGAAATAAAATCTTGGCAAATCCATGTCGGCGATACTCACGGTGAACAGCCAAGTAATCCCAGAGAAATCCACCAGATTGATGCTCATTCTCTTTGCAGCTCGTCACGGCGATAATCTCACCCGACTCGTTCTCAATATACCAATGCCGGTGATTGCGCTGAGACAAGCTAAGCAGTGGTGCATGACGGAAATGATCTAACTCACCCGGTGTATGACGTTGGTCATCGAAAGAAAGGGGTGAAAGATAGAAATCTGTAATCCGTAATGCATCTTTCTCATTGGTTAACTCATGCACAGTCCAGTTACTTACTTCCATCTCACAATCTCCTTAACGTTTTCGTTAGAAAACTAACTTCGTATGCTTGTTGTCTTAAGATACGGAAAGTGTACCATTCCATTCACCGGTTGTGCCTTTTTGGAAGTACTCATCACACATATAGAAATATAATTGCGCGGCTTTATCTTGGCGATTCTGTTTAATAACCATCAAGAACGCTTCGCGTGCATCATAGAACCGTCCCACCTGATAGTAAGTGACCGCCTGCTCGAACAGGACTTTCGTCTTCTCTTTCAGAGCACGAATCGTATCTGCATCACCTTGATACACATCGAACAAGTGAAGAGGTTCCTTCACGCCGTCCACTTGGATCAAACCAAGATCGCGATAGAGGAAATCTTTGGGTCTTTGCAAAGTCTCAACCACGGAATCCGTGATCAGAATGGATGATCCTAGCGGCTCTGTCATCTTCTCCAGCATCGTTGCTAAGTTCACTCCGTCAGAGATCACATTTCCTTCTAATCGCTGCTCCTCCCCGATGATTCCCAGGCGAAGAGGGCCTTTATGTAGACCGATTCCGAAATCAAGCGGCGAGTAACCTACACTCAATCTATGCGAGTTATAGATATCTAGCTCCTTCCGCATCTCCACACAAGCGAACAACGCTTTATCTGTCTGATTCGGGAATAAGGCCATGAAGCCTGCGCCCAAATACTTATTCATTAGTCCTTCATGCTTGCGCACATACGGACCGAATCGTTTGAGGAACGAATTGACGAAGTTGAAATTTTCTTCTGGTGTCAGCCTTTTGGATATTTGGTAGAAACCGCGAATGTTAAAAATCAGAATAGACATGTGCTGTTCCACTTGATCCCCAAGCTCGACATCCAGAATGCTCTCTTTGTTCAGGAAACGCAGAAACTGTTGTGGTACGAAGCGATAATACGCTTGACTGAAATTCTCCACCTTCGTGATATAGTCCCGAATACGCGCAGCCATGATATTAACACTGTCGCCAAGGTCTGACACTTCATCCCGTGTATTGATTTTCACTTCGGTATCCCAATTCCCTTTGGCAATTTCGCCTACGCTGTTGCGAAGCTTCCGAATCGAAGAGAGAAGAACATATGTCATCAGTACTAGCACAAGCAGTAAGCCTACAGAGATAAAGGCAATATTGCGAATAATGGAGTTTAAGACCGATTGGCGGTGCTTGAGCAAGCCATCTAGATTTTTACTCGTTTCGAAAACACCGACAATTTTACCCGCTGAATTAAAAATAGGTGCAATTGCATAGCGCCATTCTCCTGAGAAATCCTCCCATTGACCTGTTGCTGGTTTGCCTTCCAATACTACCTGTTGGTTCTCAGGCGTTTGTTGGAATGGATTAAACATATGCATGCCATCATCGTCTTCCAGAATCCGATAGATGACGCCATCTTCATATTTATAGACAGCCTTGTAAAAGCCTTGATTATCATCAGATGCATTATTCTCGAAGACAGATTGAATCTTCTTGCGGAATGTTTGATACGTCGTACCTCTGTAATCCAATGGAGATGTGAGGCTTTCCAATTTGTCGCCATCCACAAGGTTTTGCCCGTTTTTGGCCAATAAAATCAGCTCGCTAAACGTCTCTTCTTCCATTTTCTTAGAGAAACTATTGTAAATGACCGTTGAGAGAAGAATCATAGCGACAGTAACGACCGGTATAAGAATGAAAACTTGTTTCATCATGAGCGGCAAGCGCCTCTTGAATAGGTGAACAAACACAATTCTAATCGCGTACAGCACCAGTAAAATGAAAACTACGGCAAGTGCCCATACGAAAATTGCATGATTTTGATCAGATCGACTAAATTTCGCTTCAATTAAGGAAGGCGTAATCGTACCATCGGGAAGTCGGCGATTAATTTGAGCGGACTCGACGATAATCAGGCTGCCATCGGGACCAATACTGCTCGTAGTCGCGTCAAAAGCCAGCTCCACACCGCTCGCTTTGGCCTTCTCGTCGTTAACAAGCCCCTCTAATAGATAAGGTTGTTTCGGATCCAGTCTTGTAATCATATGCGAGTTAAAATCTATGAAAATTAACCGTCCCTCATGGTCCAAGTGGAAGCTCTCTGGGAAATTGCGTCGTGTGCGATCGATGCCAGGCAGCGGATAGACTAGCTCAGACCGCCCATCACTCCAAACACGATAAATTTCACCGCTTCGCGTGGAATAATAAATTTCACCTGGCTTAAATCCGTCTGCTTCCGAAACGTATTTGTTCTCTGGAAGGGTAATCGTATATTTGAGCGTAGGATCAGCAGTTGTACTGTTGCCAACTGGTGTTTCGTATAAGGATAACTTCTTCACTTCATCATTGAAAAAGTACACCATACCCTCATGCACTTGCACATTGCGCAAGGAGCCGAGCCGGTATCTCTTAAACTGAGCGTCACCATATTCCTGCGTGAAAAGACTGCGATCAAATTCACCACTCGGCTTATACCGAACAATTTGTTCCGATTTGACAGCAATTCCATAGGGATCTAGTAATGTACGAATCGTATACAGATAGCCCTGATCATCGACCGCCATATCGTTAAAGCGATAGACTTCACCATTCTTCCCCGTTTCACTCGTAATGGAGAATTGAAGAATACCTTGGGCATCCAGTTTATGTATTGTTTTCTTGGCATTATCAATGACGAATAAGTTATTCTGCGAGTCTGAGATGGCCTTCGATAATCCGTCGAAAGGCATGCTCTTCTTCCATGGCCACAGCTGGATGCTTTCTTGGTGTGTGCTCAGGTAAGTACCTGCAGCACCCAGTAGCAGCAAGACGAGCAGCAATGCCGCAATCGATTTCTTCATCGCTTGTATCTCCTCTTAATTTGTAATCTGAATGATTTGCATAGCTGCGTTCCAGTCGACACCTAGGCCTAAGGACTCGGATATGAATCTTAATGGCACATAGGTCCTACCATCTAGCAGCAAGGATGGTCCATCTATCTCAATAGGCTGTCCATCTATGTAAGCAGTGACTTGATTAATAGAGCTTGTAATCGTTGTATACTCCGTACTCACCGTGACTGTGAAGCTCTCCGGGTCCCAATCTACCGCCGCTCCAAACGATTCGGAGACGGATCTAATAGGTAAATAGGCTTGTCCATTTATTATAACAGGCGGAGCGGCAAATTTGATAGAAATATTGGAAGAAAGCACGTTTTCTGCCGAAAGCGGTTGAATGGTGACAGGAACCTCATCCGAATTAGCAGAACCAGCCGCAGCTGGGATCGATGAAATACTCGCCAGACTTTCTGCCACTGCTGCAAGTTCCTGCTGTTCCTCCGGCGCGTACTTCGCCTTCTCCTGGAGCTGCAGATCGCCTAGCAGCTTCTCCACCTGCTGTTCCAGCAGCGCTTGTATAGCCCCACCCGCTGGCAATTCCGCCAGCAAAGCCTGTACCGCGTCCAGCTTCGCGAACAGCGCGGCCTTCTGCGTCGACAGCTTCGCTGCGTCGACGGCCTCGATCGAGCGGGTCAGCGTCGCCACCCGCTCCGTGTCCTTCTGCGCCTGCGCTGCGCTCAGCGCAGCCTGCAGTTTCCCCTTCGCTGCTTCGAGCGAAGCCAGACCCTCAGATGCGCCACTCTGCGCATCCGCGAGCTGCGCCTGCGTCGCGAGAAGCTGTTGCAGCATGGCTGCAGCGGCTTCTCGCTCGCCGGCGGCGAGGGCTTGCTCCAGCTTCTGCTGCTGGAGCTCCGCTTGGGCGGCCAGCTGGTCTTCGCTGGCCTGGCCGTTGGCGGCGGGCGTACCGTCGCCGCCACTGCCCGTTGACCCATCGCCAGGTTCAGCCGGCGATGCTTCGTCGGACAGCGCTGCGATCAGCGCGTCCGGGTTGTTCACGAGCGCCATCTGTGCGAGCGCGGCTTTGGTATCGCCCTTGAGCAGCGCCTCCATCATGCCGAGCTGGGCTTGTGCGTCCTTGATCTGCACGGCGAGATCTGCGATCTCGCTGAGCTTCATAGCCGCAACTGCGGTAGTTTTGGCAGCTTCCAGTTTCTCTATGTCTTGTTTCAGCGTATCTATCTTGCCTTGAAGCTGCTCAGGCGTCTCAAGGGAAGCAATCGTGCCCGGTTCCTTGATTTCAACGGTCAACTTGATCGCATCAACGGCTTTCAGAGAAAGAACAGCTGAGCTTGGCGGGTCGGTTAATGCGCTAGGATCTAAGATATCCTCCATACCGATCCAAGGAGCTCCTTGCGCATCCGATTGATACACCATCCCTTGTCCCGATGACGCCATTGTAGCAGTTGCCGCATTCAAAGCCTCCGGCGTCAACGCTTCTAGCTTCACTTTGTACGATCCGATAATGATCGTTCCTAGACCTTCGTCCTCACCGCCAGCATTCTCACCCTGTCCTGCATTCTCGGCGTCGTCATCTGTCCCGTTTCCGTCACCGTTCCCAGTGCTTGCCTGCCCATTCGATGAGCCACTACCAGCTCCAGCACCATTGGTGCCGCCGGTACCTGTATTGCCATCACTTCCTGCCTGTCCGTCCGTACCAGCACTGCCATCTGTACCATTAGGACCAGCACCACCGCCCGCGTCTCCCGAAGTCGCGCCGTCCGCAGCGGTAGCTCCAATAAGCTGTCCCGTACTCCCTTTTCCATCCAGCGGCAGCGTCTGAATGACTTTACCTTTGTTATAAAGCACGACCTTCAGTTGGTCTATTTGACTAAATTTTAGCGTTAAGTTCCGTACTGACTTCGTGATCTTCGTACGCTTCCCAATGCGTTTACCGTCTTGTGTAAATACGGCGTAGTCCGTTGCACCCAGCTTCTTGCTTACATTTATACTGAAATCGCTGAGCAACTGTCCAACTGCGGGTTTCACCTTCCAAGTACCCAAGGGCGCTTTCGGTTTCTGCGGTGTCATCGGCGTCAAGCCATCATCAAGATTGCGATACGGCAGAATCCCTTCGCGAAGCGTACGATTCACAGCTCCGCCTGTTCCTTGATCGAGCTTGCCTAGGGCCATTTTGTAGGCAATTTGTGCAGACACAATTTGTTGATCTGCCTGATCAACCGCATCTTTATAAGGCTGAAGCTCCTCTGATTTCATCAAGCTCAGCTTCACCTTTTGGTTCGCCTTCGATAGATTGGATACCTCGCCATCCCTATCACGCAAGGCTTGCGCGTAAGCTTCTTCCGCTCCCTTCGCCTCCAAGAAAGATTGCCGCACAGCTGCAATGACAGCATTTCGGCTTTCTTTTTCCTGCAGCTGCGCCTTATTCTGCTCCATGGTTGCAAGTGGTAGGGCATTCGTCAAGTCATCCAAATAGCGCAGTCCATCATACTCGCCTTGCAACAACGATTTCGGAATCGGAATGAACCCGAGCAGCATAAAAAATCCCTGCCAATCCTCCTTCACCCGCCCCAGTGTCTCGTCATAGCTTGCCTGGAAGAGCTCCATATCGATTTCTTGCTCTTTAAATAAACCATCCATCACCCTCATGCGGGCTGGGCCGAATTTACCGCTATATAAATCACGGGTCGTGTTCAGCTTCTCATCCGCCAAACGACGAGCCTCCGTATCTCTTAACAGGCTTAATGTTGTCTTCTGCCCCATCGATAGGAAGGTAGGAAGCATTTTCTCATTCAAATCCGCGTAATCCGGCTGAAACGAAAGCTCTACTTTATTTTCCAGATCGAGCCCCAGTAATTTCCCTAGTGCCAAACGACTAGACTTTGCCGTCAATTGCGCTTGTTTATAGTCCGAGTTCGCCTTCTCCAGCGCTTTGTCCGCTTTGTCCACTTCAGCCGCATCGGCAAGACCGAATTTCCGTTTCTTCAATACGGTATCGACAGACGCCTTCGCTTCTTCCACTTTCATGCGAGAATGCTCCTCAGCCACCGCATCTTGATACGCCGTTAAATAACTTTTCTCGATCTCATATCGAGCTGAATCTCCCTGCTGCCGCAAAGTTTCCTGAGCCATATACAATTGAGACCTGGCATCTGGCACCTTCATTCGAGTACCGATATCTTGGCTTAAATTACGAGGCCTAGCGAATAAACCAGCAGCTTTGGCTGCCTCATTGTTAACCGTGTGCTGCGCTTGTTCCAGCTCGATTCTTTTCTTCAAGACATCCGTTCTGGCATCGCGCAGCTGCGTATTCTTCTGAAGCCCTTGTTTGATCGCATCTCCCAGGGTCAAAGCCTTCACCCCAGCAGCTTCTACCTGAGTACTTGCTATCAAGATCGAGGATGTCGCAAGGATGCCTACAAGCCCTATTTTCACCATTTTCAAACCATTCAGAACAAACCCCTCCGCTCACGTAACTCTCTCTCTTTATAGTACAATATCTCTACCACTCACGCATCCATTCTTTGGAGAAAAATAGCGAAATCTAGCGAATATAGGATTAGATTGCCGCATATAACCTTTTCTAGTAGTATAAAAGAAAGATGAATGCATATTTTGCCGAAATATTGCACGGGAAATAATTTTAAGGGGGCTTGAAGCATGGGGAATATCGTATGCGGCGGCGCGATGCTGCAATGCACGTTCGGAGCTGCACCTAGCTCGTTAATGGTGCTTCCTGCAAATATGGTCATGACCGCGATGCCTATTGCCAACATTATGGATAATAAACCTATGGTGAATATACTGCCGTTTGGTATGTGTAACTCCCCATCCAATCCGATGGTTGCAGCGGCAACAGCCGCGGCATTTGGTGTGTTGACACCCATGCCCTGCATCCCCGTTACAGCGGCCCCTTGGGTACCCGGAGCACCGACTGTACTTGTCGCGAATATGCCCGCGCTTAACAATAGCTCCAAATGCATGTGTAACTGGGGCGGTGTTATTTCTGTTCAGCAGCCTGGTCAGATGACGATTCAGGTCCCATAAATTCTTTTTATGATTGAAATAAGGAGTGAGAGCATTGGAGCCGATTAAAACGATTGAGAAAGTGCTAAAGCCTATCGTAGCACCTTTCATCGGACATATTATGAAAGCCATCCTGACCGTAGGAAGGCTGCCTAAGCTAGCGATTATTAAATTTCAGCAAATGATGCGAGTCATGTTGCAAACGCGTGAATCCTCTTTGAAAAACTACGTTTTGATCGGCTCCTACTACTTCTCCAAGAGACTGCTCATCTTCATCTTGTTATTCCTGCTCGTTCTCGCTTACTTCATCTTCATACGTCCGCCTGCAATCGTAAACAAATGGCTTAACCGTGTTCCCATCCTTCAAGAAAATTCACCTAAACTGGGCACCTTTTCAGGCAATGGGAAAGTTGTTGCTGATCCCAAAAAAGATAAAAAAGATGCCCGCTATGTCGGCGACTTGGTAGATGGTCTCTATTCTGGCAAAGGTAAGCTCTACCATGACAACGGTGTCCTTGCGTACGAGGGCGAGTATGAGAAAGGTCTCAAGAATGGGAACGGCTCACTGTATGATGATCTAGGACATTTGATCTATAAAGGTGCTTTCACAGCTGATATCTACAATGGCGCTGGCGCCCTGTATGATGAGAAGCAGAGAATTATCTACACCGGTGAATTTCAAAATGGTAAATTCGGTGGGGCTGGCAAGTTATTCGTACCCAGTGGTGACCTGCTCTACGAAGGAGCCTTCAATGGCGGCATGTATAATGGCGCGGGCAAGCTCTTCTCCTCCGGAGGCATTACCCAATATGAGGGAGAATTCTCCGCAAGTTTATATAATGGGGCTGGTAAGCTTTTTGATGCGAAGGGCATTCTCTTATACGAGGGCGGCTTCAAAAATGGCAGCTACTCCGGCGAAGGCACAGAATTCTACCCAAGCGGCATGATGAAGTATAAAGGCCAATTTCTTGTAGGTTTATATAATGGCGAGGGCACCTCCTTTGATGAAAAAGGTGTACCGCGCCTCAAAGGCGCGTTCCAGAACGGCGCCCTGACCGGCGCCGGGGAAGCGTATGACGAGTTGGGCAAACTCGTCTACAAAGGGGATTTCAAGGCCAGCGTCTACGAGGGCCTTGGCACGTTGTTTGACGCAGACGGCGCTCCGCTGCTGCGTAGCTTCTGGGCAGGCGGCGCCGTCAGCCTGCAGGGCTTCATCGGTTTGTCCAGCAAGAAAGTCGAAGACTTGCTGGGCAAACCGGCGGAAGTGACGCTGCAGGATGACAGCGTCATGCTCGCGGGCCAGGAGGCGGCGGTCGCAGACGCCGCAGATGTTGCGCCTGCTGCCGACGCGGCAGGCGCGGGGGCTGCTCCGGCAGCAGGCGTGAAGCTGCTGCTGAGCTACCCGGCCTACCAGATGTCGCTGCTGGTAGAGCCGTCGAAGACGAACCCGAAGGAAGCGGTGGTCACATCGCTTAGCATTTGGGGTTCGAAGCCGTTGGCGTTGCTCCAGCCTGGCTTGGAGACGTTCAAGAAGCTGAATGAGCCGAACGACGCTGGCTACAGTGTTATGGAACTGGAAGTTGGCGCAGGTGCTGGCGCATACAAAAATAGTTACTTTAAGGATGATTTCCTCTTCACTCTCACCCATTTCAATAGAACCAAAGAAGCTCACCTTCTACAGGTGAGCTCAACGAAATAATCACAATGTAATACGTCCTTTTAGGGCGTATTACTTTTTTTTGGACAATTTTTCAATACCTGCCCCAACTTCTATGCTGATTACAGACCACCCTATCCACTAACTGGAAAATATACAGTTATTTAAGAGGAATCCCTTCGAAAACTCGATTTAACTGTAAAATATGTAGATAAATCTAGCTTTTTTCGTCCATATTGGCCAACAGTATACCAATTAGCTGTAGGTTTTCCATCTATTGCGTATTTGATGGGCAAATCTTGAGATTTACCTGTATAAAATCCATCTATTTGCCTGCCTGTGGAGCACTGTAGAGTTGTTAACTCACTTCATATTTAACGGGGCTAGGTGTTGCCTAACCTTCCCGAAATTCTTGCAGGATTCGGCTGGCTTCATTGCGATCTTCCACCTGCAGCTTATTTAGGATCATCGAAACGTAGTTGGCAACGGTTTTGGCGCTGATGGATAGATGTGCACCGATCTGGGCATTGGTATGCCCCTCCGCTATGCGCTCCAAAATCTCCATCTCACGTTTGGACAGCTCCGATAAGGAAGGGTGTTCCGAAGGATTGCGCGTTCTTGGTTCGGAGAAGAAATGCATCATGCGTGCCGCAATATCTGAGCTGAATACGGCACCTCCATTGCCGACCATGCGAACTGCCTGAAGCAATTCGATTTCGTCAGCGTCTTTGAGTACATAGCCCTTGGCTCCGACGCGCATCGCCGTAAAGACGGATTGGTCGTCGCGAAACATGGTGAGAATCAGCACATGGATGTGCGGATATTTCTCTTTGACTAACCGCGTTGCTTCAATCCCGTTGAGCCCTGGCATGCGAATGTCCATTAATATCAAATCAGGCTGGCATTGTTCCACAAGCCCCATTACTTCATCTCCAGAAGCCGCTTCTCCTACGACGATTAAGTCCTCTGTGGTTTGTAGCAAATTCCGAACACCGCTTCGAAATATGGGATGATCATCTGCAATCATTATTCTCATCATCTGGACTTCTCCTCTACAGCGATTTATGTACGTTTAAGACAGAGGGATGACTACCCATACCCGAGTACCACCACCCGCAGGCCGATCAATGGTACAGTGACCCCCTAATTCAGCAGCCCTTTCCCGCATGGAAGCCAGCCCAATCCCTCCTTTTCCCCCAGCAAATGGGTTAACCGAAACAGGATCAACGTGCGCACCATTATCCCTAATCTCGACCTGAAGCTGGCCAGTTTCAGAGACTTCCAGCCTGACTGTACAGGTAGTTGCTTTGGTATGTTTCACGACATTCACTAGAGCTTCCGTAACAATTCGATATACGGCTACTTCAACAGCTGCTGGAAGCGTAGGCAGGGCACCCCTTGCATGTAGCCTAATATCCAGCACCTCAGCACCTTTCTCTCCTGCAAGCAACGCCGCAGGTTTGGATAGGAGCGTAATCCGTTCCTGTATAGCTCCGATTAACCCCAGTTCATCCAATGTTGGAGGACGCAGGTCATGGACCAGCGTACGAATTTCATCCACTGTAGAGCGGATGACTTTACGCAAGTCCGCTAGCATTTCAATCGCTACTTCTGGCTGTTTCTCAACATAAATCTGAGCTGTCGCTGCATTGAGCGCAAGCGCAGCTAACCTAGGCGCCAAATCATCGTGCAAATTATTTCGAATGTATAGACGCTCTTCTTCCCTCGCTAGCACTAGCTTTTCTCTGGACTCTTGCAGATCCTGTGCGAGCAGCTTCATCCCCTGCGTCATATGCCAATTCTCCACAATAGGTCCCGCTTGCCTGAGAAGAACATCTAGAAATTTATTATCTTCCGCCGTGAATACTTCCCCTGGGGATCGACTGGTAATATGCAAGGTTCCGAGTTCGATCCCGCGATGAATAATCGGCAGAACATGTTCCTCATTAAGAAGGCTTCCCGCAGAAGCAACTAATGTTGTCTGCCCGCCGATACCTGTATAGATAGCCGTATAGGGAATACGCAGCGCATCCTTCACGGTTTGTACAACAGCATTCAGCATGGCATCAGGATTCTGAGGTTGAATCAACTGATTGCCTAATTCAAGTAGAACCGCATATGGATCGTCGTGGCGGCCTTTCATTAACCGATTGATTTGTCGCTGCAACCATTGTTTCAGAGGAGCGAAAGCTACCGCCACAATCGCAGTTGCCAGCAACGAAGCGACATAATGATCCTGAGATTGAAAGACACGGCTTAAATATAGAACGGTCACTGTATAAATAAGCAGAATACATACTGACAAAGATCCATAAACGAGCGTTCGTTTGACCAACGGATCAATGTTCCACAGCCTTTGTCTCAGCACGGCGAACATTAATGTAATGGGAATCGCTGTCAGGGAAGCATTCAAAACTGCGTTCAAATACACATAAGTCAGCGCTGTTCCATTATTAAGACTAGGGTCAAACAACGCACTCATGCCGATGAATCCAACAATAGCAATGGAAGCCCCATACACGACCCACTTGGTTTGTTGCCGTTCGGCAGCCCTTGCCTTGTATCGGAAGCGATACACTTGGGCATAGATCAAAATCATCGTGGATAAGCCATACCAGAGAAACTGAAACAAGGCTGGAATGTGAAACCTTTCCCACATCTGCCCTTCATACACGAGGGTCATCACGTCCACGATTACGATGAGTACAAAAACGTAACGTGACCAACTTGGCACAAACTTACCATTCGGAAACAGTAAGAGAAACAAGGACAAGGAAACCCAACTTAGCATGGAGACGCCTAAGAACCAGTGCTGTGCAAACACAGTTCCTTCCGATGCTGTCATCACTAACGATGGGAATGTCGAGCCGAAAGCGACCATCGCGACGACTGCCACCAACCCCATTGGTTCCTGGAATCCTTTCCAAAGCACAATTGCCGATGTCATATAAAAAACGAATGTAAACACAACATCAATAAACACGAATAATAGCCCAAGTTGTTCTAAGGTGAATCCATTTACCGGCAAAGGCATGGCTGGAACGAGATTACCACAGCCGTATAGCATACATTTTCCAACAAGCATCTTGTAGTACTGTGGAATTAAACTTACATATAATGCAGCTGTCAGAAGACTGAAGCTGAGTACTATGAACTGAGCAATCCGCATCGACCACAACACTTGCCGCTTGTAAACAGCTTCTGGAGCACCTGTTTTGCTCAGATGTAACACTTCTCACACACCGCCATTCTTCCTGCATGAATGTTTACCTCTAAGTATTATAGCTTGCTGGGTCGATAGCTGAATATGGATGTGGAACAATTTCCCGACTTGGCTCGTCAATTCCTAAATTGTTCCCGAAAACATTCCCGAAAACTAGGAACGCGCTGCTCTGTTCTCCGTGATTTCCCTTCCAGTAATCTAAAAGCAAGAGCAACACACATAACTCAATTGGAGGATGAATGACAATGACGGAGCAAAGCGTAGTTAAATGGCTGGGTATGATTTGTATTTGGGCAGGAATTGCAAGAATGGGGATGACCCCCGCCTCACTCATTTGGGGAACGGATAGCACACAAGAATTAACGACAGGATTAATCGCTTGCATTCTAATGTCTGTTGGATCCATCGCTTTTTATCAAGTACAGTCCCGCGAAACAGGTGTCACCGGATTTATCACCATCTTGGCTATCATCATTGGAAATATTTTGACAACATCGATGCTGTGGTCGCAGTTTGCTACCGGCGGCGCAGTCGCGGACAAACCGGAAGGGTTACTGTTTAATATTTCACAAATGTTCGGGACGATTGGTTTCCTCGGTGGTACCCTGATCTTCATGATTCTGACTTTCTTGGCAAAAGTTTTCCCTCGCTGGGTTCCCGCACTTATGCTGATTATGATTCTGTCTATGTTCCTGCCTATTGCTGATAACAAATATTTTGCTTTGTTCTGGGGACTGTCATATGTCGGTATGGGTTATTGCATCTGGACGAATAAGTTAGTGAACGCTGCTACACCAAGGTCCCATCACATTTCGATGAATTGATATCTGGTTAAAATAAACGAGTTGGCCTACGGCAGCGTACCTCAGCATTCAGCTCCAACCAAAAGAAGCCCATTCGAGTTTCATCACTCGAACGGGCTCTTTTTTACACTTCGGCCTACTCACTATCCTTATGCTCAACCCCGCCATCACCTAAATCACTTGCAAATAAGGCAATGTCCTCTTTCGTCAAAGGCGTAACGAGGGCAAGGTCTTTGCCTAAAGCCGTTTCTATCTGCTCCCGAGCCGCTTGGGTTTGCCCAAGTTGCTGAAGCGTTCGCGCATAGAAGTAATACGACTCTGCATGTTTAGGCGTTTTGGCTACAACTTTCGTATACATCTCAGCGGCTTCATCCAGGCGACCGAGCATATAATAGTTTTGCGCTAAGTTATCCATAATGGTGATATCGTTATCATTGTAGGCGTATGCCTCAAGATTATAGGTAAGTGCCTCATCCAAGTCTCCCTGTAGGATTCGAAAATACCCATAATTCCCATAGACCAACGTGTTCTTGACTTCGTTTGCAAGCTCCTCCAAGATGCTCAAAGCTTCATCCCGCTTACCTTTCAGCCAATACACGGTTGCCACATTGAGTTTCGCTTGTATACGGATATCAGAAGCTTTCGCTGATTGTAGGACCTCTTCGAACATTTGCTCAGCCTTGGCAAGATCACCAGTCTTCATTAACAGATAACCATAGCCAATCTGATGTTTCGGCAGAAAGGCCTTGGAGTCATACGCCTTCTCCATCCAAATCAACGCTTGCTCACGATCACCTCTCATATAAGCTAGATTGCCTCTTTGCGCGTACATAGCTGATCGGTTTACGTAAACGAAATACCCAAGAATAGCTAAGATCGCAGCTACCCCAACGATCCAATTAACTTGGAACCCCATAATAATGATGACGATGACAAGGATTAGCTTAAGAATACTCTTGAGAATAGGCGGCATGCATACATCTCTCCTTTACAACTCTAGTAAGTTAGGAATATTGTAACAAAAAAGTAGGCATTTCTCCTAACCAAAATGAGAAAACCTCTAATCGAGGCGGCCATCCCATGATGTGCGACTTAGTTTAGAGGTAGAGAGGCATGTGTCTACTCAAATAATTCCAGGTGCAAATAGCAGCTATGGCAAAGCTAATTTCCCTAGGATCGTGGGTCTTTCTGCTCCTGTCGCCGCAGGTACATTGTTAGGTTCTCCTTGAATGAATGCATTGCCGAGCAGGGCAAACAATATCGCTTCCTTCGCATCACAGGAAATGCCCAATTCATCCGACGTGAGAATGGTCTGCGCTGGCAGCAGTTCTCCAAGCATACGCAGCAGTGTGCGATTATGCGCACCACCCCCACTCACAATCACTTCCGCAATGTCGCTGTGAGGCAAAATATATTCCTGATATCCGCGAGCAATCGTATGTGCGGTAAAGGCAGTCGCCGTTGCCACGATGTCCGCGTGCGATACCCCCTGCGATAGCGCCTTTGCCAACCATGCCGACGCATAAGCTTTGCCGAACATTTCGCGGCCTGTCGTCTTCGGAGGCGCCTCTTGGAAATACGGATGCGCAAGCATGTCCGCAAGCAATTCGTTATGGACTGTACCTTGCGCAGCCCAATCGCCATTGGCATCATACGATAGCTTTCCTGCGGATAGCTCATACACAACCTGATCCATCACCATATTGCCTGGGCCGGTATCAAAGGCAATCATTCCGCCATCCGCTTTAACGGACGGCAGTGCTGTACAGTTGCCAATTCCGCCGATGTTTTGAAGGATGCGGCCTTTGTTCACATCTCTGAACATCAGATCGTCGCCATAAGGCACAAGCGGCGCGCCTTGCCCACCTACGGCCATATCCGCCGTCCTGAAATCGCCGACAACCGGTTTGCCTGTTCGTTTGGCAATCACGGATAGATCCCCAATTTGCAGCGTTGATTTGGGAAGGAATCGGTCCGTTTCATCCGCTACTGGAATGTGCCAGATCGTCTGCCCATGCGTTGAAATCAGATCGATTTCATCCATGCTCATGTTGGCTGCCTGGGCTGTTTGGCGTATTGCATCTGCGAAACGCTCCGCTATGGCGAAATTCATCCCGCACACTTGGGCGACATCGGAATGCTCAATCGTGCATAATAGCTTTAGCTTTTCACGCATTTCTTCATCGAAAGGCAGACTCTCGAAGTGAAGCAGCTTAATGCTCGTCTCTGCACCTCGGCCGGCGATGTGGACAATAGCTACATCAATGCCGTCCAAGGAGGTCCCAGACATGAGGCCCGCTATCGTTAAAGAAGTTTTATTCAATAGTGTGCGAAGCATGTTTACTATCCCCATTCTTATCAGTTAGGTCATAACAACAATCTCTTGCCACGTCATTCGACAAAATATTACAAATTTCTACAGGGAGCTGATGATTACGAATGGTGCTCCATGAAGCATCCACTACACATCATCATGCAATCTACGCAGATGGCATTGAGAGAACGAAGAAATAAGAAGCCGCCTCATCAGCGGAATAGCGTGGAGCCTCCCGGTTGGGAGGCTCTATTTTATTTTCACCAAAACTAATTGGATTGCGCGAGAATGAGATTGTGCAGCCTTGGCCGCATCTGCAAGATGTGGTCCGTTCGCCCAAAGTGAACCCGGTTAGTAAGTAAAATGACTTGCAGATCCCGCTCAGGCTCGAACAATAGGCTCGTCCCTGTAAAACCCGTGTGCCCGAAGGCTTGTTCCGATGCATAGTCACCACTAAACTGGAAGCTGTTTGGATTTCTCAGCAGCCAGCCGAGACCACGAAATTCTTGAGCGTACGGCGTAAAGTTGCGGAATGACAGCTCGATAGCAGCGCTGGAAATAAGTCGACGTCCCTTAAAGACGCCTTTCCGCCGAATCATTTCAGCGAAATTTGCCAGATCGTGCACGGTCGAGAATAACCCTGCGTGACCGCTTACGCCTTGCATGAGCTCCGCTTTTTCATCGTGAACAAGGCCTGACTTGTAGGCTTGGCGGTGTTCCGAGAACTCGGTAACGGCATAGCGCGATGGTTCGAAGTTCGGACAAAACCCTGTATCGGACATCTCGAGCGGTTCAAATAGCTCCCGTTTGATATAGGTAGCAAACGCCTCACCCGTCACGATTTCAATGATCAGGTAGAGTACAATCATGCCGATGTCACTATAGGCGACTTTTGTTCCCGGAGGATGTAGTGGCTGTTCATTTAAAATGAGTTCCACCAACTCGTCGCGGGATAGATGCATCATTGACCTTATGCCAGGGATATCCGCCCTAAGACCCGACGAATGTGTAAGCAGATGCACGATCCGAATGGGTTCTTCTTGCAGGCAGCGAAATTGCGGTAAAAAGACTTCAATTGGATCAGCCAAAGAGAGCTTTCCTTGATCTAGCAATTGAAGCACCGCTGGCAGTGTTGCCACCACTTTGGTCAGCGAAGCCAGATCAAAAACTGTATCTACGCTCATCGGGGCAGCCTCCGGATACGTAACCCGGTTCCCGTATGCTTGCTTCATTATCTCCGTACCTCGCTGCGCGATATAAAGAACCGCACCAGGCAGATGCCCTGCGGCAATTTCTTGTTCGATGAAGTTGCTTATCTGAGCGACATCCCAGTTGGACATGGTGGTTGAGCTCCCTTCATTGTGTTGCTTTGGAATGGATTGGGAAGAGCTTCTGGATGAGGTGTAAGTCGAAAAAATCGACTTACGGAACAGAAAAGCCTGGGCTACGCACCTCCACTAGCCCATTTAGTCAGGAATTGCCCAACTAATCCACTTAACGCTACTGTAAATTCTAAATTAGTCCTAAAAAACCTAACTAAATTAACCAAAACCAGGCTCACGCAAGGAAAATGGTTAATTAGTTCGGCAAAATCGGACTATTGGCCTTTCTATATGCGAAATCCTCGATTTAAGTCGGAGAAATCGGACTATATACACATGTCTCTGATGAAAATCGAAAGGGAATCAATCCCCACGTGTCCATCTCCAGCCCGCTGGATAGTCCGCGCCAAGCGACACCGGCAAACGGCCTTCCGGTGTCACCATGCCGAGCAGGGCACGCGCCGTGCTGCGCAGCGCCAGCGGTCGGCTCTCGTAGGCCGCGATGAACGTCGCTACGTCCGGGAACTCCAGCAGGTCGTACGGCACGCGCAGCGCGACAACGACCAGCGGCTTGCCGAGCGCTTGCAGCTCGCGCACCAACGCGACCTGCGCAGGATGGAATCGGGCGTTATACGTCCCGATGACGATCTGCTCCGCGGTCGCGGCTTCCGCAAGCACCGCTGCGCGGAGCTCGCTCACCTGCGCAAGCGGGAGCACGCGGTCGAGCACGTCCAAGCCGTGCTCGGCCAGCGCAGCGCCCAAGCTTGCAGCGCCGGCGTACGCTTCGTCGACGCCGGACGAAACGGCCGCGGCCACGGTGACCGCGAGCGTCCGCACGCGCGGCAGCGGCAGCAGCATCTGCTCGTCTTTGACGAGCGTGATGCTCGCCTCGCTGAGGCGCGCGGCAACCGCGCAATGCGCCGCGGTCCCCACCTCAAGAGCAGCCTCGCGATGAGGCTGCTCCGCAATCACCCCGCGCCGCGCTTTCAGCGCAAGCAAGCGCTGCACCGAAGCATCGATTTGCGCTTCGGCAACACGCCCTTCGCGCACTGCTTGCTCGATCGCAGCTATAGCACCAACCTGCAGATCACGACGATGGCTGATCAACACTAGATCAGCTCCTGCTTCAACGGCCATGACGGCAGCTGCAACTGTGCCATAGTGCTCGGATATGGCGTTCATCTCCATGCAATCGGTCATGATGACGCCGTCATAGCCAAGCTCCTCTCTAAGCAGCCCTGTTAGCACAGTCCTGGAGAGCGTAACCGGCAGCTTATTAGGCTCTAAAGCTGGGAAATAAATATGCGAAGACATAATCGCATCGACTCCGCCCTTAATTGCCTCTATGAAAGGCACAAGCTCCACCGCGCGAATCCGCTCTTCAGCATGGGTAATTGTCGGTAAATCCAGATGCGAGTCCGTATTCGTGTCCCCATGACCAGGAAAATGCTTCGCCGTCGCAACAACGTTCGCATCTTGGAAGCCTCGTACAGCCTCCCGACCATATTGTGCGACTTTTTCCGGCGACTCGCCGAAAGACCGCACACCAATAACCGGATTATCCGGGTTGTTGTTCACATCCAGATCCGGTGCAAAGTTCAGATTAATTCCAAGCGAGCGCAGCTCTTTACCCGAAATAAAGGCCGCTTCGTACGCTCCCTCTGGACCACTATCTCCCGCAGCCAGTGCCATCGACCCAGGCATGAGAGCAACGCCTTCGGTAATCCGAGCTACCATGCCACCTTCTTGATCAATGGAAATCCATAGCGGCAACGTGCCATTACGCTCCGCAATCGCCTGCAAACTGCCGGATAACTCAGCAATCTGCTCTGTATTCTGTACATTCCGGGCAAAATAAATAACACCGCCAATGCGTTGTTCCGCAATGAGTGCTTCCAGCGACTCCGACGGTTCCGTGCCTTCAAAACCGCAAAGAAGCATCTGTCCGATTTTCTCCTGCAGCGACATCTCATGAATATCTCTCATCGTTGTTTCCTTCTCTCGTTCCTTAATTACAGCATACGGTTTAGTGCCATCAAAGCAGCACCACTCGCCGCATCACTCTTCGGTGTTATACAAGTCATGGCTGGATAACGTTCTTTGAGCAACGCTACAAACGTTGTTTGTATGAAGCTATTCTTCAGCAGCGCGCTCCCTGCCATAGCAAGAACACCGTCCTGCATGGACAGTTTTTCCGCTACAGGTACGACTAGTTCGAGCAACGAGCGTGCACTTTTGTCAGCAATGGCCAGTGCCGCTTGGTCCCCAAGCTCACACGCCCTTGATAAAATAGGCGCCAAAGCTGCGATATCCTTCTTATTCGTCTGTTTGTCATAGACAAACCCGATAATTTGCCCAATCGAAGTCATGCCTAATTGCTCAAACACCATTCCAGTAACGACAGTCGCAGGCAATCGCCCATCATGAGCCCGCACGACGGCAGACAGCAGATCTCTTCCAATACTGTAGCCGCTGCCCTCATCATCTATGAGGTAGCCGTAGCCGCCAGTGCGATGCGTGGCTCCCTCTTCATTTTTGCCATAACAAATCGAACCTGTTCCCGCAATCAAAATAATCCCGAGTTCCCGGTTATGCGCGCCGCAAAGCGCCGTATCTTGATCACCTGTGATCAACAATCCGCCCTCATACCCGCATGCGCGAACACTCGCTTCCAATCGGGTCGTAACCGTTGGATTGCTAACGCCAGCAGCCCCGATGCACACTTGCGCACAATGCCCAAGCCCATCGCATACGCGATCGATTGTCCGGAAGATCTCCGCCAGACTAGCCCCAACACTTGCCTGGTCCTGCCCATTATAGTTAATGGCCCCTGATGTAAACGTGTGAACCTCGTTACCGAGCTCATCGACGATGGTAACTGCGGTCTTCGTACCTCCGCCATCAAGTCCCACTGCATATCGCTTCATCTATCCATGTCACCTCCACAAGCTTTAATGCACTCTAATACAGATGGTATTTCTGCTTCCTTTGAGCAAATTCATAGCTCTCCTCACGGAATTGTTCTAGCAGAGCTGGAACGTTAACCTCAGTCTCACGATAATAGCTTCCGCCGCCAAGCAAATCAATGAACGGTCTTGAGCCTTCTCTCAGAGGGGGCAAAAATGAAAATTGCTCATACCTGTCCCGAATCGTGTACAGGAGTGTAACGCCAATATCAATGGGACGAACCGTGCGGTTGTCGAGCACATGAATCTGCACACCAGCGCATTGTTCTCCCTGAAATTTGGAAAATGACGGCTTAAAATACACGGGACGGAACACGACACCTGTCAATTGCTTCGCATTCATTTCATTCGCTAACTCTTGTGCATCAATGAACGGAGCTCCTATAATCTCGAACGGGGCTGTCGTTCCTCTGCCTTCGGACAGATTCGTTCCTTCTATAATACAAGTGCCAGGATACAGCACCACGGTCTCAAATCGCGGAATGCCGATGGATGGCATAATCCATGGACGTCCCGTTTCCGGGAAGAGCATGTTCCGGTCCCAGTCTTCACAGCGGACAACATGCAGCTTGCCATTCCACCCCTTCTCATCGTTCGCCATCAGCGCGACCTCACCCGGCGTCATGCCATAACGAACACTAAGCGGGTAGTTGCCGACAAAAGATTCAAAGCCGCTTTGCAGCACATTGCCCTCAACCGTTACCCCATCCAGCGGATTGATGCGATCCAGCACGACGAATTCTTTTCCAGCCCGCGCACAGTCTTCCAAGGCATAAAGCATCGTATAAAGGAATGTATAATAACGGGTTCCCACATCTTGGATATCGTAGACGATGATGTCGACCTCATCGAGCATTTCCTGAGTTAGACGTTTGGAATCCTTCCGATATAAGCTATACACGGGAACTCCCGTCTGCGGATCCTGGTAGGTGTCAACCAGCGCACCCGCTGCTAAATCGCCTCGAACCCCGTGCTCTGGCGAAAACAACGCCACTAAGTTGAACTTCTCGTGAAAGATTTGTATCGTTGAGACGAAATCCTTGTTTAAACCCGTAGGTGCCGTAATCAGCCCTACACGCTTCCCCGTGAACAAGTGAGCATACTTATCTATACAATCAATACCATTGAAGATCATGGCTGCCTCCCCCATAGATGCCTTGATTTGAAAATGACTGCAACAAGCTCAAGCCTCGTTACAGTCATTGGTATGCATGTATGTCATTCAGTTATATACATCAATGTTATAATTCCGATTGGCGAATTCGCATCGTTTCTTCTGGCACCATGAACGTCTGCGCATATTCTTTTCTCGCTTCGAGACCGCGTACACGCATTAGATGCTTGTAATATTCTAGGTACTGGAACGATTTGCTGCCCGTTACGAACCAATGTGTCGAAACCGCCTTTACCCAGAGATCAAACGCCTCTTTCGGGAAATCGACATAGACATAAGGAACGTAATCAACAGCATCCTCCCAGTTCTCAGCGTAATACAGTTTAGCCGCAAAGTGCGCGGGCTTCTCTCTCTCAAACGAAGCTAGCCCAGCGAAAAAGCGCGCATCATTCACAATACGGTGTGTCGTCATATGATCCTTATGCATGCTATTTTTAAAGTGTGTAATAATCACGTTCGGCTTCACTTCGCGAATGACATCGCATACCCGATAGCGCATTTCTTCGTTATCTTGCAGTTCACCGTCGGGAATGTCAAAGACGATGGACTCCCCGCCAAGCATCTCGGCAAAGGTTCTGGCTTCATTCACTTTTTGCACACGATATTCCTTCATGTCTTGTCCAGCAGGAACACCGCGTTCCCCCGCCGTTAATGCTAAAGTAACGATTCGATCACCTTTCAAAGAGTGATGGGCTAGCACGCCGCCTGCTGTTAATTCCGCATCTCCGACGTGACCTCCGATAGCTAGAATGGTCAATTTTGGCTCGCTCATTAGGCAAACTCCCTTCTCATGACAGCAAAATGTTTCACCGTTTGAAAACCTGCTCGTTCATAAATGCGGATGGCTGGGTTCGACATCCCCGTAAATAGCGACATGTATTCGGTTCCAATTTCCTTAAATGCTTCGCATAGCTTATAAAATAAAAGACTGCCTAAGCCATGCCCCTCATGGTCAGGAAGCACACCGATACCAGCAAAATACCCTCGTCCATTCACTTGACGAATGACGGGCCCTGCGAAACCAATAACCTTGCCTCCATGGGCTGCAATGACAACGGGCACACCTTGCGCCGTCGCGCCACCGATCTCCCTAACCCACAATGGATTTCCGAAGCCCTCCAGCATATCTTCCACACCAACGTGTTTACCTGGGTCGAACCTCTCGAGAGTATACCCATCTGCGCTCGCTTTCGCTTCTTTCACGCTATATTCGCTGGGCATCGTAAACGCTGACAAATGGAGATACATAGCGCATTGCTTCGCACGTTCGATATAACCTGCACCGAGCAGAAATCCATATAACTTGCTCTCTACGGGTACGCCCGGCGCATTATTATGCTCATGCTTCGGTGTATTCGGGATATACCACGGCAATAGCATCGGGTTGAAAAAGAGAATATCGGCTTGCACCTTGCCCAGTTGCTTAAAACGGTTCTCCAAAGCAGTTAATAGCATTAAATAATTGTCATCGGTATCATAACCGCCAGCTAACACAATACATGTGATATATCCGGCTGCATCGCCAAGGGGGAGATCATCCCCCGTACATCCACAGGCAAAGCCGATAACAACATCATCTTCAAGTAGAAGGAATGTATTTTCCTTATCCCAATAGGGGTTCCCCGCAAAAATCACATCAAAGCTTTGCTCTGTAAGCTCCTTATAGCCATCCTTCACCGCGGCATCATTCCATAACGCGATAACGGCTTGCTGATACGAAGCATCCCAAGTTATCAGCATGCTGCTGCCTCCTTTTGACCCGAAACTAGCCCTTCACCGCACCTACGGTAACACCTTCTAAGAAGTATCTTTGTAGGCTGAAGAACAAGATAAACATCGGCAACGCTGAAATCGTAGCCCCTGCCATCATCGGCGCGATGTACGTCGTGTTGGCAAAACGGAAGTTCTTCAGTCCAACTTGAATGGTTTGCATTTCCATCGTGTTGGTAACGAGAAGCGGCCAGAAGAAGGTGTTCCAGCTATCCATAAAGGTCAGAATCGCCATAACGGCCATAACCGTTTTGGATAGAGGCAGAATGATCCGGAGATAAATTTGGAACTGGCTGCATCCTTCAATCTTGGCACTTTCCATAATCTCGTTCGGAATGCTGCTCATGAACTGCTTCGCCAAGAAAATATTATAGACCGTTACAAGCCCTGGCATAATTAACGCACTGTACGTATCTTGCAAATGGAATACATTTACAACTAAAATGTACAAGGGTACTTGTGTCACTTGGTAAGGGATCATCATGGACATCAGTAACAGTCCGAATAGAAAGCCTCTTCCCTTGAAGCGCAGCTTCGAGAAGGCATACCCCGCCATACTGGCGAAAATCACGTTCGACACCGTTACCGTTACTGCCACGATCAGTGAATTCAGTAACCACCGGTAGGAGTAATCACTATAGTCAAAGAAAAATTTGAAAGAAGCAAAGGAGACTTTGGTCGGAAAAATCGAATAACTAACCGCACCCGCTTCTACGGGATCTCCGAGTGCAGAAATGAACATAAAGTAAATTGGGAAAATCGTCGCCAGAGCAAAAAGAAGAAGGGCGATAAAAATAATGGAGTTACGGATTGTTTTTACTTTTGGATTGCCTGCGTGATTGCTATATAAAGACATTTTTTATCATCCCCTTTCTTAGTACTCAACGTCTTTCCCTGCATATTTAAATTGAATGACGGAAATTACTGCTATGATGACGGCTAGAATCAGAGATTGTGCCGCTGCTTTGCCAAATTCAAAATACGTGAATGCATTGTTGAAGATGAGTAACCCCACCATCGTCGTTGCATTGTTAGGTCCGCCACCTGTCATGAGATAAGCGTTCTGGAATACCTGGAAGGAACCGATCACACCAGTTACTAGCAGGAATAGAGTTGCTGGTTTAAGACTAGGAACGACGATGTGCCACAGCTTCTGGAGAAAATTCGCGCCATCAATCTCCGCTGCTTCATAGTACGTATCATCAATTCCGAGCAAGCCGGCCAAATAAATAATGATGCTGGTACCGTGACTGGACATCCAGGACATCAATACTAATGAAAACATAGCTGTTTTACTGGAACCCAGCCAGTTCTGATTCTCAAAGCCAAAGAAATGAATCAATTGATTTAGAATTCCACCCTCTAAAGGATCGAAAATCCATAGCCACACAACAGATAAAGCAACACCTGAAGCTACAACAGGCAAATAGTAAATCCCTTTAAAAAAGGACTGTGTTTTCTTTCTAAGCGGTAGAATCAAGATGGCAATCGCCATTGAGAGAAACAGGTTAACCGGTACAGTCAATACCGTATACACAAGCGTATTCTTCATAGCTTGCCAGAACAGGCCATCCTTCAATGAGCTTGCATAGTTATCAAATCCGACATAGGTGGAGCCTAGTGGTTTGTACTTCTGCAAACTTATGATGAACGCGCTTACGACCGGGTAGGCTGTGAACATGGCAAACACAAGTAAGGACACAGCAATAAAGATATATCCCCAGGTACCATCTCCCTTAATTCTTTTTCGCTTTATCGACTTCGCCATTACTGCCATACGATTCAACCCTCTTTTCACAACTTGCTTAAAATGATTCGGATAGTCGTGCAATGTGCTGCCCGACTATCCGAGGATTATGCCATATTCTTAGTCTTTAACGATTCCGTCAGCACCGAAGGCAGCAATGGCAGCAGCTTTAACAGCTTCATACATCGCTTCAGGTGTAACTTCACCTGCGATTAGTCCTTGGAATTTAGGAACGATCACTTCTGTTTCTAGCTTGATTGCTTTAGCAGACAACTCAGATGGAATGTCAGAGCGAGCTGGCGTTGCATTTTTAAGCATGTTATCTACCGCTGCAACGTTGTCAGGGTTTCTGTCAATTTTCATAGTAGCTGCTTCTTTTTTAGCGCTTTGTGTAATATGTGCCGCGAACAAATCGTTATTCGTCGTTGCTGCAACTTTACCGCTAGCTAGGAAGTATGCGGCTTTCACGACATTTGCTTTGTGTTCTGCAGTCGGTTCTTTCTTACCACGGAACGTCATGTAACCATCAACAACAGTTGCAGCTGAAGGCTTCGCGCCTTGGAACGTTGGTGCTGGTAGTACGACGTAGTCAACTGGGATACTGTCTTTAACCGCGGAACCATCAGCCGCTTTAATCTTCGCATTATTCGTTTTTGCAGAGTTCTCGAATGTTGCAAGACCTTTACCTGTGATCATCGTTTGTCCGGTCAAGAACATGTTCCAACGTTTACCCGCATCAACAGAGCTAAGCTCTTTCGGCATGGAACCATCGTCGATCAAGGCACGAAGATCCTTCAGCAAGCCTAAGTAATTTTTGCTAGTATACGCATATTTCAAATCTTTATTAAACGCATGCGGCATGCCTGCATTTTTAGCCATAATCCCTAGGTAATCCACAGCGGCTACACCTTTAACAGCGAATACGAAGCCGTATCTCGTCTTGCCATTCTCCGTAACTACGCCTTTTTTGATCGCATCGCGGAATTCCGTGTAAGTCCAGCCATTGGTCTGTACTTTTTTCCAATCAATGCCGGCTTTCTCTAAGAACTCTTTGTTACCGCCAAGTGCATGAACTTCCATATAGGCCGGGAAGCCGTACAAGCCTTTGCCGTTCTTCATATATTCAAGCGGAGCTTTATCGTAATCGTTAATCATTTCTGGCGTTGCAGTGCTCGTAATATCCATCAACAAGCCTTGTTCGATATACTTCGGAATGCCATCAGAACCACCAAAAGCGATATCCGGCGGGCTGCCTGCATTCACTTGTGTATCTAGCTTCTGTTTCACATCTTCCCAGCTAGCTGGTTCGATTTTCAACGTAAGATTCGGATAAAGCGCCGTGAAGTCTTTGGAAATTTGCTCAAAATTCTTCTGATAGTTCGGTGAAACGGGAGGAAGCAAAGCTGTGATCGTGTCTTTCGCAGTGCTGGCTGTAGCTGCAGGAGCTGCAGAACCTGCTGGTGTAGTTGTTTCTTTCGTACCAGAATTACTGCCACAAGCTGTTAGTGCCATTGTTAAAGCTACAACAGAAGCTAATACGGGCATTTTTCTTTTCATGAAAAACAAACCTCCTAGGTTAGGGATCCTTGATTACAATCAAGTCTCTCCTTTTGTTTTAAAATGATTAAACAACTTTTACAAAGGTACGTATGGCTCTCTTCAAACTACCCTCACACTGTTCTAATGCATCGATCGCTTCCTTCACTTCCATGCCGGTTTTAATCATCATAATGGCAAGTTTACAGTTCATGGACGCTTTCTCAAGATGGGCAATCGCTGTGGATTCATCCACTCCCGTCGCTATTCGAATGATACGAATAGAGCGATCGTACAACTTAATATTACTAGCCTTCATGTCGACCATGAGATTGTTATACGTCTTTCCAAGCTTAACCATTGTTCCTGTAGTCAGCATGTTAAGGACCAGCTTCTGTGCTGTACCCGCCTTCAGACGAGTAGATCCCATAATAACTTCCGGCCCAACTACTGGTGCGATGCACACATCTGTAACAGCTACCAATTTGGAATTCTTGTTATTCACGACACCAATCGTTGCCGCACCAATTTCTTTCGCTTTCTTCAAGCAAGCAATTACGAATTGTGCACTTCCGCTGGCTGTAATCCCAATTACCGCATCCTTATCTGTTACTCCGCATCGTTCAATGAGGGCGACCCCCTCCTCAGCGTTGTCTTCAAAACCTTCCACTGCTGTTCGCAGCGCCCCATCGCCACCGGCGATATGACCTTGCACCAACAGGGGATCAATGCCAAAGGTTGGAGGACATTCAGATGCATCAAGCACACCGAGTCTGCCAGAAGAACCAGCTCCTACGTAGAGCATCCTGCCACCGTTTTTGAGAACTCCATGCAAAATATCAACCGCTTTCACGATCTGTGATATCTCGGCTCCGACTGCTGCTGGAACCAATGCATCCTGTTCGTTCATCATTCGGAGCATTTGCTCTGTTGAACTTTCGTCAATTGTCTGTGTCTTATCATTAATCTCTTCCGTAGTTAAACCCGATAGATACTCATCCATAGCTGCTGTCCTCCTGCCTGCTGTACTCTTTACCCCTCTTATACTAACGAAAAATTTCAACTTGGTCAATACTTTTTGAAATTTTATTTTACAGTAAAATAAAATATTGATTTTTTATTTCTTATATTTCGACAAAAAAACGATGCCTGAAAGGACATCGTTAGTGTGTTCGTAACATTTATCTTCTATGCTTGGAGCTGGCAATAATATCATGTGTCTTGGCCAAATACTTCTTCACATGCTTATATTCGCTGCTCGCTACCCCTGCAAAAAGGATATCGATGACCGTCAACATCGCAATGCGCGAACCCATAGCGCCGCTTCGAATCGTCACTTCCGGTGTCGAAATGCTAAGAACGATATTCGCGTTGTCCGCTAAAGCGCTTTTATTATACTTCGTAATGGCTATGATTGTGGCGCCGTTCTTCTTGGCGATCTCGAGCGTATCTAGAATTTCAATCGTGCTGCCCGAATTGGAAATGAAGATCGCGACATCACCTTTTCCAAGCAACGTAGCTGCAGTTAATTGACTATGACCATCTGTGTATGTGTGGCACATCTTATTGATGCGTGAGAATTTCTGCTCAGCGTCCATGCCAACTAGCCCCGATGCTCCGATGCCGAAGAATACAATACGATTGCAAGCGACTAACACTTTGACCGCGCGGGCAATTTCATTGCGATCAATCACGCTGAGCGTATCTTCAATGGATTTGCTATTATTATGCGAAATGTTGGAGATAATCGTAGAGAGATCATCACCAGGTTGAATATCGGTATATTGGTCCTTCTGCTCCTCATCCATCGATCCCAGCGAAGCTGAAATGCTCACGATAAAGTTGCGATAGCCCTTATACCCCATCGTTTTGCAAAAGCGCAGGACAGATGCATCACTCGTTTTGGTGAATTGCGCGAGGCTCTTGATCGAGAGATGTGGAATCTCCTCCACATGATCTAATATATACTCGGCCACTAACTTCTCCACGGGCGTTAGGCTGTCTTTCATATCGCGAATTTTGATCAAAATATTATCATTTATTGACATATAGGTTCCCTACTCACCATAGATTATCCAAGCTGAAATCACCTCCATCATACGGATAATTAGGTGAAAAAACAAGATGCTGAAGTAAATTTATTGTAAAATTCAAGGCGATTATGGAAATTTTATTTCAACAATTACTAAATTAATGAAATTAAATTCCGCCATTTGTGTCTGGAAATATCGCGGCGCGTGACATAGAAAAACCCCGCTCGAGATTCGCTCTCGAGCGGGGTTCTTTGTGCTTTTGGGCCATATGGAAATTTAACTCCTCCACCGCTGCCACAAACAAATTAGATGGATTTTATGTTGTTATTTCTGCTGATTTTCTCCACTTTGGAGCAATAGATGGATATTCTACAGTTAATTTGCTCCATTACTCACCAATCCGGCAATCTGCCTCAAATTAGCTGTACTTTTTACATCTATTCACTAAATCTCACGTAAAACGGATGAAATAGATGTACTTTTTACATCTAATTGAAAAATTAGCTACTCAACTGAGCACACACTTCTACTCAAATTTCGTCCTAATCCGTAACGGCTACCGTTCGCGCTACACGAATTGATGCGAATGCATAGACGATCAATGCACTCCAGATGAACGCAAAGCTAATCATAAGCATGAGCGAGAATTGCTCTTTGAACACGAAGATACTAAGCAACAGCGTAATCGAAGGTCCGATATACTGAATGAAGCCCAGCATAGACAGCGGCAGTTGTACAGCAGCCTTGGCAAACCAGAGCAAGGGCAACGCAGTGGCTGCACCTGCCAGCAATAGCAAGATCAGCGTGATCGGCGGCAGGGTCCAAGCGGCATCCTGATGCGTAGCAGATAAGTAGACAACGTAGACTACGGCGATAGGAAAAACGAATGCGGTTTCCCCCGCGAGCCCGGTTGCGGCATCGTAGGTGACTCTCTTTTTCACCAGGCTGTATAAGCCAAAAGTAGCTGCTAACGTGAGTGATACCCACGGAAATCGACCATAATCTATCGTTGCAATAAGAACACCAATTCCTGCCAAAACCACAGCCAGCCATTGTCTACCCGTCGGCTTCTCCCGTAAGAACAGCACCGCCAACATAATGTTGAAGAGCGGCGTAATGTAATACCCGAGGCTCGTCTCGATCACATGGCCGTTATTAACGGCCCATATAAAGATGAGCCAATTGGTGCTAATGAGCAGGCTGCTTGCCCCCATCAGCAATAAACTGGTGCGATTGGTGACAAGGCTGCGAAATTGCTGCCATTTGCCTGTTCCAACGACAATCAGAATTGCCATAAATACGAATGACCAAATCACGCGATGCGATAAAATTTCCCCAGCCTTCAACGATCCAAAAAGCTTCCAATACACGGGCAACAAACCCCACGCAATGTAAGCAATAATGGCATAGCCAAGACCTTTTTTCATACGAAAAACCCCACTTCATGTACAAGTCACATCATGCAATGAACATATAATCTGTCCATCGGTTAATTACATTGTTCCATTGTAATGTAGTGTAGAGCTTTTGTATATGCCACCTCTATGTTCGCATGTCATCTGCATGAATAAATTCCCTGAAATCTTGGATAATAAAAGAAAAATATGGGATGAGCGTGGTGAAGATCGATGCTATTTTCAAACTTGTTCGGCCAGAAGAAGTATCGTTCGGTTCAAGAGCAAGTTAATCAGCTGCCTAGCAACACCATAAGCACGTCTTTGGTGCAAAATATAACCTATTTAAATAGTCAATTCAGTCAAACCCCTGATCTGGTTGTGCGGCATTTTATCATTAAGAAGTCTGAGGAGCAGGCAGCATTAGTCTATTTAAATGGACTTGTAGATAAAAACGCAATTAATAACAATGTGCTCCGCCCACTGCAAACTGAAACGGGAAACGGGAGTGCGCTTGACGATATGACGGTAAATGTTGGCCAAGTTCAAAGCTTGTTTACTTGGCCGCATGTCGAGAATGCCATCTTGCAAGGCAATAGTGTACTCTTCGTGAACGGGTGGACCAAAGCCTCCGCACTAGGTACGCAAGGCTGGCCGCAGCGGTCGATTGTGGACTCACAGATTGAGACTTCTTTAAAAGGAGCGCATCAAGGCTTTGTTGAGACGGGCAGTCAGAATATTGCTTTAATCCGTCGCTATATTCAAAATCGAGAATTAAAAATTAAGGAAATGATCGTAGGGCAAAGAGGAAATACTTTAGTTTCTATTTTATATTTAAGTGATGTTGCTCACCCTGAGGTGCTGCAGGAACTGGAAGACCGCATTGCGCTAATTGATGTCGATGCCATCCTTAATACAGGCGAGTTAGCAGAGTTTATCGAGGATAATCCGTATTCGCCATTCCCTCAATTCATTACAACGGAAAGACCAGATGCTGCAGCTTCACAAATATTGCAAGGAAGGATCGCTGTTGTCGTAGACTGTTCACCCAGCGTATTGATAGCACCGGCAGCATTTGCAGCATTTTTTCAAAACATCGACGACTACAGCACCCGCTGGTCGATCGCTACTTTTATACGGTTGCTGCGGATGTTCGCATTTTGCGTCGCGATCTTTTTGCCAGCGTTCTACATTGCCGTCATTTCCTATAACTTCGAGATCATTCCCGTTAAATTATTGCTAACGATTGGCGAGTTCAGAGGTCGCGTACCTTTCCCGCCATTTGTGGAAGCGATCATCATGGAGCTAACGCTAGAAATGATGCGTGAGGCTGGGGTACGTCTCCCTGCACCCGTTGGGCAAACTGTTGGCATAGTCGGAGGCATCGTGATTGGACAGGCCATCGTTCAGGCAGGATTCATTAGCAATACCATGGTAATTATCGTTGCATTTACAGCCATTGCCTCTTTCATCCTGCCTAATTATGATATGGTCGCAGCCGTCCGGCTTATCCGCTTCGTCATGATGCTAGCTGCTTCCATGTTCGGCTTTGTTGGCATCATTATTGCATTGATGACCATGATCGGTCATCTGATTGCGCTCGAATCACTTGGTACACCATACGGTACTCCGTTTGCACCGGTAAGACTTGCCGATTGGAAAGATACGTTCTTCCGTTTACCACTGTGGACAATGGGCAAGCGACCTTTAAGCACAAGAGCAACGCAAGCGAAGAAGCAAGGATCAAATCGTCCAAAAGGTGATGGGAAATGAAGAAATACGCATTTAACGAGATCACCTCTATGCAATATATTTTTCTCAATAGCGGCATTCAAATTAGTGTTTTCTTTTTCTCGATGCCACGCAAACTATCCGAAAAGGCAGGTACCGATGGCTGGATCGCACTCATTATCGGCTGGGCTGTTACGGTAGCAGCAAGCTTGATTGTTATTCAGGTGATGAAAAGGTACCCCGATGGAACATTGTTTGATCTACTCTCACGATATTTGGGCAAATGGACAGGCAAGACAGCCGCCTTCTTGTATGCCCTTTATCTCTTTTATTACGCCTACACGGGTCTCGTACAGGCCGTATTGCTTACGAAAGCATGGCTTTTGCCGCAAACTTCAGCATCTATCGTCATGCTGTTATTGCTCATCCCCACTTATGTGATTGCACGTAATGGACTTCGCGTCTTGGGCAGATATGCGGAAATCGTTTTTATGATCTCCTGCTGGATACCATTCGTATATTTGCTAGTGCTCAAAGACGCCAACTGGCTCAATATGTTTCCTCTCTTAAAGGAAGGATGGATGCCCGTATTCTCAGCGGTGCCTACAACTTTCTTTTCGTATATTGGATTCGCTACTACGTTTATTTTGTATCCGTTCTTGAAGAACAAACAACAGGCTTCTAGCGCTATTGTGATCTCCGATACACTGACAATGTTTGGGTATTTGTTCATTACCATTATCTGTTTTGCCTATTACAGCCCTGATGAAATTCAGAATTTAAACGAACCCATCATCAGTATCTTAGAATCTATCGAGTTTAAGTTTGTAGAACGAATAGGCGTGCTGTTTATCGCATTTTTTTTGATTATTTTTTCATTAGCGTGGATACCCGCGATCTACATGGGCGTGTTCTGCACGAGCTGGTTGCTGGGAAAGGATGACCATCGCAATCATTTGCGGATCTTGTGGTTCTTCCTTGCTGCAGCTACATTTTTCTTCATGCCAACTTTTAACCAGAGCGATCGCATGAGTGATTTCCTTACTCGCGTTGGCTTTGCGATTGAATACATTTTCCCTAGTATCTTACTTATCTATTTATGGATGTATGATCACTTACCGTGGAGGAAGCGCATATGAACAAAAGATTCCTCTTTATTCTGCTTATCGCGATAGATATCATCATCATTCCCGGCTGCAGTGACAGATTAGATTTAGAAAATACCTCATTTCCTTTACTCGTCGGTTTTGATCTCGATAAAGAAAACGAGTTAATTGCTTATAGCACATCTCCCGTTTTCAGTAAAAATGTAGAGAAAAAAACACGGGAACTCATGGTGAAACCACAGACGAATCGTCAATCCAGAGAAAAAAATGACAGTTATACAGAGGGTGTCTTTCAAGGCAGAAGTATCCAAGTCATCTTGTTATCTAAGCGCATCCTGCAGCAAGAAAATTGGTTCCAACTAACGGATGTCTGGTTTCGTGATCCGAGAAATGCGTTAACGCCAAGGATCATTGCTTTCGACGGACCTCTCTCTGAAATCATCTACCTAAATCCGAAAGATCAGCCGATACTGCCCTTATTGCTTCGGGAAATGATCGATACGAAGGACGTCAGATCGGAAACGGTAAATACGACTTTGCAAGAGCTTCACGAACAATTAAGTGAAACGGGCGAGACTCCCCTCGTCTCAGAGGTTCGCGTTCGCGATAAACAAATTGCGATGACTGGTATAACACTGCTAGATCATAAAGGGCATTTTGCTGATTCACTGAACATACAGGAAAGCATTCTACTGCGAATACTGCAAAACAGTACGAAAAAGACCGTCAGCTTAACAATCCCCATTCCCGGCGAAATAAAGGTCGGACCATTTCATACAGACAAATTAAGTTTAAACGCTGATAACATCAAGGTGAAAATCAAGACATCCTACCTCAAGGATAACTTTCAGTTCGATATGCACATTACCATGCGAGTTGGCTTATCGGAGCTTATGTTCCCTTACGACGTGCGAAGTCACGGGACTGAGCTGGAAAATAAGATAACCGTGCAAATCCAACAGCAGTTGGAAAGTCTCATAGCGAAAATACAAAGGGGTAAAATTGATCCGATTGGGCTTGGGTTCCATGCTCGGGCGCACGCATACAGCCATTTCAAGAATGTGGAAGATCATTGGGGGGAAACGCTGTCCAAAGCTGACATTCATGTATCCGTGAAAACAATCATAGGCGCTATGGGAAGAGTGAAATAAAAGCTCTAAAGGAGGACAGCAAGTGAATAAATATACAATGAATGAAATCACCATCATGCAGTATATCTTTCTCAACTTTGGTATGGTAGTGAGCTTCAGCTTTTTGTCGTTGCCGCGCGTATTAGCCGAACATGCAGGTACGTCAGGCTGGATCGCGCTCATCATCGTCTGGTTGATCACATCTGGAGCGAGTTTGATCGTCATACAGGTGATGAAGAAGTACCCTGAGGGTACCTTGTTAGATTTACTGACGACGTATATGGGCAAATGGGCAGGCAAAGTGGGCGCCGTCTTATTTGCTCTTTATCTTTTTTACTGTGGATATACCAGTCTTATCTATACCATATTGATTACCAAACAATATCTATTACCGCAAACTCCGGCGTATATCGTTATGCTTCTGCTGCTCATTCCCACTTATGTCATTGTGCGTAACGGCCCGCGCATCTTAGGTAGATACGTGGAATTAATTATCCTCCTGTCCTTATGGATCCCATTCGTTTATTTGATTCCGCTCAAAGATGCTCACTGGCTCCGTCTGCTTCCTGTGCTCCAGGAAGGATGGCATCCTGTACTCTCCGCGATACCTAGCACTTTCTACTATCATATAGGTTTTTCAACCACCTTTATTCTCTATCCATTTCTTAAAAATAAGCAGATGGCATCAGCCGGGATTGTGATCTCGTATGGACTGACGATGCTCATGTATTTGTTCATTACCGTTATCTGTTTCGTGTATTTCAGTCCAGATGAAATATTGACGTACAACGAACCGACGATCAATGTACTGAAAGCGATTGAGTTTAAGTTTATAGCACGAATCGAAGTGTTATTTATTGCATTTTATTTACTTATCTTTTCATTATCCTGGATACCGACGATGTACATGAGCGTTTTTTGCACAACTTGGTTATTCGGAAAGCAGGATCATCGCAATCATTTGCGTCTGCTTTGGCTATTCATCGCTGTAGGCACGTACTTCTTCATGCCTACTTTTTTTCAGAGTGAACGGATGAACACTTTGCTTGGTCAGATCGGCTTTGTTGTCGAGTATATGTTTCCTTCTTGTTTACTCCTATACATATGGCTGCATAATCGTTTGGGGTGGAGGAAGCACCTATGAACAAACGGCTTCTATTCACTATTTTCATCATTATAAGCGTGCTAATCATTCCGGGCTGTAGTGACCGGTTGGATTTGGAAGAATCCACAAGCAACCTTGCACTCGGTCTGGATCTCGATAATGAAAATAACTTAATTGTCTATGTAAACAGCCCTTCGTTCGGTAGAGATATCAAAAAGACAACACAAGATATCGTAGTGAAGTCACAAACACTTCGTCAAGCGAGAGGGGAAGAAGATCAATTTGCACCTGGCGTTATTACAGGCAGAAAAGTTCAGGTCTTACTTATCGGGAAGCGCATCCTAGAAAATGAAGGCTGGTTCCCCCTGTTTGACGTCTACTTTCGTGATATGAAGAATCCTTTAACACCTAGAGTCATCGCTATTGATGGGCCTATCTCAGACATCATATTCCTGCATCCGAAAGATCAACCGATGTTGCCTTTATTGTTGCGGGGGATGGTTGACACGAAAAGCACAAGATCGGAAACGACAAAAACAACACTGCAGAAGCTGCATTGGCAAATGTCCGAGAAGGGAGTGACACCCTATCTCTCCGAAATCCAGTTGGACAATGCCAAACAGATTAGGCTGGTTGGCACAACGCTGCTTAATCATAAAGGGAAATACATGACTTCGCTCAGCGCGGAGGAAACCATTTTACTTCAAATATTAAATAAAAACGCCAAGAAGCCTGTTAGTTTCACACTTCCCATTCCTGGTCAAGAGAAAAGCGGTCCAATTCATACAGACCATTTAAGTCTATCGGTTCAAGGCATGAAAACGAAAATAAAAACGTCTTACCAACAGAACAAATTTCGATTCGATATCAATATTACTATGCCTGCCGCAATCACAGAACTCCTGTTCCCTTTTGATGTACGAAAGAATAAGCAAGAGTTAGAGAAAATGATTTCTGAACTTACGCAACAGCAATTCAATAACCTGATCAAGAAGATACAGCAGAATCAAATAGATCCGATTGGACTAGGACTTTATGCGCGGGCTCATGAATACCGTCAATACAAGAAAGTGGAGGAGCATTGGGGAGAAACTCTGTCAGAGGCTGACATTCATCTTGCGGTTAAGGTTAAAATAAACGGTATGGGACCCATGAAATGACTGGGCTTAGAGGTAATGTGGTTTCGAAGCGATGAATGGAGCGCGGCTATTGGAAAGAATCCCCGATTGCTCGGGGATCCTTTACGGCATTAACCTTTGACAGAACCCGCTGCGATCCCTTCTACGATACGGTTACTGAGCACGACGAAAGCAATCAAGATTGGCAAAATGCTGATCATCAAGGTAGCGCCAATAGCGCCCCAATCGGTTGTGTATTGACCGATGAAGTTTTGAACGCCGACGGTTAGTGTTTTATATTTTTCCGATGAGATGAACGTGTTCACGAAAATGAACTCATTCCAATTGTAAATGATGTTAATAATCACTGCTGTCGATATCACGGATGCCGTCATCGGCAGTGTAATATTAAAGAAAATACGGTTAATGGAGCATCCATCCATAACGGCTGCTTCTTCCACTTCACGCGGGAGCGTGTAGTAAAAACCGAGCAAAATCATAATCGTAATCGGCAGATTGAACGAAATATAAGACAGAATCAACGATAACGGATGGTTCGTTAAGTGCATTTTCATGAATAGACTGAACAACGGAATGAGCGTAGAATGCACGGGAATCATCAGACCCACCATAAACAATCCTAGCACGAACGACTGCAGCTTCCATCTCATCCGAGTTAACGCGAACGTAACGAAGCTGGCGAGTAGCACCGTAACCCCCACCGACACTAACGTCATCCAGACGCTGTTGAAAAAGTAGCTGTTAATATGGCCCTGCGTCCATACCTTCTCATAATTTTCCCAACGCAGCCTTTCTGGAAAAGCGAACGGAGCCAAGTTGAAAATTTCCTCATTATTTTTCAAAGAGAACAGCATCAACCATAAGAGAGGAAAAATCTGAATCACGGCGACAATCGTTAACATGATGTACAGGACGCCATAGCCGATCTGCGCGGGCAGCTTGCTGCGCGCGGCTAACGTCTGTGTGCTGCGACGGGTCGTTTCGATTTGCATCGGAATCGGAATCTCCTTTCATTTACGAATATTGGATATCGTCTTTGGCCGCTGTTGCTTTACGAATCAGCCAAGTGACAACGAGACAAATCAAGAGCAACATAAAACCGATGGCGCTGGCATAGCCGAAATCATAGCCTTTGAACGCCTTGCGGTACATATAGGAAGCCATCACTTCACTGGATCCGTTAGGTCCGCCGCCTGTCATAACATAGATCAAATCGAAATATTTCAATGATCCAACAACAGCCAGGACAACCGTTACTTTCATCACTTCCGCGATTAGCGGAACGCGAATGGATACAGCGATGCGCCATGGACTGGCGCCATCAATGCGCGCTGCTTCGATCAGCGAGGTCGGGACATTTTTCAAGGCAGCGTAATAGATCAAAATATAAAATCCAGCGTACTGCCACAAAATTGGCAGGAAAATTGCGTATAAAACGATCGATGGATTGGACAACCACTCCGGTGTATGCGTGACCCCCAGCGACGTTAGGATAGCATTCAATACCCCGTTCGTCGGGTGGAAAATTTTCAACCATAGTTGGGCGATAGCAACGGAAGAAAGCAGCATGGGGATTAAATAAATTTTGCGAAATAAGTTAGCACCGCGAATATTTGCGGATAGCACCAGAGCCACAACCAAGTAGACGACTAGACTGAGTGCTGAGAAGACCGCGAGTAAGAACGAATGCTTCGCGCTTCCCCAGAACAATTTGTCGTGAAGCAACTCTATATAATTATCCAAGCCGATGAAGCTCATCTTGCCAACGCCGTCCCATTTCATTAAGCCGTAATAGCCAGTCATCACGATTGGCATGTAGATCAAGGCTATAAGCAGGAATAACGAGGGAATCACATATAAAGCAATCATGGATTTATTCGACATGACTTTATCCACAGCAGGCACTCCCTTTCTCTAAGCCAGATACAGCGAAAGGACATATCGCTTGCAGGATTGCAGGGATATGTCCTTCCCGTATCGTTCCTATTCGTTTCGCTTACTTCGCCTCTTTGGCTAGCGCATCTTCATGATTCTTGGCAAAATCCGCTGGCGAGACAGCCTTACCGAATAGAGCTTGAATCATGTTCAAGTGAACTTCTGCGGAAGCAGGCTTCATTTGCACATCGGCGAATAGGGTAATGCTGCTTGCTTTATTGAGCTCATTCAACAGATCAATATACATTTGTGGCAGCTTCACTTTGGATGTATCTACTTTCGTAGCTGGGATTACGCCTGCCTCTGTGATTGCGTGCTCGCCCCACTTCTTAACGAAGAAGCTGACGAATTTCTTGGACTCTTCTTTCACCTTAGAGTTGTTAGCAACGAACAAGCCTACGCCTGGTCCGCCAACCCAGCTGTCCAAGTTTCCTTTTCCACCTGTAACGGTTGGGAATTTAAAGAACCCGATTTGATCTTTGAACGCTTGTGGCACATCTTTGTTCGTTGTATAGTTCGGCAGTTCCCATGTTCCCATCATATACATAGCGGCTTTGCTATTCATGAACTCCGCTTTACCTTCGTCGTTGCCAAGCCCGTTAAAGCCTTTATTGAACGCATTCATGTCAACAAGCTTGGAAATTTCGGAAGCGGCTTGCACCAAGCCTGGATCATTGAAAGTTCCGGAGCGATCAATGGCTTTTTTCAACGTTTCGGAGCCCGCGATCCGATCTGCTAGGTACATGTACCAGAGTGAGCCGGTCCAACGGTCCTTGTTACCCAATGCGATTGGGGCCACGCCGCCTGCGCTTAGTGTTTTGACGATGTTAAGGAACTCGTCATAGGTCTTCGGCGGAGCCAAGTTATATTTGGCGAAAATGGCTTTGTTGTAATACACCGGTACGATGTTCAACTCAACAGGAAGACCATACGTTTTGCCGCCGAAAGCATAAGCATCCGTCGTGCCTTTCACGAATTGGTCTTTCAAGTCTCCTTGCAGCATATCGTCCAGCGGGGCAAACATATCGCCTTTTACATAAGGGTCCATGTAGCCTGCTGCCCAAGTGAAGCCTACGTCTGGAAGCGCATTCGAAGTAGATAGCACTTTCATTTTATTCTTGTATTGTTCGTTCTCCAGCACTTCTTGTTCGATCGTAACGTTAGGATTTAACTTGGTATATTCGGTGATGATATCGTTTACAATTTTGTTTTGCGTTGCGGAGTTTCCTGCCGGCCAGAGATGCATCATTTTGATGTTGACTTTTTTAGCGGGTTGCGTTGTAGCTGCGGCTGTCTCTGCTGCTTTGGCCGACTCTTTCGGTGCTGCCGATGAAGTTGATGTATCTGTCGAGCTGGAGCAGCCTGTAAGTGCTACGGATAAGCCTAGCATTGTAGTGAGTGACCATGTAAGCGTTTTTCTTACCATGTTTGTTTCCCCCTCAATCATTTGTGTGCTACGTGATTTATTGTAGCGCTTTCATTGCGGTTGCAGGGAGTAACAGCTATCGGGTAAACTTCCACTATTTCGAGGTATCTATCCGATCATTCCCATCCATCGTCTGTTTCCGATATTGATTTGGACTTGTCCCTTCGTACTCTTTGAACAGCTTGTTAAAATATTTGGACGTCTGATATCCCACTTGCTCGGAAATATCTGCGATGGTCAGCCTTGTCTGCAACAGCAGTTCTTTCGCCTTCTGAAGGCGGCTTCTTGTCACATATTCACTGAAGGTGAAACCCGTCTGTTCTTTAAAAAGGGCACTGAAATAGCTCGGATTCAGATGAATATAGCTCGCTACATCGCTCATACCAAGCGGATCTTGCAGATGCTCCTCCACATAAAGCACGGCCTGCTGGACGGGAGGGCTATAGGTTTTGCCACCGGTCTTGGCTTGCATCAGCCGAGAATCCACCATTTTCTCCATCGTCTCTACGCGGCCTCGTTCTTCCTCAATGCGCAGCGCCTGTTCAACAGCCTCGATCAGCTTGCTCTTCTGAATCGGCTTCAGCAAATAGTTGACGACGCCTAACTCAATAGCAGTTTGGGCATATTGAAAATCCGGATGCCCTGAAATGATGATCGCGACAGGTTTGTTTCCGATCGCTCTTGAGCCTTCCACGACTTGAAGACCTGTAACTTCCGGCATTCGGATGTCCGTGATTAACAGATGAACGGGCCGTGTTTGCAACAACTCCAGCGCCTCGGTGCCATTGCTGCAGCTGAGTATCTGATAACGCCCGATCGACCAGGCTTCTAGGGTTTTGCGAATGCCCTCTCTTGTTAAAGGCTCGTCATCTACAATTAAAATCGTTTTCCCCGATTGGATCATCGTGACCCTCCTCCAAGTTATTCGTCAGAAAAACTATTCTCGTAAGCATCTACTTGCATCGGAATATCAAAAGAGACACTGGTTCCTTGCTGTGGAGCACTCGTAATCGTTAAGCCACGGTAGCGATCTGGATGCTTCGGATAATAGAGCTGAATGCGTCGCTGCACATTGGCTATGGCCATTCCTTTGCCTTTGCTTTTACCAGAAGAGGTACTCACACCGCCTTGCTCCATAGAAGCTTGCACGGCTCGCAAGGTCTGTTCATTCATGCCCGGTCCATCATCACTAACGGTAATGCGCAGCTCTGTAGGTTCCAACGGTGAACGCTCTGTGCGAATCGTGATTAATCCTGGCCCTATTTTACCCTCCAACCCATGCAAAATCGCATTCTCCACTAATGGCTGAATCAGCAGTTTCGGAATATTCAAGTGATTGTAAGCATCCTCGCAATCAATCTCCCAGACGAGGCGCGAGCCAAATCTCACACTCATAATGCTTAAATAGCGCTTAATGTGCTCCAGTTCTTCCGATAGGTTGACCCAGACATCCTTGTTCGGATTGCCGATAACATAGCGAAATAAATCAGACATAGCGACAACTAGATCAGCTAGCTCTTCTTCCTCTTTTTCCTGTAAGGACCAGTACAGCGCTTCCAACGTGTTATATAAAAAATGAGGATCTATCTGCGCTTGAAGCGCCTGAAGCTCCGTTCGGCTTTGAATGACTTCCTTCTCATATACGAGCTTGATCAGTCGATTCATATTGTCCACCATTTGGTTGTACGTCATGTTCAAATCGTTCAGCTCTGCCGTGTAGGAATGCGTTAAGTTGGGCGTCAGCACGCCTTGTCGTGTATTTCTCATCGCGCGCATCAACCTAAGAATCGGCCTCGTTATCATTGAAGATAGCAGAAACGACAAGATAATAAACAGCACCAACCCGATCGCCCCTGATACGATAATCGCCCAACGCAGCACGGAAACCCCTTCGGTAATGTCACTCACGGGATACAGAATCATGAGCGTCCAGTTCGTCTGTTCCGAGAGCTGCTTCACGAGAATATATCGCTTCTGGCCTAGTGTGACCTGCTGCGCATCGTTATGCATCAGTTCACTGATGCTGGTTTGTGTTTCACCCTCCGAGACAATCGGCCTTGCCGAGCTGTCAGCCAGCAGCATTAATTCGCGATGCCCCGTATCAGGGAGTTGGCTTTGGAAGTCAAAATAGCTGCGATTCATCCGCACCATCAAATACCCGCCGTTCGAGAACCAACGGTCAATTAAATTGATCCGACGAATAGCTAGAACCGATTCCGGATTCTTCGGATCGCTCCCAATCCAAATCAGCCTGCCCTTCTCTTTATCCGCCTGCTCAATCCAGTTCGGCTTGACAAGTTCCGTTAGTTTCTGCTCATCCAGCGGAAACATACGCGCAAAGTCCGTCGTATACAACTCTACACTGCTCACACCACTATAGGCTTGGATGTGATTGGCGATTTTCAAAAGCGACTGACGCTCGCTGAAGTTTGGCGCCTTTCCTTGAACCGATGATAGGAATAATTGCTGCAAATACACATCATTTACAGCTTGTAGCGTCAACGTGTCGATCTGCGTAATGATCGCTTCCAGTCTGCCGTTCGCTTGACTGGCGATTTGCTTCATCTGTGTCTCTGCCTTCGTATTGAGGAGGGTAGACACCGAATTGTACGTAATTGCACCTGCACAAACCAGGACAATAATCATCACAGCAATAAATCCCGCTAACATCTGATTGCGCAATGTATTCCAGTTAACTAGCTTCTGCCACAAGCGGAGGTCCCCTTTTCGCGTAGAGTAATGGTGTGCGCTTTATGTAAGGCAAATGATACTACATCCGACTAAGTTTGGCTATTAAACTAAGGTGAATTTTGAAGGGCAAAATTTACCATACAACCCTACCGCGTCGGCGAAAAGGTATCAGGGCACTGTAAGGCCCTTTTGGGGCCTTATTCTACTTCGCGCCGGCTTCGCCTGTGCGTTAACACACCTTTTCGCGCGGCTCGGCGGCGGGCAGGGCTCTGTAAGGCCCTTTTCGGGCCTTATTCTACTTCGCGCCGGCTTCGCCCGTGCGTTAACGCCCAAAATGGGCGTTAACGCAGCCTTTTCGCGCGGCCCGGCGGCGGGCAGGGCTCTGTAAGGCCCTTTTGGGGCCTTATTCTACTTCGCGCCGGCTTCGCCCGTGCGTTAACGCCCAAAATGGGCGTTAACACAGCCTTTTCGCTCGGCCCGGCGGCAGGCAGGGCTCTGTAAGGCCCTTTTGGGGCCTTATTCTACTGCGCGCCTGCTTCGCCTGTGCGTTAACGCCCAAAATGGGCGTTAACGCAGCCTTTTCGCGCGGCCCGGCGGCGGGCAGGGCTCTGTAAGGCCCTTTTGGGGCCTTATTTTACTTGGCGCCGGCTTCGCCTGTGCGTTAACGCTACTAGACCGAAATGAATATCGGACTACACTCACCACCAGCATCTTAAACCCATCCTGAATACGTAAGAGGGAGCTTACGTTCTTATCTATCAAAAAAAGCCTACGCTCGTGCGCACCAATGGTGAACACAAGTGTAGACTTGTGAAATATCTCCGCTACAATTTCTTATCGCGATAGAAGAAATTAGGCAGCTTCACTTCATTTGTGTAATGAGAGTGAAAAATATGCGTCGTGGCTGGAGACAGCGGTGGAATCAGCCACGTCCAATCACCCGTGACATCACGCCCACTCGTCTCCTCGTTATCCTCGAACCGCTTAAACTGCTTCGCAGCCGTATGATGATCGACAATCGCGACGCCATGCTGCTGATAAGAATGCAGCACCGCGACATTCAGTTCCACCAGCGCTTTGTCCCGCCATAGGGAGGACTCGCGCTTCGTTTCGATTCCCATGATCTCCGCTACACGCGGCAGCAGGTTGTATCTGTTCTCGTCAGCCAAGTTCCGCGCGCCGATTTCGGTCCCCATGTACCAGCCGTTGAAAGGCGCCGCCGGATAGATCACGCCACCGATTTCGAGAACCATATTCGATACCATCGGCACGGCATACCATTGCAACTTCAATTCGTCGAAGCTTGGCAACTCCGGATGCGTGATCGGGATCTCCAAAATCAACGACTCCGGGATTTCAAATAGCTGAGGCGTGCGCTCTCCCACTTGAATTATCAGCGGCAGCACGTCAAACGGAGTCCCTGCCCCTTGCCAGCCGAGTGCCTGGCATTCCTTCGTGAAAGCTAGCGAGATCGGATCGCCAACGATACCTTGATCCGTCTCATAGCCTGCGTAGCGAATCAACTGTTCATTCTTGATCTGAACGACCGCCTTCCCGCTTCGGGAGGGTGGGAAAATCGTGATGACAGGGCGGATTTTGCCACCGTTCGTCGCAGTTTCGATATGCTGGAACAGCGCTTCGGCTACTCCAGCTTCTGTCTCTATATGGCGAGCATCGTGTACACGAAGCGACTCCCAGAACAAGCGGCCAATGCAGCGGTTACTGTTGCGCCAAGCCATTTTCGCACCATGCTCCAGCTCTTCAAAGGTGATCTCGTAATCTCCGTTATAGCGGATAGCGTCCGTGATATCAGCAATTCGCTCGGCGATTTGCGCCTGACTTTTGCCCAGTTCCTGGTAACATTCCTGAATAAATTCGCTTGCTTTCGCAATGACTTCCTCTAGTTGTTGATCCTGAACTTTCATCGTGTTGCTCCAATCATTTCACACTAAATTGGTCGGGAATGTACAAAATATGGGAGGTTGCTTGAATTGTTAGCTCCCCCTTGTCTTCAGTAAACTGAACGCCATCATCGCTGACATAGAACCATAATTTCCGTGTTGGCTCATTCTCAACCTCTTGGAACACGAATACGTTTAACTCATCTTTCCATTTCAAAAGCTCCGCTATCCGCTCAGGCTGTTCAATCTTCACACGAAATACCCATTGCTCGCCTTGCTGCTCGTACGTGTAGGGCACGGGATGTTTGCCGGTATCGATAAACGCGCGACCACCCACCGCATGCTTCACTAGAAAAGTTTCCTTCATCGCTGCAACCTCCTCTATCTCTTTCGTTTATGCTTTATGGCAGATCAATTAGCATGAAATGTGTATCTTCGATCGCACGGATCGTTAAGGTTGACTCATTTTGCATACGTGCGCTATCTTTCGTTTCTAGAACTGCGTCATTAGCCGTGCATTTCCCGCTAACCAGCATGAGGAAAATGCGGCGATTCTCACCTTGCTCGAATTGAAGTTCTTTCCCCGCATCCAGCTTGCTGAGGTAGATGCTCATATCCTGATGGATTTTGGCGATGTGAGGGCCTCCTTCAGGTGTGACAACGGGCAGAAGGTTGTTGATTAGAGCCTCCGGCTCATAGGTTACATTTTCAAAAGAAGGCTCCATGCCTCGCTTCTCAGGCATAAACCAAAGCTGGAACAGGCTCATCGGCTCCGTTTCCGATGCATTATATTCGGCATGAATGACACCGCTGCCTGCAGACATCCGCTGCACGCCATTGGACGCTGTTACGGCCACATGGCCAAGGCTGTCTTCATGCTTAATCGCTCCACTGAGCACGATGCTGACAATCTCCATATCGCTATGGGGATGCGGGCCGAACCCCCGCCCTGCTGCGATATCATCGTCATTGCAGACACGCATTACGCCAAAGCTGACATTTTCTTCATCAAAATAGTCGCCGAAGGAAAAGCTTTTGTGGCTCTTGAGCCACCCCAAATCTGTTGAATTACGCGTGTTAGCCGGAAATAGTTGGATCACAGCAATCGCCTCCTTAGTATGTACCTCTAGCTTATCACAACTGGAATACGGACTCCATGACGGAACCGTGGCGGAACTAAGTTGGTTGTGTGAAGAATCGGATATTACTCCATCCTATAAACCGGAAGCGTGAATGAAAATGTACTTCCTTCGCCTACTTTACTAACAACACCTACACGACCCTGATGCCGCTCGACGATTTCCTTAACAATCGCTAATCCCAGCCCGCTGCCACTAGCATTTCCTTCTATCTTCCGATAGAAGCGTTCGAACACATGTGATAATTCATCTTCCTCGATACCCGGTCCCTGATCTTTCACTTCTATGACAACTTCATAACGCACGGCATATCGGTTATCATTTGCAGGAACTATCCTGCAGTTAATGACAATGATGGCATTCATGCTTCGACTAAATTTGACCGCATTCCCCACGTAGTTGTTCAACACCTGCTTGATTCGTTTGGCATCCGCATCAATCCATACTTCATCCTTCTCCAGCAACGTTTCTAAACTGCCGATCCGCAAGGTGATTTGTTGACTAGCGAGATCTGCTTTCATCCTGAGAATCAAGTCCTCCATATAACTGCGTAGGTGATATCGCTTAAACTGAAATTGCAGTTGCCCTGACTCCAGCAAGGACAATTCAAACAAGTCATCGTTTAATCGCTTGACGTAAGCTGCTTTATCCAGCAGGGATTGCACAAAATCTGGTTGTTCCGCTGCGTTCACAAGCCCATCCTTCATTAATTGCATGTTCATCTGAATGCCGATTAACGGCGAGCCCATATCATGAGAGATATTCGCTAACATCTCCGTCCTGCTGTGGTGCATCTGAGCCAATTCCTTATTCTTGCGATGGAGATCTGCTGTTCTATCCGCTACTTTCAGCTCCAACGTCTGATTCAGCTGCTGTAGGTCTGAAGATAAAGCAGCGTTATGATTAAACAATCGCGCATAGCGGTAAGAGATAATAATCGCCTGCAAGAGAACAAATATAAAGATCGCATCGTATAGGATCTCAGCTGATACAATCATGCGTTGAAACAACATCACATCATTGACACAGGCGATAACGATGATAATATAGCCAATCATATTAATGAGTGCGCCTTCTCTTCTGCGCTTAACAGCGCAGATGCATACATAACCAATCGTATACATCGAAATCAGTAACATAAGGCCGAATTGAACCGAAAGGGTCTTCGTATATACACTCGCAGGCATGACTAAGATATACATACTGAAAAGGGAAGTAAGTACATGGGATATGACGGCCACTCTTCGATTCATTTCCTGAGGAAACATCCGATTCATCAGCATGACTAAGAACATATAAGCAATATGCCCTGTCAAATAATCGAGCTTCACAATCGTCTCCCAACTCATGAAGGGAGCTAGGATATCTACCAAATAGGTGTCTCTAATCCAGCCCCGCACGCCTATATCGATGGCTAACAGGCCCACAAACAAGGTAGCGCGATCACTTCTTCGAATCCCATAAATAATTAAATGATACAGCCCAATAACAAGTAATCCGCCAATGGTTAGTGCCGCCATCAGTTTCTTCTTCACCATGTAGGCCAGAAGATGATCCCCATCCCCGAACTTAATCTCCTTGATTGCCCCTTCACTTCTGGACCTATAATTGGAAGCTTGAATGACCACTTCCACTTCCGTGCTTTTCGGCTCAAAGAAAATCAGTTTCGCCCGCGATTGCGGTACTTCCTCTGTCATCATTTCTCCAACGACCCCAACACCACCAAGCATGTGCCCATCCACCCATATGGTGTACGCACTGGCAATATCGCTTATATATAAAGCTTTCTGTTGACCAATTTCATTCTTGGACAGTTTGAGTTGCAACCGATACGTACCCACTTTCACCTCTGTCAACAAGTGTTCATTTATCCGCTGTTTGTCCCAAGATTGAGGGATCTGTATATAATCAGGTTCCTCTGCATGACTAGTGATTTGTTCGGGGGTTAGCAATTGATTCTTGTAAAAAGCCCACTCCCCTTCAAGCGAGATTGCCTCTATTGGGTAATTAACTTTTGATACATCCACCGCTCCATTCTGAACAAGAACGTTGTGCTCGGATTTCGCTGTTACGGTCGATCCTCCAGCAAATAAGGGAATCATAAAGATGAATAGGACGAGACCATAGCGGTAGATAAAGATCACCTTCTAATTCAATTTGGGAGTTTACGATGATAATCCAATATATCCATGGTATGATTGATCTAAACGGTTCTAAAGCATCATACACTCCCGACCGGAGGATTACTAACAGTGACGACCTTTAAAGTTTTTATCACCGATGACGAAGTATTGATATGCAACGCTCTCAAAATTGTCATTCAGGCACAGTCGGATATGGAAGTTATAGGTATTGCCACAAGCGGCGTAGATGCACTAACTCAGCTCGATCGCATTCAACCTGATCTTGTTCTGATGGATGTGCGAATGCCTGGCATGGATGGGATTGCATGTACCAAGAAATTGAAGGAACGGTATCCGGAGATGCCCATCCTTATTCTCACAACTTATAATGAAGAGTCTTATATTATCGATGGGTTGGCACACGGGGCGAACGGCTACTTGCTTAAAGGACTCGAATTCTCACAGTTAATCGAAACGATACGGAGTACGCTTAATGGTCAGTATATTTTACCCGCTGAAGTCGCGGCCAAGCTGTCACGCTATCTCATGAATACACGAACTGCTCCGCGTGATATCTCGACATTGCCAGCATCCATCACCGCCAACAATCTATTTACCTCACGGGAACAGGATATTCTTCTTCTGTTAGGAAACCGATTATCCATTCGAGAAATCGCCGATGAACTGCATATTAGCGAAGGCACAATCAAAAATTACCTAACCATCATCTATGAAAAATTGAACGTATCTAGCCGTTATGAAGCTATTACATTGCTGAGAGCCAGCATCTGAACAGAGCCTTATACATTCATGAGATTATGAATGGCTTCAATGACTCTTTCTCCCTGCAAAGGCTTCACGAGAAAATCTTTCGCCCCGGACCTAATGGCCTCAAGTACCATCCTTTGCTGCCCCATGGCTGAACACATGATCACTTGTGCCTTGGGGTTGATTCTCTTAATTTCAATAAGAGCAGTAATCCCATCCATTTCTGGCATCGTAATATCCATGATGACTAAATCAGGCATGAGCATTTTATAATATTTTACTGCGTCTGCTCCGTTTGCTGCCTCCGCTACAACGACAAACCCAGCTGATATCAGCATATCTTTTAACATCAATCTCATAAAACCAGCATCATCAACAACCATGATCGAGTTCATGACGAGTGAATCCCCCACTTTACTGTATCGTTATTCTTACGCTAATCGGACTGCTAAATCAGTCTGTCTTCTAATTCCACTAACCTCATTATAGATGGACCATTCATTTCTTTTAAGTGACAAAAGGTCACAACTTTGTTGAAGATATCGTAGAAATTATAGTGAATCATGTAGAAAAAGAGGCTTTTTCAAAAGTCTATGTAGACTTATGAAACGCCTCTTTTCGTTATTAACTCCTATATAATAAAACGACTTTCCGTAATTTAACTGGATTTTCTCCATCTATTTAATCACGAAAATACCTCAAATTCGAGCACATTAGCTGTAGTTTTTACATCTAAATGCGATGCGGCAGTGGGACAGCCTCTTATACAGCCTTATTGTGACTAGCTCATATATCGGGTCACTCTTCCGCCTGCATCCAATGTTCATAAAGAGCATCCAATTGCCGCTGTACCTCTTCTCGCTTCTCCCACAGCTGTGCTAGCTCCGCCGCTGTCAACGCTTCGCTCCCCTGCTCCAGCTGGTTATCCATTAGAGCCAATTGCGCCTCTGCACCCGCGATTATCTTCTCCAGCGCATCTTTACCCTGTGTTATCGCTCCCTTATTCCGATGAATTCCCTCGGTTTTCGGTTTCACCTGAATGGGTCGCTGTTCTTCTACCCGCGGCACCTCTAAGGCACGCAGCTCTCCGCTTTTCTTCTTATAAGCATCATAATCACCCAAATAAACAGTGATCTTCCCCTGATCCAACTCCCATATTTTACGCGCCAGCCGATTGATAAAATACCGATCATGCGTCACCGCCAGCACCGTACCGGGGAATTCTTCCAAGGCATCTTCCAGCGCTTCGCGTGAGGCGATGTCCATATGATTCGTCGGCTCATCCAGAATGAGCAGGTTCGGTTTGCGCAGGACAAGCAGCGCTAGCCGCAGTCGCGTCCACTCCCCGCCGGATAAAGAGCTCACCGCTTTGAAGACATCCGCGCCGTAGAATAAATAGGAAGCCAGCCGCCCCCGCGCCTCGCCTTCTTCCAGCTTCGCTTCCTCGCAGAAATACGCGAGAACGGACTTCTTATTATCGGCTGGGTACGCTTGCTGCGCCAGATAGCCGATGTCGACGCGAGCCCCAAGCTTGAGCTCGCCGCCATCTGGCTGCACTTCGCCGAGCAGCATCTTCAGCAGCGTTGTTTTGCCTGAGCCGTTATGCCCGACGAGCATCACCTTCTCGCCGTACTCGAGTGCGCCATCCGCTTGGTGGAGCAGCACTCGGTCGCCGTATCGTTTCGACACCTGCTCGAAACGCAATACGCTGCGGCCAGAGCGATCCTCTGGCTTCAAATCGAAATCAGCCCCCTTCGGATCGAGTACAGGTCGCTTGAGCTTCTCCATGCGATCCAGCGCTTTCTGCATGGAGAACGCCCGGCGGAAGAACTTTTCATTTCCGCCTATCCGCCCCCATTCGATCAGCTGCTTGATCGTCTCTTTCATCTTGCGGATCACCTTCTGCTGCTCTTGATAATCTGCAAACTGCTGAAGCAGACGCACTTCTTTTTCCTTCACATAGCCTGAGTAGGAATTGTAATACGTTGTTGACTCACCATCTTCCAGTTCCACGATTTTCGTAACTACCAGATCCAGAAAGTAACGATCATGGGAAACAATGATACAAGCGCCGTCATACTGCTTGAGGTACTCCTCCAACCACTCCACACCTGCCAAGTCCAGATGGTTCGTCGGCTCATCAAGCAGTAACAGATCTGGCTTGCCGATTAACTGGGACGCCAATGTGATCTTCGTTTTCTCTCCCCCCGACAACGAGGAGAAGCTTCGCTCATAAAAACCCTTCGCAATGCGCAGCCCATTCGCCACTTGATCAATTCGCGCATCCAGCTCATATCCGCCTTCGCGCTCGAAGCGCTCTTGCAACTGCGCGTATCGATTCAACAGTTGATCCATCTGTTTCTCATCACCCATGCTCGACATTGCGCCTTCAAGCTGACGCATCGTCGCTCGGCACGCAAGCAGCTCTTCAAAACTCGCAGCCAGCACATCATACACCGTGAAGCGTTCCCAAGCTTTTGGGATTTGGGCCAAATACCCGATGCCGGTATCCTTGCGCACCGTTAATTGCCCTTCATCGGGCTTCTCCAGCTTGGCAATCAAGCGCAGCAGCGTTGATTTCCCGCTCCCATTCCGGCCCACAAGTCCGACACGTTCCCCCTGATGGATTTCAAATGTAACATCCTCCAGAACGAGCTGGGCACCGTGGTATTTCTTTATATTTTGACCATTAACAATTAACATAATAAAGGATCCTCCTAGGTTGTGAAGACGATCCCGACCTGCACGCAGCTAACACAAAAAGGCCGCAGGAAAATTCCTACGACCTTTCGGATCATTGATTCCGTAGAGGGTTAAGGTAGGCGTCTTCTCGTGAGTTGGTAAACCGTATGCGCATAAGTGGACAGACCTCTCGCGTCTTTGACTTCTGCATGAACGATGCCAGCCATCGCAATGGGTAACTGGCTCACACGGTTGTTTGCAAACTCTCGATTCATCCTACCTTCACCTCCTTCAATTTGCACTCTGCTCAAATAGTACCATAACCGTCGGTCAATTCGCAATGGACACGGGCCAATTAGTTGGCATAAAGCCTAAATCAAACTCCAAATCTGCTTGCCCACCAACAACACACATACGGTTATAAAAAGCGGCCGCACATACGCCGATCCCTTACGAATCGCCATGCGAGAGCCGAGTACTGCGCCGCAGACCATCGCTAGTCCCATCGGGATGCCGATCCAGTAATTAATGGATCCGAGCGCCATGAACGTAATTAAACTTGCGATGTTACTGCCGAAATTAAGTATTTTGGCATTGCCTGCTGCTTTAACGAAATCGAAACCGACCATCAGAAACGCGAAAATGAGAAAGGACCCCGTTCCAGGCCCAAAGAACCCGTCATAGAAGCCCAGTAGGAACGCTGCGCAGCCCATCAAGAAAGCCGTCCTCGTCGAGTACTGACTGAAGGTCGAGATGTCTCCCCAATTTTTGCGGAATATGGTATAAATCGTAATAAGAATCAGCATCACCACGACCAGTGGTTTCAGGAAATCGGAAGGAATCTGGCGCAGCACGAATACCCCGCACACCGCTCCAGCTAAAGATAACACGAACAATCCGCGCACCGCTTTGAGATCAACATTCCCTGTCCGCATAAACGAAATCGTGCTTGTCAGCGATGACATCGTCCCTGCTAATTTATTCGTACCTAGCGCCAACGCTGGTGGCAACCCTGTTGCAAGTAAGACTGGCACCGAAATAAGCCCGCCTCCCCCAACAACTGAATCGACATAGGCTGCCAAGAACCCGCCGACGATAACGAAAATCATCATTTCCCAACTCAAATGCAACATGATGTGAATGAACTCCTCTTGTGTCTGAATAAGTTTGGTTTGTCCATCACCTATTCTCGCACGATGAACCCGTTCAAGCAAGAATTTACCTTTGGTAAAATATAAAAGATTACTGGGATTGCTTGCGTAATTCCTCCACAATCCGATCTACGATACGCTCTATGGGCAATTCACCTGGAATGACAACATCCGAGTTTCCTTTCACCGACTTTTCCATTTCTAGATAAGCCGCTCTTCCCCTGATTAAATAGTTCTGTAAGTCACTTTGCAATTCACTAATTCCTTGTTTCTGTTCGTTGCGCAAGATGCGTCTCGCCATGGCGATATCCAGAGGGGTATCGATATACAATGCCAAATCAATAAAGTCACGGACGGCATCATTCAAGTAGGCAAAAGGATAATCAAGGAAAATATATTGGAGTGATTCTTCTTTTTGTAGAGATTGAATATCTGTAATGAGCGGGGAAAGCACCCATGCATTGTAATCGGCCCCTGCTTCTACCCATTCGCAAATATCTGGGCAATTCTCAAACTCATAATCGTCGAAATAAAGGGCCTTAGAATGATTCAATCTATGGAGCAAGTGTTGGATTGTCGTTGTTTTGCCTCCACCGGAAACACCTGAAACAGCTACTACACGTGGCTTTTTCTTCACATATCCCACACTCCATTAACAGAAATAATTATCCATATAAACATAATATACTTTCCCGTAAATCTGGCATAGACAAAAAGCCGCCAATCAACTCAGCAGCCTCTATCACTCCTAACAGCCCATCATCCCGACTTATCTTTTGTTTCGCGTAAGCAAATAAAGGAAATAAGGTCCTCCTATGACAGCAATAACAATACCCGTAGGGATTTCGGACGGCTGTAGAATCCAGCGCCCAATGGTATCTGCGGTAATGACTAGCAGCGAACCAATGAGTGAGCGCCTTCCTTAACTTAACTTAACTTATGCACATAATAATCTCAATCTAAGGTTATGTACATAGGAATAGACAACAACCTGGAGAAGTTAATGTCCACTCGTATACTTTAGGGATTAACTGGATTTCCTACATCTATTTCCGTGTAAAATTAAGCTTCGGGGAGTTTAACTGGATTTCCTACATGTAATTTCGTTCGAAATTGTCCCGTTTGGTGAAATTGGCCTGAAATAACGGGAGAAAATCCAGTTAGTTTGCCAAATGTTGTGATTTCAATTGAATTAGCAGCAGAAAATCCAGTTATTCGCTTGGCCAGTGCAACGATTCACGCTATAACCCACGCTCGCTGATAGCAATGTATCAAGAGATAGACAACCAAAACACCCCACAGCTCATCCCTGTGGAGTGTTTTCGTATACCTATATTTATCTCAACGTTTTCAACGCGCCGCTCCAAGCTTTCACTTGATCAAGCATCGCATTCACGTTATCTTTGTGTAGATCAGCCGGTTTGAACACGGAGAAGTTCTCGAAATCTGTGAACAAGGAGAATGTTGGATGCACACGAACGTCTGCTACCAATAGTTCACCTAGAATACCGCGCAGATGTTCAGCTGCACGAGCACCACCTGTTGAGCCATAGCTCACGATACCAGCGGCTTTGTTGTTCCAAGCCTCACGTGCTGAATCTAGTGCATTTTTCAAAGCTCCAGTAATGCTGTGGTTGTATTCCTGAACGATAAATACGAATCCATCTAGGCTATCAAGCTTTGTATTCCATGCGGCAAGACCAGGTTCTTCCCCTGTACCTTCGCCTAAGAAAGGCAGTTTATATTCTGCAATATCTACGATTTCGTAAGCAGCATCTCCGCGTGCATCCGCAATTTGCTTAATGTATTCGCCTACTTGCGGGCTAACACGTCCTTGACGAGTGCTTCCAAGAATAATACCAATTTTCAGTTGTTCATTCGACATCTTTGTTACCTCCTAAAATAAAGTGAATTACTTACTTAACGTAACTTCATCAGTATAACGATTTATTGGGTCAACTGGAAGTAGGCACTTAAAAGGTACCTGGTATACTTTAAGATACCTAAGATCTAGCCTCGTATGAGCCCATAGACTAATTGATAATCCCATGAGATATAATATCCACTTTTACGGAAACTTGAAAATTTACCTTCGGATACTCCGTTTCCCAGTTCATCTTTTTCCACGCATTCGGATAAAAAGCCATGACATCCCGCGCAATGCCCAGCGCATCTGAATTCGCTCGCTGTGTCAATGTGCAAATCTCATTCGCTTCTTCCGTGAGTATTTCAGAAAATCGCTGGCTCAATTGGGCGACCTGCTCCTTGTCCCCTAAACCCTCATGGGCAAATTCAACGACAGAGCCTTTCATTCGCAGATCCAGTTTCACCTGTACTTGCCCATCCTCATTGATCCAAACCTTCTTATCACGGTGTAGATTCGAAATATTCAGCGACAAATAGTCCGAGGGCTCATTTTGAGGCGATTCCGGGTCAATGTTCCGTGTAATCACACAGACGTCAGCTTTGACCCCATACATTAATAGGCACAGTGTAGATTGTTCGGGCGTTAACGAATATCCTGTATATTTACGTACATGCAATAAAGCCAAACCATCCACGACCGCTTTATCTGATTCTTTCCTAAGCAATGGGATGACGGGATCACGCCCCGAATCGTGTAACATAGGATAAAGGGAGTGCAAAGTTATGGAAGGAATCACGGTTTCATACCTAGCACTCATAATTATCTTTCGTAGATATTCTCCTGCTGTTGCCGATCCGATGCGATCGAGACGAATCAAATCACCAGCATTTCCCCGTACTATCGCCACTTTGGCCAGCATGGGATCGTTGGCATTCCGGAAGGTTGAGTCGAGAAGATTTGCTATATCTTTCTTGGCCAGCTTATCTCCGATGAGCATGACCTGATTCTTAGAAGTGCCTATGGGACCTGCAATTTGCAAGCCTATCTTTTTGTATAGTGATTCTTGCAACGTAGGTCCAGTAGCCGTTAACACCTCATGAACGGGCGCCGTTCGCTCTTTTCCTCCAGGAGATTGAATGGTTACAGTCGTTACAACATCATTCTTCTCGTTCAGATCAACAGACGTTGCATAGATCAGTTGGAGATTTTTAAGATCATTATGATAGTTGCAACCCGACAGCAGCAGTACTAATACACATCCGAACATAAGGGCTCTCATGTCTGTAGTTGCCCCCTTTTTCCCATCATCCATGCCAAAAGCAAGAGTACAATCGGTATCCCGAGAATGACGAAACTTTCCACATTTGAGACTTGTGACAACCACTGAACCCGCCTCTCCGATCTCCAAAATAGCCCTGTCGTACAAACCAGAGGAACTAAATAATACATGACCTTTCGGTGCTCATTATGATGAAACAGATAACCTAAACCTTTTCCCGCGCTATAAAAGTAACTGATCAAGGTCGCCGTCACTTTCACTAGCCACACAGAAAGAAAGAGTAAATCCAACCGTTCCAGAAATGGCAGCGAAATCCCATTCAAGTAGTAAGGCACTGGCTGAGGGATGAAATTAAGCGACTCTGGACTGAAGTTGAGAAAGCAGATGAAGACTACGATCACAAAAAAAGCGGTAGCCAATCCATTTGCCCACAGAATAGGGGTTAGCATGCTCTTGCCTTTTGTTTCAATATCCGAATTCAGGACAAGCAATACCTCAAAACCTAGGAATGAGAGTACCGAGCTTTTGATCCCCAAGATGATCTCATGTAGGCCTATGTGCCCTATTGGCAGTAAAAAGCGGTAATCCATCGTACGATAGCTTGTAAACAGCATGGCCACCAAAACAATGACCAGCAAGGTAATCATGGCGTGATAACGCACAATAATTCGTATATTTTCCCTCGCAAGGTACAGACAAACCACACAATTCGCAACGATCATGAGCCACGGATTAGAGAAAGGCAAGATCCATAGCTCAACGAACGTCATCTCCAGCAAAAGAATCAGACACGTCGTGAAAGCAAAATGGGCCGTGATGATCACTGTGATGGCATTACCCAGCCATTTTCCTACGATGAGGGGGAGGAATTCATAGATATTTTGCCGCGGAAATCTTTGGCATAGCAGCACGTAAGCCGTCAGAATAAGCTGCACACCTGCTCCCGCGATAAAAATGGACATCCATCCATTCGTGCCCGCGGCTTTATGCAAATCGTAAGGAAAGGAAAGTACGGCAATGCCGATCTGCGTCTGCAGGATGAAAGCAAATAATTGAACGCGTGTCATGATGCCCTCCGATCCGAAGCTTTCCCGCCGAAGATCCGTTTGGGCAACTGGACAAGCGTCGTCAATATTCGCCTAGGTTTGAATGGCATAAACGGGTAGAAGTAGGGCACACCAAACGTTTCCAGCTTACTTAAATGCATGAATAACAAGCTAAAGCTGAAGGCGATACCTACAAAACCTAGTAACGAGGAGGCTATCATAATGGGTAAGGAAATGAGCCGAATCGCTAGGCGCATTTCATGGGAGGGTATGCTGAACGATGCTACGGCTGTCAATGAAATGACAACAATCATTGCCGTGGAAACGAGATTGGCGTTAACTACCTCGCTCCCAATAACAAGTCCTCCAACGATGGATAACGTTGATGCGATCGATTTCGGCAATCGAATCGCCGCTTCCCTGAGAAGCTCTAGCACTGTCGTCATGAAGATGGCCTCCATGAAGGGATTGAACGGGATATTTTCCAAGGAAGCTTTCAACGAAAATACCAAATCAATCGGCAACACATCGAAGTGATTCGAGACGATCGCGATATAGACGGAAGGAAGTGCAATCCCAATCATGACACTGAGCAGGCGAAGGAGCCGAAAAAAAGTCCCATTCCACCAGCGGACATTGAAATCATCGGCCGCTTGAAAGAACATAAAGAACGTCACAGGTAGAATCGTCGCGTACGAGCTGCCGTCCACCAGTAAAGCCACACGCCCCTCCATTAAATGCGACACCGTGCTGTCTGGCCTTTCCGTAAAAAGCAATTGTGGAAACGGCGATAAATGACTGTTCTCTAGGCGGTTTGTGATTTGACCAGGGGATTTAATAAACGTATCCTGGTTGGCGAGAAGGTTAGCGATAATATCGTCAACCACGTTCATATTAGCCACATCACACATATAAAGCAGCTTTACATGCGTTGGGCTGTTAGATCCGAGTGTAAAGTGACGCTCAACTAAGTTCGCATTCTTCAAGCGTTGATGTATTAATTGCGCGTTGATGGCAACATCGTCCACAAACCCCACTTGAGAGCCTCGGATGATCTGCTCATTTTGCGGCTCCCCAACACTAGGCACAACCCTTGCACTTGCATCCACCAGAATAATATCCATTCGATGCTGCAGAAGAATCGCACATTTCCCTTGAAGCATAGCGTCCGCGGCAACTTTCAAATCGCCAACAACCTCGATATCCAAAATAGGCAGAATATCTTCCAGTTGCCCCTCCCCGGCTTGAAGCAAAGGACCTAGAATCTCGCCTTGCAACCTCGTAGAATCTGTAATCGTCGTTAGGTACAGAAGGCTTCCCTTCACACCATGCAACGTGAACGCTCTAGTTCGCACGTCATCCGACGAGTGGAAGCACTGGAATAGCTTCTGTATATTCACTTCCATCTCCTCCGAGATGGGATAAGAATCCTGCCCTACGTCCATTTCATTCCCTCCGCCCGACTGCATTTCCGTTAGTATTTACCAGTATCGGTGGATTATCCAGTTGGGGAAGTATCAAGTGAATTCACTCTACATTCACGCTGCCAATGTGCAACCATCAGCGGCCTTCCAACAGCTGAAAAGTGCAAAAGTGCAACTATTTTCGATCAAATACTCGGCTGTAGCTAGAATCGATGCGAAAAGGCATCCTTTTCTGCATTTTCAGCTCTACTAAGCCATTTTCGCCCCAAAAAGATGCCTATTTGCATCTATTACTGACGAATGGAGTGAATTCCGCTGAAAAGGATGCTCTTTTGCATTTTTGCTGCCGGCGTACTAGACGTAGACGAGGAAAAACCGCCCCGGCCTTTGGCCAGAGCGGTTTATAAGGAAACTTTAATGAATACTAAGCGCATTGTTAGCTCTACATTAACCCAAATCAGGCATATCTATCAGTTCAATGACAGCATTCTCTGTGTGATGAAGTTCCAATACGATAATCTCATTGCGCCCTGTTTGGAGAAGAGGAGCCGGCAGATACAACGTGTTTTGGGGTCCCTTTTCCCAGAACCGGCCAAGGTTGAAGCCATTAATCCATACGACGCCCTTGGACCAACCTGCCAACTTGACGAACGTATCTCCTGTTTCATCTACAAGAAATTCCCCGCGATAGAGCGTCGGACGATCAACCTTCGTCTCAACCTCCGCCCCCACACGCGCGAATGGAACTGCCGCTAGATTGTCTAGTGGGAGTGGATGAATCTTCCAGTCAAAAAGAAACTGATTATTCATTCGCACGCCTTCTGTAATGCCTTTGCAATCACGAAGACGAGGGCCATAATTGACGCGCCCCATATTCTCCACGACAATATCCAGCTTCGCGCCACCAGCAGGAATGTCCATCTGGAGTGGACGTGGATCCCATCGTTCGACCGTGCCTTGGTACACACCATCCAAGAAGACTTGTGCACGATCGTGTACTTCTTGCATGTGCAATTTCTCACCCACACGTGGCCCGGACACTCGCGTTGAGTACACGATGAAACCATAATCTTGTCCTAGATGTTCCATCGATACTGGGGTGACGTGTTGGATTGGTTTCGTCAGGTAAGGCAATGATTCCAGTACATCAGCCTTTTCTGTCAAAGCAATTTGCCCATAGCTTTTCTTCTGAATAGGCGCAGGCAGTGCTGGGAGTTCTTCCACCGTTTTTCCTAAATGATTGGCAATTACTTTACGTACAGCGCTATATTTCTCCGTCACATCACCGCACTCGGACAAGGGGGAATCGTAATCGTAACTCGTAATCGTTGCTTCATACTTCTCTTGGTAGTTGGCACCGTTATAGAATCCGAAATTCGTTCCACCGTGGAACATATAGAAATTAACTGAGGCCCCTGCTCGCAGCATCCGGTCAAACACATCCGCAACATCGCCAGCCTCCCGCGTGTGATGCGGTTTCAACCAGTGATCGAACCACCCGTTCCAGTACTCCATGCAGAAAAGCGGTTCATCCTCACGATATTGACGAAACTTCTCGAATGCTTCTTCCGGCTGTGAGCCGAAATTAACCGTAGCCAGCGTTCCAGGTACTGTTCCACCTTGCAGCATACCATCTTCAGGACCGTCTGAAGTAAACAGCAGCACATCCACACCGCGACTAATTAAGCCGTCTCTCAAATAGGTTATATACGCCGTATCGTTTCCGTAACTGCCGTATTCATTCTCAATTTGCACCGCTAGAATCGGCCCGCCATTCGTACTGAGCAGCGGCTTCAAACGAGGAATCAACTCATCGTAGTAGCGGTCTACTTTTTGCAAATACATCGCATCCATACAACGTAATTTCATTGAGGGATATTGCAGCAACCACGCTGGCAAACCACCAAACTCCCACTCTGCACAAATATATGGACTAGGCCGTACAATCACATGTAAACCTAAGTTTCCTGCCAACTTAACGAATGCCTCCACGTCCGCAAGGCCGCTGAAATTGAATTCACCTTCCTTCGGTTCATGCAGATTCCATGGCAAATACGTCTCCACGGTATTAAATCCGCAGGCTTTCAACTTCAATAACCGGTCCTCCCAATAAGCTGGTACTACGCGAAAATAATGAATAGCGCCCGATAGAAGTTGGATAGGTTCCCCATCTAGTAGAAATTGCTTGTTTCCTGCTGTTAAAATAGCCACGATGATCCCTCCGAATGTGCGTATAAGTGGTCTTTCCTATTCCTCTCATCATCGCTGATTCTTGCCGTTATGCTCAATCTCCAAATGGCGCAATTTCTATACCAAATGTGCCAAGGGATGGTATGATATACGTGAATGGAATAGCAGTAACTGGAGGCAATCAACGTGGAGGATTTGTATAGGGATATTTACCGTTTTCCAAATATGATTCAGACCCTGCAAGTGGTAGGTTGCCACTTTGGACTGCAGCCCCCAGGGTGGGCCTATCCGAGGCATCATCACCATTTATTTGAGCTGTTGTACTGCTCGGAGGGCGAAGTTCAGCATGAAATTAACCGTCATTCGATAACCATGTTCGCTGGCGACTGGCTGCTTATTAAATCTGGTGTCCGACATCAATCCGCTAACCGGTCAGCTCTTCATTATGGCTATTTCAATGTCCACTTCGATCTCGACGATACGGAAATTCGCAGTCTGTTAGCAGCAACACCCTACCGGCTGATCCGTCAAAAAGAAGCCTCTACTAGCAAGCTTCTCAGCTACGTTGGTGAATTAGAAGCGGTTGTGGCGCGCAATCGTCTGTTAGAACAAGACACTGAGCAGGCTGACTCGCCGCAGCTGTTATTCGAGGACAAGCTGCTGCTGCAGTCCTACACGCTGCTTATCATTCACGACGTGCTCGCACTGCTTCGCGCCCAGAAGAGCGCTGGCCTAAGGCCAACGCGTGATCATACGAATGCAGCGAACCGCGATGCCTCGTTGTTCTCAACTGACGTCGCCCATGCGATCGAGGAGAAGCTATCGCTTGGTCTCGGCGAGGATGCCTCCGTCGCAGGCATCGCCAAAGAGATGAACATGAGCCGCAGCCAGTGCAGCAAGCTGTTCTCCAAGGTGTACGGTCTATCACCGCGCCAGTATGTCAGCCAGCTGAAGCTGAAACAAGCCAAAGAGCTGCTCGTTACGACCCATCTGTCGATGAATCATATAGCCGACAAGCTCGGCTTTCAGTCTGCCAGCCACTTCTCGCGGCAATTCCGCCGCTGGACGGGCCAGTCGCCGAGCGAGTTCAGGCCCAAGCACTCTACTTTGGAGTAGAGTGCGGGGTTTCGCTGCAATCTCATCTGCAATTCTTTACACAGAAAGGCCAATAAGAGAACAATGCTACCGTCCCCCCAATGGCCTTAATCTATCTTTACTCTTTACTCTTTCACTCTCTACTCTACTCTTCATTCTTCACTCCACCCACATCACTCGCATACCCGCACCTCAATACCAAGCCCCTCAATCGTATCCACCCATTCTTTCGGGCAACCTGTGTCGGTGATCAGCATAGAGATTTCTTCTAACTTGGCGACTCTGGCAAATGTAGACAGGCCGAATTTGCTGTGATCTGCAACGAGAATACACTCTTCCGCTCTTTGCATCATTTTGCGCGAAATCACCGCTTCAGCCAAATGGAAATCAGTAATTCCATCCGTTAACGAGATGCCGCCAGCCGAAATGAACGCTTTGTTTACTTTGAATTGATCAAGCAGCTGATCCACCAGGGTACCTGTCACAGCTCGACATTCTTGGTTTACTTCTCCCCCAGCAAAAATAATACGCCCGCGGAACGTCTCCATGGCTAGGTTGAGAATCGGGATGGAGTTCGTGATTAACGTCACATTCGTCTTGTCGCTCAAAAAAGGGACGATTTCAATCGTCGTTGTCCCATTATCCAGCATGATCGTTTCTCCATCTTGAACGAGGGACGCAGCTAGTTTCCCGATCGCTGCTTTCTCTGGTTTCATCATTTGCACACGGTTCAGAAAAGGGGGCTCGACCATTTCCATGCGCATTTTGACGGCGCCGCCATACACTTTGCGCAGTTTTCCTTCTTTTTCTAAGCGGTCCAAATCCCGACGCACTGTTTCCGTTGAAACGGTAAGCAGTTCAGCCAGGTGATGCACCTGGACTTTCCCTTCCATTTCCAAATGATTCAGTATCGTCATCCTGCGATCTTCATAGGTTAATGACATGATGGCCTCCCAATGACCAATAATTTGTATGTTTATATTGTCGACATGTTGTTGTTTTATGTTGTTTTCACTAGTTTAGATGTTCAAGCTTAGTGTGTCAATCTGCTCAAGCCTCCGCTTACCCCCTGCAAAAATTGCTCGTTGACAGCTAAGCCCAACCCGTTTACAATTGTCAACAAACAACAAGATAATTAAATAAATCAACACGATTCCACAAACCCCATTACATCGGAGGCTATACGTATGTTCAAGCAGCAACCGCTGACTTTTCGTGAGGATCGCACGTTTACGATCACGCAATTTACAGATTTACACTGGATCGATGGCCGAGAGGAAGATCAACAAACGCTCCGTTTAATGGAGGAAATACTCGATGCGGAGCAGCCTGATCTCGTTGTTTTTACAGGTGATGTTATCTATACAGGCCCTGTATCTACAGGAGAAATGCACTGCGAGCAGCCACTCCAAGCTTTTCGTGACGCCGTGCAAGCTGCTGAATCTCGCCAAATTCCATGGGCAGTTGTATTCGGTAATCATGACACCGAAACCCTCATCACAAGACAGGAACTCATGAACAGCGTCCTTACCTATCCTCACACGGTGACACAAGCTGGCCCTGAGGATATTAGCGGCGTTGGCAACTACCGTCTCTCCCTCCATGGGCATGACGGGCAGCCTGCAGCGAGCTTATACTTCTTCGATTCCGGAAGTCGCTCTACTGTTCCTCAGATTTCAGGCTATGACTGGATTCGCCATGACCAAATCAGTTGGTATGCCGAACAGTCCCGCAACGAGCAGCGCGATCTGCCTGCACTCGCTTTTTTTCATATTCCGCTTCCTGAGTACGGGGATGTGTGGGAGCGTGCGACCTGTTATGGGAACAAACACGAAAACGTCTGCTGTGCTCCCGTTAATTCAGGATTGTTCGCTGCTATGGTCGAAATGGGCAATGTCGTTGGAACCTTCTGTGGACATGACCACATCAACGATTACTGGGGCGAGCTGCATGGCATTCGTCTCTGCTACGGCAGAGCAACTGGCTACAACACCTATGGTCAAGAAGGCTTTCACCGTGGTGCCAGAATGATTCGCCTCCGCGAAGGCGAGCGCTCGTTCGAAACATGGCTTCGCCTGGCTGACGGTACTATCATCCGTGATCAATCCGAACATCAACCAACGCGATAACCTCATTTACGTTTGGAGCTGATTACTTGTTAACTGCGTCAATTATGCTCGTTATTGCCTCAGGGCTAGCCCATGCCATCTGGAGCTTGTTTACCAAAAGCAGCCTGAACAAAGGTGTCTTCCTCTGGTCCATCATCATGGTCACCACTGTTATCTTGCTTCCTTTTTTGATCAAAGAGTTATGGTTTACTCCATTGTCTTTGTCAGCATATGGACTACTTGCACTATCCGCCGCTTTACAGGCTGTGTATGCGCTCTTGCTCTCACGCACCTACAATATGGGGGATCTCTCGCAGATCTACCCGATTATGAGAGGTACCAACACTTTATTTATCCCGATTGTCGGTGTCCTGTTTCTACAGGAATCCCTATCACCACTCGGATGGACGGGGCTGCTCTGCATGGTCATTGGCTTCCTGTTACTCAGCGGCATTTTCACAAGTGTACGATCTACTGGACTACCGCCTGTCAAATCCGTTAAGCCCTTCCTCATGGCGCTTAGTGTAGGGCTGTGCACGACTTGCTACGTACTTGTCGATAAGCTGAATCTCGCACATATCTCGCCAGTAGCCCTATTGGAGGTAACGAATATTGGATTCGTCGCAGGGCTCACGCCGCTTGTCATTGCTTCCAAACAACTGCGTAGAGAGTGGCAAATTAACTTCAAAACGATTGCTCTCGGGGCAATTCTCAATCCAGTATCATATTTATTATTTCTCTTCGCCATGAAATTCGCACCTGTCGCCCATATTTCCCCATTGCGTGAAATCGGGACTGTCTTCGCAACCATGCTAGGCATCTTTATTCTCAAAGAGAAGCAAGGCACATTGCGCATTCTTTGCTCTATTCTCATATTAATAGGGATTCTAATTATCAGCTTTTGGGGTTGAAAAAAGGGAGGAACATGCATGAACACTTACAATCGTGTCATTATTATAGGTTGGGATGGCGCCGGCAGCTTTGTCCGTGATGCGCATACCCCGAATTTGGACCGTTTGTTCCAACTAGGCGCTTCTACACTTGAAGCGCACACGGCATCGCCTACGATCAGCGCAGAGTGTTGGGGAACCTTACTGCACGGCGTTGATCCTGTGAAACATGGACTTACGAATACCCGAGCAGAAGTAGAAACTTTCCCTGACGACTCGCCGTATCCGTCTATTTTCCGCATAGCTAGAGAAGCATTTCCACTGGCTAAGCTAGCAGCATTCAGCGCCTGGAAGCCTATTAACGATGGGATTATTGAGCCTTCAATCGGTGTCCATACCGTTTCAATGCCTGATGATGAACTAGCCCAAGCTATAGCTGCCTACATACAGGAGAACCCCGATTTCAAGCTGCTCTATGTGCAACTGGATCTCCCCGACGCTGCTGGTCATAAGTTTGGGTATAACATGCCGGAACAGCATCGTGTCATTGAGGAGTCAGACCAGCACACTGGCATTATTCTAGAAGCACTTCAACAGGCTGATCTGTTAAAAGATAGCCTCATCATCGCCGTCACCGATCACGGCGGTGGTGGTGAGAACGCTTATAATCATGGCAGTGATCATCCGCTAGACAAAACCATTTTTTGGAGCTGCACAGGCCCTGGCATCGCACCTGGTACGAAACTCGACAATGTCCACATTGTGGACACAGCAACCGTTGTCGCGCACGCACTCGGACTAGAAGCCCCTGCTTCTTGGGAGGGTAAACTGCCAGAGGGGTTATTTCCTAAAAGGGTATCTCCCAATTCGTAATCGCCTCAACTCAACGATAAATAAGCCCGACTTTGTCCACAATGGGCATGTCGGGCTTTATTTCATCTATTTACTTTTCTTGCCCACTACAATACACACCGAAGCTGCTTAAAGTAGGATTGATACGTGATTCGGTCACTCTCAGTTGAATGTATCTTGCCTTCGTCTGTTGGAAGCTGCAAATCTTCTTGTACCCCACCACGGTGCCTGCATACAAATTCACCCACGCATCACCTCGCTTGTAGGCTAACTGGAAGCGTTCAATCCGTTGCCCCAATTGGATAAATTCCTTTAATACGACACGGTCAAACGACATCTCCTTGCCCAGATCAATCACAAGCTCGGCTTGCTCAGTCCCTACTGGAGGACACCAATACGTATCGGACTGGCCATCCGTTAGATTCCCCGCATGAACATCACTATCCCTAGTGTGAGAAGCCCAGACGTTCGCTCCTTCAGCTAGATCCTGTCCGTACGTATCACGGAGCCATTGCCCCAATTCGCGCAAATGCCGTGCATCTGTCTCGTGAATGAGTCCACGTTGGTCCGGTGGAATGTTCAGCAGTAGTGCGCTGTTACCACCAACTGTACTCTCGTACAGATCAATCAGTTCCTCGACCGTTTTCACTTTATCATCATCACCGGGATCATAGAACCACTCGGGTCTAATGGAGACATCCACCTCGGCTGGATACCAAATCATACGATTGGCTTCTGCCAATATAGATCGGCTCCCCAAATCTTCTGTATCCGCATTGATTTTTTGGGAGAAGGCACCATCATCCTCTTGTTGCGATTCAGCTTGAATTTCCTCGACACTCCTTCGCTCCGCAGGTACTACACTCCATTCCGATTCGCGTGTGTGACCCGCTTCATTGCCGCACCACCGAACATCGGGTCCGCAAATATTAATGACGGCGTTCGGCTGCAGTTCGCGAATAATGCGATAGGAAGCTTCCCAATCATAGACCTGCATTTTACCATTCGGTCCCTCACCGCAAGCCCCATCAAACCAAACGCAAAAAATCTCACCATACTGCGTAAGAAGCTCTCGCAATTGATTTTGGAAATAGGCATTATACACGGGTGAATCCCCGTAACTAGGCTCATGCCGATCCCATGGTGACAGATATACGCCAAACTTCAATCCCTGTTCACGGCAAGCTTCAGCTACATCTCGTACAACATCGCCTTGCCCCTCCTTCCATGAACAGTATTTAACCGAATGGTTTGTATATTCACTCGGCCACAGACAAAACCCATCGTGATGCTTACAGGTCAGAATAACCCCCGTCATGCCAGCTAAACGGCAGGACTCGACCCATTGTGCTGCATCATAGGCTGTCGGATGAAACAACTGAGGATCCTCGTCACCTAATCCCCATTGTCTCCCCGTGAATGTATTCATTCCAAAATGTATAAATCCATAAAACTCCATCTCTTGCCAAGCCAATTGGCGTGGAGAAGGAACGACTTGTACCGCTTCTTCAATGGAAACTGCCATCTCTATCTTGCTCCTCACACGTAGTTATGTTCTTCTTCCGCTTATTTCGCTTCTGCCACTACTTCGAAAGGCAACCGAGTGAGTTCCGTATTCAGCGTTTCACCCAAATAAATCATATCGTAACTCCCCACTGGAAGCTCTAAGTCACTGAAAACTAACTTGCCATCCGGCTGGTCGAACATTTTGGTCTGCAGAGAGACTATAGGCGTTATGCGTTCTGTCTCACTCGGTTGAGCCCCTCTGAGATATATGCCAAAGGCATCTTCTCTGAGCGAACCGACATAAGTAACCTCAACAGGTTCATGGGGCTGAAAGACTGATTTGCCCATCTGCATGGCAGGATGACGAAGTGTACTATCCGGATCTACCGTCAGATCCACCATTGGTATACTCACTGGCAGTTGTACCGTATATTCCGCATGGGCAACCCACGATGTCGAGGCAAAATCCCTTCCTTTTACAATAACCCTATCCTCATACACTTCTACGAAAAAGCCTTGTGAGCCCTCTTTCAAGACGTCGTCATCTGTCCATAAATAAGCAACAGAAGCCGCATTAAACAGGGTCGCATACTTCCTGTTGTACATCGTATCCTTTGCGCCAAGCTCCCAGTGCGTGTGACCGGTAAAAACAATCGATTGCGGGTGCTCAGCTAGAATCTGTTTTAATTCCGCGTCCTGCCTGATCCCATTCCAACCAAACTCGCTTTGGGAACCTGCAACCGTATTCAATAGAGGTTCATGTACGAAAATAAAAGCTGGCTTCTCTGTCTCTTCGTGCTCCGACAACTTCTGATCCAACCACTTGAGCTGAACATCTGATAGATATGCGCAGTCTTTCAAGCCAATTTCTGTACCAAGGAATATAAAATGATACCCTTCTAACCACAAATCATAGTAAGCATGGTGAATCCCCGTATGTTCTGCAAATAACGACATCTGCCCCTCAAGATCTTTCCAACGTACATCATGATTGCCGTAAGTAAAATGAATGGGCGGCAGCCCTTCTCTGTTAGCTCTCCAGATTTGTTCCATGATTTCGAATTCCGCTCGTTCCCCATTGTCTGTGATATCACCGACATGCATGATCCCATGACAATTCGGAGCAGTTGCCAAGATATCCTTGAGTGCCCGATCCCAATTCTGGGCTTCAGTCCCTTCTAAAGTCGCTGTAATATGGGTATCTGTCAAAACGACGAACGTGAGAATTGGTTTCTTCACCATTTCGTTCTCTCCTTACTTCGATGTAGAAGGAATTGATAAATCGATGTTTGCGTGTCGCGCCAAATAGCTAGTGCCCGACTCAGCACGGAAGGAATAAACCGAACCATCTATAGTGTTCACCACTAGCCCCTCCTCTTCCTTCATCATGATCTCAAGGGGCGACTCGCTGCGGATTGTACATAAGCCATCCTGTGTGGCATGCAGCACCGCTTCTTTCAACCGTCCATTTTGCCACCCAATCTCAACCTCGAAGCCGCCCCGCGCGCGCAGACCACTTACTCTGCCGTTACTCCATACGTTCGGTAAGGCTGGCAGAAGCAAGATTTGGTCTTGAGCTGCCCATAAGCAAGTAGCGGCCATATTGAAAGAATAGCGAAAGCGGGCTTCCGATACCACAATTTCAACTCTTGCGCACACATCAAGATCACCCTTCTTCTTTCTAAAAGAAACCCGACCACGCCATTCCTAGGCACGATCGGGTCCTTCTATTCATCAGATTTATTTGGATTTCTCTTTGTAGAAATCGTTCGTTTCTTTGATATGCTGTTGGAACGTTGTATCATCTTTAAACTGTTTTACCATTTTATCCCAATCTTCAAGTGAATTTTTACCAACAATGACATTGACCATCATATCGTTCACCTTTTTATCCCAGTCTGCTCCTTTTTCCTTATATGGCGCGGACTTCATCAACCCGTAAGTTGGATCTGGAATGGAGGAAATCGTATCAATGACTTTTGCATTTGCTTGGTAAATTTCGTTTGGCATACCTGCTGTCTTAGCTCTTGAATACTTATCAAAGTACCCCGTTACCCACTGGCCTGTCGTATCGCCTGAATATCCTTTTTTCTTGCCTTCTTCGGTTTGTTCTACGCTTCCGTCAGCTTTGACTGTGAAGTCCACATCTTTGATGCCGTAAGTGGCCAAATTATAGCCCTCAATAGTAGCCGTGTAATCGTAAACTTCTAGAATCTTCTTCAATTTCGCCTCATCAACGGATTTCTTATTGATTAGGAATTGTCCGTAGTAACCACTTGCTTGCTCATAATACAATTTGCCATCTGGTGCTTTTGGTATTTCAGCAGCAATGAGGTTGGCTTGCGGATTTACTTTCTGCAACTCCACATTATATTTATATGCATCACTAACATTCGCGAATGCTACCCCTGCTTTACTCTGAACGAGCATATCTTTAATTTGTGCTGCCTTGAGTACAGGGAAATCCGGAAGAATACCGCCTGCTTTATAGGATTTATTCCAGAAAGCAAGCGCATCTTTGGCTTGTGGTGTATACCAATACGGAATCAGACTGCCGTTCTCATCTTTCCACTTCGTGCCTGTACCGAACATGGATAGGATCGTGCTCGAAGGTCCATTTGCTCCTGGAAGAGCAGCCCCATACGTATCTGCTTTCCCATTGCCGTCTGGATCCTTCTGTGCAAAGGCTTCGAGAACTTTGGACAACTCATCCATCGTTTTCGGCATTTGCAAACCCAGCTTATCCAACCAATCTTTACGAATCAGCATGGACTCGTGGCCATCCAAGGGTCTTACCCGTGGCAAGGTGTACAGTTTACCTTTCAAAGATGCGTTCTTATATACGTTGTCTGGATATTTAGCCAGGTTAGGATAACTTTTAATGTATGGACTTAAATCCCAGAAAGCACCTTGATCAACCGCATTAAGGAATGCAGGCGTATAGTTAAAATCTTCTAGGAATAACACGTCTGGTAAGTCACGTGATGCAAGAAGCGCATTTAATTTCTCTGTAATTTGGGCTGCTGGAATCCAATTTAATTTCAGATTGACATTGAGCTTCTCATTTAACTGTTTCACAGCTTCCAACTCACCTGTAGGTGCTGCAGCGAAAGCAAGCGTTGTAATGGAAATATCGGTTGGTTTGGCAGCGGGTTTAGCTGATGCACCCGTTGTGCTCGCTGCTGAACTTGCTGTCCCTGTTTCATCCGCTTTCCCACAAGCCGCTAGAGAAGCGACTAGACCCGTTGCTGTTAAGAGTACTGCCAATTTTTTGACCATTGGTTTCATGTGAAGACCTCCCGTTTATATGGTTATTATACAATCAGAAACTTTATCCTGCATGTCCAATACTTCCCTGAATCACCCCTCTCGGTATGCTACGCTCATCCTTTCACAGAACCAACCATCATACCCTTAACAAAATATTTCTGTAAGAACGGATATACCATGACGATCGGTAAGGAGGAGATCACAACAGCAGCCATCTTGATAACCTGTGGCGGCACAGTCCGTTCACTTTCCAACATAGCGGCAACCGAAGGATCAGCCATTTGCGTTGCGGAAATGAGCAGCATTTGAAGGAGTACCTGCAACGGACGCAAGCTATCACTATTGATATAAAGTACGCCACTAAAGTACGTGTTCCAATACGCTACAGCGTAGAATAACCCGAAAGCGGCGAGCGCCGAGACAGAAATCGGCAGCATAATACGGAAGAACACCCCAATATCCGAACAACCATCCATTTTGGCTGCTTCCTCAAGTTCATCAGGAATTTCCTGATAAAAGTTTTTCATCAAGAACACGTACCAAGCACTAGTCAATGCCGGCAAAATAAGTGCCCAAATCGAATCCATTAAACCAAGACTATCGACAAGCAAGTAGTTCGGAATCATGCCCGGATTGAACAACATCGTCATCAGAATTGCGACAAGAAAGAATTTCTTCCCTTTTAACCTTTTGCGAGAGAGCACATAGGCTAAGGCGCTAGTCACAATTAGACTCAATAAGGTACCGAACACCGCTAGTATGCCGCTTATCCCCATCGCATGAACGAAAGCATTCGTAGAGAAAATGTATTCATAGGCAGACAAGCTCCATTTCTCAGGAATCAACACTAAGGACTTCGTCAAATATTCAGTTGGATCCGTGAATGAAATGATCACAACATAAATGAAAGGCAGTAAAGTAACAAGACCAATGATCGTTAACACCGTGTAGTTTAGGACATTAAATATTTTAGAACCCATCTGATTTTCCATGTTAGTACAGTCCCTCCTCGCCGAACTTCTTGGCTACACGATTTGCCGTAACAACCAGTATAAGACCTACAACTGATTTGAATAATCCAGCAACTGTTGCATAGCTGAACCGACCTTGTTGAATACCGACGCGGTAGGCATACGTATCAAATACGTCAGCCACCTGCGAGACAGGTCCGCTTGCCATAAGGAAGATTTGCTCAAACCCTACATCCATCACTTGGCCTAAACGTAGAATTAACAAAACGATAATCGTGCTTTTGATACCAGGAATCGTGACATTGCGCATCTGCTGCCATCTTGTTGCCCCATCAATTTGTGCGGCTTCATACAATTCTGAGTTGATCCCAGCCAGTGCGGCAAGGAAGATAATCGTTCCCCAGCCCGCTTCTTTCCAAATGCTTTGAGCCGTTAGCAAGGCCCAGAAATAATTAGGCTCCGTAAGGAATTCAATCTTGTGCCCGCCAAATTCGACGATTAATTGATTAATAACGCCACTGCTTTGACCTAGAATTAAGAAACAAATACCGACGATGATTACCCACGATAGGAAGTGAGGTAAATAGATGACCGTTTGTACAATTTTCTTAAAAGGTAAACTCTTAACCTCATTCAGCAATAAGGACACCACTATGGGAATCGGGAAGAAAAATACGATATTCAGAAGTGAGATCGCCATCGTATTTCGAAACAACATCATGAAATCGGGATTCGTGAAAAACTCATGAAAGTATTTCAAACCCACCCATTCGCTATCCCAGAAACCTAAATAAGGAGAGTAATTTTGAAAAGCAAGCAATAATCCCCATAATGGCACATACTTGAAAATGAGGAAAAATAGTAATCCTGGCGCTGCCAGTAGATATAAATATTTGTCACGCTTGAGCGCAACCTGCCACTCGTGTACCCATGATTTCTTAGCTGTCTTGCTTTCTTCAAGTCCACTAGGGATCACTTTCTGAAACTGTTCCACCTGACTTTGTGACAATGTCATCACCTCTCATTAGTACGTTCGCATCTCGTTGTTTTGCTTGAAACGATCGTACCCGATCCGAAGTCATAGGAACAATGACCAATTCTTATTCATGCTCTGCGGTCAAGACAAAAAAGGAGAAACCCTGTAACTACGGGGTTTCTCCTTTTATTTTCCTCATTTTTTGCATCATCCTGCATCTAGAAAGCGATTATTGGGCATTCTAATTTTCCTCGTCTGACCCACGGAACTGACCTGGCGTCACACCCATATGCTTTTTAAACACGCGAATAAAGTTCTTCATCTGATACCCAACTCGTTCAGCTACTTCTGAAACGGATAAATCCGTCGTACGAAGCAACTCAATCGACTTCTCAATTCTTACCTTGGTCAAATATTCAATAAAGGAGACATCTTTTTTCTTTTTGAAAAGCTTGCTTAAATATTGCGGACTTAGTCCACAAATCTGTGCACATTGATCCAATGACAGATCGAAGTGATAGTTCTCTTCCATATACCGAACCACTTTGGCAATTAACTGCTCATGTTCCTGGTGCTGCTTGCCATGCACATAGGCAACAATCGGCTCTACCAATTGTTCTTTAAACCAGGCATTCAATTCGAATGTCGTATGGATATTCCTGATATGAAGATACGGGTCCTCATTCACTTCGCCAAATAATTGAACCGTATCCAATCCAAGCATGTAGGCTGTCCGAATCGCAGCGGTTAGCAGTCGATAATACGACATTTGAATGAGCTCAGGCTTCTGGATCGCGGCCCCCATGGATTTCGCAAATTCGTCCATCATTCTGACGGCTTCATCACGATCACCTAGTTGCAACGAATTCTCAAAATGCGTCTCGATCTCCAATGGATATCGATAATGCATGTCTACATTCCTTTTACCACTCGTGTGAGCAATGACTTGATTCCCACCAACGATCATACGTGAACGGACTGCGAGCAGCGCCTCCTCATATAGTTCAGGCAGCTCGCTAATTTGCTCGCTCTTGCCACTTAATCCAATCGTCACTTGAAGGCGTAAATAGTCAGATACTAGCAGCCGCAGCCGCTCAGCGAATTGTTTGATGTCGGATTCTTCGTCATCGGATTGCAGCGGATCCCTATACAGCCATACAGCTACCTGATCATTCAGCAGATTAATGCCGATTCCTTCCATTGCATGGGTTTGTAATAGTTCACTCGCAATATTTTTCACGGCAAATACGATTAGCTCACGATCATTCTCTTGAAAACGCACCTTGCCTTCCGACTGCAATTCAAAAGCGATAACCATGACGATACTCTCTTTATGGGCAGGCACGTTATATCTACGCAGCATGGCCGCTAGCTGATCCTCGGAATAATAAAGGAACCGACCCTGCAAGAGTTGCAGCGCAAAAATTTCACGAATCATCGGCAACTGGTCACTCAGCTGCTGCTGCATGTCGTTCGCCGTGCTACTGAGCTCCGCCCAACGCTTGTGCACGAAGCCCACTTCGTCGGTTTCCACTTCATCCGTTTGCCCCTCTTTCACATAAGCGACAAGATTCTGAATGGGACGATACACACGACGTGTGCCCCACAGCGTTATGAGTGCCCCCAATACTAAGCAGATGAGAACAATGATCAGTGTAATTAATTTGATCCCGTTGGACTTCGCATTCAATTGATCGATGGGAACCATGTTAATGTATTGCCATTGATTCAGAGATGACGTAATCGGGGTCACCATATATTCAGTGCCATGGAAGACGAATTGGAACCTCTGTTCGGAACCCTTTTGAGCTACCCGATCAAATAGACCTTGTGGAACCTCAGTCCCACCCATGGAGGTAACGAGCACGCCCTTTTCGTCCAGGATGAACATTTGTTCACCTTGATAGCTTATAAAGCGTTTCATAATATTCTGGAACAGCTCTTCATTAATCCGAATAAACATGAGCCCGATCGGCTGTTTACCCAGCAGTGGCAATTTGGCAATTAACGTAATGCCATTATCGTTGTAGCCAGGTATTAAAGGGTATGGCCCGCTGACCCACCTAAGCTGATCATTGGAGGCAAGCTCTTTCAGAAGCGACTCACGTTCCACGCTGCCCTCAATGCGTCTCCCCCCATAGATCGGAGATATCAAATAGCCTTCATCCGGTATGTACACAGCTACATCGCTAGCTTCTTTATTCCCATTCATGAGCGCAGATAATTCGCGTGAAATCCCGGAGTAGAAACCGGCGTAATTCGTGCTCTTTAATTCCACCAAATTAGAGCTAAAAAAAGTACCCAGCAACATTTGGATGGCATTGTTCTGCAGCCGATCTAACGTAGAATCGATGGTTGAGGATACGTTATTTAGGATCCGAACATTGGATTGATTCACTTCACTTTGTACAGCGGAGGCTGAATATAAGTAACTACCTATCCCAACGACAAGAACAGGAATAATGGCAGCAAACAAGGATAGGGTCACCATATTGCGAAAAATCGTTTTGCCTCGGAAAAAACGCTTCCATACATTCATGAATAATTTGCGCAGAGCAATCACCTCGCTGACTGAATACTGAGCATTCTAATCGGTTCGTCGTATAAAATCAAGTTCCTCGAGAAATAAGGATGACCCGACTTCATCAAAGAGACGAAGTCGGGTTGTATGTGTTTCTGATGATCTTAGCTATCTGATGACTTAATAAAGGCAATAGCGTTTAACAGCTTCTCCGCAAATGCCGCTTCGATCTTTTTACCTGATTGCGCACGAATATGATTTTCTAACGCGTTGAATGCTTGTTGAACTTGTGTCTGATTCATATGCTTTTGAAGAACATCGATCATGACTAGCAAGCTGTTAGTTATGCCTCCGTTGGTAATCCAACCTTGCCCGGAGGCATACCTTACTAATTCGTCCAAGTGACCTACATCCATCACTACTTTTAACGTGTACGCGGATCTGGTTTCGTTCCCCGCTGTATCCCTTGCCGTCACGACTACGGGATGATCGCCAATTGACAGACTTAAAGGACTGAACGTGTAGGGGAGGCTTACTGTTTGGCCATTCAGCTCTACCGACTGGGCTGCCACTCCGCTTTCAGAATCCGAAATGTCGAAATTCAAGCTGCCGCCCGTTGTCCAATAGACAGCCATCGATACGGTTGGCGTGATAACGGGTGCTGTCGTATCCTTCTTGAACGTTACGACGTGCGTTTTGCCTACGGAACCTGCTACGTTGATCTGCAGTTTTAACGTCGGCAACGTTTGGACAATCGTAATCGTATCATCACTGCGTACAAGCGATAATGCCGCCTTATTCAATTCAAGCGTAATCGTGCTTTGCTTCTGGGTGGGATCGGATACGGCAATGGTTAATTCGGATTGGGATTCCTTCACCATGACGGAAGAAGGATTGTGCGCGGTGATGAAATCAGCTGTCCCCGGATTCCAGAAATTCGCAGCCGTAATACCGAGCTTCTTCTCCCTAACCGCATGGACATCCGCTGTATTGCTTAGTACTTGAACATCCGGTGATTGGCTGTAAAGCTCCGTAGCCACGGTGTCTTTATGTGGCAATAATACATAGGAATATGCAACATTGGAAGGCGTTGCCCCGTGTTCAAAAGCCAGACTCATGTAATTCCGCGTGATTGGCGTCGCCGATTGGCCGCCGTTAATGTCGCTCCATTTGCCTGTTCTAGCCTCACGCAGCCCATACACGTTTGTCGCCTCTGGGAAATAATAACCGATGTCCGTTCCCGGCATATTTCCAGCCAGATGAGCCCACTTGACGTTCGCCATGTTTTCCGACCAACCGAGTTGGCTCGGTTTGACAGCGCCATTCACGGTGAGCACATTATTACCCGCATCACTCAGCTTACGATTATCGATAATCGTTTCTACAGGCTGCGGTCCCGCGTTACTGCTCGAAATGTCTGCGCCCAATGCGACAATTTCATCATCGAACATAAACCATGATTTTTTGCCTTGCAGGTCGCTTCCGGTCACTTTGCTCAAAGAAAAATCCATCCCGGCCGCGCCGTAAAGCCCGTCGATCGTCGATCCCCCCACCCATTCCTTAGCGTTCATATAGGAGGTCCAATCACCGGGTGTTACACCTTTGCCAGAACCGTTCGTTGTCGTGCCTGGTAGACGGAATGAATCAACCGTTGGCCAGAAATCATTGCGATATTGGCCCAGATCCTGATCGTAAAGGTAGGTCATACCGATTCCCGTATACCAACCTTTTAAATTCTCGGTATTGCCCTTTTCGAACGCAGAGATACGATTGGAGAACATACTAATGCCGAAACCATATCCCTCACGTAGATGGACTACTCGGTCCATACCTGCAAACATCTGGTTCTTAATCAATTCCCCTCTTGGTTGAATCGATGCATCGTTTAAGAGATTTTTCACAAGACTCAAATCATAGACCGATAGACCATCGAAATAATTGGTATACGTCGTATCGGATAGAATCCACGCCTTCGCCATCTGTTTAATGGATAAGGCCTCATCTGCTGAAGCTCCTTCAGCTAAGCGAAGCAAGGTTGTAATCGTTCCCCTGGCACTGCCTGCAGTTTGCCTAGACATGCCTCTGCCATTGACCATATCCATATAGAGACCTTTGTAGATGACCGGCTCAAACGTATCTGACACCCATTGGTAGACGTTATTGACATTGGGATCTGTTACGGGCCAAGGGGAGCCCTTCAACAAGAATGTCATATCCGCGGCTCGGCTTAGCCACACGGCTCCGTATCCCGCTGTATAGGCGATATTCGTGTGTTGAACAAGAGAACCATCTCGATACACGCCATCTCCATGATCGGCATAAGCAAATTCCGGACCGATTGCATCGCGTCCTTGTATGATCTTTGCACTATTATTTCCGATCACACCTCGGACCGTAGCAACCAACGCTTTATCCAGCAGATTAGCCCCCGTCATCTTGACTCCTTTGACGCCAAGAACGGAACCTGCCTTCGGATCTGGACAAAATTTATCAATCGGCTTGATGAACTTGGTAATTTGCCCCTGCGTCAATTGCCCATACATAAGCACAATGAGATCATTTAAGGCTTGCGGGACACCGATCTCCCAGTCAAACCAGTTCCCGTAGGGACTCTTGTTTTCGTTGTATCGATTCGTATACATCCATTCCATCGCACTTACGATATCGTCGCGCAGCGCTGTGTTGTGATACAAGGGCGTCCCTTGCATGTTGTAGGCCAATGCCATTGTTTTTAAGCGAGCGTAGGCGGTGCTGATCTGGCTCGAATCGGTTGTGCTCGTCATATCGCTCCAGACATTGGTCCGATTGCTAGCTTTGTTCACGCGATCCCACAATCCTGTGTGAGCTGCATTGGATACACTATCGGCCAATGCCGTGAGGTTAGCAGCCATATCGGGATCAGCAGGATTGAACAGGGCACCGCCAGTTAATTTATCACTCCATTTCTGACGAAGCGCACTGTACGCTGCTGCCATTTCTGCTGTTTCCACGTTGATTGTACATTGGGCTGAAATTGTCCCATCCGGTGTCGCAACGGTAATCGTTGCCATCCCCACCCCTACAGCCGTCACTTTTCCATTGCTATCCACGGTGACTGCATTCGGATTGCTTGATGTCCATATCACAGTTTTATCTACAGCATTCGTCGGAGTGAGTACCGCAGTAAGCGTCGACGTTGTACCCTCAGTCAGGGATATCGCGCTTGGATCCAAAGCTATGCCTGTGACTCCGTTATATTCCTCTAGACTTACTTCATCGAACCACACTTTCCCCATGCCAGTCTCCAGAAAAGGTTCGATGACCAACTTGGTCGCATTCGCTGGGATCGTCATAAAAACTTGCTGCATCGTCCAATCGTTCGTACCTACCAATTTGGAGGTTGAGGGTCCATCTCCAACTTTACTTGCGTTATAAAATTGGGTTCTGAAGTATGCTCCCGTACCCGTCACATTCTCTGTTTTCAACCACATTTTCAATCGATAGGATTTCCCCGCGGTCACTGGTGTTACCGTCTGATTAATCGAGACTCTGCTTGTTGCAAATGCATCTATCAATACGGACTTATTTCCTTCATGGGCTATCGCCGTATCCAGCGTGACATTGACGGTTTTGTTGGGAGCCTTCCCGCTTCCAGTAGGAATCCATAACCCCCAGCCCACGGGTGCATTTACGCTGCTCCAATTCGCATCGGTGGCCGTTGTCGCCTGTTCGAAGCTTCCGTTCGTCATCATATTCACCGCGGCAGCTTCTACCCGATTGGTTGCGCTTTCAAAAAATGGAACAGATGAGGCAGCCACACTCCAAAGCAAATTAGCAGCTAATAGCATGCTCACTTTCTTTTTGACCTTCTTCATGAATTCATCCTCCCGATCACATTCTATCGATCATCATGACTATGGAACAACTTACTTTCCTTATGTAGGTTACGTCTAGTGGCCTTGCACAACTCCGATCGTACCTGACCGCTTCTTCCGTGACAATGACCAATTATTGCTTCGTTTCTAAGGAGTGACACAAAAAAGAGAAGCCCGTTGTTACTGGTTTCTCCGTCGATTCTATGCCCTTTTTTTAACCTACGAGGATCCTTCATATCCATTTATGAGCATTCTCTTCTGCGACGGATACACGGCAGCAAGCCTAATCTGAAATCATCATTGACTATAATGACTAACCGGTTTAAAATAAATGTCAGTGAGTACTGACATTTCGATCGGAAGAGGGATACGCTATGGGCAACAGCAAGATGGGAAGCAGCGATAAACTACTATTAGCAGCACTCCATTTAATCGCGGAAAAGGGATACAACGGGGTAACGACGCTGGAAATCGCCACCGCGGCTGGCCTCAGCGAGAAGACGCTATTTCGCCATTTCGGCACCAAACAGAAACTTCTTGAAGCGGCTTTCGACCGCTATCATTATGCGGAAGAGATGAAGAAGCTGTTCGCCGAGAAGCTCGTCTGGGATCTGGAGAAGGATCTGCTTCTCGTGAGCACGACCTATCATGAGATCATGAATAGGAATCGTAAAATGATTCAAATCTCCCTCAAAGAAGATGAGGGCCAATTGCCCGGCTTTCGCGCTCGTACCCAGAAGCATCCGCAACAGTTGCTTGAGATATTGACCCATTATTTCACTGAAATGGCCGCAAAAGGGAAAATCATCGCAACGAATCCCGAAATGCATGCTTTCACCTTCATTATTATGCATTTCGGAGCCTTCATGAACGATCTAGATAGTCAGAAGAGCTATCCAGGCATTACTTTAGCCCCCTTCGTGCAAGAGAGTATCCAGTTATTTGCTAGGGCTTTACGGCCCTAGTTTTTTTCTCACCTATATGACAGTAAGTACTGACAGTCTTTCCTAGAAAGGAAGTGCCCTTTTTATGACCACCAAAGCACCACTGCAAACCGCTGACAAATTAATGCGCGTGCTCATGTTCACCATGACCTTATCCATGATGAGCGGCGTGATGTTCAACCTAGCCCTCCCCAAAATTAGCACTGAATTTCATCTAACGATTTCTCAGGTAAGCTGGCTTTCTTCCGCTTATATCTTGATATATGCGATCGGCGCAGTCACGTATGGCAAGCTCGCAGATCGTTACAGGTTAAAAGATTTAGTCACCTTCGGTCTCCTTGTGTTTGCGCTAGGCTCAGTTATCGGTTTAACTTCACAAACGTTCGCCATGGCGCTCGTCGGCCGATGCTTGCAAGCTTCTGGCGCCGCAGTCATACCGGCAATGTCGATGATTGTACCCTTACGGTTCTTCCCATTAGAACGACGAGGGGCTGCCCTCGGGATGACAGCTGTCGGTCTAGCCTTCGGTAACGCATTGGGCCCCGTTGTCGCGGCTTTACTTATTAGTACACTTCAATGGCGTTGGCTCTTCGCTGTATCTCTCATCGTACTGGCCGCGCTTCCCTTCTACCGCAAATATCTAGGCAATGAACAGCCAGTAAGTTCAAGCAAGTTCGACTGGATTGGCGGCGGTTTGTTAGGTGTCACCATTGCTTTGCTGCTGCTCAGCGTGACGAATGGCGTCTGGCTTTTACTCAGCGCACTGCTCGTTCTTGGCTTATTCATCGTGCGGATTCGCACCGCAGGCGAGCCATTCATTGCACCGAAGCTATTTCACAATCGGAAATACACGTTCGGGCTTACCCTCTCGTTCCTCATTAGCGGAAGCTGCTGCTCACTCTATGTCCTCAGTCCCTTGCTGTTAACGGATGTTCAGCAGCTGCCTTCCGTCTGGATTGGCTTTGTCTTGGTTCCTGCCGCTGCTGCTTCGGCCCTATTTGGCCGCAGAGGCGGCAAGCTCGCTGATGCCAAAGGCAACGCCTATGTTGCCTACATCGCTTCCAGCTTATTGCTGGCTTGTTTCGTTCTGCTCGCCACGTTTACTGGCAGTTCACCGCTGCTCATTGCCGTATTCCTTGTTCTAGGCAATGTGGGCCAGTCCTTCATCGTCATTGCGGTGAATAATTCGGTTTCTCGCACACTTCCGGCGGATCAGGTCGGCGTAGGTATGGGGATGTTGTCGATGGCCAATTTCATTGGGCAAGGGATCGCCATCGGTTTGTACAGCAAGGCCGTCGATCTCGGATCGGCTTCGATTTCGAGCTGGAATCCACTATTCAGCCAGGGATCTGGCGTTATTTTTAGCAATATCTATGTCGTGTTAGTAGGTTCACAGCTTATCATTCTGGGTCTATATTACATGTCTTTCGGAAGACGACAACGTCGATTAAACGCGACTCAACCTAGTGTTTTATCGAATATTTAGAACTCATCGACATAATTCGACATAAATACACTCTCTCAGCATGTAAAATATGAAATGCATCTGTATTTTCGTATTTATATTACATTTTAGTAGGGGGAAGCAAATGGTTTTGCATAAAAGAAAGTTACTTGTTGTTCTCGTTTCACTCTTTACCGTCTTTAATCTTTCCCTTGGAACTTTGGGCTTCGCTCAGGAGCCGAATGATGGAGCCAATACATCTACAGTGCCTTCCTTCAATGAGAACGACATTGTTCCGGGGAAGGTGCTCGTGAAATACAAACAACCCGGCTCTGACGACATGCAGGCATTGTCCGCGCGCTCCGCTTCTTCATGGACAACGCTTAATTTCAACAACGATCTTGCTGTCTCGGATAAGCTTGCTGAATTGCAGAAAGATCCGAATGTGGAATATGCCGAGCCGGTTTATAAGGTGCATTTGATTGCGACGGATGTAGCACCCCGTACAGCCTCGGTTACTACCACCATCTATTCCGGTGATGAGTCCTACATGCAGCATTGGGGACAAATCGCGGCACATATTGACGAGATGGGGATTTACTCGGATCCCAATAAGAATAAGGAAGTCACGGTAGCTGTCTTGGATACAGGTGTGGATATGACTCACCCAGATCTTCAAAATGCCCTTGTTACGGGACGCAACTTTGTTAACACTCAAATTGCACCCCAAGATGATCATGGCCATGGAACCCATGTATCTGGCATTATAGCCGCACAATCTCAAGGCAGCCTACAAATCGCTGTCGCTCCAGGCGTCAAGATCATGCCACTTAAAGTTCTTGATAATAAAGGCAAGGGAGATACATCCCTTTTAATTGATGCCATTCAATACGCGATCGATAATCATGTTGATCTTATTAATATGAGCTTGGGCTCAAGTGGTAATAGCAAAGCGCTGCACGAGATCATTAAAAAAGCACACGCTCAGCATATTGTGCTTGTCTCCGCTGCTGGGAACGAGAGTAATCATTGGATTAGTACAGAGCCAGGCCAATGGGACATACCTACTGCAAGTGACACCATTCGATATGCTAGATACACTGATTATCCCGCTGCTTATGATGAAGTTATTAGTGTGGGAGCTATCGGACAACTCCCAGATAAAAGCTTTGCGATTGCAGATTTTTCTAATGTAGGGAAGGTAGATGTAGTTGCGCCTGGTGTCAATATTTACAGCACTGCCATGGGTGGCAACTATATGTACATGTCTGGGACGTCTCAAGCGACTCCGTTTGTTACAGGACTTTCCGCTTTATTGAAAGCAACCAATAAAGAATTAGATGAAGAAGATATTCGAAATATTCTTCAAACCTCATCTTCTAAATATCAAAGTAGCCTGCTTTCATTAAAACTAAATGGAACCATAAATAATTCCATTCCCTATACCATTTTTACAAGTGCACATGTTTCCTACTCCGCTGCATATGGTGATGGTTTAATCGATGGAAGTCGAGCTTTTCAAATTCCTAGATTGAAAATAACTCCTACACCTGATGGGGTGAATTATCCAGCGAATCCAAATGTAACTTATGATTTATCCTTATTAGACATCCATAATTCAGTAGTAACCGCTACTTATAATGTTGCACTTGAAGCCAAAGCTTATAATGAGACTTCCTATGATAGGGTTGGTGATGGAAGTTATTCCCTTGGCGCACTTTCATCAGGTCAATTGCAAGATGGTAAAGCCAGATTAACAGCTGCTTTTAACACTAGTAATCCTGTCCATCATATTAATATTCGTGGATTATGGAGTGAGCCTGTTCCAGGAGGCACATATTATCATCACCACTCCAATTCTTATACATTCCTGGGTCTACCGTCTAAACCTGTTGTTAACCTTTCTTCGGGCACCTATGTGGGTGAACAAAATGTGACAATCACATCTCCTTATCAGGAAGGTTCCATCTATGTCGAACTTACTACGAAAGATGAATCCAAATACGCTTATTTCAATTACTCAGGTGTCTCGCTGAAGATAAGCACGAATACTCAGTTAACCGTTGCTACTTTGCATAACAATGTTTTCAGTGAAGATGCTGTCTATCAATATACGATTACAGCACCCCGAGTCGGTGGCGGCGGTGGTGGTGGCGGAGGCGGCGGCGGCAGCTCCCAACAACCTCCATCTCGCAATGCCGATGGAAAAATGGTCTATGAATTCAAACCCGCACGCGTTGATTTATTAATCCTATTAAATAAAGCTTTGTCCGACTTAACCTTGGATGCTACAACGAAGGAAAACGTGGATATCCTTTCTGTCGAGATGGAGGCTGATATTGTTCAAAAAGCTTCGCAAATGAACAGACCGATTGTGATCGCGGCTAATGATATTAACATGCAGATTCCACCGAATGCTTGGCCGATCAAGCTTTCGACTAGTAAAATCCTGTTTACATCGAGCAAATCAACTACAGCCATTCCGAATTTCACATCAGCTTCCGCTATTTATGACTTCTCTGTCACCGAGGATGGGACGAAACTCAGTTCATTCGCTTCACCTGTGAAGGTGTCCATTCCTTATGATACTTCCAAAGTCAAAGATGTCCATAAACTAAGCGTTTATTTCTATGATGAAGCGCAAGGTGCATGGACGCCAATCGGCGGCACGCTCAATTCGAATGGCACCATGACAGCTTCACTTGACCACTTCTCCAAATATGCAGTTCTCGAGAAGCAAAACGATACGACACTTAAGGACATTAAAGATCATTGGGCACAAAAAGAAATTGAGGACTTAGCTGGCCAAGGCATTATCGATGGTATCGATCAAGACTCCTTCCAACCTGATGCAACATTAACAAGAGCACAGTTCGTCACCATCATCGCTAAGGCGTTACAATTACAACAAAGTAGCGATGCTGCCATATTCCAAGACGTATCCGCGGATGCTTGGTACCGCAATTCCGTCTACGCTGCCTATTCTGCGGGCATTATTAGCGGTATGAGCGAGCAAACCTTTGTTCCGGATGCGCCTATAACGCGGGAACAAATGGCCCTCACCATGGTCAATGCCTATTTGCATGCAACAGGTAAAAAGCTTGAAGACATCGTCACCACACAAGAAGTCAAATATGTTGACGAAGGCTCGATTAGTACTTGGGCGAGGTCCTATGTACGAATCGCTTCTGCCTTAGGTCTACTCAGCGGTACAACGGGAGGGCAATTCGCTCCTGCGGATAACGCTTCTAGAGCACAGGCGGCGGTTGTGATTTACCGACTGTTGGACAAAGTACAATAAGTTAAGCACTCTTATATGTAAACGATAATCGCCCTGTCCCTCCATCCATTGGATGAAGAGACAGGGCGATTTGCATAAGTATTTAACCACGGTAACTATCTTGCCACCGAAGGAAGCGACTCTCCAATATACGGACGAGTGAGTCTGAAAGCTTACCCACTGCAGCGAAGATGACAATTCCGAGGAAAACAACCTCTGTTCGCATGAAAGAGCGTGCATCTTGAATAAGGTAACCTACACCAGCATCAGCTCCCATTAATTCAGCGACAACTAGGACCAGCCATGCCACACTGAGCGAGAGTCTCAGACCTAATAGCACATTAGGCAAAGCCGCGGGCAGAATAAGTTTGGTTACCTGTTGAACACGGTTAAATTCCAAGACATGGGCCACATCGAATAACTTGATGTCGACATTCCTCACGCCGAGAAACGTATTCACGTACATCGGAAAGAAGGCACCCATCGAAATGAGCAACACTTTGGACAACTCGCCGAAACCGAACCACAAGATGAATAGTGGTGTAATCGCAAGTAATGGGATTGTCCTGAGCATTTGTACAGTTGGATTCAGATACTCTTCTGCACGTCGGAACATACCGACAAGTAATCCGATGAGGAGTCCACTTCCCCCGCCGATCACAAAGCCCAGAGAAGCACGAACCACACTTATACGCAAATGATGCAGCAATTCTCCGGATGCTAGCATGGAGAAAAATGTTTCTAAGATATACAATGGCGACGGAAACAGCCTCGGATTAATCAACTCAGTGCCGCTTAAGAATTGCCAAGCAATAATGATAATCGCTGGAAGCACAAAGGCTCTCCATATGGCACCACGTGATCTTCTCGCTTTGGCTTTGCGGGGAATCGGAGCTTTTACCTCTGGAAGAGCATTTACCGCAGGTGTCGGTAACGTATTGATAGATTGACTCATTTTCATCACCTTCCATGTTCTCAAATGTAGCTAAATATGCCATTCTTCCTGATCAGGCGCATCATGCTCAAGTAAACCCAACAACTTCCCGCGAAGTTCTTGGAAGGAACGTCCTGAACGTTTGCGAGGATAGGGTAAGTCAATCGTGATATTCGCCTTCACTCTACCTGGTTTCGCATCCATCACGATAACTCGGTTCGATAAGAATAGAGCTTCATCAATATCATGGGTCACGAATACCATCGTCGTTTGATTATTTTGCCAGATCTCAAGCAGCGCATCCTGCATATGCGTTCGAGTGAACGCATCCAAAGCACCAAATGGTTCATCTAGTAGAAGCACCTTTGGTTTCCGTAGCAGCGCTCTAGCTATCGCTACCCGTTGTGACATACCACCGGAAAGCTGTTTGGGATAGGACTTTTCAAAACCTTGCAGTTTGACGAGTTGTATTAATTCATTAACACGTTTGCGAACTTCTGGATCCTTCAGAGATTGTTCTGCTGCTATGTTCTTTTCGACCGTTAACCATGGGAATAATCGATGTTCTTGGAAAATAAAACCCTTATCCCTCGACGGTTTCTCGATACGTTCACCACTAAGTGAAACAATGCCGGCGTAATCTGTATCTAATCCTGCAATAATCTTGAGCAATGTACTTTTTCCGCATCCACTGGGACCAATGATTGTCACGAACTCTCCTTTATGAATTTGCAGGTTAATTTCGTTAAGTACATGCGTGTCGCGTTCTTGCGAATGAAAGGTTTTGTGCAGTGATTCAATGGCTAGAATTGCCGTGGTCATTTCGCTCACATCCTTTGGTCATATAAGCTAATATCAAAAAAAGAGACCAACATAGACAACCTGCTGCTAGTAGCATAGGCTAATCTTGTTGAATCTCTAGTCGTCTAGTCGATTCCATCTATCGTTCATTTCATTCACAATGACTAAGTAGTCAGTCTGTTTGATCGGTATCGTACCATCGCTTCCTCCCTCCTGTCAATATCAAAGTAAATTCATCGGAAATAGGTAGATTATTCTTTCTTTGCTGTGTACAATAAGGGGCATATTATATCAACAATCCACAACCAAGAGGAGGCTCACATGCCAAGGAATATAGAGAAAGATCAGCAGAATCGCGAGGAGCGAACAGCACAGATTTTGAAGGCTGCACAGCACGTACTGGCTAGAAGGGGATTGCTGACGAAGATTCAAGATATCGCAGAAGAAGCCGGGCTTAGCCATGGCCATATTTATAACTATTTTGCATCCAAGGAAGAAATTCTCCTGAAGATTATCGATAATGGGCAGACGCTTTATGAGCATCTCTTGCATGCTACGAACGAGCTTCCTACGAACGCATTAGATAAGTTGCGCATTTTATTGCGCAAATATATTTTGGCTGACCATAGAGCTGAGATTTATCTAGTTATGTTGCAAGCTCAGGCAACCGATCTGCTCCCGCAGGAAGCCATAGAGAACATGCGTGTAAAAGCCAGAAGCAATCTTGCCATCCTCACCACCATCATCGAACAAGGACAGCAGGAAGGTGATATTCGCCTGGAAGACCCGCAACTCTTAACAACGTTGTTCCTAACCCTCATGCAAAATTTATCCTTACTGCCGTTAAGAGGATTCACCGCTTTACAGGATGAGGACATTGAAGTGGCACTGCGAATGATCCGAACAAACCATGTTATAAATTAATGTTGACAAAGGAACTCGGGATTGGTAAGATCTGCTCATGACAAACTAACAGGCCTGTTAGTCAGTGAATGATAAGCAGAATCGACTGGACCACCAGAGATTCAATGCAAGGATGTATTCCTTGTGTTGAATCTCTTTTTGCTTTATCCAAATCATTTATGCCAAGGAGAGATGACTCATGACTACAACAATTGACTATGTTTCCCGCGATTATTTCCCGAACAGAGGCGTTCGCAGTGGTGCTCGTACTTTAAATCGTTTGCCCGAAGGTGCATCGACACTTCCTTATACCTTATTTCAAGTAAACCCGCTTGGGCCGCTGATTGGGGCTGAAATTGAAGGCGTAGATTTGAGCCAACCCATTAGCGCTGATTTGAAAGAAGAAATCAATCGTGCATTACTCGAATGGAAAGTGTTGTTCTTCCGTAATCAAGCCATAACAAGTGAACAACATCTTACATTTGCTAAACAGTGGGGTGAACTAGAGACGCATCCGTTCTTGCCACAAGGCAACCAAGAGGAGATCACGCGCTTTGCTAAAGACGAGAAAGTTGTGGGTATGGAAAATATTTGGCACACCGATGTCACTTGGCGATTAAATCCTGCCCATGGCGCCGTGTTACGGTTGATTGAAGTGCCTCCCCATGGCGGTGATACCATCTGGGCAGATATGGCTGCCGCTTACGATAATTTGCCGGATGATGTGAAAGCCAGAATTGATGGACTTACTGCAATTCATGATTTTACACCAACCTTCGGACGTAGACTTTCGCCAGAAATATTAGCAGCACGGCAGATTGAATTGCCGCCTGCGGAACATCCCATCGTTCGTATCCATCCGGAGACAGGACGCAAAACACTATTCGTCAATGCCGCATTCACCATTCGAATCGTAGGTTTAGAAGCGGAAGAGAGTGAAAAATTACTGACTTATCTATTTGCCCAAGCGCATGTGCCCGAGTATCAAGTTCGCTTCCGTTGGGAGAAAGACAGCATCGCCTTCTGGGATAACCGTGCAACACAGCATTATGCCGTTTCGGATTATTTCCCAAGTCGCCGTGTTGTCGAACGTGTATCTATCGTTGGCGACGCACCATTTTAGACAAATAACGGGGGGTTCATCTATGTCCACATTTCCATTTCGTAAACCAATTCATCTAGCTGCTGCTGCTCTTCTTTCACTCTCCTTACTGGCAGGCTGCGCTTCAAAAAGCAGTGATGCGAAGGAAGCATCCGCTGCTGCAACAGCAGCGGCTAAGGATCCAATAAAAGTCAATGTTGCGATTAATGCAGGCATTTCTCCACTCATCGTATTGAAAGAAAAAGGTTGGTTACAAGAGGCTTTCAAGAAGGAGAATGCCGAAGTAGTTTGGAGTGAATTTCCAAGCGGTCCGCCTCTTCTAGAAGCGCTAGTTGCGGGACGCGTTGATGTGTCTTTCTTAGGTGATGGAGCTACGCTCAGTGGGTTGTCCTCTGGTCTACCTTTCCAAATCATTGGTTTAACTTCGGAAGGCAGCAAGAGTAATGCCCTTATTGTACCTACGAATAGCCCAATTAAGAGTGTGGAAGATTTGAAAGGAAAGAAAGTCGCTCTAGCGAAAGGCACGACTGCTCACGTTTACTTGCTAAAGTTACTGAAAGCACATGGATTACAACCGAATAACGTAGAGATCGTTAATTTACAACCAGACGACGCAGCTGCTGCTTTCACAAGCGGACAATTGGATGCTTGGGTGGCATGGGATCCGAACACCACTATTCAACTAGGCAGCGGCAAGGCGCGATCTATTGCATGGGATAATGAAGGCATTCTATCGCCAGTATCCTTAATCGCACAAAACGACTTCTTATCCAAGCATCCGAACCTTGTCACTGCGTATCTCAAGGAGTACAAGAAAGCAGCGAGCTGGATGAAAGACAGCCAGAATGATGCGGCCAAACTTTTCTCCGACCTGAAGAAAGTTCCTGTAGATACGATGAAAACACTATTAAACAACTCTACTCTTGATCTTCAGCCTTATTCAGACAAAACAGAGAAAGCGCAGCAAGAAACAGCTGAATTACTGCTTTCCAATGGGTTCATTAAGAAATCTGTCGATTTCAAAAACTTCGTAAACAACAAGCTTGTCCAAGACGCGCTGAAATAGCACTCCCAAGAGTAAATGAATAGAGGCCTTTGCGTAATCGCATCGGCCTCTATTCCTAATCTATGTGCAGGCTCCCAATTTAGGCTGCCTGTTTGTGCTTTAACTCCACGAGTAAGGCATGAAGTTGTTCTGTCGCAAGCCCATGAAGCACTAATCGAAAACCGGCTCGAAGCGTCGAGAGCGGAACCATCGGGTGCTTATTGTTGATCAAAGCCAGCCTGTCATTACTACCGATCACTTTGGAGGCTAATATCCCAATCGTCTCATCGAGTTGTAACGAATTCGTTGCTCGCCAGAAATCGTTATCTGTCAGAAAAAACTGGTAGACAGGCGTAAAGCACTCGATAGCAGTCATGAGATCGAGAAAATTGGACCGTCTATTAGGCATCTCTTCAATAGGAATGCGACTTGACGTAATCGCATCGAAATTAAGCCGCTCCTGCTTCATCACCTCAATATGTTTCTCGCGTAATTGTTTATTAAGATTGATGACAAAATTGTATAAATTGAGATCATGAATGAGAAACAAATCGTCTTTGATCGGTTCAAGATTCGTCGGCTTCAGTGGATTCATCTCTACTTGAACACCTGGAATGTTATCACGGATAAATTGCAGTACTTCAGATCCCAGATAAAAATGACGTAGAATCATATAATTGGCGTCTGGACTCACGAATGTTTTCATGCCCCAGTACAAGAAACGATGCAGCATTTTAGATGACGTAAAGGCTTTTGGGAAAATGATCTTGTATAGTTGGAAAAGTATAATCAATAGCCGAGAAAGCGGTCTTAGAACAGGAAGCAGGAATTGCCTGGATCGACTCGAGCAATCCTTTAAATAGGAGGCTTTCGCTTCTTCGTTAAAGGGAATGCTTTGATCAAGGTAGATCGCAAGGAATGGATTCGGATCTTGCTTATCATGCGGCATATGATTAAAATAATCGGCCTTACTCATATGTTCCCCAGCTCCTCTAATTGTAATAGATACAATCGTGCTGTCGTTTTCGCCGTTTTTATAATCCGTTCAGCAATTTCCATTGTGAGCATCGGATGCTGAATCCCTGCTTCTAGGCGCTCGAAATGCTTCTCGTCAGAGTCGCTATGATAGAGTAGAAATGATACTTGATCATCGTTTAAGCCGAGTTGATCACGAATAGCTTCTCCCCAGTACCTCGCCATTCGACATCCCAAGCCTTCAATAATCCACATCGCCCCCATCAGATCCACAGGATTCTCGCGGCTTGCCCGCTGAAACAAATAGGCGGATAGTGCTTCGCTGCCAATATTTTTCTCACCGGATTGAATATCCGCAAGATTTCCTCCGACGGCCACGTAATTGCGTTCTAGTATTTGAAAGTCGCGATGCTCGTCGCGGGCATGGGCAATAAACATAGAGCGCAGATCAATGTTATCTATCGTGATGTACGAAGCTGCACGTGCGATCCACTGTGACCCGTCAATCACTTGTTGACGAATATTTTCCATGAGCAGCATGTAATCTTCCAGTGTAAATTTGCCCCTGTACAATTTATGAATAATGGGAACGTGAGCAAGCTTTTGTTCAAAATCAATCCAAATGTTGACTAACTGCCGGACCAAATGAGACTGTACTAGATTCGCATGATCATATTCCAAATGTGGCGCTTCTGGCTGTCTCTCCATGGACTCAGTAGCCGTCTCATTACCTGTACCGACTACCGTTAATAGCATATACGAAGTCTGAAATCTCCCGCTCTCCGGTACCATGCACAGCACTTTTTCGCCTGGTTTCAGATGGCCTTCGTTGAGCAGTTCCTCCAACATAATATAGATAGAGGCGGCCCCTGTATTGCCTTTCGTATATAGGTTCGTAAACCACTTGTCTGCCGGAATGGTCATGCCGCCAAGCTGCATAAGACGGAAAATTTCGTCACGGAAATAATGGGAAGAGTAGTGACAAACCATCCAATCAATGGAGGAAGGATCTACTTTCCCCTCTTCGACGAGTTCAAAAAACCGTTTCACCCCCACCTTCGGCATTTCATTAACTAGGCGAATATCTTGTTTCAAATTAATAGCCCCATCATTTGCCGCCTCGTGAATAGAAGCATAATCAAGCCAACCTAGTTGATTTTCCTTCGTATCCTCTTTGTTCATGCCTGCATACATACAAGTATCGTAGAGATTGGCGTACGATTTATTGTCGATCCATTCAATTTTGAGGGATAAACCCTGATCGCTTGGCTTCGGCTGCAGCACGGCGGCACCCGCGCCATCAGACAACATGAAACGAAGGAAATCCGTATCAAATGGAATCGGTCGATCCATGAATTTGGCCTGCGCTTCAAAGCGCGTATGTTTAAAAACGCGGCTTGGAAACTCGCTGGCACAAGAGATCGCGGCTTTCTTCTCACCTGTCTGCACCTGCAGGTACGCATTTTTGATAGCTTGCATCCCACTGCCGCAGACGCCATGTTGTGACGCAATTTCCATAACAGGCAGACCGGTTTCGGCATGAACCATGCTGGCAAAACCAGGCACCAATAAGTCGCCCTGCGTCGTACCAACAGCTAGAAAGTCTACTTGGTTAAATAAATCGTCGTGATTCCGCTCGAGCGCATCGCGAATTGCATGATTCGCCATTTCAGCATTTGAATACAGGCTCTTTTGATTTTTATCTATGGCGTAATGACGAGTTTGAATTCGGTTCTGTTCAAGAATGCGTCGCATCGATTTCGAACTCTTTCCACCTATTTTCCCAAGGTATTCCTCGATTTCATCGTTATTAATGGGTGTACCTGGCAGAAATTTCCCGATACTCGTTATATAAACAGAATTCATGAGATCACACTCCCCTAGTGGAATATTATTGTCCTATCATCCATTTTCGACGATATCAGGCTCATTTCATAGTACTAAGTTCGTCTAGTACCCTAGGGCTAACTCACCACATAAATAAATAGACCGTCCCGAACAATTGAAATTGTTCAGAACGGTCCTATCAACCTACTCCGTGTCACTACCTGCCGAAGCAGCTTCCCTCATGGCCGACAACGCTTCGTCCAAGGAATCTCCGCTTCCGCCACTACCTTGCACGACGCCTGCCATCTCGGCACTGTATGCCCACCAACGCACACGTACATTGCCTTGCTCACCAGATTGCTGCACTTTCACGCCGATACGGAATGTACCCTTTTGCGGGTACGCGATCGTTCCGATCTTTACTTCAGGTGAATCCGGCTCAAATTCACTACCTTTAAACACTTCCGAAGCCCCGCCATATACGCGGTCTCCACTTGAAAGAATATCCGAGAACGCATCGCCGCTTTGCTCTTCTAAGCTTGTGATGATCAACACGTTGCCTTCACCGAGTCCGTGCACAATCTCACCAGAATAGAAGCTCTTCATAGCTCTCCCGAATGGGGACACAGCAATTTTCGTAAAAGGTTCAATCGGAATGTCGACATATCCGCTTACAATGCCTGCAATCCCGCTGCCACCGCCAGCTGGAATCCCCAAATCGAACGACAACTCGCTGATCAGAGGGTTGTAATTGACGTTTAACTCTGGCATTTGCCCGGGAGCCAACGTTTTCACTTTGGACTTCGTTACGAATTGACCGGACGTTTCTTCCCGATATTGACTGGCTTGACCGAGTCGGTACATGACCGACGTATTGTAGACGTATTCACCGAACGGTACTTGCTCAACCGTTTCTATGACGTAAGTCGGTCCGACTTGGATTAAACATATTTTGGCCAAATAAATGCACGGCTCTGACGGGGCTTCCAACGAAGCTTCCAAGGATTGTTTCACGAAATCCGACATCAACCGCTCTTTCACCGCTTCGGTCACAATGCTAATTTCGCCAATGGATTGTGCTTGAAGCTCCAGCTGCCGATCATCCAGCTTCAAAGCCCCTGTTCCTGCTTTCACACCGACTACAGCTTTCACAGCAGTCGTACTATCAGCACGAAGCAGCACTTTCATTTCATACTCGCTCTCTTGCGCATCTTGCGGCTCTTGGAACACAATCGTCGTCCCATTGATCGCTTCTACGCGACGTGCATCAAGCTCATATTGGAAGGACAATCTGCCCGCTTTCAGCGTTTTCTCAAAACGCAGCGTCATCTCGAACAATTGTCCTGGATTCACATAGCGTGGTGTCGTTTGCAGGACGCGTACCTGTTTATCCTGATACAGGACAATCGTCTGATCTGACAACATAGCTAGCGGCAATGAAGCTGGGTCCGGCGCATCCTCGCGGATAAACAGACGATAGCTTTCCAACACACGATTATAATCATTAATTTCGTCCGAACGGACGGAAGAGTTCGCTACAGCGTGTACGGGTTCTTTTTCCTTTTCATCATAAGCAATACAGAGGTAGACGTTCTTAGCATACTGGTTATTGCTGAACCCATCCATCATGGACAACTTCATCGTCATCGGGGATGGCACGACAATCTCCCGTCCCAGGGCATCAATGGCAGCACCCATCTCGACCGAAACCGACTTCTCATCCACGGCTACAACTTGCAATCCGGTTAGAACGCCAGAACCATGCAGCAAGCGATTCATCATACGGCGTTTATCATTGAAATATTTCTGCTCAGACTCGAAATCTCTGACCGTCAGCAGCTTCCCATAGAAATACCGATTGCGTTCAAACGGGTAATAACGTGATTTTTTCATAGGGATACCCTCACCTTCTCTACCATTTATTATTCGATTTCGGAATCTAGTCCCAAGCGCGTATGGATATCCATCCGTTTATCACGATCCACATCAATCAGCACGGTGTTGTAAGGCATGGACGAACGCTGATCAAGGGTTAACAAAGTAGGCTCAGACAAATACGTATTAATACCTAGATACGTATGCATATCCGCATACATCCAAGGTTGCAGTACAATCAGTTTGCCTTCGGTATAAGCCGGCTTCTGATCTTCAATAATGTGCTCAATCACTAAGCGCTGTTCATCTGTACGTACACTTTCTGGCCTTAACAACACACAGAAGGTATACGGATTATCGCCATATAACTGGGTGAAAAGTTGCCGCAGTTCCGACGTTTCTTGCATTTGCTTAAATTGAAAATATTCTAAAATGAATGGCTCAGCGCCCGTATAAATTTGCAGCATATTCATCAAACCTTCGCGCGTCCCTCGCAACTTATATAGCTCAGGTGCCCGCTTAATGAGCTCTCTTAGCTTCTTCTCACCCCAGGCTTCGTGCTCCGTAATGGCCAACCAACCGCCCAACCATTCCAAGTACGGCCCCGATACGGCATCTGGATCAAAATGACTTGAAATGCGATCAATCGTATCCTCCATATCGTCAAAAAACGTACTAAACATCGCTAAGAATCGCTCCAGGAAAGGGCTATGTTCCTCATCCTGTTGATACATCGGCGGCAAATACGCAATCAGCGAGGTACGTGGGTAGTAAACTCTCAACTTACGAATAAAAGGTGATTTCTGCTCACTGCCGATGAGCTCGATTTTGAACCAGAGATATCGTCCCTTCGCATGCATTAGCAGCGCATCTTTGGGATTTAGAATCGGCTCTGACCAGAGACTACGCGTCGCTCTTAGCTTCTCTTTGACCGAGATGTCTGGATCCGTGAAATAGTTGGTGAGATTGACATAATCTCCATCAACCATCCCTTCGCTTTCATCCGAAGCATAATACGAGAACCGAACCTGCGTCTCTTCTGGAATATCGGCTTCCAGTCGTATTTTGTGCCATGTCGTCTCCGTCTCCGTCGTATCTAGGTCAGCTGAGAAGTACACAGCCTCCGGCAATTGGGTATCCTCTAGCAGCATCGTTCGTGCTCGAAGATCCAACAAGCTAATCTGGCCGCTAATTCGATCAAACACATACATGCGATTGCGACTATCCAGTACTAATTTATCTGTTCGTCCCCGGAAACCTGTGACCTTATCCAATGTGGTGCCGTTGCCTCTATATTTTAAAATAAACCGCTCCGTCACACCTTCTTGTTGCGCGTATCCGCTATCCCCTATATAGAGATTATGATTCGTATCAATGGAAATGCCGGCAAATCGCCCCTCTTGCTCCAATTGGAAATGGAACGGATCTCGCCCATCTTCATGGAACACCGTCACCGACCGAAGCTGGTTATCCAGCAGCGCAATTGTGCCGTCTGCGGCCGCCGTATAGAAGCGATCCTGCAGCTTCGAAATCGGAATCGCTTCTGGCATACGATGTGCATCATGCTCATACACACGCATCACCTCACCGGCGGAGTTCCACTGTATAATGCCAATCCGACCGTCCTTCGGGACTTCGGGACTTCCATTCATACCAACCGCAATGTCCAAAGGAACTGTTATAAATAGCGTATTCGCGGTTTGAAGCTTCGTATTCAGGGATAGGGGATATAAACTTAAATTTTCCCAATTGTGAACCGCCCACATGGTTTGACCATTCGAGATGGAGTATACAGCAAGCCTTCTCTCCGTACTCTCACTACTATCTGCAATCACAAGTAGATCCGACATCGAGGCAAGCATCGCTTGCGAGCTGAATAACTCGTGACCATGACGAAACAGTAACTCTCTATGCCGACTCTCGTCATCGTAAATCCACACATTGGCCGACTCATCCAACAAAATCAGCTTCCGCCCAGGCCCCACCGTCATATCGCAAATAGGCGGAATCCCATCCAGCTCGTCCGTGCGAACGATGCGATGAATGCTATACTTCTCCGACTGCTGAATCGAAAACCCCTGCTCCAGCATATGCACATTCGCATCAAAGCCCTCTTCCCAATCCATTCTCTTGTTTAGCGAAAAAAACGTTTGTCCATCCTGCATCGTTCGTCACCTCTTTTCAATTTTGTAGGGTTACTACTACTACTGCAACTGCAACTTAAACCAATACCGCCTAACCTATTCGCCGCCGCTCCCAACAAATTAAATGGATTTTATGTAGCTAATTTTGCTGATTTACTCCATTTGTGAGCAATAGATGGATTTCCTACAGTTAATTTCTGCTAAAACCCACAAAACGGACAATATCGCTCAAATTAGCTGTACTTTTTCCATCTAATCGCTAAATCACAGGTGATACGGAGAAATTAGCTGTAGATTTTACAGTTAATTGAAAGTTAGCTTCTTAAGTGACTATACTCCTACTTCTATCGCACATTCATCAACTTGGCGGCGGGTAGTTGGGGAAGCACTTCTAGTCTACTTACACTTTTGCAGCTACAAATCCGTCTGACTGATTGTCTCAATCTCATGTTTGCCGGAGTAGACTAACGCATATGGCGGGATATGAATATCCCCAGCGCCATCCTTGTGGAAGCCGGTGCCTTCGGCATCGAGCCAAATGTCCTGCACATACACGACACCTTTGATGCGGGAAATGACGCCGTAAATATCTCCCTTATACACGGTCCGTCCAAAACGCCAACCCTCCGCACCTTGGCCGTGATCCATGGGTTGAAGCAGATTGCGGAGCTCGAGCGCGATGCGCCGTTGCTCGTTCTTATACTTCGGCTCCATCACTACGACAGCGTGAACAGTGATCTTAATATACTCGGCTGGAATAACATGCAGCTCTGTTGTCAACAACCGATGCCGATCCAGATGCAGCTTGATCGTCTGCAAAAAGCCCTTGCCAGCCTTGGGCTTGTCGCTCTCGCTGTAAGGCACAACCACCACGGTCATCTGCGCTGGCGCCGATACCCGTGGGAAATCCCGCATCCCCGGCTTATACAGCGGGATCGCCTTCACCCGCGCGACGCGGAGACCCGGCGCCGCCTTCGCGAGCGCCTCGTAGTCCTCCGCGGTCACCGCGCGCGTTGGCGCAGCCAGCTCGCGCTGCACGCGCAGCTTCGCTTGCGCGAGCGTCTCCGCTTCCAGGCCGCCACGCGCCGGGAACGGATTCGTCACGCTCACGCTCGGCGCAGCCGGCGAAGCCGTGAGCCCCGTCACGAGGCCGTCCTTCACGTTGCCTCGTACGCCCCCGCCTGCCTGCAAGACCAGGAACCGAATATTCGGTTCCCCGGACTTGCGCGGCACTAACCCCGCTTCGTTATTCCCGAAGCGGATCGTGCCTGCAGCGGCGTCGTAGACGTAGTGGCGGTCCGTCGACTTCGAGTTATCGAAGTCATCCACGGCCGTCCAGTCGTCCCAGACGAAGCTGTCTTCGCCCCGCGGGCGGTATCCAACCTGCAGCAGCATGCTGCTAGGTTTGTACACGCGGCCGCGGCTGATCTCAAAGGTCTGCCCAGGCAGACCTTTGCTGCCTCCTACATACCGGCTGTAGTCAAAAGCAGCCGTGTAAGCAACAAGCCTTACCCGCTTCGCACCCTGCGGCGGGATACTGCCGTGCACCCCGTCGCCGAAGCGAAGACGGGTCGTTCCACGGGCCGAATCCTGCTGCAGTTCGCAGCAGAGGTCCGATGGCCCGCAGGTGCTTATGTCAGCGACCGTGTGCCAGTCGCGCCAATGGCCGTGTTCGTCCTGCACCTGAATCGTGTGCAGGCCGTTGTAAGCAAGATACGAGCTCAGCTCAAAGCTCTGATCTGGCTCCCCCGAAGAATTGAAAGCCGTCACTTCGCTGAAAGTTTCCTGCTCAACTGCTTTAACAGCATTGAGCGTAATCTTCTCAATTTTGGGAGCCAGCTCATAGCCGTCCTCTTCCAGTGTACAGCAGAGCCAATAACGGCCACGATCATCTGCCGGATACAAGGACATCGGCTTCATCTCTGATGTAATGAAGAATTTGAATTCCCCGCTTTGCGATAAATGAACTGTGGTATCGCTTTTCGGTTCAATCGGCAACCAACTCTCAGACTCTTCGTCTCCACCTGCGAAAGACCAAGCGACTTTCGCGGATGAAATCATCGGTGCCAGCTTCTCTGCCTGATGACTTACCATCACAGGGTAGCGATCAAAGAGATTAAAATAGATCGATATCTCCGTGTCCAGAGGCAACGCTTGATCAAAACCAAGATACAGATGAGCTCCCTTACGGGCATCCGCACCGAAGGCGTAATAAGCAATTTTAGCCTGATTGTTCGATGTATAGTCAGCAGCAGCCGTTTCCGTACGTACGAGCACTTTCTCCAATGCAGCCGGGACCAGCTGTAGGGTTGCCTGCGTTTCAAAACGCAAATCCATCGCAGACAGCGGCGTCCCTTTAGGGAGCACAAGTTGCTGCGTAGCGCCAGTAAATGTCACATCACATACGGCAGATACCGCATCGCGAGGACGAATTCCCAACAGTTTGAGAAACTTGCGTTCACTGCGCTCCGTCACCCGATTCAGGTAATACTGCTGCATCTCTGTCATCCATGACATCAGCTCTAGCAGCGTAATCCCAGGATCATGCTCATTCTCATCTGTCCACTCTGGAAAAAGCTTCGGAATCGACTTCCGCGCCTCCATCACCATTTGTTCAAACATGCGATCATCTAAATTAGGTATGGGCAGCATTTACTTGTGCTCACCTCCTTAAAATTTTCTAAGCGTACGCTAATTGTTTTACTCCTAAAGTACGTTCACAACGACCTTGTGCTTTCCGCTCACAATAATGCCATGCGGCAGCGATGGCAGACGATTAACGTCCAGCTCCACGCGCTCGCCGTCTTCAATTTTGAAGACAGACATATACAGCTTTTCGACATGGCTGATCGCCCGAATCGATTTTAGCAGCGCATAAAAGACGGAAGGATGAATCTGTGCCCCAATCGCCCAACCTTTATTATCAAAATTGCCCGTTAACGGGTCAAGGAATCGATTTAACTTCTCAATGGCCTGAATTTCCGTGAGAACGACCGTATCCATTCCTTCAACAGCGACAATAGCCGAAACCGAAATTTCCATATATACCGGCTCAATCACCTGCAAGCGTTCCGGGAAAGCAACCAAACTCGAGGCACGCCCCAGAATGAATCGCTCTACTTGTTTTTTGAGTTCAGGAAACGTTGAACTGCCTTGTTGGCCTTCTTTTGGCAAAATAACTAGCGTCATCGCTCCGATTTCTTTCTTCATATACGCATTTCGATTCGGAATACATGTCACCTTCGCAATGTTCGGATAGGCTTCCCTAGCCAACCACTCGTAGTCTTTGGAGGAAACAGCTCGGTTACGGTGCTTCAACAGCTCTGGCCCCCGCACTAGCGCAGATTCCAGCTTCTCGGCTTGACAACCACCCGATGCGGGCTCAGGGTTATACACCTCACCTACAAAAGCAATCGAATCCTGCATCTGATTAATCTGACGAGCAGCGACATTGCCGATCTGACCCATTGTAACTTGGTAAGTGACCCTTAGTTGCTCCAATCCACCCTTCGGCGGGTGCATCCCATGGACACCATCTCCAACACGTATGCGTCCAAAGGTGTGATCAATCACATAATGCCGATCTCGGCTGCTCGATAACGTCAGATCACGAACAGATGTCCAACGCACCCATACCTGCAGAATATTGCCCTCTGAATCGCGTCGAATGTCCATGAGAGGAGTGCCAGATAACTCGTATTCCAAGATATCTTCTTCTGTAATGAATTCAGTCTCATCTACCCATACTTCTTCTGACACGATCCCCTGTCTGGCTAGCTGATACTCCAGTTCTTCCAGTCCTTTGACCTCAGGAACTTCACCGGTAATCGTCTCCTGCTGCAGGACATGAACCGTATTCATATACACGCCTTGAATCGTCGGAATCTGTACGCGTCCTGTCATATCATCATAGATATCATCCCGATTCGTAGCCCGAATCCAGTAACCTTCTTGACCGAATAGTGAGACGCCGGCAAAATCAGAAGGACCCACGAACTGCACCGTTCCGCTTTGCGTCAAGCCTTTCGTTTCATCAATAACCTTGAGTGGCACCCACTCTGGTGGCGTTCCTGGGAGCAAACCTGCTCGCAAGTACTCCCACTCCAGCATAGGCACGTCATACTCCGAGAATCGTTGTTGTTTTATCGAGACGAATATCGAAATAGGACCTCTCACTGGCGGTGTATCAAAAGAAAAACATAAGGCTGGATGGCTGCCCTCCAAAGGCTGGAAGGGTTCAAATCCGCCTGCCAATTGACGGCTATGCTTCGTTCTCTCTTCGAAAACCGTGTTATTAAAGGACAAACAACGATCAGCTTGATAAAGTCGATCCTCATAGTGATAAGTCAGCGCTACTTCGTCAATCCAAGGAGATAGATATAAAGCCTGCGCGATATAAGCATTCTCGATATGTAGGATCCTGGCTCGGATCCAGCGGTTCTCATTCCCGTTCACATAAGTAGCCTGAAGATCTGGCGGACAACGGAATGCAATTTCCTTACGCACTTTTTGCTGTACAGGGTAGTAGAAGAGCTTCTCCGCGTCCTTGCCCACATCAAGTCGTACCCATGTCGTACCATTCCAATACTCCCAAGCCACTTGAAGAACCGTCACATGCACAACAGGTGCCTTATCGAACTTGTTCTTCTTCATAACCATTTTCCAGTCAATGGGATCCCCATTTTCCGCTCCAAAACGATTCTCAATCGCCTGCAAACCGAAGCTCAGCTTAATATCACCATTCGTCTTCGTAAACACTTCCTGACTGCCAATATAGAAGGATCCATACATTGCGAATTGATCACCAAATGGATAGAACCCCGAAGGATCTGCATCAATATCATTGTAAAACATCTGATCAGGAGCAATCCCACCCGTTTCAAGTGTATCTACATAGTCGGTTTTGAAGGAGATGTGATCCATAGAAAGCCTGCTGTCCGTGAGTGTGGTACGACCGAATTGGTGTGGCTTTAATCGACATTGAATCCAACGGCCGTTTACACCATTTACTTCTTTGAGGGCAAGTTCTTCATGAACATTTTTGTGCAAAATAACCCGGTTGCCCTGCGACTCAACAGCATCAAACGCCTTCCAACCATGGGCTGTTGCATACAGCCATTCCACAAGCTCTGAGTCTGCCAGTTGGCTGGACATGCCGAACTCCTCGAAGCGTTTCGTACTGTTGCGGAATTCGATCTCGATCCGTGCCGGGTTAGTTACTGTGAAAAGGGAACTGTGCTCCAAATACAAACCGTGTTCCTGTAAATTTTCCCCATCCTGAAGTCGAAATAGCTGCTTAGGAAACGCATAACCGTGGCGACTAGCAAGTAAGAAGTCATCCGAAATCCGGACAATAATATCCTGCTTACGACTTGTCACATAAATGCTTGAGAGCACAGCTGGTGTCAACAACGCACTGCGCGCTGTTTCATATAGAATCGTATCGGCTTCTATGGAAGCGGCAATTTGCGTCCCCCCCGAAATAAACACAGATTCTTTCGTCCCTTCATTCAATGCAAATGTCAAGTAACTACTGGCCGGTCTTGCTGGAAGCAGCGTGACATCGAACATATTCAGAAACGAGATTAGGTTCTTCGTTGGTACCCGATTTAATCGTTTAATGTTGTCATGAAACATGTCCGCAAACATGAGGAATAAAGCCGAACCGGGGTCCGGATTCTCAGGCGTAAACCGCCACTCTGGCGTATAGTACGGCGCCATTTCCTTCATTTGGGCGATCAGATCCCCTATGTCTCTCGGATCAATTTTGGGAGGTTGCACAATTCCACCTCCTCTTCCGCACGTATCGTCATCGCTTCCGCATCCTCTTTCTATTTCGAACCTTCAAATAAATAAAACGGATAGACTTGGTTAAACAAATTGTTCGTTGTACGAACTTGATAAGCAATATGAATCATAACTTTGGCGGGGTCGTCCGCTTCTGGAATGGCTTTCACTTCAACCTCGTGAACCCTTGGTTCCCAGTTACGAATCGCTTCTTCTATATTACTTTGCAGCAAATGAAGAGTCGTATCGTCGGTTAGCCCGAAAATAAATTCCTGGACGCCGCATCCAAAAGAAGGACGCATGACACGTTCACCTTGCGTGGTGCCCAAAATGACGCGAATCGCTTCCGCGATGTCTTCCTCATACTCGGACATTCGAATTCTTCCCGTTGCAGGATCAACCTGAATCGGGAATTTCCAGCCTCGTCCCAAAAATGCTTCCGACATCTCGCCACGCCCCTCGCAAATTAATTCTAGTTAATTTTCACCATACTGCCTTTGATATTAATGATCCCATCTGACTTCAAATCTAAGGTCGCTCCTGCTTTCAAAGCCATTGTGGCAGAAGCCTCTATGTTAATTTGTGTGGATTTAATTTTAATTTCCTTCGTACTTTCAATGCCGACCTCTCCTTTGGCGTTCAAGGTGATCTTCGAGGTTTGACTGACAACCGAGATTTCATTCGCCGAGCCGCCTTTAATCAAGATCTTATTGTTCCCGCTGGAGTCAGCAATCGAAATACTTTGGTCCTTGTCCTTCAGTTCAATAATCTGGCCTTTTTTGGTCTTCACAGTGATACTCTCGTCACCGCTCTTATCATTGAAAGACAGTTCGTGACCTGATTTGGTCTTAATCATGCGCAAATCATTCTTTTCTGCGGGTGCTGGCGGCATATTTTTTGGATTCCATAGCATACCAATCACGAATGGCATTCGCAGCTCGCCCAAATGAAAGGCAACCAATACTTCATCCCCGACCTCCGGAATAAAAAGACTGCCCATTTCCTTACCGCCCATTAACGTCGCAATACGGACCCAATCTGTCTCTGTTTCCGTCTCTTGCATCGGCAGTTTAAGCTTGACGCGTCCCATTTTATCAGGATCGGTATTATTCGTAACCACAGCCACCATGACGCCGCCAATCTTCTGACTGGCGAAATCGGAAATGCCACCAATGGTAATATCGGGAGTTTTGAACATTAGACCGCATTCCCTCCCAATTGAAACCGAGTTGTATAACCTTCATCGTCCAAAATATGAGTCGCTCCCGTAATATAATACGGTTGGTCGAACGTCTTACCCACCCCGCTGAGCTTGATATAGCGCCCCGCTCGAATCTCTGGAATCCCAATGCATTCTCCGCTGCCGCTAACTAGCTTCATAGCCCGGCGATTTAATATCGCATCTGCGTAGCTTTTCGCTTCCTCCACAGAGGTTACATTCGTATACATATGCTCAATGAAGTCACCTTTGGAGCCTAGAATATCCTTGCCCGTCTTGCTATTAGAACCGAGCTTCGTCACACTTGCTGACTTGCCTTCAATAACTTTTAACTCTTTATTATCCCAAGCTCGTACGGTTACGCCCGTAATTTGCTCGGCTAAATTGTGATCTATCATTAAACTGCGGAGTGTTTTCCCCATTTCCAACGTCATCACGGCTGTCATCGCCGTTAATGGCTTACGGAAATACAAATTTTTCCCCACAACGAAGAAATCGTAGTTAACTAAATTCGCTAAATTTTGAATGAAGTGATAGTCATTAATCTGACTTTGTGAAAGCGCCGGAAATACCGTTGTTGTGGCATCCACATTTGTTTTGAAACCATATGTTTTGGCGATTTCTTCAACGACCTCGCTGTATTTCTTCTTATTCCAAGAACGAGACTTCGTCCCTTTCATCATGAGATAAGATATATCCATCCCACGCACAATGAGACCCGGAGCTCCGCCTTCTGGGAAATCTACAACAACGGATGTGATTTGACCTGTAAAAACAGGGGTAAATTTATCTAAATAACCTAAACCAATATCAATGGCTTTACCTAATGTGAAGGTAGATAACCATTGGAATTCATTCTTCGTAATATCGTACGCATTCGCTATTCGAAAAGAAAAAGAGTCTGCCGTGCCGTCAATCGTTGTGTCCACGCGTAGATTATCCAGTGCGATATCATCCGACAGCTTCGTGCCATCCACTTTAATATCATAGTAAGGCGCGTAAAAATCACTGTACTTTTTGGCCAGGTCGTCAAAGGTAAAAGTGCTTGTATCCAGATCTAAGGCCATCGGCTTAGTCCAACCTCGGAACTGAAATGCGGCGTCCCGTGGCTACTTTCATTGGATTATCGATCCCATTCGCTTTGGCGATTTCTCGCCACATCGTAGGATCCTCGTACTCCGTGGCAGCTATCGTCCACAGTTGATCCCCTTGGTTCAGCATCTTCAATTTCGTACGATCTGCGGAATGACGCGGAATTTGCTTCAGCTGATCTTTCTTGCTTAGGGTAGATTTAAATGTCACCTTAAGCTTAGCCCGGACGGGGACTCCAGTATCTAGGAACATTGTGAAATGCTGATTTACACCGACGACGACTCCCTTGAAATCCAATGACCCCCATACGAATCTGCATAGCGGTGGGGCATGGATCTCCTTCTCTACATCGAGGAGCCCTGAAATCTTCGTCGTCAACTGACGAACATCCGTCCCTTTCTCGTAGGTATCGAAGAAGAAATCCATGGTGAGTGTCGTCGTCCCTCCGCTCACGAACTGAGCAATTGGCATGGACAGACCCGGCACTGTTTTCCAGTCATATTTATTGTTCGTCTCAATTGTGTACTCACCTGGATTAAACATGACTTGTACATTTTCTGTTTTACTGCCTTTGTGTACAATAATCATTGCTTTCTTAAGTGCCATAGGAGTCCGTCCTTTCTGCCATATTGAATCGTTTCAGATCGAGTAACTTCTCAAATCTATATACCTCGGCGTTGCCGTTCGAATTTCATTTTCTTCTCAATCTCGCGGTATACTTTGTCCGCGATTTTGGAGATATCCAGCTGTGGAAGCTGTTTAATCAGCTCTTGCAGCTGCCCTTCACTTAACTCTGGCGGTGCCAGATCAACTGGCTCTGCTGGTGCGGGTTCGGAGTCTGCGCTCGTTTTGGTGCGCAGCCAATCCATTTCCAGCGGTGCATTCGCCAGTTGACTCGTTGGAGCTTGTTTATGCTCCAACATGCTGAGTGGCGAGGCAAGGTGCTCTTGACTTGCTGTTTGCATCGGCACGCTCAGCGGTGACGTGCCTTGGTGGCTCGCGCCGATCGGCTGCTGCTGCGTGCGGGACTGCTGGAGCACGCTTAGTGTTGGCGTGCCTTGGTGGCTCGCACCGATCGGCTGCTGCTGCGTGCGGGATTGCTGGAGCACGCTCAGCGTTGGCGTGCCTTGGTGGCTCGCGCCGATTGGCGGCTGCTGCGTGCGGGATTGCTGGAGCACGCTTAGCGTTGGCGTGCCTTGCATGTTGTCGGCGCCGCTTCGCATGGCGTCGCCGGGTCTGGCAAGCCGCTGCACTTGCGTTGGCAGCGGCTTCGTTAATGCAGCAGCCCAGCCTTGGCTGCTGCTGTTCGTGATGCTGGCGCCGCTTAGCGCGCCAGCTGTTGCTGCGGCAAGCGAAGCCGCAGCCATTCCCGCAGGAGCAGCGCCAAGCGCTCCTGCGTTGCTCGCCAGCAGCGGCATGACACGCGGTGTCATGCTCGTGCTCTGGCGAGCTCTCGACGCGCGTGCAGCGCGCGCGGTCGAGACCGTCTCTGCGGCCCGCGAAGCGGCCGCAGGCTCTAGCCCTTGTGCGCGCTGCTCTTCTATCTGCGCGCTCACCATAGCCCTGATGGTTTGCTCTGCCGAATCCACTTGGAATCGTTCCGCTTCCAAGCGGTTCTCCGAACCATGTGATTCCTGCATAGGCGCGCGCTCACTGCCATCGACGGCTTTGCGTCTCTGGAGATGCTCGGCTTGCGCCCCGCTCCATTTGATTGCTTCACGCTTGGGCGATGCTTCACCGTTCGCACCCTGCAATAAAACTTGCCTGCTAGCTTGGGCAGATACTTGTTGAATCAATTGCCTAATTCTTGTTTCACTCGCCCGTTGAAGCAGATGGCCAGTACCATTAGATCCTGTACCTTGTATTCGATTGGAAGCTTCCAACGTATTCTGACCAAGTACCTGGCGGTTTGTTAGGTCAACAGATCGTTTAGTGAGAGGCGAACTTATTGTTCCTCCAGAAGTGCGTTTTGCAGAACCTGCTGGCTCTGAATCAACTCTTCTGTCAATTCTTCCTTCTATCTCACCTATAACTACTTGCCTTGCATTATGCCTAATTCCGTCCTCTGACGATCTTTGTTCAAGATTTCTACGTATCCATTCACCCGATGCACTTCGTGATTGGATATTGCCAGAGTGATCAGCTCTTCTTACCTGAAGACCATTTGCAATCCCCAATGAGCGCTGAACGAGAGTTCCGAATAAACCATTTCTTATACTTCTAGCTTGTATTGCATGTTCGTTTCCCTTGCTCGGATTCGTTTGCCTGCTCGATTCAACGAAAAACGGCCGTTGTACAATCTCCCCACGGACAATCTCTCTTGCCGGTTGTTCGAGTTGTGTGTCCACCTCTCCATCCACTCGACGCAATTCGCCTGGTCTAGCAGCTTCAGAATTCTGCTGATCATGATGAGCGTCCGTTCTGCTACTCGAACTAAGATTCTCTCTGATCGAAGAAGTTTGTACATCAACGTCCCCAGTTGCAGGTCCGCTTGTTAATACATCACTTACAGCACTATTCTGCTGTCTCTCATCCTTCTGCTCAGCATCAACTAAACGCTGCGTGCTTCCTTGCGCAGCCATGCTTGGCATTTCCAATGGCTGCGCATCCTTCAAACTATTTGCTCGCCTTGGTACCATGCCATGCTCGATTCGTCCAGCTCGGAGCGTAAGCTGAACTCTTACACTGGATCCCGTTGAGCGTGAAATCGTAGTATCACCATCGCTATTTGTTATAGACGATTGAGTATGAGGACTAAGCGTTGGTTTGCGTGAAATAAATTGCCCTAAGTCAATTTTACGCTGAATACTTGCTTGCTGCTCCCTCACTTGATTAACCCGAGTTGGACTTCCAATTCGTCTAACGATATCGAGTGGAGTATGACTAGCAGATTGAACAAATCCAACACTCGTTATTTCATTCACTAATTTGTCAGGAGCTTGTTCTTTGACACGGGTTTGTATTTCACTAGTTCCAACAGTGCTGCGCAGCCCATTTTCTCTCTCCGCTTCTGTTGACACCGTACTACGCGCCTTTTGAATCAAACTAGCTGGTTGTAGTAAGCTGCGCTGAAGCTGCTGGGAACCATCCCTTGCAACTTTGCCTGAATTCACAAAGGTCATACTACTTGCTGCAATCCTTGTTGCTGTTTTAGCGGCTAAGGTATGCCTGATTGTCGTCCCTTGTGGACCCGTTCTTGCATGATCTTCTCGTAAACCAGATTGTTGTTGAGCTGCTGACTTATTGTTGATGGCTTCGACTGTGGGGGAGCGTAATGCAGTCCGCATTAGTCGAACAACTTCTCTGTTTGTTGTACTTCTCTGCTCACTAGGACTTGATGGCAGCAAAGTACCTATAGTTCGAACACTCGCTCCAGCGATTCTAGCAGCATTCTCAGGAGTTAACTGCGCAATAGGACGATTCTCACTCACTACTAACCTATTGCTTTGAAGCTGGTCCTCCTGCTTTATCAGTTGGTATCTAGTCTTATCTTCTTGCGCGCTTTGCGTTTTACTTTCTGATACTCCCAGCTCTCGTTGAATATGTAGGCTATCACGATCTTCACTTCGATTCCCTTGTTGACGATGTTGCCGATTGCTTCTACGCTGTTCTCTTAGCCTACTTGTTGATCTAGCCAACACATCTGCACCTAAATCAGGCTTAACTACATTCACAGATAATTGGGTAGCAGCCCTACTAGTTAGGACTTGCTTGCTATCTTGGTTAACACTATTTGTACTCCTACTGGAAGAATCGTTAGTAGGAGAGGGTTGTCTTTGTATGGTAACGAGCTGCTGCAACCAGCTCTCGTTGCTTTGAATTTTCTGAGCTTTTGCTCGCCTATTTTCCATAAGCACAGGCTTTCTAAACACCTGACTTGGATGAGCCGTCACAACTTCAACGTATTTGGAAGCTGCTTTGGGCTGCTCTAGCGTGCTCTCTGTCTCAGCATCAGAAGTCATGTTCTCTAGTAGTTGTACATCTGTCTTACTAGGTGCACTCTCAGGAGAACCGACCATGATTTCTTTCGTTGTCTCTTTACTTGTCTGTAGGACACCGCTGTTTTTGCGTGGTCGTCCTCTTTTTCGCTTAACAGGCTGTTCAACTTGTTGCACAATCACGGATTCTGCAGCATCCACATCCTGCTTTTGTTGGTCTTGCTTACCTTGCTCTACCAGCCCAGCCTGCTGTTGTGGTTGCACGAATTGTTCTTCTTGCTCAAAATTCACTTCAGGATTACGTTGTAATCCAGATTCGTTATTGCTTTGAGTAACTTGTGTACCCGACCGTTCATAGGAACTATCTCTACCCAAACGTTGTGTATAATCTTGTCGTTCACGCTCATGGGCTGACCTCGCAGCTTGCTCAGTCTCTTGGGATTCTTCTCGTTGTTGAACTCCAAATCGTTCTTGAAACTCTTCTTGTTGTCTCCGTTGCTGAATTTCTTGCTGCTCTAGTAGCTCTGCTCTTTGTACGCGTCGTTGTGCTTCCTGCTGCTCCTGCAACTCTTCACGTTGTACCCGCCGTTGTACTTCCTGCTGCTCTTGCAACTCTTCGCGGTGTACCCGTTGTTGTACTTCCTGCTGTTCCTGCTGATAACGCAGTTGTTCAATCGTTTCTGCCTGACTTGACGCCGATTCCTGTAACCTTATTCCATCACGTTCTTGTTGCAATCGCTGGATTACTTCTGTTAGTGTCCCTTTTTCTTGCGACACATGTGAAGTTGGCTGTGCCTGAGGAATGTCCAGTTGCTCACCACTTTTACGCCAAATCGTTGTTGTGCTTGCATCAAATCCCCTCATTCCAGAACGACTAGGACTAGATGAAGTGGCGGAAGCATGCATAGATCTAGGTAAACGTGACGTAATACTTGCAGCATTAATCGCCATTGGTTGTAGGCTAGAAGAAAGAAATCCCTTCGCAATGGCAGATTCATTTCTACTTGGTCGTAGAGAACTTTCTGTCTGATCTGAATTGACGGATTGTCGTTTACCAGCTTGTACATCCTGCCCTTCGGCATGTTTACTCAATAAACTACGAATAAAGCGTACTGTGCTTGGCGATGATTTTTCTGAAAAAGGGCCCTCTCCGAGCTTTATTGGCGTCCGATTATCGAATGTTTGAGGATCAGCAAATCTCGCTCTTGGCACCTCATAATCATTCATGATAGATGAACTTGGTTGTGTCCAACCGCGATGACTTATTGGCGTGTGCGTTATATCTTGCAAGATCAATTTAGCCACATTAACAAGTGAAGGATTCGATGGCAGCTTGGATTGCTGGGATACACGAACACTAACAGCCTCATCGTCATTTCGTCCCAAACTCAACTTCCCAGATTGAAACTGTTCGAGCCAAAGTGAAGTATTTCGAATAGCATCTACATGCTGAGCAACATTAAAATGATTCGCTCTAGATGTTGTTTGTCCATCCTTCTCAATAGAAGGGACTAGGCTGCTGCTCTCATTCTCACGTAAAGTTTGTTTAAATAATAAATTTACTGTCTTCTGGCTAATATTCGTTGTTCGACCTGTATGTTGAACGCCATTCACCGTAGGGCTCGGTTGATTCATCTTGCTGCTTGTAGAATGAGCTAACATGCCTATCGAAGCAACGAGCTGCCTCATCGAGCGTTGCATAATCGGTGAGTTTCGTTTATTAACGTTGTTAATTGTTATTTGTTTAGATTGTGTATGATTATGTTTAACAGCATGAACAATTTCTTGTTCAGCTAAGACTTGGGCTGCCAATTCCTTGTCCTTCTTGCTTTTACGTCCCCGCTTCTTCTTAACAGGCGCATCAACGGCTGCTGGCATTTGTTCAGAGGACACTCTTTTTTCTTCTTTTTCACTTTCATCTACGAGCACTTGCTTTGGTATTTGATACCCGCTTTGAGTTACTAACTTCTCAATTTGCCGAATCGTTTGCTGCTTTGTAATGAGCGGTGCTGATTCTGGATGTTTCAAGTTTTGCAGCTGTAGCTGTAATTGTAGAATCCATGCCCGATCACTCGGGTTCTGTATCGATGCTAATTCCTTGTCCGTCAATAATCCCTTGCCCTTGAAAATAAGAGCAAACATCCCTAAATAATTAGTCCGATCGAATCCATACTTCCCCATAATCCCAGAAGCAAATTGCTTCGCTTGACGAGAAGTCTGGCCGACAGTTGACGTGCGTTTACCTACAGCAGAACGTAACGATCCCTTACTCTTTCTTTCACGGGGTTTATGCGATTGTCGAGATTTCATGAACAATCCCCCTAAAAGTTTTGGCAATCCTACGCTTATTTCTTAAAAATCGTCTTCAATCCCGCATGTACTAACTCCACCGACTCGATCGCCACATTGGCGTTGCCTGCATTGAGATCAGGTCCGTTCCATTTCACAGGAAATGCACTCGTAAATTCCCAACGGCACATCTCTTTACCCTCGACGTTGTACAAAAGAATAGAGCCATTCTTCCGACTGATCTTACCCTGTGCAGCATTACTGTACCAATCCCACAATTCACTAGAATTGCTAATACCTCTTTTGAGCACAATGTTCGGGTACTTCGTATGTTGGATCATGTAGTGTGGATGGGTGTTCAAGCCACCTTCCCAATAAGGTTTGACCTCGATCTCTGACTTCATGCCCGTTACCTCGGAGAATCCTCCGACGATCAGACCATCAAGCTCAACGAGAAAGCGAAAATTGCCACCTACATTATGCAATTTGGATGGATTCTTTGCCATTGTTTGTTACTCACCTCTTACCGAAACACATCAAACGGATTGTCTGGCTGTTTTTTACCCTCTTCGTTCAAATTACGGTTAATGCGGGAAATTTCCTCGCACCACGTACGGCGTTCACGGTGTTCCATGGACATAATTTCGTCATGCGACCAATGAAAATAATAAGCAATGAAGCCTACTTCTTCATATATTTTGTCAATGGGGTAGCCCGTTACGCCATCTCGTCCAAAAAAGACACGTCCACATCGAACTCATGCTCACATTTGGGACAGCTTGTATGAACCCTTGGCGCGTCCATTTCATTAATTTGGCGATAGAAGTTTTGCAAGAATGCTAAGTCTGCTGTGAAGAACTTCTCAACGACACGCGTATCAATCGCACGCAGGTCCCCTAAATTGGTAATGACACGTGTAAGCAAAATGATCGTTAAATAGCCTGGGTTTTGCTGAACACGTTGGTCACGCATCGGTAGAATTTCATCCGCAGCTGTCGCTAAACGCATAACACCCTTTTTGTGAAGCGTACCATTGTCATCGACATACCCTCTAGGAAGTTCAAATTCATATTCTGTTTTGAAAGCCATGTTGTTGTTACCTCCTTAAAGTTTTCTTCAGAAGACTGACTTCGTAAGCATAATCTCATAATGATGAGGCTCTAGCCTAGCCTCCTAACAAAAAGAAGAGTTAGGAACCGGAGACATACGCTCCGGCACCTACTCTAGCTAAACATTACTTCGTACGTGTCATACCTTCATGTGCAAGCTCTAAGCTCTCGATGGCAACTTCGTTCCCAGTCCCTTTGAAGCTTGGTGCTGAGTACTTGGATGGCCATGCTTCGATGACTTGCCAAGTAGCTACATCTCCGCCCTCTTCGTTGATCGCGATAATCGTGACCGTTTTGCGGGAGATTTTGCCTTGAATGGACTCTGACATCCAGTTGTACATATCCATGGAGTCTGTTACTCCCCATTTCAATGAGATGTTACCGTATTTAGCAAGACCCGGAAGCTTCCGAGGCGTGATGGTTTCGTTTCCTTCTCTGTATTCAATTACCGATAAGGAAGCATCAAATCCAGAGATTTCGCTGAATCCAGCTTGTTGAATACCTTCTACTTCAATTCTAAATCTAAAATTGCGGTATGGATCCCTACGTTCGCCAGCCATAGTATACCCCTTTCCTAATATGCGTAATATCTATCGTTAGACTATTCTTCTCTTGTTTTCTGAGTAATGCGGAAGATCACGAACTCGGCAGGTTTCACCGGAGCAACCCCGATTACGCAGATCAATCGACCATTATCGATGTCATCTTGTGTCATTGTGCTGCGACCAATATTAATGTAGAACGCTTCCGAAGGACTTCCGCCCATCAAAGCACCATCTCTCCACACACGCGTTAAGAACGCATCAATTGTCCGCTGTACACGTGCCCAAAGCTGTTCGTCATTCGGTTCGAAGACAACCCAGTTCGTGCCGTTCTTGATGGACTCTTCGATAAAGATGAACAAACGTCTAACGTTCACATATTTCCATAAACCGTTCGACGATGTTGTACGAGCACCCCATACACGAATACCTTGTCCAGCAAAATGACGGATCAAGTTAACGCCTTGTGGGTTCAGGATATCTTGTTCGCCTTTGTTATATTGACAATCCAAGCCAACTGCACCGCGCACAACTTCATTCGCAGGCGCTTTTTGAACGCCACGGGATTGGTCAGAACGGGAGTAAATACCGATAACGGAACCAGATGGCGGTATGTAAATGTTACGTTTGTCTAATGGATCAAATACTTGCAACCATGGGTTGTACATCGCTGCATAAGAGCTGTCAAAGATGTTGCGGTGTGTCATAACGTCCGCTACTTTGGTTTTCTCGCGTGGAATATCGAGAACCGCAAACCGGCTGCCCAAGTTTTCACAGTGCGCTACTAGGGATAATTGAACTGTAGGCTCAGTTACACCAGGAATCGCAATGATGGACACAACATCGTTATCGATGAAGGACTGAATCCCTGTACGTTTACCAGGACCACGATCAACACCCATGTAAATATCAGGCGTTACATTCGCGATAGAACCGTTGCTGCCGCCAGACAAAGCGATTTGGAATTTGCCAACGGATTCGTTCTCGCCAGAAAGCACCTCGAAAGGAGCAATTGCGCCAAGATCTTGACCTTCAGTCAAATCCTTCACCGTAATAATGTTCGAACGGGAAACGATTTTCTCAATGTGATTCGCTGCCGTAATGTTCAGGGATACCCGCTCATACGTCTCAGCTTCATCACCGTAGAATACGTGAAGTGTAAATTCACTTGTTGTCAACACTTTAGCAGGTAGCAATCCGCTATCTACAACATCACCATCAAGTGCATCAGACAATGAGATAATGTTATCTTGGGAAGCTACTACTTTACTGTATTGCTTCACACCTGCAGCTTCATAAGCAACTACGTCGCCTACGTTAAAGCCAGCATTGTTTTTCACACGATATTGTGATTCGCCTAGCACTTCATAGATTTGCGTCTTAGCTTTGCTAGCTGGCACAACAACAATACGAACTTGGTTCCCCCATGTTCCAGGGTTCTTGGAAGCAATTTCGATAATTGCCGATTCTTTATTCGAAGCCGCTTTGTTCGTTGCTACTTTCGCGTCAGTTGGCGCTACACGCATAACGAAACAGCGATTACCTCCGTTTAAGTAGAAATGCTCTACAGCATAAGAAAGGAAACGATATTCGCCGAATTCATTCTCGGACAAGTAGCTCCCGAATAAACGGTGGAAATCAGCTACGCTCGTAACCAGTTGAGGGACACCTTCAATTTCCCCTCTTTGCGCAAGCCCTATAAACCCGGCCGTACTTGTGCTTGCACCTTCAAGCGGTTGTGCTCCGCTGTCAAACTCTTCCACATAGACTCCAGGTGATAAATAGTCAGCCATTGTTCCCCAGTTCAGTCAGATGGCACTGCTTACTTATTAATATGGCCAAAGACATGAAACCAGTTCTCTCCTTTCTGCTTGTCATTTTGTATAGAAGATGGACGTGTCCATTCTACTAATTAGGGTTACGCGAGTTGTATCGTGCCAAGGTTAGTGGTTGTTCCTTCTACTACTGCGAGATCCTTGATCGTATGCTCGCTATTCGCCCCATATTGAATTACCAATTCGGTATGAAACGTTGGAATTCGATTGCCTCGAAAAGCAATGGCGACCTCTCCTCGTTCCGTACTGCGGGTTTCCTGAATGGGGAGCAGCAAAGCACCGCGCATATATGACTGCGTCAATGGACTCGCTAGCCGAAACCGTTTCTGGTGCTCCAGTACTTCGGAAATACGGATGTCTTCCTCTGCTGGTTGGGAACCTCTCCCGCGCAGCAAGTACGCATCACCAACTACGATGCCTCCTGTAAATGAGCCTAATGTCATTTCACTAGCACCTTTATCGGCTTGATCGACCATTACTCGCGCGCGCGCACAATCTTCTGTCAAAACGGTCGATTGTAAGCGAGCATCGCGAATCGGGGAACCAACTGCGTTCTGAAGCATGAAGCGAATCAGTCCTGCCCCTTGAGAAAAGGGGTACGAAGGTAACGGTTTCATTTGAACAACTTCAATAAAATTGTGTGTATTAACCGTGATGTTTGTTTGTTCTTGAAAATAATATTCGCTATGTACCGATAACCGGTATTCGCCGGGGGTTAAATCATTAAATATATAGGAACCATTCGTTTTGCGAATCGCTTTCGAACGGGAGCCTTCTAGGTGAACTGTGGTCTTGTTGCCAAGAGGAGCTTGAGAGGTGAGTGCATCAATCACACACACAACCAGGGAAACACGGGATCTTAAATGTGATATGCGTATCTGATCCACGAGTGGAATCCTCCTAACCTTGAATGCGAAAATCGGTTTCCGAAACCCTTTTTGTTGTTTTGATACGTGTTGAGTCAATATGTACAGGTCCAACCGTATAAGCGACTGATAATCTGTATGGGGTGTCTGAGAAATTCCACATATTCATAATACTTTCGCCTTTGAAAGGGTCCATAATGATACGAACTTCTTCATCTTGCTCAGCTAATGTGCCTACTGTCATCGAACCTCGAAGGATGGAGTGATCGTAGAATACCTGCATGGCTCTACCTAGAATGCGATGTTCATCTAACGCTCTAGATGAGAGTTCAGCTGGCGACTGCACGGTAAGCAGATAACTTAAATCGACTACCATAGGAGGAAACTGAATTTCGTTCGTCCCTCTAGCAATCATATGCGTTTGTCGATTATTGCCGCTTTCACGAACGTTATATAGATAGAGTGAAAGATAGAAATCCCCTTTATCTACAGGTGATGCAAGACCAATCATTTCTGGCTGTGGGATAGGATCTGGGGTCATGTTTTCTCTAAGTAGCTTAACTAAAGACGCACTTACATCAGCGATCACAGAATAATTGCCTATGAGTGTCACTTCCTGCCTCTAAATACCTATAATTCATGTAAAAAAGATGCTTAATCTGTCACTTTGTGTATCTTTTTCTATTATAAATGTAAACCGCCGGGTTGACTATAGGATTCTCGTATTTAATTTATCCTTTTGTCCCGGAAAATGACGATTTTTGGCTGAAAATCGGCGTATATAACCGACAAAGGATAATTCCACCTAAAGTGAGATTATCCTTTGTCTACTATTTCACTATTCTAGTAATCCTCCCACTCTTGTCGCGCGAGGATTTTACCCGATTTCTGCAGCTCATGTCGAATTGATTTGATAATATGCCCCATGCGGATGGGTTCACCCGATTCCGCGGCCAAGAATGCAGAAGAAAGAACGACATTCTTGATGTTCCCTCCCGCAATCTCGTATCGCTGTGCAAGATATTTGAAATCAACATCATCGCTAAGGGGAGCCGCTGGCGGAAACATCGACTGCCATATTTTCTCCCGGTATTCACTATCCGGAAATGGAAATTTAATGACATAATTGATCCGCCTTAGGAAGGCCTCATCAATGTTATTTAATAGATTGGTAGCGAGCACTGTGATACCTTGGTACTCCTCCATTTTTTGAAGTAAATACGCGGTTTCAATGTTTGCGTACTTATCGTGTGAATCTTTCACTTCGGAACGTTTACCGAAAAGCGCATCCGTTTCATCGAAGAACAGCACCGCATTGCTGAGTTGCGCTTCTTCGAAGATTTCATGCAGGTTTTTCTCCGTTTCACCGATGTATTTACTGATCACCTGCGAGAGATCAACCTTGTACAACTCCAGCTGCAAATCGCCGGCTACAACCTGTGCTGACATGGTTTTCCCCGTGCCCGGCGGGCCGGCGAAGAGCATGCTGAGCCCCTTGCCGTAGGCCAGCTTCTTCTCGAAGCCCCAATCGTTGTACACGACGCCACGATACTTCACTTGATTGCACGCGTTGCGGAGCTGATCCTTCTGCTCTGGTGGGAGGATGACATCCCCGAACCCATAGCGAGGCTCAATACGCGTCGCTTTGCGCTCCAGCTTGTGCTGCACCTGCTGGTAGCACGCCTTATACAGCGCGTCGCTGCGCAGCGACGCGCCCATACTACCCTCCCCGGCAGCGGCTGCCTGCCAGGAGGAATACCCGCGCGCGAGCGTCAACGCGCGGTGTATTTGCCCCGGGGTGAAGCGGAATTTGCCGCTCATCACCCGGTAGTCCACATCCGCGCCGGCGCCGATCTCCTGCGCGAATGTTTGCCAAAGGCGCTCGCGCCCGCCTTCGTCCGGCACGGCAAGTTCATGCTCAAGGAGCAGCCGCTCCTTGGGCTTCCAGCTTAGCCGGCCCCCCCGCCCGGCCAACAGAAAGACCATGCCGCCATAGCCATCGAGCTCCTCATGGAATCGCCCGAGCCGCTGCTGCGCGGCCAAGTCCGGCTCTGCGGGGTAAAGCACCTCTAGCCTGGTGAAGCACAGGATGGCTTGATGAAGAATCGCTTCGCGAATAATAACGCTAAGCTGCTCTTCAAAACTCGCCGCATGCAGCTGTACATCAGCAAGATCTACTAACAACAGCGGCTTATGGAAGGAGCGGCTGAGATGCTTCACTTGCAGTTTTTTGCCTGCGCCGGCATTCCCCCAGATATGAAAAGCAAGACGTTTGCGTTCCGCTGCCGGTACTTCGTACACGTCTGTAATAAAACCACGCAGCCGTTGTTGGAAGTCTTCCTGCACAAGCAGAGGTGAGATCTCATCATCCGGATAGATGATCTGAACGGCTGGTTTCAATTTGGGATCAAGTTCACCCGAATCCAGCAAGAAAGTCACAATCCGCTTGTCCAGCTGCAAAGGTCTGGATAACAATGTTTGCACACTGGTGACCAATGTATCTGGGTGCAGCACATAACGTGCCAATCTACCGTCAGGTGCCATGAAGGTCGTACGCGCAGCCCGCATATCCTCCGGACTTGGGCAGGCAATTTGCAGCGCCAAGCTAATATTCGGCGTTTTGTTAGTTAGATCGTCTAGTAGAAAGCCAAAAATCCGCTCATATTTTCGATCTAATTCTACGGCAAGCCCTAGCATGACGATCCGTTCTTCTATAGAAGAGAAGCCGAATACAGTAGATAAATAAGCCAAAGGCAGGAATGTACCCGCTTTGCGGCTTTCTGTAAGGCGGCTCTCAATAGATTTTTCGAGAAACGCTATCATACCCAGTACGTCTTGCTCTTCCTCATCGATCTCTTCTTCACTATCAACCCCGCCAATGAGACGAATAAATTCGTCCTCCGAAACAAACATTCCGCGGAATGAATCCGTTTGTGGATCTGGCGTAAGCTTTTGACGGCGCTTATAGAGAAGCTCCAGCTTCTTATCTAGCAGTTGCAGCTCATCCTTATAATGCTCCCATGCATGGACATACCCTAGTGCTGTCATAGGCCTCCCCAATGACTATATAGATTTTTACAAAACATTTCGTTTGACCTCATGATTAATAGCTTGCGTTAAGAGGGGGTTATTCTTTACAATATCAGGATAAGGCACAATTCATTTCGACACCTACTGCCCTGAAAGGAAAGTGGCCACCTTTTAATGGAACAATTTCCAGCACATGATCCAACTTGGAATCGAAAACTCATTCTAACGTTATGGTGGATCCTCATCATTTATGAAGTAGCTGCTACGATTGCTCTAGGCTATGAAATTACCCTGCAGCCATCGAATTGGTGGAATAGCTTTATCCGTTTTCAACTTCTCCCTACGACTTTACAACTTCTTCTTATGGGCCTAGGTTATTTGGCTATCCACTATTTGAAGAACTATAGTGAGTTTATCATGATCGTATGGACTATGACCATGGTTAGTATTTTCATCCTTTGTATCCCTGAAATGAAACACAGTTATGAGCTGCTTTGCATGCCGATTTTATTAGCCTCGATCTATTTTCATAAAAAATATGTTGTTTTCGCATTCGGTCTCGGTGTTTTCTACTTATTCATTCTATTGCTTGTACCGATGCTACAAGGACAAACCACAAACCCTTACGAAGTTATTGTTTCTTTGACCTCTTTGACTGCTACTTCCATGCTTTGTTTTGCCATTATGAGCCGTGGGCTTGAACTGATTGCCAAGCTTAAACACTCCGTCATACGCGAGCAAGATTTGCTAATTCGCAACGTCATGATTGACCGTCTATCCAAGGTCGATGCCCTTACCGAATTGTTCAATCATCGTTCTTTTCAGGAGCATACCGACCATCTTATCTCCCATATGCCCTCTGATACACCCTTGGAGCTTGCTTTGATGGATATCGATAATTTCAAACTCATTAATGATAATTATGGTCATTGGGTTGGCGATGTTGTGCTCAAAACGATCGGCTCCATTCTCAAAGACGTGTTGGGCCCTGATGATATGTCCTTTCGCTATGGCGGCGAGGAGTTTGCCGTGTTGTTCGTAGGGAAATCGCAACAAGATGTGCTAGCCATTTGCGAAGAAATCATGGAATCCGTACGTGAAACGATCATTCCTGAAATGCCGGATCAGAGACTGACGATGAGTATTGGGCTTGCCACCTATAATCGGAATACGATGAAAAAGGCCTGGTTCCAACTTGTCGACGAATGCTTATACACTGCCAAACGCAACGGCAAGAACCGCATACATGTCCACGCTGCCGATATTCAAATGCCTCTAGCTGAATAATCTTCCCGACCAGGAGCCAAGTGCTCCTGGTTTTTTCATTTAAACCGCTGTGGAAAAAAGTGTTATCCCTCATACATGAATTGGCTGCATTAGGAAAATAATGAGAAGAACCAAAATCAAATGAGGTGCTAACCATGTGTCATTCCATAGCCATATTGGCTGATGTTCACGAAGTCATGAAGCAATTCCGCGTAGATCGGCTCTTATCTTACAGTTCCAATCGGTATGAGGTGCGCCCAACTGAATCAGTTTCGGCTGTAATGATCAATCGCAAGGGGGAACGTCTATTAGATGAATTCCGCTGGGGTTTGATGCCTTTCTGGGCGAAAGATGCCGTATGCGGTGATCGCAACTCCATTTTCTCCAATATCGTGTTCGAGCGCATCGTCAAAAAACAACGTTGCGTCATCCCATGCAGCTCTTTCTATGTGGGGCGGACGGAGGGTAAAGAGACGGAGTGGATTCGTTTCAAAATGCGAAGCGGCACGTTCGGCATTGCTGGGCTGTACGACATTTGGCAAGCCCCATCAGGGGGAGAGGAGCTTCGTACGTGTATGATGCTTATGACGGAATCCAACTCCGTTGTCTCGCCGTACCATGCAAGCATGCCAGCTATTCTTGATGAGGAAGGGATGGAGAAGTGGCTGCATCCCGATCAGAAGGACAGTCGTCAGTTAAGATCCTATCTACACCCTATTGATGAGATGCGGATGGTCGCTAATATTCTTAGTTCCCCAGCTGAGAAGCTGGAAATGGGATCTGACGTCAGTATTTTTGTATAAGCCCAATGTCTACTGAATAAGAATTAGTTCCTCCAAGAAATTTGTGAAGAGAGAACGAGGCTGTTTCAAAAAGTCGATGCAGACTTTATGAAACAGCCTCTTCTTTTGCCCGCGGTAGAATAATCTGCTTCCCGAGACTGTCGATTTACTCTTTATCGAGAATCCCTTTTACAGCTATCGTTTACGAAGTTAACGTTATGAAACCATCTTATTTGTTCGTCAGGCAGAACATTCGGGCGAATAGCGATATGACACAACGTTATTTCAGGATAAGTAGCCGAATTCAGTCATTCTAGTCGAATAACGTTATTTCGTAACGCTAATTTGTCGCAGAACATACATTTGGAGTGAATAGCGTTATAGCACCTTATTTGAAATATGATGTGGCCTCGATATATGAATCAACAGTCTCTTCCCGCAAACGAACTGGATTCTCTCCATCAAAGCTCGAATCCGCACGAGTTTATTTCTTGGGCACAGGCGGCAATACGCCACCCTCCCCTATAATCCGAACGCCTTCTGCACAAACGCCATAAGGCTCCCAACGGCATGTTGCACAGAGATTGCTGATATCTGTGGGCCTTACTTCTAGCGCAACTTGGCCGCAAATGGTGGACCAGGACCGCTCCATCCCCACCTCCAAGCCTAGCTTGGCAACAATCTCCGCATCCCGTTGATACACCGTGCGGTTCTCGCAATGCGCAACTTCATCCTTCGGAAATTCCGCACACAGATCATCGGGTCCGAGCACAACGCGAATCATCGTCTCAGGCTCTGTGCGCAGTTGTTCATACACCGTCGTCATATTTTCACAAAACGCTGGGGAATACCCCATTCCTCGGTAGCCTAACAAACAGAGCAAGTGATGTCCGCGAAGCCCAATCATACGTTGCTAACCTTGGGTACACGGTACAAGCCGTATCCAGCCATCGGTATGACAGGTTCTTTATCCTCTATAAGACCATCCCCTTTGGCATGCAGGGCAACATCAATGAGCCATTTGGTGAAATCTGCCACAGGCATGGAAGCCATTTCTTCTAGGCTGTAAAAGCCTGCCGCATCTACCTCAACGCCATCTGGCTGAGGGATTCCACTTATGTAGGACATTTCGAAAGCTATGTACACATTATGTATGCTTCTAGGCAGATCGCGCACAGCAACCAGTCGTGTGACCGATGCCTCGACTCCCGATTCTTCCATAACTTCTCGCACAATCGTATCTTGAATTAATTCATGCTGCTCTATATAGCCGCCAGGGTTCGTCCAGCGCCCTTTTCCCGGTTCTTGCGCTCTACGCACAAGCAAAATCTTCTCATCCTTCATCACAAGTGCACCAACGCCGATGCTATAGTTCCCCCAGTGAACAAAACTGCACGATGTGCAGGCCCGTCTCTCCGTTCCATCCACATCACGCGTCTCCATGGCAGCTCCACAGCTCATGCAAAATTTGGCTTCCATCTTCCTCAGCTCCCTTGGTCAATCATCGTCTAATCATCTATATGCAAGGATACTGCGAAAGATGGACATAGGCAACCCTATATTCATCATAAGATACGAGAAAAAAGCCTCTCCCCAACGGGAAAGGCCTCTTCGCGTTACTTGACATCTTATAAGTATCTGCGGATCAATGCAGCTAGTTCATCGGCAACGTAGCCTGTTCCGGCATCTAGTTGACTACGGTCGAATCGTACCCTTACAAACCTTTCATCCGTACCTGTCGCTTCGGCAAAAATGCCGGCAAGACCGCGAGCTCTGCGATCAATCTGCAGCAATAAGTCGACACCATCTTCGTCCGGGAAAAAGATTATTTCCAACTCATCCAATTGGCCCCGGAATTGCATCGTTGGCACAAATTCGAATTCTTGTACGAAAGGCAACCCGTTCTCCCTGCCGATAGCTGGTGCGTATTCACAAGTTACCTCGCGAAGTCGAAATCCAAGGTCATTCACAGCCTCCAATACCACCTCGGAATACGGATGTGGGCTGACCTGGAGCTGGTCTTGATCCTTCGGATCCCGTGCTTCTGTGATATCAAGTCCTGTTTGAATCCATACAGGGGTTCTTCCTAACGTTGCTGGCGTAATGTTGGGCAGCTGGAACGAGACAGGAAACTCATAGACCTGCTCCGCCTGGACGGTAAATTCACCAGTAAGCTGGAATTTGGCAACGGGAGCTTCAACTTGCATCTTGGTATCGTTCTGCTCCTTCACGTAACGTGTCATTACGAAGGCATATACGTCATTAATTTGCTGATCGACGCGCCCTCCTTGAATTCGGACAACGCCGCTGATTTCATCACCGGCATTCACTGTATCTTGATGAAGCATGAGATCCACTTGGGCTGCGCCGATTCCGACGCTTGCGAGCATTCGTTTGAACATGGACATGTGTAAATTGCCTCCTTGTCATTCGTATACTCATGATACGACGTGAAGCCCAAGTGGTTTCATATTTGCCAGCTGCCCACCTTACGTTACGTTAGGCTCAAGTGCTATTATATAAAATTCATGTTATTCTTCTCGTAACGAGGAAATACTTATGGCCTGTGAAGTACATCACTTGAATTGGAGGGAATATCATGGACGTTTTCGCAGAGTTTGTAGGACGTATCGATAATCCGCAACATCGGGAGCGAACGGAAGAAGTTTTAAATTGGGTAGCTAAGACGTTTCCGAATTTGGAGCCAAAAATCGCATGGAATCAGCCCATGTTTACCGACCACGGCACATTCATTATCGGCTTTAGCGTAGCGAAACCTCATTTGGCTATAGCCCCTGAAAAGGCAGGAATTCTTCAATTCGCTGATGATATTGTACAAGCTGGCTATGATCATACCAAGGAGTTAGTGCGGATCAAGTGGAGTAGTCCAGTTGACTATTCATTACTTGAGAGAATGATTGCGTTTAATGTGGCGGATAAGGCAGATTGTTCAACTTTTTGGCGGAAATAAGCGTACATGCTCTTCTAGATACGCTGCTCAGTTTTAGCGCTGTGGGGGCAAAAATGCGAAAATACACTTATTTTCAGAGGAAACGGCTCCGGATTGGCAAATTGATGCAAAAAGGCACCCTTTTGGACCGAAATGGACCAAATTTTCGAGTTACGGCAGTAAAGGTTGCCTTTTTGCACGCATTTCAGAAATAGAGGAGAAATCTGCCTAAAAGGGTGCCTTTTTGCACTTTTCGTGTGGTACTGGCGCATGTTCGACATGAGCTATTTATGCGAAGTATAATGGAACAAACGACCATTTAAGCGAGGTGAATACAATGATTCAAGTTAGGGTGTTTTCTAGCTCGAATAAGATGCTTGTTCAAGATGATGCCAATAAATTCTTGGCGACATTGCCAGACTCATCCGTTGTTGATGTTAAGTTTTCCTCAGCAGAAGGCACTTTTGATATCTTAGTAACTTATAAATCATAGTTCGGGCGTGCGGACGGTTCGGGCAACATGTATGGCTCCGGATTACGGTAGCGGTAGGTAGCGGTTGTAGTTCCAGCAGAGGGCATCGGGTTTGCGTTACTGTTAGCACTGGTGCGGTCTCTGGTGCATGATTCAGACGCTGAGGTTAAAAAGAGCAAAGAAGCCCCCGCCACGCGTGGCTTGGGGGGCCTCTTCTCTATCGTCCGCTTCCTTACGTCCTCGCTGCTTAAACCATAAACATCGCCACGATCGTTGTCACCGCTAAGCCGATAAGCACAGGCTTCAGATTCCGTCGCGCGAGCTCGAACGGACTCACGCCGCAGATCGCCGCGGCCGGAATAAGCGCCCACGGGATCAAGGTGCCGCCGCCGACCCAGATGGCGGCCACTTGCCCTAGCGCAGTCAGCACCGCTGCGCCAGAGCCAATGGCGGTCGCGAAGAGCTGCGCGATGGAGCCCGCCAGGGAAATGCCCGAGAAGCCGGAGCCGTCGAGGCCAGTAATCGCGCCGACGACGGTTAGCGTCACGGCGCCGATGGCCCCATTCAATGGCACGACGCCTGCAAGGGCCACGCCGAGATCGTTCACGATGCCGTGTGAACCTTCGGGTAATATTTTGCCGAATAGATCCGTAATCGCGGAGTCACCTAGATAGAAGAACGCCGCTATCGGGATGACGGGGCCGAAGACTTTGAAGCCAAATACAAAGCCTTCTATTAAATAGGAAGTAATTTTCTCCACACCTGCATTGCGATGAGCGATTAACGTGACCGCAATAAGAATAAACACCGCTGTACCGCCCACGAGAGCGGTTGCATCACCGCCTTGCAGATTCAAGACGAACATCGCAATAACATCCAATGCAAACAATATCGGAATTGCAATAGCTAGAATTCGTTTCAAACGCTCCCCGATCAGCACTTTACTCTCTTCATCTACAGGAACAAGCCCGCCGCTTTCTTCTAAACGGCTATCGACGAGCCCGCTGCGCCATTTGCCATTCTTCATATCGCGCCGCATCAACCAGAAAGCTGTGATCGTTGTAACAAGCCCCATCACGATGACGAGTGGCACACTCGCTTCCATAACAGAGGATACCGGCAATCCGGCTGCATCTGCTGTCAATTTGGGCGCCCCTTGGATAATGTAATCACCCGACAGCGCAATCCCATGTCCGAAGAGGTTCATCGCCATCGCGGCACCGAGTGCCGGCAATCCCACGCGAACAGCAACTGGCAATAGCACAGCACCAATCAGCGCAACACCAGGTGAAGGCCAAAAAAACCAAGACGTCACCATCATGATGATGCCGATTCCCCAGAAAGCGAGTGCTGGCGTTCTTAGAAACTTAGTCAGCGGCGCCACCATCGTTTCATTAATCCCCGTCCGAATCAGAACACGACTCATGGCAACGATAATCGAGATGATCATAATCGTCCCCATCAACTCTTTGGTCGCATAAATAAAGCTGTTGAACACACCCGATACAGAGCCGCTCAACGTTTCCGTCGCCAACAACCCTAATGTAAAAATACCCACCACACAAATCATCGTCGTATCTCTGCGTTTAACCAGAAGCGTAAGAATAAAACCAATAAACACTAAATAGACCCAATGAATCGGTAAAAGTTGAATATCCATCCTGCACCACACACCCTCTCAGCCCAAGCACAATTGGTGCTACATTCTATGCTCGGCTAGGCGTAGGCGTTCATCTCCATTCGGGCATTTTGCCACCTTGTGGTACAATAAAGGGAACAATATTTTTGACGTTAGGGGAATGCTCACCATGGCCAGAAATCAACGTTTATTTACCGATGCAGATTTTCAGGAGGCGATTGATCGGCAAGCGGTTGTTCGTATATTCAAAGATGACCATATCGTCGATTCCAACGCAGTTGTTCTTCGCTTTAGTGATACGACCGTCGTCGTGCAAACACATGTCAGTGACTTGACTTACTATGACCGTGGGGCTTGTGATTTTTTTGAGATGAAAAGAAGGTAGACCACCCGCTTCATAAAATGAAAAGAAGCCGCTTCAATAGCGGCTCCTAGCTTTCATTTCACTTTATTTTTTATGATATAATTTCATTTTCCACATCAAATCGTCTTCAGATACATACGCGGCACCCGCATGAATTCTATAAATCTCCGTGCTTCCCTTATGATTAATCCCCTCTTGGGTCGTAAAGAAAAGTTCAATCCCCATTTCCTTCCCTACCTCAAGCACGGTGTCATTATAAGCCCCGAACGGAAACGCAAGCAGGCGATACTGAGGTCCAAGCTCTTCCCCGATCCGTTTCTCCGCCTTTAACAAATCCTGTTTAATTCTCGTACGATACTCCGCATCGGTTTCTAATCGCTGTTCCGCTTCTACATATATAGGGTTGGTAAGCATTGGCATTAATGTATTGGAAGATCCTGTTCCCGCTTTGACCTTGTCATGATGATCGTATGTATGAGAATAGAAACTCATTCCGTTCTCTTTCATTTCTCTCATCTGATCCCATGTAAGACGCGGCGACTTCGGATGATCGATGGAATCCACAACGATAAATTTGGTAGCATGAAAGCCTAAGCGAAGTAATTCGGGGTACGCCTGGGTATAAAATGATTCATATCCATCATCAAATGTAATTAAAACGGCATTTTGAGGAACCTGAGCCCCACTCTTTATAAAATGAAGAAAATGCTCCATGGAGATGACATTGTAACCTTCTTTTTTCAGTCTTTGCATGTGACTTATAAATCTTTTTGGAGAAATGGTGATGCCATTTTCTTTCTCATCAATGTGATGATAGGTCAGTACAATGACTTTGTCTGTGTAATAAACTTTTTGTTTACTATAATCTTCTTGATTAAAAGAGAGTGCATGTGCTTGATACTGCTGGGGTTGTTGTTGCGTTTCCAGTTCTAGCTGCTGTAGGGCTTGTTGGACTGGTTGAACTGGTGGGACTGCTGGTTGCACAGTTGACGGGTCATAAGAAGGTACCAGTTGTTCTTCGCTTATAAGCTTTTCTGGCAGTAGGGTCTGCTCTAAGGCCTTCGGCGATGCCCCAGCCCCAGGCAATACAACATAGAGGCATAATAAAACGATCGAAATGGACAGAGCGGCAAATCCCACACTCGTTGGATTCCCTAATTTCTGTATGTTCATGCTGGCAACAACCCCATAGATGAGAATGTAATAAATACGAAGATAGTAACATGAAAACGCTTTCTTGTAAACTTTTTATTACACGTTCTCCTCCTATTTCACTAGGCCGAATAACCCATCGTTCCGTAAAAATTGGCTAGCTCACATTCAAGGTTGCAGCTTACCTCAAGGCTGAGCAACTGAAGCCAGCTGCACAAATCGAAAGCCCGCCTTGCGCAGCTCGGGGATCGCTTTGATGACGCCTTCCGCGGTATCTTTCTCCGGATGGTTCATATGCGCGAGCACGATGGAGCCGCTTTGGGCCTTGATTAGCGCTTTATATACCTGCTCAGTATTGTACGTCGCTCCTGCATCCCCGAGGACGTTGTATCCCGCGATTTCGAAGCCTATATCATGAACGATAGACGTAGCGACTTCATCATAGAAGGCCGTGCCTGAGCGGAAAAATAAAGGACGTCTACCCGTCAGCTTCTCAATCCCATCCGCGTTGTCTTTTACTTCACGAATAACGTCAGTGACATTCTTCGTTCCAGCAATACCGTAAGCGGGCTTGCCCGTCACAGACAATGGGCGGTGCTCTGTTCCGTGGTTTTCAATCTCGAATAAGGGATTCGCAGCTAAAGTGGCAAAGATGTCAGGATTAGCCCCGATCCACCTTGCATTCATAAACAATGTCGCAGGAATGTTTTCCTTGATTAAATAGTCGATCAGCTTCTCGTCGTAACCGCTCCCCAATGTCCCCCCGCATGCATCGAAGGTCAAAGCAATGACTCGTTCCTTCGTGGCCAACTGGGTTAGCACACCAGGGACATGTTCGCCCCATTTGGTTGGTATGCTGGCAGCATAGCGGTTGATCAACTTCTTTTCCAAGGACGCAAATGTTGGGACTGATGTTGGATCTGGTGTCGGTGTCACTTCCGGTGTTGCTGCAACAACTGGTATTGGTGTCACCGTTGCCAAAGCCACTGGATCAGGAGCAGCGGTTGGTGTTGCTACAGCAGCCGATTCCCCACAACCTGTAAGCGCACTCATCACGCTCAAAAAGAAAAGGAGGCACATCGTGCGCCCCCTCATTTATGTTTGCGCCAGTCTAATTTACTTTTCTCCAACTGGTAGGCAAAATCGTTCTCAAGACGCTTCTCTTCCGCCTTGCGAGCCGCCTCTGCCTTCGCTCTCTCTGCTTCCTTCTTCGCTTGCTCTTCCGCTTTCATCGCGTCAGCCTGGGCTTTGAGTCCTTCCAGTATTTCTGGACGCAGCAGATCCTTCAGCGTTGCTGGTTTATCTTGCACGCTAGCCGCAGCTGGCGTCACTTTAGCTTTCTTTTTCACCATAATAAGGTCACCTCATCTACAAGTTCTCCCTATTATTGTACACCTCTATTGATGTAAATGATACGGTACTGTCGCTACAACGATATCCTTATCGGCTTGCAGCTTCGAACGAATGCGTGCCGCAGATTGATTATGGAGCAGACGGTGCCACCACTTCTTCGGCATGAATTGCGGGAGAATAACCATAATCGACTGTTTCTCTGACACATGCGTATCGATGCGTTCAATGAATTCAGCCAACGGCTTGAGAATCGTCCTGTATCGGGATTTGAACACAACAAGTCGCACGCCTGGATCCCAGATCTGCCACTTCTCCTGCATCGATTCTTCATCCTCATCCGAGAAGGAGACATAGAACGCGATAACATTAGGCGAAAGCGATTTGGCATAACTAAGGGAATGCTCTACCGCTTTGTGAATCCCAGCCACGGGAACGATAATAACAGGTTCTTTGGTACATACACGGTCTTGCGTGATATCAATACGCAGCTGTTTGGCCACGTCGTCGTAATGGTGACTAACCTTGGTAATGAGCCAGAGGAGGATCGGTGTAATGATAATAACAATCCAAGCACCCTCGCTAAATTTGGTAACGGAGAAAATGATTAGAACGGCAAGGGAGACGATGCCGCCCAAGCCATTAATGATCAGCTTCCCGATCCAACCCGATACGCGTTCTCTGAGCCATTTACGAACTAAACCTGTCTGAGCAAGTGTAAAAGATAGAAATACGCCAATCGCATAAAGCGGAATGAGTGCATCGGTTTTACCTTTAAAACCAATCAACAGCAAGCTGGCTAATACGCCTAGCGTAATAATGCCATAGTGGTACGAAAGCCGATCCCCACGGAAGGAAAACATGCGCGGGAAGTTTTTGTCCTGGGCCATGATCGACGCCAAGATCGGAAATCCATTGAAGCTTGTGTTCGCAGCAAGTACCAAGATAAGCATCGTCGCGATTTGCGTCGCATAGTACATGGCGCCTCGGCCGAAGGCTTGCTCCGTCACCATCGATAGAACCGATGTATGGCCGTTATGATCCGGTGCCACGCCATACCCTAAGGCAATCAGGGTTACCCCACCGAAGACGATGGCCAATAGTCCGCCTAGAGAGAGTAGTGTGCGTTTGGCATTTTTGACAGATGGCGTCCGAAAATGTGGTACGGCATCGGAGATCGCTTCGATCCCCGTTACAGCTGAACAACCGGACGAGAACGCCTTGAGAAGGACGAATAGCGTTAATGAGTTCGTCGCTGCGCTTGGAGCGAATTCGATCGCATGTGTATTCATGGATCCTGTTAGCAGATCGAAAACACCCTTACCTACTAACAATAGGATACACAGAATGAAAAAGTACGTTGGAATTGCGAATACCGTTCCCGATTCGGAAGTTCCTCGCAAATTCAGCCAGACCATGATCCACACCAGCAAGATGGTAAGCGGAACGATATAGGGTACGGCTGATGGAAAAGCGGACGTAATCGCTTGAACACCAGCCGAAATCGAAACCGCCACGGTTAAGGTATAATCGATTAGCAGAGACACACCTGTGAGACGTCCCCACACCATACCTAAATTCTCTTTGGTAACCATATAGGCGCCGCCACCCATCGGGTACGCTTCGATCACTTGCCTGTAGCTGAGCACGAGCAATAGAATCAAAGCAATGATCGATACCGCAATCGGCAACGAGAAGGCAAAAGCAGCAACCCCTACGGTCGCAAGCTCTAACAGAATCTGCTCTGTCCCATACGATACGGATGATAAGGCATCGGACGACAAGATAGGGAGAGCTTTCCAGACAGGCATTTTCTCCGACTCAATCTCACTCGACTTTAGTGGCTTACCAAACATAATTTTTTTCAATGAATCACTCGTCATTTCGCAATTGCTCCTCCAAATTAAATCGAATCGTACGCATCACACACAATAAACGGCCACACCTTCATCCAAAGAAGGGAGCGTTTTGCGAGATATATAGCCAAATTAATGTGTGACATCTATATAAAAATGCTATACTCCTGAAAATGGACGCAAAAAAACACAAGGATAGACCTTGTGTTTTGAACACATGTTCTCCTTTCTCACGATCGCTTACGAGGTTAGCTGTCGGGTTCGGGCCGCGAGAAATCTGCCCTAAAAGGTACCAGGTATCAGCACCGTTACTCACCCCATGTTACTTTTGGTTCCCCCGCTTTTCTTCACAGAAAATTAAGCGAAATATTCAACTGTTCTAGTACGTGTTGAATACTACTCTCTTCTACTCACATAGTAAAGGATGGAAAAAACGTAAAAAGCCGTCTTCCGCCTCACGTTTCCATCAATAATTCGCTTACAATCCCCCCAATCGTTGATTATCTTCCATTCTCTTAGCCAATCGGGGTATTTTAAATAAAGGGCACGGTTGCAATTCACAAACTTAACCTTCCATGTAAGCAATGCGGTGGATCAAAGGGATTTTTCCTTTAGGGCACTACCTCGGTGATGTGTTCACCTAGCAAGGTGACGGTCGTATAGGTGGAAAAATACAAGTTGATTGAAATACATACAGGAAAATGCATAAATATTCAACTTTTCAAATAGTTACTACGGTCAATTCATTGACACATGCTACCTGCCATGCTAAACTGTCACAAATAAATTTATAGTTTAAGATCGGATGGTGTACCATGTCAAATCCTAGGACTACCTCACATCAGGAAACAGCGCCAACGCCAACTGAGACGCCGGGTCGCTTACGTGAAACGCCGGTCTCTTGGTTACTCTGTTTCACTATTGTGCTTGTCATCATGAACACGATGATGTTCAATCTGGCACTGCCCAAAATTTCCGCGCAATTCGAGCTTAGCCCCTCAACGGCGTCGTGGATTGTTACGGGATATTCTATTATTTTCGCCATAGCATCGATTACCTACAGCCGCTTATCCGACTTCGTGCCTATTCGCAGGCTCTACGTCATTGCCCTGCTCTCGCTAGGTGGTGCCTCTATTCTAGGGCTGTTCACGGACAGCTTCGGACTGTTGCTGCTGACAAGGCTTATTCAAGCCTCCGGCGCTGGGGCGATTCCATCGCTCGGTATCGTTCTCGTCACCCGCTACATTCCGTTGTCTCGCAGGGGCAGAGCGATGTCGCTCATCCTATCTGCAGCCTCACTCGGCTTAGGACTCGGTCCCGTCGCGGGAGGTTCCATCGTTCAGTATTTGGGCTGGCATTTCCTATTCGTCATTACAGGGGTCACCCTGCTGCTTATACCTATCTTTCTCGCTTTGCTGCCAAAGGAAAAACCAGAGAGCGGCTCGTTCGATTTCATCGGTGCCCTGCTCCTGGGGATTGGGACGACGGGGCTGCTGCTCTTCCTAACTTCCAAAAGCATCGTTGCCCTCATAGCGGGCGTACTTGCGATTGCCTTATTCACGCTGCGCATTCGCCGCGCCTCACAACCGTTCGTGCTGCCAGCCCTATTCGGCGATCGAACTTATATGTCGCTTAGCGCAATCGGCGTGACATCCTACATGATCAGCTTCGGCTTCTTATTCCTTGCGCCGCAGATGCTTGCACGGGTATTTGGCTTAGCTCCACTTACTTCGGGACTGTTGCTCTTCCCCGGTGCACTCTTGGCGATGCTGGTGTCGAATCGTGTCGGACGCATCATAGACCGCTACGGGAACACAGCACTACTTCGTTACGTCCCATGGTTGATGCTGCTTTCTACCGTACTTTTGGCCCTGACAGCTAGCTATTCCTCTTACTGGATTGCTGCGCTTTACATCTTGGTTAGCATTAGCTTCACAACGCTTTCTAGCGCTGTATCCAATGAGCTCTCCCGGCAATTGACTACAGATCGCATCGGCTCCGGCATGGGCTTGTTCCAATTGTTGCAGTTTTTCAGCGGCGCTTTCGCCGTGGCGCTCTCGGGGAGTGCACTCGTTTGGCAGAAATCGTTGCCGCTCACACGTGCTTTCGATAACCTCATCTGGGGGATGGCGGTCATTGCGTTCCTAACCATTGCCAGTTCCATCCTATACAGGAATTATGCAAAAAAGCAGCTCTCGGATCGCTCCGCGGCGGAGAAGGTAGAAAGCTCAGCTATGCCTAAGACTGCAACAGAATAAGTACCGTCAGATAAAGCCCAAGTCCAAATTAAGGTGATGATATCATCTTAATTAAGGCTTGGGCTTATTCTTACTTAGAATAAAGTGATGGCATAACGTTAAAGTGTCTAAATACACAGAAAATTTCGACTTTGGAGCTAATAGCGCTATACTATAACGTTATCCGACGTCGTTGCTCACACTTATCACAAGAAGAGGCTGTCCCTCCTATGACATCGGGGACAGCCTCTTCTTGTGTTATATTTTCATCCCATCCCATGCCACCGTAATCGGGCATGGGAATTGTTGTTCCTGAAACCAGCCTACTAAATCCCCATGTGTCGAGGTAAAATGGTTAATATGCGTAAGATAAATGCGTGAGTTGGCATGCAAAGTCCCTTGCTCTAACAGCTTGCGGAACAGCTCCATGCAGCTAAAGGCGTCCAAATGGCCATTTGGATGAAGACCACGCCCGGTGGTCAGCCCAAAGGTGCATTCACTAATCAACACATCAAGGGAAGCATTCTCCAGCTCCTTGAACGCATCTGGCAAGTACCAGCCAGTATCCACGCCGTAAAATAGCTTACGGCCATCCGGTTGGTGGATGAGATAGTTCGCACAATTCTCCCCCATATTGCCTTTGTGATTCCCACGCAGTGGCGTTACTTCGATGCCGCCAATCGTAACGGTTTCGTTAAACGCCAGCTTATGAAAGGCCACGATGCCGCGCGCCTCCAAATCGGCAGTCATTCCTTTCATGATCGGCCGGCTTTGCCGATAGAAATCGACGATTTCGTAAGCCTTGTCTGTAAAATAAAAATGCAGCGGCTCCTTCAACCGTTCAATCGCCATGTTCCTAACATTCATCATCATATAGTTGAAATGGTCTTCATGGGTATGACTCACTAAGACATGCTGCAGCTTAGTAAAGTCCCCATATTCCATAGCCTGCTGGAATGAGTCTGCCCCCAAATCAATACACATCTCCTCATTGATTCGGAACATCGAACGGCGGCGAATCTCTGCGCCGCCTACTTCCCGTGCGTTGTTACACACGGAACAGGAGCAGAATGGGTTCGGTATGCCTTCGGCTGCACTCGTGCCGTAAAATCTCATCATTGGCTCCTCCTTTCCGTAGCTGATTACTTCTGATTCCAGCGGTCATAGGCTGCTTGATAGATCGCGAGATATTTATCTAGCTGCATTTTATTCAGTGTGCTTACATACTTGTCCCACTCGCTGAGCGGTTTAGCCCCTGTAATGAATTTAACGATATTCTCATCGGCATATGCCTCGATATCCGTTGCGTACGTGCTCAATTCAATATTCTCTTTCTCCGTAAACGTAGGAATCATTAATTTCTCATCGGGTACTAAATTAGGTCGAATGACATCTTTATTGGCAATCATTTCTGGAAGAACTGCTGCACTTTGGTCAACCTTTTGCGTTACACGCTGCGGAATGCCCCCGCCTTGGAAAATCGTATATTCCGATAGCGCCTCATCCACCGTGAGTCCGTTCGGATTTTTGGCAAACTCATCCTTCAATTTATAAAAGCCATCGCTGCCGATCGTATACGTTACATCTTGGATACCAAGACGGGCCAGCGCAGTCCCTTCCTCACTTAGGAAATAATCGCCCCAACGCAGGGTTGCAGCAGGGTTCGGGTTCTTGCTCGTAATTACAAATGAGCCTAAATCGCGCACTTTTGGAGAGATGCCCGTCCAATACACTTTGCCGTCGATGCCTTTCAAGACAGGGTTCTGGACGTAGTTATTCCGATTTTTGCCCATCCATAAGTTGTTGTTGCCTTTCGCTACATAGCCGACACGCTCATCGTCAACTTTCGCAATCTCCTGTTTCATGTCCTGTGATAAAATTTCTTTATCAATCAAACCTTCCATCCAGAGCTTATTAAAGAAGGTAATCATATCTTTAAAGGTGTTGTCCGTTGCGATATAGCGCACTTTGCCCCCATTGTCTACATCCATAAAAGGTGCGATGATCCCGGAATTTCCTCCGAATCCCCAGCTGCCATAAAACGATTTAACAAATTGATCACCGTAGTTCTTATTGCCCTCTTTGTACCCCGAAATCGGAACTTCGTCCGCTTTGCCATTCCCATTAGGGTCCTGCTCCTTGAAGGCTTTCAACACCTTATAAAACTCGTCCATTGTTGTCGGCATTGCAAGCCCCAGCTTGTCCAACCACTTCTTATTGATCCAGGAGGACGAAATACGTCCATCTGCTTCACTAATATTCGGCAGGGAATAAATATGGCCGTCAGCCGACGTAATCGATTTGCGAATCCCGTCATTTTCTTTCATAAGTGCTGCCAGATTCGGCGCATAGCCTGCTTCAATCAAAGGATCCAACGGGATAATCTGACCTGCTGCGGCGTATGAAGTAATCAATTGCGGCGACAAATTCGCCCGCATGACGAAGTCAGGCAAGTCATTGGAAGCAAACATCAGATTCCGACGCTCATCGAAGGCGTTCTGCGGGACTGTATCCCATTTGATAACCACATTCGATTTGGCTTCATAACTTTTCAAGCCTTTATGCTCGTTCCAATCCTTGACCAACTCATATTTGGAGACAAGCCCTTTCAATTGAACAGGCTCACTTGCAATCGGCATACCTGTCTTCGTAATGTTGGCACTTGTTTTGTTGGCACCAGTTGCAACGGGCTCTGTCCCTTTATCCTTATCGCTGCAAGCGCTAAGTACTGGTATTGACGTGATCAGCATGGCAGCTGTTAGCAAGACGAATTTTCTTTTCATAGTGGTTAGTCATCCCCTCAATTATTAATCACATTAACCTTTAAGTGCACCAATCATCATCCCTTTAACGAAATACTTCTGAAGGAATGGGTACAGCATAAGAATCGGTCCACTGGATACGATAATAACGGCATATTTAACACCTTCTGCAACGAGAAACTTGCTCGTATCCATCTCAATCGAATCCATCATCACGTTATCCGACTGATTCATCACTAGAATTTCCCGCAGGAAAAGCTGAAGCGGATACAGGGAACGTTCCTTCAAATAAATCATGGCCTCGAAATACGAGTTCCAATGATACACGGCATAAAATAATACAAGAACAGCCATAATTGGTGCACTCAGGGGCAGCACAATGGAGAAAAACGATCGAATGTTGCCGCTGCCATCCATATAGGCCGATTCATAGAGTTGTTCATCAATGTTGGTTTCCAAGAACGTGCGAGCCACAATCATATTGTAGACACTGATCGCCGTTGGCAATATTAAGGCCCACATCGAATTGTAAAGTCCCAGATTCTTAACGAGCAAGTACATCGGGATCATCCCGCTGCTGAAAAACATGGTAATGGTAAAGAATATCATAAGCCCGCGACGCCAACGGAAATTCCGGCGTGACAGCGGATAAGCGCCCATCATCGTTAGTGATATATTGACTATCGTGCCTACGATGGTATAGAGCAGCGTATTGCGATAGCCTATCCATATCTCGGTGTTCGTAAATACCCGGCGATAGGCTTCCACGTTAAATCCGTTGGGAATCAGCCCGATTTTGCCGGCAATGACCAGTTTGGGATCACTGAATGAGGCACTTACGACATAGATCAGCGGGTAAAGCACAATTAACACAAGAATTCCGATAAGGACATAAGTTATGGCTAGAAAAATCCGATCTCCGTTGGATTCCCGAATTTTGTGAGAAACGGCCTCCATGTTCACCTCTCCTTTTAGAACAGACTACTGCTGCTGTATCGTTTGGCAATCTTGTTAGCTGCTAGCAGCAATATGATGTTGATGACATTGTTAAAGAGACCCACAGCGGTAGAGAATCCATAATCCATATTGATCAAACCCGTCTTGTAAGCGTAAGTGGAAATAACCTCTGAGGTTTCCATGTTCAAACTATTTTGCATAAGAAGAATACGCTCATAGCTGAGTGTCATCATTTTGCCCATGAGGAGAATAAATTGAATGACGATAACCGGCATAATACACGGCAGATTCACGTGAATCATCCGCTTCCACCGACTAGCCCCATCGATTTGTGCAGACTCATGCAGTTGTGGATCGACAGCAGCTAACGCCGCGATGAAAATAATGGAGTTCCATCCGCTGTTCCGCCAGATGTCAGAACCGATATACACACCGGGGAAATAGTCTGGGCTGGTTAGAAAAGGAATCGCATCGATGCCGATCATCCCCAGCAAATGATTCAAGTACCCATTCTCCCCACCGAGAAATAAATTAATAATACCGACGAAGACGACTGTTGAAATAAAGTAAGGAGCATACGTGATCGTCTGCAACGTCTTCTTTAATCGCTCTTTTCTCATCTCATTAAACATGAGGGCAAGCATGATCGGAATAGGGAAACTAATTAATGTTTTAAACAGATTGATAACTAATGTGTTTTTCACAATACGATAAAATTGAAAGGAATTAAAAAGCCGCTCAAAATTATCAAAACCAATCCAAGGACTATTCATAATCCCGAGAATCGGGTTGAAGCGTTTGAATGCGAGCTGCACACCATACATAGGTCCGTAGCAGAAAATAAGAAAATAGAGAACAACAGGGATAACAAAGATTAGATAATCCCAATTGTTTTGCAGCCCAAACCTTTTGGGGGTAGACCTCGGTAGAGGGGCATGTGCCGCCTTGGTCTTCGCAGTCATATCGCTGCCTCCTTCGTCGAACGCTAGAAACGCGGATACCCAGAAAACGATTCGGCGCCTGAATCGGTATCCTATGGCTCCGAGTATACGTAAATATGGAACGCCCGACAATCGCTAATAATCGGCTTTTCACAGCAAAAAGAGGGTATAACCCTACAAATACACCCTGCATTTTTTTCAATACCTAGTCAATTTTCAGCTTTTCGGCCTACATGAATTGATCTCATGGCGCAAAATTTATATACTCGTAAGAAATCAAGACCTATTCGACCAGGGGATGTGTTTATGTTGCGGAAAGCGATTCAGTCCAAGCTCTATCGAAAATTTCTATTAGGGCACCTTCTGATTCTGGCGGTAACCGGACTATTGTTCCTAGTAACCAATATCATTTCACTATCCAATACGTATCATCGGTTGATGGATAACACCCAGCGATCGATGGCCAATACGACAAGTCTGCTGGATACGCGCATTTTGGACCTGCAGAAATTGACCTTAACCTTGTCACGGGACACCAAGTTGCTTCCCTATCAATTACAGGAGTCCTTACAATATCCGTATCTCATCGCCGATGAACTCGAGAAATTAAAGGCGCTGTCCGCCGATCTCGATTCCATTGGCCTGTTCTATCGCAACACAGCCTACAGCTCGTTAGAGAACACGATTTTTACGGATACGGGCATTTATTCACCTGAGAGCTATAGCCGTCTCATCACCGATAGCCGAATCTCTCCGGAAATTGTACAGAGCAAACTGGAGCAGCTAAGATCACCGCTACTTCTGTCTTCACTAGCTAATGACGATCATCCTGAAGGCAAGGAACAAGTGCTGCTGCTCTTAGTCCCGCTTGACAGCACACCTTTCTCCAGTGGCATTATGATGTACAAATTGAACTATCCAGCACTTATAAGTAATTTCCAGCAAACCATTGACAGCGGCAGCTCCCTTATCGCTTTTGACCAATCCAAGATGCCTTTTCTCTATATAAAAGGTTCTTCCGATCTCGCGTGGGGTGAACTTACCGCAGCGGCGCACAATGCGAAAGCGCGAATCCCTGGCTATCTCTTCATGCAGGAAACATCGTCCAAACAGAACATTCATGTCGTGAACGCCATTCGCCGAAGTGACTATTTCCATGAATATGATGTAGCGTTAACAATTTCACTAACCATCTTTCTGATATCGCTTGCACTAGGAATTGTGCTGTGCTTCAGGTCTGCCCGCAAAAGTTATCAACCGATCCAAGAGCTATCCAATCGGTTTCCAACCTTGCCATCGGACAAGCAGGCCACAGGCAATAACGATGAACTAGACCAACTCACTCGTTACATTGAGCAGATGAGGGATGAGAGCAATCATTTGTCCCATATGATGCATAATCAGGAGGTTCTCACGAGGAACCAATTGTTGTTAGCGGTATTAATGGGGAAGTTGAACGTAGACAATACGACGCAGGATAACCGCAGCGCTCTTGATAAACTATTTGCTGATCGGCATACAAGCAGCGTGCTTGTCATCATTTTTGACGATTACAACGCCAAGGTAAGTAAAGAGCCGCTTAGTGAGCAGTGGTTGATGAAATATACGATCTGCAATGTGCTCGAAAATTTATCAGGTGTTCACGGCGTGAATTATGCCCTTGATTTGGCCATCGATAATGGGATTGTCGGCATTGTTTCGTGGCATAACGAATTCGCGGAGGAGTGGGAAGCGCGTAGTCGCGCCTTTTCCGAGCAGATCATCGCGTTCATGCAGAGGCATTTCGCCCTTTCGTTGTCTTGCATGGTCGGCGAACCTCAGCCAACGAATGACTTGCATCAATCGTTCAGTTCCGCCACAACGCTTGCGGAGTATCGGATTTTCGCCGGGAAGCAGTCCATTATCACGCCCTCTGAATGGTCACAGCAAAAAATCGAGCATACGACGATCGAGAAGCAGCAAATTTCCGAATTTGCCGAAGCGCTCCATGCGGCAGTCCGCTCCAAGAGCTCCGAGCATCTGCAACTGCTGATTCATGAAATGGAGGAAAGTTTTACACGGCTGGAGGATGTTCCCACCTTCCGTCTTACGTTTCAACAAATCATTTTCACCTTGAACCAACTTGTTAATAATATTCCGCTCTCCCATCGGGAAGCGATCAAGTTTAAACTGGAAGCCCTAGCCGAATTCCAATCCAAAACCGTTGCTGAGGCTTGTGCCAATCTACTTGATGCAGCGCGCAGCATACAAGACAGCTTAGGCGAAGATGCCAATAACAATCGTTTATATGCATCTATGTTAGAGTATGTTTCCCAGAATTATATGGACGATAACCTCAGTCTCTCTACCGTTGCTGAAGAGCTGTCCCTTACACCTTCCTATGTCACACGCTATTTCAAAAATAAAAACGGCCTTCCTTTCATGCAATATGTCTCGAAAATCCGCATCGAGAAAGCCAAAGAGTTGCTCGAAACCACCCACCTTTCGATCAAGGACATTGTCGAGCAAGTCGGGTTCGTGGATGAAAACAATTTCTCCCGCGCTTTTCGCAAACGTGAAGGCGTGTCTCCGAGTCAATATCGTTCCAATAGCTATAGTTAGTGGTACCTAGACGTAAAATCCCCTCCAAGTATCTACTTGAAGGGGATTTTACGTTATACGCGCGTTAATTAGGCACATGATAATTACGGGTCGTGGATTTCTGCTTCCAAATCATTTTCTTCCAAATGAGTGGAAGGCCACCGATGAGAAATAGGTAACGGGCATCGATCATCTTTTTAATAAATAACGCCAAGCGGCCTTTCACTTTCTTTACTTTGAGTAACCCAACGGCTTCACCACGGCCCAGTGTTGCTACCGTGCCTTTGAAATCATAGACGAACGGCTTCAATTCTTTATCTCGTATGATCTGAACAAGGTTTCTCGCTGCATTGTATCCTTGTTGAACAGCAATTTGTGCATTCGCGGGATATGGCGTGCCTTCTGGGCTAGTGACAATCGAGCAATCACCTGTGATGAAGATCTCTGGGAATTGATAGGAGCGCAAGCAACTGTCTACCTTAACTCTGCCCCGTTGCACCTCGAAGCCCGCCTCTTGCAGTAACGAATTGCCGCGTATCCCTCCCGACCAGACAATTGTGCCTGCACGAATGAACTCCCCGTTGCTCAGAATAACCCCCTCTGATGTGCATTCCTTGATCGCGGTCGATAGCTTATACTGCACGCCTTTGCGGCGCATGACTTCCATACCGTATAGGATCAGATCCTCTGGTAAGCCTGGAGGCAGCGCCGATGAGGAGGCTTCCACATTATAGATGCTGACATCCGCGGGATCGACATCGTAGGTTTTGCACAGAACGGGTATGCGATCCGCCAGCTCTCCGACGAACTCTGTCCCCGTGAAACCCGCGCCGCCAACGACGAAGGTTAGGTAATCCTTGCGCTTCGGGACCACCTTGGACTTCGCGAACATATACTCAATGTGCTGCCGAATGAAGCGGACAGTGTTAATGCTTTTGATCGACATGGCATATTCATGCATGCCCGGGATTCCGAAGGTTTCCGTCTCACTCCCGAGTCCAATGACTAAATAATCGTAGTCTAGCGTAGATTCATCCAAGATGATCTTCTTTTCCTCGGGCAGAATCTGTCTAACCGTCGACTTCACGAATCGAATCTTCCGCTCATCAATCAAATCCGAAATGGTCACGCGTGCGTTATCATGATGATCCGTACCGGCTGCTGGCATATGCAAATGTGTCGTAATAAAGTGATAATCATGTTTGTTAACCAGTGTGATGTCCATCTCATTTCTTCTCATCTTCTTCTGCAGCCTGATCGCTGTAACAAGTCCGCCATAGCCTGCGCCTAGAATCACAATTCTCGGTTTACTCATTATCGCAACACTCCTCCGGTTGTGAAATTTATCACATATTTACTTGTGAAAATAATCACAACTCTTCACAAGGTGAGCCGGTAACCGACTCTCTACTAGTGTATGCGTGCGTTCTGCAAATATCACTTCCGAATAACCTAATTATCTAGGATTGTCCGCGTCTCTCTACGAAAAAGACTATCGATCGGATGATCGATAGACTTCTCTCTACATATATGGACTATTTCGCCTTCAAATCTTCAATAGAACTGATTGTCATGTAGGCAGGAACGACTAGACCCAATTTGGTCCCTCTTAAGTTTGCACCTAGATCTTCTAGCTTGGTCGCATACTTCTCGAAATAATCCTTATGTGTCGTCGGGAGCCATGCGGCCACTATCGCATCCGCGCTGCCATCCGCAAGTCCAGCCCACATTGGACCTGCTTCAACTTGCAGCATCTCCACTTTATACCCGAGCTTCCTTTCCAAAACATTCCTCACGACATTCGTACTGGCAATCTCCGAATCCCAAGCTACATAAGCTAATTTTAGCTTCTTGCCTTGTTCTGGCGAGAGATCTTTCACCCAAGTATTCACTTTAGTTGCATGGTCCACAACCCAATCTGCAGCTGCATCTTCGGGCTTCTTACCGTCAACCACAGCTGACATGACCGCGGCCATATCCTCCGGCGTCCACTCGAATCGATCGAGCATGGCATATGCCGACGGCGCCGTTTCTTTCAAACCTTTGCGAGCAATCGTATGAATTTCTTCATCCTTACCAAATGTTCCCTTCGGATCATTCAGATATTTCAAATCATATTTAGCAAACATCCAATGAGGTGTCCACCCCGTCACGATGATCGGTTCCTTCGCTTTATACGCTCTATCTAACGCTACCGCCATGGCCGCGCTAGAGCCTTCAACTACTTTCCAATCGGTAAGCTCATAGTCTTTCAGCGCTTGATCCGTCTGCTTCATGATTCCTGCACCAGGATCAATACCGATAATTTGGTGATTCACACTACTGCCTACACTAGATTCTGAAGCATTATCTTTCGAGCAGCCTGTCACGATAAGTAAACCGGTCAAACTAGCGAATAGTAACGTCTTACCGACTTTCTTCATATCTCTACACACTCCTTTTTTTCTTCATCCATAATTGTGTGATGCGATCAAGTAAAATAGCTAATACAACAATAGCCAATCCGGCTTCAAAGCCTTGACCAATTTTGATTTGAGTAACAGCCCTATACACATCAGCCCCTACTCCCTGAGCCCCGATCATAGAAGCAATAACTACCATCGAGAGCGCAAGCATAATCGTTTGATTGATGCCTGCCATAATAGATGGCATCGCTAACGGAAATTGCAATTTTACTAATTTCTGTATAGGAGTCGAACCGAAAGCATCTGCGGCTTCAACTAAATCTTCAGCAACCTGTCTTATACCCAAATTGGTCAGGCGAATCGTCGGCGGTACAGCGAAAATAACGGATGCAATGACCCCAGGCACCACACCTAGTCCAAAAAAGGTAACGGCAGGGATGAGATAAACGAAAGCAGGCATCGTTTGCATGAAATCAAGTGCTGGCGTGATGATCCTTCGTGCTCGATCGCTTTGGGCACACCATACCCCTAAAGGAATACCAATGAGAACGGAAATGACTGCTGAGGTCATAACCAGTGCCAGTGTATCCATCGTATGTTCCCATAAGCCAAGATTATCAACTAATAACAACCCTACAGCAGCAAATAGCGCAAACGTCCATTTGCCAAGATAATAAGCAAGAATCGTAATCAACGCGATAAGTACAAGCGCTGGCGGGAAATGAAAAACGGCAGAAAATGCATTCACCACTCCCTCTATAAGGAGCGATAAGAAATCGAAAAACCACGATAGGTTAGCACCTAACCCATCAACAACCTTCTCAACCCCAGTATCTAATGGAACTTTCGTCATACGTTACTCACATCCTCTCTTGCCACAACGTTACCTGCAAGAGCCCCAAGAACATCGCCGCGAACAATGACACCCTGAATTCTCCCATCGTTATCCACAACGGCCACAGGGTACTTGGCATGGCTGCACACTTCAAATAATTCATGGAGCAGTTGATCTGGCCCGACAGTTGGAATATCTCGAATCACAATATCTTCAAGACTCTTCTCATAGTGAACAGCACCCGAAGCATCCTCCGCCGTTATCACACCAATTAACTTCTTGCCTTTATCTACAATAAATAAATTAGATATCCCGCTTTGCCTCATGAGCTGCAGCGCCACACGCGGCCCACGATCAAGACCTATGGTCTCAGGCCGGCGCATAACCGTCGATGCGTTCAGTACCTTGGACAGATCGACGTCCTCCACAAACCTTTCGACGTACTTATTGGCTGGATTCATCATTATTTCTTCCGGCTTCCCGATTTGAACAATAACGCCGTCTTTCATGAGTGCAATGCGATCTCCAATACGAAGAGCTTCATCCAGATCATGTGTAATGAAAATGATGGTCTTCTTCATCTTATCCTGCAACTCGACGAGTTCATCTTGCATATCCTTCCGAATCAGAGGGTCTAATGCACTGAAAGCCTCATCCATCAGAAGAATATCCGGATCGTTGGCCAAGGCCCGCGCAAGCCCCACTCGCTGCTGCATGCCACCGCTCAATTGGGAAGGTTTACTGTCTGCCCAAGCCTGTAACCCTACCAAGTTCAACGACTCTAGCGCTTTCGCACGTCTTTGTGACTTATCCCATCCTTGAACCTCTAACCCATATTCCACATTCTCAACGACTGTTCGATGAGGAAATAAGGCAAACTTCTGAAATACCATGGAGATTTGTTCCCGTCTGACATTTCTAAGCTCCTCATCGTTCATGCGAACGATGTCCTTACCATGAATAGCAATACTTCCGCTCGTGGGCTCAATTAACCGATTCAGAAGTCGAACTAATGTTGATTTACCACTACCTGAAAGACCCATAATGACAAATATTTCACCAGCTTCAACAGAGAAGCTAGCTTTATTGACGCCTACCGTATGCTTCGTATCCATATAAATTCTTTCTTTCGAATGTTTCTGCGAAAGTAACGGAAGAACAGATGCGGGGTCGGGACCAAATATTTTCGTCACCTGATTAACTTGAATAACCGACATATGCTCACTCCTTTCTTTGATTTGCATGTCATCCACTTCATATACTCTAACGAATACACATTGGTTATGTCAACCTTAAAATCTGTACAAACAGTTCAAACAGAAAAAACTGTACAAACTTTATCGACTTTTAGTATACTCTTTCTAGCAGCCATTGTTCTTTACTTTTTCAAAATAGTTTCTTACAATAACGATGTAAACCTAAAGGTAGGGTGAGAGATAATGAATCATATAGACGGCATCAGCTTAGAACAAGATCTCGTCATACAAAAGGCGCGAAAACGAATTATTGAATCTATTGGAAACAACATGGATTTATATAGCGTTAGTCAATCTACCGGTCATCTGTACGGTTTACTTTTATTTCAAGAAAAGCCGATGACATTAGACGAAATGGGAAAAGCTATGGAAATGAGTAAAACCAGTATGAGCACAGGCGTGCGGACACTGGTTGATCTTAAAATGGTGAATAAAGTGTGGGAAAAAGGTTCCCGCAAGGATCTCTATGAGGTCGAATCCGACTGGTTCCAAACCTTCGCTGATTTCTTTGGCCTCAAGTGGCGCAAGGCGCTTGAAGTTAACCTGCTTGCTCTCACCAAATCCAAGAATGAATTCCGAAAACTGAGCGAACAATTTCCTGACAGTGTCTCCTTACAAGCTGTTCTCAAAGGGGATTTGGATAAAATAGATGCAGCCATTCATTATTACAAATGGCTTGATAGGCTTATTGATTCGTTCGAGTCGGGGGATATTTTCAAGCTAGTTCCCAAAGACTTACCCTCAGACCAATCATAAATGACGGACAACAAGAAAAACCTGAACGATAGCTGGACATTAGTCCGACTGTCGTTCAGGTTTTTGCGTTCCCATTCAATGATTACTTACTGGCGTTCCTAGCTTTGTCTTGCAAATTGCGCATCCGATAGCAGTTCATGCCTACCACGCCCAGCTCTTCCAGCAAGCCAAAGTTAGCCCATGCGCCAACGACAGCCCCGATGCCGGGGATGAGCTGAAGCATTTTACGGAAATCAATCGTGTCCCGGTACTCCTGCTGCAACTGCAACCAATCGACTTGCTCCATGTAGTCGGCGGCAGGCGGGAAAGTCTGCGAGATATCTGGCCACGTCTTAATCGTATGAAGCAGATCCGGCTTCTTCTTCGAGCTGGAGAAGGCCAACTGGAACACGTACAGGATGAACAATCTTTCTCTGTAATCCTTCGTAGAATACCCGTAAATATGTGCTAATTCAAAAAGAAATTTCAGCTTAATCCCAATCAGAACAGGGAAATCGGCAAGACCAAGTAAAATCCCACCGGCTCCTGCACCTGCGCCTTCCGCGGCGGCGATTTTTTTGTAGAGTGACAGCAACTCCTCGGCTTTCGCATCGCGTTCAGCCATGGATACACCCTTCAGTGGCTCAGCCGCTGGCATATAATTGATTCCGAACAACGTTGTTTGCACAATCCCTTTCACCGTCGCGGTAATCGTCGTGTGGATTTTCTCGGGAATCACTTGATTGATGCGATTTTGAACAGATTTAGATGCACGTTCGATCAGGTTGGGCTTCTTCTGCATACGAATTCCCCACCGCGTCAGCTTCCTCTGTATTTCCTGTTCGTAGTTTGTGTACGGCTGTTCCAAGACTTCACCACCGTCAGTTAGTAATAGTTGTATTATACACATGAACAAGCTCTCTCTACCTAATTTTTTACCGAATTATGACAAATCATGTCGTTTACAACCCAAAAAAAGTGCTGTAATCTTATCTTATTGAAAGGTGGCGATTACTCCTGGATTTCCTACGAACACTGCTAAACCTTTGGATTCCCTATAAGCGTTTGACCGGCATTTTTTTATTCTGTCTGCTCATAGAAGTTGGATATTCGGTAGCAGCTCCTATCAGCCTGAAATATCTGGTTGATGAGGCTTTTACACCAAAAAGCGTGCATAACTTCGCCATCATCCTTATTGTGCTGTTTTGCAGCGGCTTTCTCAACATTTGTGCAAGTATAGGCGGTGAATACGCGTTAGGAAATCTTGGCGGCCAGATCGTCAAGAAACTTCGGATCGAACTGTTTACTCACTTGCAGAAGCAATCGCTTCCTTTTCATCAAAGATACCGCGTTGGTGATCTTGTCACCCGATTCTCGACCGATATGGGCTCCGTGGAAAGAGTGGTTCGTATCGCATTCCCCTTTTTTCTGAAGGAAGCTTTAAGTGTCTTACTCGGACTGATTCTATTATTCTCTATTGAATGGAAGCTCACTTTGGCCATGCTTGCTGGTTCCACGCTCATGTTAATTGGGCCAAGACTCCTTCAAGGGCGTGCGGAAACCGCTAATGTGAACTACAAAGAATCGCAGGAACGATTCACCAATACGATTGATGAGATGGTTAAGGGACATAAAACGATAAAAAGTTTGCATCTGCAAACCAGGTTTCAGGAGCGCGCCCGTAAACAAGTGCATGAACTCTTTACCTTTGGGCTGAAATTGCAGCTAGCTGGATCGATGATGGAACGCCTTCCACTAATCTCACTGCTAGTTCTGAATGGGATTATGATTGGCTTCGGCGGATACTTGATCTTCCACGACATGATGAGCATAGGCGGTTTCATGGCCTTTTTCACCTTATTCTTAAGCGTAGGGCAGTCAGGGTCGAATCTATCGTCCATCATCCCAGGCCTTATCGATTCAAGTACAAGCTTTCATCGGATACGGGAAATTCTTGATCACCAGCCTAGCGTTCCAGAAGATGCTCACCCACTAGAGCTCCCTCCTTCTCTTCCTTCGATCCGGATGGATGAGGTGACTTTCGGTTATACCGCGGAGGCCGATCAGCTACATAACGTAAGTTTACAAATTGCTCCTGGGAGCTATGTGGCATTTATTGGCCCCAGTGGTTCTGGGAAAAGTACGGCATTGCAGCTGCTGTCCCGCTTTTATGATCCCAAGCAAGGCTCGGTCTCTATCAATGACTATGACCTACGTACCTTGAGCGAAGCCTCTTTGCGCAAACAGTCCACACTTGTTACACAGGATACCTTCTTATTTAATACGACCATTCGGGATAACCTGCTGCTGGATAGTGGTGCATCTGAGAATGAAATGATAGAGGCTGCTAAGCAAGCGAACATCCATGATACCATTGTAAGCTGGCCTAACGGATACGACACAGAGGTACATCATGAAGGCGGCTCGCTTTCTGGTGGCGAACGTCAACGTTTGTCGATAGCAAGAGCCCTGTTAAGGAAACCGAACCTGCTGCTGCTCGATGAGGTAACGTCAGCATTAGACCCGGCTACCGAGTCCGACATTAATCAGCTCATCGAACGGCTTAAATCCGAGAAGACGATTGTATCCGTGACGCATCGACTATCCTCCGTCATGAACGCCGATTGCATTCATGTCTTCCAAGATGGCCGCATCGTCGATTCCGGTACCCACCAAGAGCTTCTAACTAAAAACAATCTATACCGCACCTTATGGGATAAGCAGTACGGATTCAACCTGTCTCAGGATGGACTCTATGCGACAGTGGATATGGACAGGCTTGCCAAATTGCCTTTCTTCGAAGGCATTGCACCTTCATTGCTTAAGAACATCGCGCTGTTGTTTACAACTGAAACCTGTAAAGAAGGCGAGGATATTGTACGCGAAGGCGATGAAGGCAACAAATTTTACATTATTGTCCGTGGTAAATTTGAAATTCTAAAGCATATGCCTGATGGCGGGGAGCGGCGGGTCGCTGTTTTGCAGGATGGGGATCATTTTGGCGAAATTGCGCTGCTTCACAATGCCCCTCGGAATGCGACCGTTAGGGCGTTGGGCCCATCGGTTCTACTGTCTGTCCGGCAAGAAGCGTTTCACCGCTTAATGGCCGAACATCCTCAAATTAAGCAATCCTTGGAGCAAACGCTTCAGAAGAGAATGGGATAAAGACTGGATGCCAGAGAAAATCTGAACATCAGAAGTTTAGGAAGGAGGAACACGTTGATGTTAAGTTACCACAAGTGTGTGAGTGATGACGATTTCGCTAAGGCCAGTATATTTCTGTTAGCCCGCAAGCGCGACCTGCACCCCGCCTATTCTACCTTGGAAATGGTCACCCTCATATATTCCTACGTGACTCAGGGCCACCTGATCTGTGCAAAGAATGCTCAGAACCAAGTGGTTGGCATAGCGGCCTATTACTATGGAACACCAGCGCAGGATTTTCAGGATACGGATATTGCCCTTGTGGACGTGGCTATTGCTGACAAAGCTTACCGAGGATCACGCTTGTTTATCCAAGGGCTGGTGTATATGGTCAATGAGATTATTGCGGGAGGTCCAGAGGTCCAGGAACTCAGGCTTGCAGCACTAGCCGACAACGATTATATATGCCGACTGTATGCCAAATTTACTAGCACAAGCTCTGTTCGTGAGGGTACACATGGGAAAGAAGTCGTTTTTTGTGAAAAAATTAACATTTTAAGGGATACCCTAAAGAAATTCACTAGGATATAATGGAAGAAGAAGTACAAATAACGACAATAAGGAGGCTATCCGTATGTTTCCAGTTCCCCCTACTATCGACAAAGGTTCCAAAAAAGGAAGCGGCTTCGGAAGAATCGTTAGGGTTAACGATTCACTTCGCGTACAGCCACAGTAATGTCTTATGAATTTCGAGTCAGTGAATTTGAAATGGATCATGAAGCCTATATGGACTTCCTGCTGCGTCATCACGACGAACTGAATTTGCCTTACACGTTCGGCATGAAACTCAGTTTCATCGGTAGCCCGCTCTTACTAGGTAAAGCCATGCTCATCATCAGCGAAGAGTCCTACGACATCGTCGGCGCGGCCGGCTTTGGTTACGGCACGGGCCCCGGCGACTATGAGGACCAGCATATATGTCAGATCGAAGTTGCCTTTATTGAGAAAGAGCTGCGAAGATCAACTTTATTCGTACAAGGATTACGTGCACTGATACATGCCATCAAAAAAGGCAATCCAGACGTCCGGCAGGTTCAGTTCTGGACTTCCGCGGCTGAGGATGGGCTGAATCGGCTCTTTGCCAAGTTCCTAGCTTTGCCCGGATCCACCAAATCCATTGTGAACCACTTGGCTCTCTTTACAGTACCGTTCCATGAACTTGAAGCTTATTGTAATCGATTGAGGTAATGGTGCGAATTGTTGAATAGGATAAAAAGGAGTTAGCCTCTGCAATGTGGCTAGCTCCTTTTTGGGTTAATAATATTTAGTAAGATAAGTTCGTTGTGACTAGTTCCCTTTATTTACAAAGCACATGCTGGAACGTACCCAGGATTCATGAAATCAAATACTTGTATGGGACCAGCAGCGGTCAAATAATGTCCTACAAAGACAGCTACACCAAATGGACAATTTAGGTATAAATCAACTTTATCAATACCCTGTTGTTTTAGTCTATTCACAGCAGCTTTAACTTCAATTGCATACGAAACTGCCTGTTCTGCACCACTTATACTTCGCTGACCAGCCCCTAGCTGAGGGGTCAAATTAATTAAAAGCTCGTACTGAACATCACTTTGTTTCAAATGAGAGATAACTGTCTTCTCAATATCATTAGAGACACTAAGCACAACGACAGCACGTTTACTGTTTGAATTGTTACCAAAACTTTGTTTTACATTCACTTCAAATGAAGGATCATGTCTCAATGAAGACCATATTCCTTCACCTTGGGCTACTTCAAGTACAGCCCCTCTTGCTTGAGAAAATCTGCTCCCGATGAGAATTCCTCCGGGCAAACTAAGACTAGCATATACCCGAACGCATCGTTTCATAGCTCGATTCTGTGACCAGATATCAGCGGCTTCTCCTAATGCCTTTGCCATAATACTCCACTCAGATGTTGTAGGCAGCCTTCTAGGGGATGTATATGCATCAAAATATGCAGTCCAATTCAATTCGATCTGCGGCTGCACTTCATATTGCTGCTTGTCATAGCCATGTATATGAAAAATCATTGCTTTAGAACTTATAGATATAGGTTCCAAATGCTTGTGCAAGAAATCACGAATCGTTTTATAAACTGTACTGCTGCTATCAACCTTACATATACTCGAATGTCCTTCATCGACTGCAATTACTTCTGCTCCTAAGTATAAGGGAGTTGAGGAGGCACTCGCTACTACCCGATCACGCTCCCCACGCAAGGCAATCTGTGAAATATTATGTTTCAAATTTTCTGGCAAAGCCTCCACTCCGCCTCTATATGCATACTTGTTCCAGTTCCCCTCAAGTAAAGCAAGTTGCGGATTTTTTCTGCGTAACGATTTTATTTGCTTATTAGCAAATATCTTTGGAAACAACTCAGCCAATCCGGATCCATGGAAAGGAACAGATAAGTAAACAACGCCTTTTACACTTTTCAGATTACTACTGTCAAATGTTTCATAGCGGTTCACGATATACTGCTGTACCACTAACCCGCCCATACTGTGCGCCACGAATACTATATCCTTCCCAGGCAAATTGACCTGAATATCCGAGTGCAATAATTCTGCCACCGTCTTGAAATCATACTGCCAAGGCTTCAAACCAGTACGATAGCCATAACTGTAAAATTCCGCATCTCTTAATAATGGATCTTGATCCAACATTTCAATAAGTGTCTGAGAGTAGGAATCTTTTCGCCAAGTGTCGTAAAGCCCCCCTCCTATACCATGTAGAAAGATAACTGCTAATTGACACCCTGGAAACCCAGTTCCTACTTTTAGGAGTTGTGCTTTCTGTATGCTCATTTGTTTCTCCTCAATTATTCATCTTCTGGTTGCTTTTGTTTGATACCATGCTGTTCTAATGCAGCAGCTACTTCGGGATGATCTTCGGCTAGTTCCATACCGTATTCCTCTAACAACTTTTTGAGGCCTTCGCTATCACGCTTATTATTCTTTTTTTGCGAGTAACTGGTGAGAGCATGCAAAAATAAGGAGACTTCCTGTTTAATAAGTTTCTCTATTAATGTGAGAGTTTGTTCTTCTGATAATGCCATTTCCGAACTTATATAGTCATCTAGAGATTCGTGTAAATTTCCTAAATCTTGATGTTGATACCCACGATTTCGAAAAAGTACATATTTGTTAAATTTACTCATTTCTATTGCCTTAGTATAATCAAGTAAAGCGTTGTTGAAGCATTCTGCTTTCTCCATTTTATTCGATAGTCTTCCAATTCCGGTTAAGGCAAGGGCGCGGTTATTATACTCGTGATGGTTGATCTTAGAATCTGCTGCCCCTTTCATTACTATTTCAACTTGTTCTATAGCATTTTTGAAAGATTGCAGTTTACTATCTTCTGAAATTCCAATACTATATCCATGTCTAATAAAAGAAAGCGCAAGAGCGCGATTATATTTTAAAATAATATGACCACAAGCCTTCAAGCCTTTGTCATAATAATATGTTGCTTTGAAAAAGTGTTTTTTCCCAGAAAATGTTTCTGCTATTTTAAAATAATGGTGATGATCTATCGCGGTTTCACTTTCAACTTCTTTAAGACGTCTGTCGTAGTATTGAAGAGTTTCCTCATTGATTTCATCATTATCTTTTATATAGCTTATCATTGCTCTCACCCTCTGTCGTACAATGGCTTCGTTTGCCTGTTCAGGAATCAAATTGACCATGCCGTCCTCCGAGATTATGGCGATGACGCACCCTTTTTTATCTGATTTCAACTTTTCAAGATAACGGTGAGCCGAATGAAACCTAGCTCCACGACTTGCATCTCCAAGATGCTCTTGAGCCAATCCATCTAAAATTACACCAATAGCGTGACAAGCACCCGTTGTGTCAAAATAAATCGCACCATCAATGGATGTAAGATGTTTAATGAATGCCGGGCTAATCTCAGTAGGTTGGATCGGGGTAGACTGTTTTCTAAGCTTCTGCAATTCACTTTTCGCAGTTATGTCATCAGTAATTACAACCATAGTTCCACTTTGTTGTTCAGTTGCCTTCTGAATGATAAGCCGGAGCTTTTCAATCTCCTTTTCAGTGATAGGGAGAATAGCTTCCTTAAACTGTGCTTTAATAGTGCGTTCAAAAAGCTCAGGCGTAAAGCCCCCGGAACCAATTCCCGGATGTTTAAAAGAAATACTTGTTAATTTGCGTGATACAATTTCTAAATTCATGGTCATTTTGAATATCTTCGCTTCTTCTTCTGCCACAACATGAGCGTCCGTATCTTGCTTCTTTTCCGTTGTGACGAGTAGGAGATCATATCTAGATATTCCCTTGAACTCCACTTTGAACAATAGGTTATTCCCAAGCTGGCCCCAATCTATTTCACCCACACCATAGATGGCTGTATCATCAGCAATCAAGTACAAATCTTTCTCCTTGTTTGTTAGTTCAAGTAATTTTCTAATTCGCCGAGCATCTTCTAAATAAATAGGCTGATGATTTTGAAACCTGATTGAATATTTAACAAGCTTGCTATCTTCCAGCATACTAGTATTAAGAAGAAGCATACAACCAAACGGAATCTCACCTTCATACGTCCTTGTAGAAATTCCATCGATCTTCTCAAGCAAGTTGTTAATGTAATATTGATTTCTTTCCGTTTCTGTCAATTCCATATCTGCTCTTGAAACATCATTTAAATCGAAACCGTTTGCGATAAAGTCCTGTGTTTTCCCAAAAAATAAGCGTGCCATCCTTTGAAGGAACTGACTGCTATTCTCTTTGTACTTAATTTCAACTTTGTTATCCTCATTAACGAATAGCAATTCCTGATTACCAGATACCTTATAATAATCCTTGAAATAATAATCCAAGATCATTCGAAGAAAGGATAACTGTGGCCTTTCAAGAAAAATATTTCTTGTAACCGAATCTGTATATTCAATCGACAAAATGTATTTAAGGGTGCAGTGTTCATCATCTATTTCAAGCTCAAAACTATTGGAGTAGAAAATATTCCATTCATTTGTTTCTTGTCTAAGTGGCTGCTCCTCACTACCTTCAATAGCAGCTCCATTCTCGCTGATATTGGACTCAGCTAGTACTCCTAATGGACGCAAACTAGTTTTAAAGCTAGCTGTGTCAAGATCAATAAGGAATTCTTTTAAGTTTATACCCGGGTCTTTGTGGGCTAAGCCAATCTTTCTAAAAACTTCCTCTGGGCCGCTTAGGTCTTCTTGGATAACATCGGTTTCTTGACCTTGAAGATCACTTAAAACACTTTTAACTCGAACTGTTTGAATACATTCTTGATTCTCATCCAAAAGGAAAGCATATAGCTTTAAATCTAGTCTGTCATCCAGTTTTTGCAGAACTTGTTCTAGATTTTCGTATACTTGCTTATTTATATACTCAAATACTTCCAAGGAAAACTACCACCCTTTATAGTAATATTTTCCTGTCAATATTAACATATATAGTCTTTTTGTCACTATACTTATTTAGATTTTTAGGTCATATTAACTAACAAGTCCAAACATTCTTCTTTTTAAGTATAAAATATTAAGAAGCTATAGGGACAAGAAAACGACTCCCTAATTGGCTTTGTGAAGCTTGTTTATGAAGGCTTTCAGGCTTTCTTCCCCGTTAATAAACAACCTTTTCAGCAAATAAGGTGACTGTTGGTTCGTTGTGTATCCTTGCTCAATCGTAAACGCATAGCGAAAGCCATGCTCTTTCAAGAGCTTCAACGTTGTTTGATTATATTCCCCATAAGGAAAGCAAAAAACGTCTGCTTGTGTGCCTAACTGCTCCTCAATTAACTTTCTAGCTTCTGTAATCTGATACGCTTGTTCTTCCGCTGATAGCTTAGGTAGATGAGGATGTGTCATGCCATGCGGCTGAATGTCCCAGCCTGCTTGTTGGAGCTGCTTAACCCCTTCCCAACTCAAATAACTGGGGTCCTCGACCATGCCTGGTGACATGAAAAGTGTGGCAGGGAAATTGTATTTGGCAAGAATCGGCATCGCCTCCTCCACATTATCCACATACCCATCATCAAAGGTGAGCAGTACAGGCTTATTTGGCACCACGATCCCGCTTTTCTTTTCAATTAGGTTAATGAATGTGTCGAGAGAAATAGGCGTGTACCCATGGTCATGCAGATATTTCATCTGTGCCTCCAGCTTGGCGGGAGAAATAACGACTACATTTCCTGGATCTATAGTGACACTATGATAATTGAGGACGGGAATGCTAACTTTAATCGAGGCAAAAGGTGTGGCAGCCCCATTGGGCATGTAGGTGTCTACTGTAACGGATGTTGTCTGAGGTGGGGGTGGCTGCTCAGGCTTGTCCAGTGGTAGGGAAGAAACCTCTACGGGTGTAGGCAAAGTCTGAGGCATCGGATCAGGAACAGATACAGTTACAGGGGCAGGCTCAGGTACAGGTACAGGTACAGGTATAGACGTAGACACAAGTTCAAGGTCAGACACGAACCCAGGTATAGACACAGGAGATTGAATCGATTCCTCGGCTTGTACTTCTATGAGAATGGGAGCTGTCGAAGAATTAACACCACTGATAACTAAGAGCAAAAGAAGTGTAAACAACCCCGCTAGTAATGTATAAAATAGGAGCCACTTCCTACGGACGTTCATAGTAAACCACCCATTTCTCTGGAATAATCTATTACTCTATTTGTAAGCAGTAATGGAGAGAAATATTCCTAGATTCGGATAATGGGTGGGATACTATTTATGTGCAACTGATACGGCTACGTAACTAACAAAAGCCCCCATGCAAGTAGAGCAACCACCGCTAAAATTGTGTCCGTTCTCTTCCACTCTAGCGTGTTCTTCCGGAGTAGCAGCGTTGTACCGTCGATCTGTTTCATCTCCATTGCAACGGTCATTTGTTCTGCTTTGTGGAACATTCCTAGTAATAATGGCACTACCAGCGCAGGAAGATCACGCACGCGAACACTGCCTGGGCGAACAGACGCTTTCCCTCGGGCTCGCACGATGACCGAGAATTGCTGCCACTCCCGCATGATGAGCGGGATGAAGCGAAAAACAAACGAAACCGCCAAGGAGAACGAGGCCACGGGCAGCTTCACCTTGTACAAATATTTTAATGCCCAGTTCAATCCCTGAACGAGCTGACCATAAGGTGTCGACTTGGCAAGCCAGTAGCCCGCCAGCAAGACAACAAATAAGCGTACCAGTAGGAAGGCTGTGCTCCAGCCATTGCTCGCGGAGTAGCCGAGCGGCGAGAGTTCGATCCCTGCTAGCGCGACGGAAAAGATCAGGAAAATCGCATAGGTCCACGCGATTTTCTTGATCCCGCGCAACGCGCTGCGCGGTAGACCGAGGTACGCGCAGCCGACGAGCGCCGCGGCCACCGCGAGGCTGCCCCACCCCTGCTGCCCCATCGTACCGATGGCGAGCAGTAGGTAGAGCAGCCACTTCGCGCGCGGGTCCAGACCCAGCCACCCCGCCTGCGGCGGGGGTGGCTCATGCCCAGACAGCAGCGGCTTCGCCAGCTGCTGCTGCTCTACCGCCACACTCGCTTCGCGTGTGGCCTCTATCGGCGCCGCTGCCGCAGCCGCCGGCGCACCGGCGCTGCTCGCTTCGCGCAGCGCAGCCAAGATCGCCGTCGCGGCAGCCGCCGGCGTGAACTGATCCGGCGCGATGGCGATGCCAACGCGCGCCAGCTCTTGCGAGGCCTCCGCGCAGCTCGGGAGGCCAACCCCGGTGCGCGCCAGCACCTCGGGCGCGCGGCAGAGCTGTTGCGGCGAGCCGTCGAAGACGAGCTCGCCATGGTCTAGAACGAGGACACGTTCCGCAAGCGGAAAGAACGTGTCCAGATCGTGCGTGGCGATGACGAGTCCGCCACGACCGCTGCGTTCGCGCAGCATGCGCAGCAGCTCGCGCACGGCGGCCGCCTCGAGGCCGGCGGTTGGCTCATCCATGAGGAGCCAATCCGGCGCCGTGGCGAAGGTCGTCGCCAGCGCGAGCCGGCGCTGCTCGCCACCGCTGAGCGCGAAGGGCGAACGATCCATGGCGAAGACGCCACGGGGATCGAGTGCATGGGTCGCCTCGCGGATGCGGCGCTCGCGCTCTTCTTTGTCCAATTTATAAGGCCTGAGCGAATAAGCGAATTCATGCTGTATGCTCCTTGCAAACAGCTGCTGCTCAGGAAATTGAAACGTCAAGCCGAAGCGAAGCAGTTGCTTAGGATCGGCCTTCAAGGGTTTTAGCCAAATCGGCTGCTCATCCAATGTAATCGTTCCGGTTTGAGGTTTAAGTAAACCCGACATCACTTGCAACAATGTAGATTTTCCTGAGCCCGAATGACCGATCAGCAATGTCACGGAACCTTCCTGCAACGTAAAGCTTATATCCCGAAGCAGTGTCACCTGGGGTGAATCAGCAACGGTTACTCCGACTTCCTTCACAACTATCGGCATGAGATCACCTCCGCCAACTCTTCCATGTTCAGTGGTAGAGGATCTAAATGAAGTCCCTGTTCTAACAGATGCATGGCCGTTTGAACCGCAAAAGGCGGATCAAAGCCAAGTTCCACACAAGGCGAAGATTTCTCCAATTCCTTTAATTCCTCTAATCTCTCGTATTTCTCAGGTTTTTCCCCATATCCCTCTAATTTCCCAGCTCTCTCTCCAACATCCCCATAAAAGAACCTCCGCGGCTCCCCATCAAAGGTAATCCTTCCCGCTCCAAACCCAATCACTCGCGTCGCATCCGCCACCTCTTCCAGACGATGTGTGATCCATACAATGGTCGTTCCACGTTGATGGGCTTGGCGAACTGCTTCCCTTACTTCTTTGCGAGAAGCTGGATCCAGCATCGCCGTAGGTTCATCCAACATTAGAATTTCTGGATGAGCGGCGAGTGCAGCTGCAAGGTTGACCAATTGTTTCTGCCCCCCAGACAGGGTAGCTATTGTACGGTCCGGTGAAAGTGACAATCCTACAGCAGCTAAGACTTCGGCATACCAACGCCACCGTTCTTCAGCCGTTAATCGCTGAGCTTGCGGCAAGAAATCTAGCTCCTCTGCAATCGTTTCTCCTATGAATTGGGCTTCTGGCAATTGAAGCACGCCTCTGGCCGCCTGCGTCACATCATTCGTTCTACGCTGAACTTGCCCTTCCGACAAGGGATTCAAACCTAGCAGTACGCTGGCAAGCGTGCTTTTCCCGCTTCCATTGGGTCCCACAACTGCAATCCACTCACCGCTATGAATGTCTAACGAGACACCTGACCATACGCGTCGCCCTTCTCCTGATTCCATACGATAGACGATCGAAGCATTCTTTAATGACATTAATTTCTCTTCTGTAGGCATATGTAAAAAAGTTCCTTTCACTTTTCTAGCAGGTGTGCTATCATCTGTATTGTTAACTATATTGTGAACCATTTAGTTGACAATAGATTAACAATAACAGAAACAGGAGTGATCAACAATATGAAACTTACACTACGTGGTGTTATTTTCAGTGCATTATTTGCAGCTATACTTGTGTTATTCAGTTCTATTATCATCCATGTACCTGGCTCACCCGTGCCGATTACTCTTCAAACATTAGCCGTTATGCTCGCTGGAGGTTTACTAGGTGCACGTTATGGATTCCTAAGTATGGCACTTGTCGTGGTCCTTACTGCTCTAGGCTTTCCTCTACTAAATGGGACGGGCGGTATCGATAAAGTCCTCGGACCGACTGGTGGATTCATCATGATTTGGCCGATCTGCGCCATGCTCATTGGTCTTATTTTACCGCGGATTCGTCTGAAAGGCATCATGGGATATATCGCGATATTCCTTGTTCTTGAAATTTTCGGTTCCCTTTTTTCTTATTTAGCTGGCGTACCTTGGTTGATGTATAAAGTTCCTTCCTATTCATTTGCAAAAGCAATGGTTCAGGGGTGCTATCCTTACCTTCCAGGCGATGCGATTAAAGCAGTCGTAGCTGCCCTCATCATTACGCCCGTTCGCCAAGTCTTCCCTCCGCAGCGTCTGACAGGTTCATCTTCACACAGCGTTGTGAAAACCGAAAATTCGCAAGATGCGTTGATTCACTAATTCGCACATAGAGACTGTCGATTATTGTGAGTATCCTAGCACCAACTTATCGCTTCCATGCCTTGGAACAGAGCCTCATTCTTTAGAATAACATTATGAAATCATCTTATTTGCTCGTCTGGCAGAGAATTCCGAAAAATAGAGTTATGGCACATCGCTATATCGACCTAAATAGGTTAATTTGACTGAATTTGATCAAAATAGCGTTGTTTCGTAGTGCTATTTGTTCGTAGATCATGCATACAGAGCAAATAGCGTTATTGCAGAACCTTATTTCAACTTGCATGCGATGCACCTTTTCATTTATCGACATTCACACATAATCGCCTAGTACCTTACTCGTATTCATCCAAACAAAGAAGAGCCACCCTCCAAGTAGCTAATCTACTTGAGGATGGCTCTTCTTCCTATACTGTCTTTTATTTCTTCGTATACCACTCATTCAAAGCATCAATGGCAGTTTTCCCGCCTTTAGCGTCAAACTCCTGTGTAAATTTGTCGAATTCTGACAAATCACGTTTACCCATAATGAATTTCATCGAATTCTCTTCAACGTAATTACGTAATTCTGTGAATTTGGAATCGTACGCTTCAATGGATGGAGCAAAGTTCGTTTCCTCACGCGTTTTGTTGAACTTAAGCTGATGCGTGTAATAAGGCAACAAGCTCTTCGCTTTCAACCTTGCATCAATCCCGAAATCGGTATCTCCTAAGCCGTACATCGAACGCCAGCTAATTTTATCACTTTGCTCTTTGGTTTGCGTGTATTCTCCATTCGCTTCTGTATAATCCTCACCTTTAACACCGTAGTTAATCAGGATATCGGTTTCCGGCTTGTACAAGAAGTTCAGATATTGGGCTGCACCTAGTTTGTTCTTCGCCTGTTTCGGAATAATAATATACTGCGTTGAAATCGAAGCATCTTGAATCCCCGATTGACCATTCTTGCCAACTGGAGGCGCGATGAACTCTACAGAACCGCCAGCTTTCTTTTCCTGCAGGGCTTTATCCACATCAATGCCTGATGAGAAATACAACGTATTAAACACGGCTGTTCCGTTAATCAACTTCGCTTTGCTATCTTTGTTAACTGCAAATTCAGGATCCAATAATCCTTCGTCATACCATTTCTTAAGGGTTGTTATGAATTCCTTGTATTCCGGCTGCACCCAGGAGAATTTCAATTTCCCGTCTTTGACGACTGTGGGCGTGGATACACCAAAGGCAGCGGAGAACGGGAAGAATCCATCAAAGAAAGATCCCGCACTTGAAGTCGCCATGGTGAGTGGCGCAATATTTTTCTTCTCTTTAATCGTCTTCATCGTCGTGTAGAATTCATCGATCGTTGTTGGGGTTTTCAAGTTTAGATCCTTCAAAATATCCCCACGCTCGATAAGACCATTCCCTACCTTCAAGGCATTGCGATAAGGGATCGCATACACTTTTCCGTCATATCTCAACGCATCCAATGACTCCTTGGTTGCCATCGAGGATAGATTCGGAATTTGCTTCGCAATTAAATCATCGAGAGGCTCTAGTGCGCCTTGTTTCGCCAGCTTAAAATAATCCGATTTGCCAGCAACCATCATCAGATCAGGCACATCGCCGGATGCGAAGATAATCGATATTTTTTGTGATGGGTTTTCATTCGGAAGCGACTCATATTGAATATTGAAGCCGGAGTTCTCTCTGAGCTTATTAATAATTTTGTTATTATTCATGGTGTCCGAACCTTTGAATTGCTCCATAACGCCGTGATACAGGCGGGTGATTTTCAAATCCTTCAACGCTTTCGCTTCCCCACCGCTTCCACTCGTTGCCGTTGCCGTCTTGCCTGTTCCAGCCTGGCCCGCATCCTTGCTTGTACTACTACACCCTGCCATGACTAGCATACTCAGAATCACACTCATACTTATTGCTGCTGTTTTTCTAAAAACCATAAATTGAACCTCCCTATTTCATTATACATATGAAAGTTTGGATTGGGATGGATTATCCCTTAACCGCACCTAACATAACACCTTTGACAAAATACTTTTGGATGAAAGGATACACACAAAGGATTGGAAATACGACGCAGATGATAGCCGCAGCCGTGGTTGACTCTGGTGTGAGTTCACTCAGAATGTCCCCCGTCGTCATGTCTCCCGTCTTGGCATTCGTCACGATTTGCATCAGGAATACTTGCAGTGGCATGAGACCACGATCGGTGATATACATCATCGCTTGAAAGAAACTATTCCAGTAACCGACCGCATAAAACATCGCAATCGTGGCAATGGTTGGTATAGATAAAGGTAGATAGATCCAAGTAAGAACCCGTATATTGGAAGCCCCATCCATAATCGCCGACTCTTCCAATGCCTCTGGCAGGCTCAGAAAGAAGTTGCGAACCAGGATTAGATTAAACGGTGCCAAAGCCAACGGCAGCATAATCGACCAGAGTGTATTCAATAACCCTAATTGTTTCACCACAAGGTAAGTAGGAATTAATCCCCCGCTGAAAAACATCGTGATGACAAAGAACAGCATTAGTCCTCTTTTTAAAGGAAACTGTCGTCTAGAGAGCGGAAATGCAGCCAATATGGTAACGGCCATACTTACCGCTGTTCCAACAACTGTAATGATCAATGAATTCCAGAATGAGATGTAAAACTGTTTATACGAGAGTACGTATTCATATGAAGCAAAGTTAAACCCCTTCGGCCATAGCCAAATTTCTTTGGCTAACAGATACGTTTCACTGCTCAGGGACTTCGCAATAATATGGATAAAGGGTACAATGGTTGATATTGAGAGCAACGATAATAAGATGACATTTACATAACCGAATAGGGATTCTCCCCGAATACTTTTCATCACAAACCCTTCTTTCTCTGCCTTAGAAAATTCCTTCTTCCCCCATCTTCCTTGCAATAGCGTTAGCCACAATCAAGAGTACGCAGCCAATAACTGACTTGAATAACCCCGCTGCCGTCGTTAAACCAAATTGCATAGACCCTAGGCCTACTCGAAATACATACGTATCAATAATATCTGCCACATCATAGACGGTTGGATTATACATCACTAAGACTTGCTCGAAACCTGCATCTAAGATATAACCGATTCGCAGCAGGAGAATGATAATAATGGTCGACTTCAACCCCGGCAGTGCAATATGCCAAATTTGCCGCATCCGATTCGCCCCATCGACGGTAGCTGCTTGGTACAATTCCTCATTGATCCCCAGTAAAGCAGCTAGATAAATAATGGCTCCCCAACCGGCTTCCTTCCAGATATCCGAGCCAACGAGAATCCATCGGAATATTCTTTCGTCTGACATGAAAAAGATCGGCTGGAATCCTAGCATTTCGATAATCCGATTGATAATTCCACTGCTAGGAGACAACATATCAATGGCAAGACCGCCAATAATAACCCACGAAATAAAGTGCGGCAGATACGTAATCGTCTGAACCATCCGTTTGAATTTGACGAATTTGAGCTCATTCAACAGCAGGGCTAGTACGATTGGAATCGGAAAGCCTATGAGCAGTTTCATTAAAGAAATCATGACCGTATTGCGTACTACTCTTGGGAATTCATCGAACGTGAACAACTCGCGAAAATATTGAAAACCCACCCAGTCACTGCCCCACACGCCTTGCATGAGATTGTAATCTTTAAAGGCAATGATGACGCCATACATCGGCATATATTTGAATAGAAAGATGAGAATGACTGCGGGCAATACCATCAGATATAGATCCCAATACTTGAGGAGTTTCACGACCCTCCCTTTTGTTACTGTCTTTTGACTACTTACGTGCATAGCATTTGTCTTCATCGTATGTGTTCTCCTTAGCTAACCAACTCTTCTCTATGTATTAATCATAGCTCTGCAAGAGCTTGAAATGTAGACTAATCCTTCTACTTTAGTGACAACAAATTCTACGTTTTTACATGCAAAAAAAAGACACCAACCGTTAAGTTGAATGCCTTCTCTATTCCATCACTTGTTTATTTCACTCGGCTTGATGCCCCAATACTTTTGAAAGCTTCGCGAGAAATAATTCCCGTTCTTATACCCGACTCGTTCAGCTACTTCATACACTTTGCTCCCCGTTGCCAATAGCTCCTTGGCCTTCTCCATGCGCAGTCTGAGCACACTATCCGAGAAAGAATTACCCGTCACCTCTTTAAAAATCCGACTAGCATAGGCATAATTCATATACATTTTCTCCGCTACAAAATATAAACTTAACTCTTCCTCATATAAATGGCGATCAACGAAAGCCATAATTTCACTTACCGTAATATGCGTACCCGACCTTCGGCGTTCACTTATGGAACGGCTAATTCGCGCCATCATCCGATGCAGCCACTCCACCAGCTGCTCCTTCGCCAGCAATTGATTGAAGTTCATGAAGTCGTTATAATCCTCAGCGAGTGTTTCTTGCAGGCTCCATCCGTGAGAATTGACAATGCGTGTCAGTAATGCCGTGATGCGAAGAAGCATTTCTTTGGCATCGGCAATAGGATGGTTCGGCGAGAAACCGACGTCCATGATCGTGTTGATGAGCTCGGATCGCTTGCTCTCATTGCCCGTTTCCACAGCGATTTCAATGTCTTTCTCCAAATCATTCATATTCAACCAGACAGTCTTCGCAGGCGCATCATTCCGATAAGGAATGACGGTTTCATTGCCTAGTACGATACGTTCCTGCAGTGCCATTCTACTCTGTTTATAGGCTATCGGCAGCAGAGCTTGATCCTCCACACACGTGCCTATGCCAGCGCTCGCCGTCAGTTTCAAACAAGATTTAACCGTGCTAAGCAGTCTGCCCAGCTGTTGATTGACTTTGAGTTGAAATCCTGACACCTCAGCACTTGAAGGAGCCAGGAAGATAATGGCCGTCAAACCGTCATCATCCTGGAGAACGATTCCGTCCATATCCACCACGACATCTCGGGTAATGTTAAATAGCGAGTATTGAATTAAGGGCCTCTCCCCGGACTGGAATCGGTCATCGGTTTCGGCAATCGGATCCATATCGAGCGTAACAGGCAAATAGATGCTTCCCTCTAGTGAGAAACCGATCTCCTGACTGCGTTTCTCTAATTCCCAAGTAGACAGACGTCCATTCAGCCAATTTTTATAAAAGGATTGTTTCAGATGCGGCAAATGCTCTTTCCATCTCTGTTTCAGGAGCGCTATGTTATGAATGTCATTCAATTCCTGTTCGCGAAGCTGCTTGGCTCTTAACACCGTTTCCAGTACGAGCTCATTCTCCGCCGGTTTCACAAGATACTTAACAACACCATAATCGATGCTGTCTCGCGCATATTCGAAATGGTCAAAGCCCGTTAATATAATAACTTTTACATGAGGGTAGTCACTCTTCAGGACCTTAGCAAGCTCGAGACCACTCATATCGGGCATATGAATATCTGTGATGACGATATCAATGAAGTCCTTCTCTACGGCTAAGATGGCTTCCCTTCCGTTACCAACAGCTCCGGCAATTTCAATCTCATAGTCTCCCCATGAAATCCCATAGGCAATTCGCTCTCTGACCTGAAATTCATCTTCAACGACGAGCAGCTTCATGATCTTCTTCTTCCTCCACTCGAATTGGCATGATTAAGGTAACCTTGGTGCCGAGTCCCTCTTCACTTTCAATCAGCACGTCTGCTTCTTCTCCGTAATATAACTTCATTCTTGATTTCACATTCTTCATCCCAAAAAATTGACTCGATGGGCTTTCCTGCGGCACTCGGTACAGCTTGCTTGTCAGTATACTTAGTTCCAGTTGGAGTTGCTTCAGCAAGTCATCAGACATGCCTAGGCCTGTATCCTCTACTTCGATAAATAAGAGATGCCCATGAACCCTGGAGCGAATTCGCAGTTCGCCTTCAAACGGACATTTCTCAAGTCCATGAATAATCGCATTTTCAACAATGGGCTGCAGCAGTAATTTGAGTACGGGAATAGCCTTCGTACCTTCTTCCAAATCAATCTCAACGGAAAAGTGTGCTGTCCGCATCTGTTGAACACGAATGTAATACAGCAGATGCTGCATTGTTTCTTCTAATGTAAAATGGTTCCGTCCTTTTCCTAAGCTAACTCTGAAAAATTTGGCTAAGTTCAAGACCATTTCGCTGATTTCTTTCATTTGGTATTTGACGGCGACCGAATAGATCGAATCCAGCGTATTGTAGAGAAAATGAGGATTAATCTGGGATTGCAGCAAGCTGAACTCCGATTTGGCTAAGCGCAGTTCCTTCTCATAATCCTCCTCGATCATAACGCGCTGGGACTCCGCCATTTGATTAAACCCGTTCATCACAAGCCCGAATTCATCTCTTCGATCGTGCCTAATTTGATAGTTCAGGTCTCCCTTGCCAATGAATTTGAAAGCACCTGATAATTGACGCAAAGGTTTCAGGATTTGATTATAGATCAGCCAAGCCGTCCACACGGCAAGTAAGATGCTGATTAGGATGATGAGGTAGGTAAATAATTGCAACCGATGGGATAGTTTGAAAATTTCTGACTTGGGCTGCTCTAATTGAATGGACCACGCCCCGCTTGTTTCTTTCATCGTGAACATGTCGGAAGTATTCCCTTGCTTAGCAGCAGCATTCGTCTCTAAGATCAGTCTGTTGTTATAAAATAAGGAAATGTTCATCCGTTCCGTCGTTTGAAGATGTTGAATAATCGTTTGAAGCGACGATTTGTTGACAGCAAATATTAAGATGTTCGGCTCTGGCGTATCTCTTAACACATCGAGCAACCTAATATAGTATATATTGGAGTCCTTCAAGTAGAGGTTCTGTTCTACACTAGGATTGGAATGTGGAATATAGATAACCAAAGTCCCAATACCATTCACCACTTGCCTAAACCAAGCTTCTTCTTTTACCTTCGGCCATCTCATCGCGCCCAGCTCCGTCGAAACGCCATTGCCGCTAGCCCCATGAACAATATAGGCCTCTTGAATGGCACCATTGATATTAGTAAGCGAACCCAACTGCTGCTGCACCATATGAATATCGTACAAGTTATGAGGAGCAAGTGGATCTTCAATGTCTCTGAAGATGCTCACAATGCTCGAATTGGAACTGATCAGGAGGGTCTGTTGATCCATATTGTTAGCTATTTGTTCCATATAGGCAAGGGAGGTTAACAGTGCGCCTTTCGTCCGGTCACTAATTTGCACATTCATAATGCCTTGCGAGTAATTATTCGCAAACATACTGACACTGACAAGCGGAATGAGAATCAGCAAGAAAGTTAACGTAAGCTTAAGTTGTAAGGAGATCGAGCCCTTTCTACGTTTCACAGCGGTTGCTTCCCCCCTATGCCATTGCCCCGTTGTGCAGTTCTCCAGCTTCCTGGAGGGATGCCGTAATATTTGCTGAAAGCATGTGTAAAAGCATAGGCATCGGAATACCCCAGCAGTAAGGAAACTTCGTTAATCATAAAATGAGAAGCAAGCAGCTCAGCTGCCTTTTCCATCCGCAACCGATGCAAATACTGGAGAGGTGTTACCCCCACTTCCTCCGTGAATACCTTGGAGAAATACGTCCGGTGCAGGGACAAGTAGTCGGCAACATCTCGAACTGTAATATGTTCCATATAGTACGTGTCCATAAAAGCAACGCTTTTAGGAATCCAGTTTTCTTTGCCAGTTTGGCTATGGTCAGAAGGGTCCGATGCAATCATTAGACTGCATATACGGTATAGGATGGAACAAAGTTCATTATGCCGTTTCATATCATATTTCCAAGGAAGGAACAACTGGCGTAGGGTAGATTCAAGTTCCTTTGTAATAACCCCGAATAGGTAAGGAACCGTCTTACTGAAGCCGGCGGCAGCGAAAAGTTCTGGCACGTGCGGCCCATCCATAGAGATCCAAGTCATCTGGAGATTGGTCTCGTTCGGAGCTAGTTGATAACGGTACGTACTTCCCGGTAACATCGCAAACACATCGCCTTTGGATAACATAATGGACTCTTTATCGAAGGTGAACTCGACCTTCCCCTCCATAATATAATGCAAATTATAGTACTCCAGAATGCGGAGACCTGAATGATAGCCAGGCTTTGCGATATTTCGACCGAGGCGAAGGGGCCAGATGCCGCCTTTCTTGGCGAATTCGTCAGGGACGAACATCTGTGATTCATAAAATTCCTTAGCGGTTTCCTGCATGCCAATCACCCTCCTATCCGTTATCACTTCTATTGTAGCAAATGGTGAAGAGGAATGAACATGACGTCATGCGAAATAAAAACCTCTCCTTTGGGTGCTGGCATTCGGCGGCCCAATAGAGAGAGGTTTTCATGTTAGGTCATATGAATGAAGATGAGGTCGTTCTCAATCGAGACACCGAATTTCTCTACCGTGACCTCATACGTTTTGGTACGCATGGCCGCATCCGTAATCATACAGCCTGTCGCAATATCGAATTCCCACTGATGCCAAGGACAGCGTACGATTTCACCCTCTCTGTCAAACTGAAAATCACCTGGGCCTTCTGAAGTCACATAGGCCGTCACCAGCCCTTTGCATAGCTCCGCTCCTTGATGGGGACAAATATTCCTCAGGGCATGGAAGACACCGCCAATATTATAAACACCAACACTGCGTCCTCCAACTTCCACAATCTTATGCTGGCCTGGTGGAATTTCACCTACTGTTCCCACTTGATGCTGCGTTCCTCGCTTCATTTGATCTCCTCCGTTTGGCGTGGAGGCAGACCATATAGCTTCGCTGCATTCTGGTAGTAGACGTTATCCCATAGCTCAGGCTCGAGCTTAGGCAGTGCTTGGCTCGGTGAATCGTAATCCCAGTGTGGGTAATCACTGCAGAACATCAACGTTTCTTTGGCATAGATGCTATCCAACAAATGATCGAGGACCTCACGATTCGGCGTTTCCTCAAACGGCTGCGTCGTAACGCGCACGTGCTCACGGAAATATTCGCTCGGTTTCTTGCGAACCCATGGGGTCTGTACGCGAAGCCCTTTCCATTCTTGGTCGAGCTTCCATAGGAATGGAGCTAACCAGAGTACGCCTGCCTCTTGCAGCACAACCTTCAGCGTTGGGAAACGCTCGAATACCCCGTCGAAGATGAAGCTGGCCAAATGTGCGCCCATGACCGCAGGACGTGCGCAACGCTGCTCAATGTAGTGCGTCACGTAGCCTGCTCCAGTATGAGGCCCGTTAATCCCCTCCCCTTCTAATCCAACATGGATCGTGAAGGGGAGATTATGGCGAACGCAAGCCTCATAGATCGGATCATAGTGCCGACTGCCGTAAGGAATCGTAGATCCGCTGGAGACAACGACCTGAACCATGTCGGATCTGCCCCCAACGCGGTCAATCTCTTGTGCAGCAAGCTGTGGTGCCTGCTTCGCAATAAAGACAGAGCCTCTCAGCCTGCTATCTCGCGCAAGCCAATGTTCAATGGTGTATTCGTTAATTGCCCGGCAATAGGCAGCTGCATAATCATAGTTGGGATTCGCATGAATGGCATAGCCTTCCCCCGTCAGAATGCCATATTCGACATTGTAACGGTCCAAATGCTGCTTCTGCATCAAGGCGAGATCACTGCCAGCAGAGCCGCCGCCTTCGGGATACGCATCAGCCATGCGACCGCCAACGCCGCCATTAAAGTGCATGCCGCCTGGCAAGGCTGGCCCATATTGCTTAATGAGCTCTTGATACGCTCGCGGCAAATAAGGTTTAATGGCATCCAAACTCGTGCCTTGATGAATGTCGCAATCAATAATGGATCGTTTCAGCTTGGGACGCTGGTTCGCTTGTAACTTTGTTTCGGAATTCGAAGTGTGCATATCTTGTGCCCCTCCAACAATGTACATTAGATAGCAGGATGTGAGGTTGTTACCGTTACTCACCCTGGCTTCTTGACCTTAATGTTACGTTCCCAGCGTCCAAACAACAATGCTGTCGTGCCATGTCTCTTTTGCGATTTTGTAAGGTGTCTATGCTTGCTTATGGAATGGCTCTAACGTAAATATCATCAAAGTAAGCCTGCGCAATATGCGTGTACACACCAATCTTCCCTTGTGAAAACGTACTGTCGGTTACACTGATCTTGAGCGTTCCGTTGACATAGGCCTTAATTGAGCTCCCATTCACTTCTAGCTTGAACTGATGCTGAACACCCGTACTTAACGTAAGTGCCACAGTGCCAAGCGTGGAATCCGAGTCGTTGACAAGCTTTCTAAGCGTAAGCGTATGGGCGTGATCATCATAATACATGTAATAAAAGTTTTTGCTATCAACCAATCTGGCAATCAGCCCCATACGTCCGTATATGCTGCTCCAGCTATTCGCTTTTACTTTTGCCTCGACACTATAATTTTGCCATGCATCTCCTGCTGAGGCTTTGGACCCTCCATAGCCTAAATTGTCCCCATAATAAACTTGCGACCCTCCTTCTGTTACGACGCTGAAGAGGCCGTAATGTTTCGTCCAAGCGCTGGTCCCATTCTCAAAACCTTCATAAAAAATGATATCCGAAGTCGTCACTGATGCCGTACTGCTCGCAGCCGAATAGTTCCCAGATGGGTCAAATGCTTTAACGACATAGTTATAGGCAGTGAGCGCCGATACGCTCGTATCTGTATACGTGTTCACATTCCCGTTCAATGTCGCAATTTCAGTGCCATTCCGGTACACTTTGTACCCGGATACGCCAGCGTTATCTGTCGATCTGTCCCAAGCGACATTCACCTTCGTTGAGAAGGGAGAAACAGCCGTCACATTGGCTGGGGTTGTTGGAGCGGTCACATCGGTGCCGATGAGCGGCGCATACACCAACTCGAAGCCATATCCTTTGTCGGTTTCAAGCGGAACCGTAATCGTATCGCCAACTACACTGATCGGAATTTCCTGCAATCTTACGCCATTCATTGTGAGTTTATAGGCTTTATATGCGCTTGGTGTTTTGGTTGTCTGCAGCTTCACTTCCCCTGTGCCATACTTCACCAGCGTCGGTAAAGTTCCACGATAGAAATAGGTCACACTGCCAACCGTCTCTTCACGCTCTCCCGTTCCTGCTGCATCTGTCGTATAAATGATCAGCATTCTGTCGCTTTCATCCAGCGGCTGATCATCCAGGGAAGCTACAGATACGGTTGCTTTCGGCAGATTCGCCTCCATGGTGATCGGGCCAAGCTCATAGCTGTTGTTGTTCATCGTTCCTGCAGCAGCTGCCACGTAAGGCGTGTTAATGAAGTAGGTATTCAGGTTAAGATCAAAGAGGAGCTCACCCGTGTCGGAAACCAGCTTATTATTGTCTAAATTAGCCAGCATACTTGCTTTCAGGGTGACATCATCAATGGCATTGATAAATGTTTCTGCTACTTGCTTCATTGTCATGGCGTTCGTAACCGTAATCTTGTTGGCTGCAGGAATATCTCCGCTTGCAATCTGGGCATCTGTGAGGTCCGGCGTAATCTTATAAATTGCATAGGGCTCTCCCGGCTTATCGGCATAGACGGTTACCGTCTTGAACAGATGCGGGATGTACATACGATTCCGTTCAGGAGATTCATTCTCCGTAGAAGAGGAGTGCGTACTGACATACGTTTTGTCTCTTACAATAACAAATTTAGCATCAGCTGGCGTGAGGTGAGCTTGACGGAACACAAGCGTACCTTGGTATTCCGACATCGTAGCAATTGCATCCGTCAGCGAGTCAAAAGAAGTCTCTCCGCCCTGCCGCGATTGATTGATGGCTTCACTCACACGGCTTACGTAATGAAAACGGTTCAGCATATCCCAGCCTTGGTAAGCACCGGCCGCCGCCGTCATCAAGCCAACATCGTCCCGTCCCTTGTTCGGAAACTCGTGATTGAATTCAGTTAAGGCAAACGGCTTGTTATACAACTGTCCCAGCGCAAGACCAGGAATATAATTTTTGAAAATAAACGAGCCGTACTGCTGCACATAATTGGCGCTGGATGCTGGATCAAAGATCATGCTGTAGCGCGGATGTGTCAGCGGATTGTAGGTGAAGGAGTCTTTTCTGCCATCGACAAGGCCGTTATACAGATGCGTTTCATGAACATCCGCTTGCGTCCGCCAATAATTCGCTAAGGAGTCATTGATATAGTTAATACCGCCAATCGGCGCTTGAACCCCAATGGTGTCCTTGAGATAGGACTTCATGGCGCCATAAGTAGCAAACTGCTTCTCGGTAAAGTACTCGGCCAGATCGTTCTTCATGCCCGGCGTCGCGCCCCAGAAAGTATCCGGGAACGTTGTAACGGTCGGACGGCCTTTGCCAACCAAGAACGTGTTAAAGTCATTCATCACCCAGGCTTTAAAATTCGGGTTCGAATAATTCGCATTGTAAAGAATGACTTCGTTCATCGGGGATACGCCCATGATTTGAGGCTCATCCTTCAAGGCAACTGTTGTATATGGATTCACGTGATTAAACAATTGATAGGCAAAAGATTGCCAAATGGCCTGCCCATCCGGCAGAAGCGTGGCCAAGTATTTGGATGCGGTTGATCCATATACGCTTTCACCTATGCTAGGTATATCTTTGAAATTTGCAAATGCTAAAATATCCAGATCGATATAAATACCGCGTGCCTTGAGCAACGCATTAAAATAATCAAAATTATCCATCTTGGTTGGATTCAACGTTACCGTCGTGGACGTGAGTGGCTGCATGAGTCCTCTTGCCCAGTCATAGTTTTGATCGATGGACGAGTACCGCACCACATTGTAGCCCATCGCCGCAATTCGGTCGGCCATGATGACCATTTCATCCTTGGTTGGATCTGTCCCGTAACTACCGTTCAAGTTCCCCCCGTAGAATTTCACTTTCGTACCGGGCTCATTCTCAAAATAATAATCGCCATACACATCGATTTTCACGGACCCCTTAGACCCCGCTGGTGTATGATTCAGAATAGACAAATCCATGGCACTGCCTGGAACAACCGCCATCGTGGTATCCAGGGGCCGCCAATTACTGTCTGCCACGATCGGTGCTGCACTTACTGCTGGAGCATAGCCTAAAGTTCCAACAAGTGGCAGTAGTACGGCTGTGATCATGAGTCCTGCAAGCTTTGGTATGATCTTTTTTCTCATCTTTCATTCCTCCTACATTTGATTGTGAGACACTTTCTAAAATTAACTTTGAAAGCGCTTTTAAAAAATGTTGCCTTGATGATCTCTAAATCACGCCCCTTCATGTCATATTAAAAACACGGTGCCAGCCTACTATATGACAATTCCCACAAAACCAACAATGATCGTTTGTCTTTCCGTTTTGTGATTTTGTAGGCTGTGGGCGGTTGGCGGTGTAAAACGTACGTCTATACTCCTCTTTTGGGAGGGGAGTAGCTGATGGGTCTGCTAGATTTCTTATGCGTCCCCAGTTGCATGTCGAGGTAGCTAGATTTCCTATACGTCCCCAAGTTGCATGTCGAGGTAGCTTAATTTCCTATACGTCCCCCAGTTGCATGTTGAGGTAGCTTAATTTCCTATACGTCCCCCAGTTGCATGTTGAGGTAGCTTAATTTCCTATACGTCCCCCAGTTGCATGTTGAGGTAGCTAGATTTCCTACACTCCCCAAGTTGCATGTTGAGGTAGCTAGATTTCTTACACGTCCCTAAGTTGCGTGTTGAGGTAGCTAGATTTCGTATTCGTCCCCCAGTTGCGTGTTGAGGTAGCTAGATTTCCTACACTCCCCCAGTTGCATGTCGAGATAGCTAGATTTCCTACACGTCCCCAGTTGCATGTCGAGGTTGCAAGATTTCCTACACGTCCCCAAGTTGCATGTTGAGGTAGAGTTTGCGGATTAACTGGATTTTCTACATCTATTTCCGGCTAAAATGAGCTTGTGGAGAGTTTAACTGGATTTTCTACAGCTAATTTGGCTCATAGTGTCCCGTTTGGTGAAATCAGCCTGAAATAACGGGAGGAAATCCAGTTAATTGCCAGAATGGCAGGATTTCACTCAAATTAGCTACATAAAATCCAGTTATTTCGCTTGTCCAGGATGCCGTGTCGGTTAACGGCGATGCTTAGCTTGGAATACATTTGCTATACGTCCCCCAGTTGCATGTTGAGGCTGCTAGTTTTCCTACACGTCCCCCCAGTTGCATGTCGAGTCAGAGTTTGCGGAATAACTGGATTTTCTACAGCTATTTCCGGCTAAAACTAGCTTGTGGAGAGTTTAACTGGATTTTCTACAGCTAATTTGGCTCATAGTGTCCCGTTTGGTGAAATCAGCTTGAAATAACGGGAGGAAATCCAGTTAATTGCAAGAATGGCGGGATTTCACTCAAATTAGCTACATAAAATCCAGTTATTTCACTTGGCCAGGATGCTGTGTCGGTTTACTGCGATGCTGGTTCGGGTGTTGGTGTTTGCTGTGGAGGTTGGGGTTGGGGTTGGGGTTGGGGTTGGGGTTGGGGTTGGGGTTGGGGTTGGGGTTGGGGTTGGGGTTGGGGTTGGGGTTGGGGTTGGGGTTGGGGTTTGCTGTTGGGGTTCGGGTTCGGGTTCGGGTTCGGGTTCGGGTTCGGGTTCGGGTTCTGGTTCGGGTTCGGTTGCTGTTGCTGTTGGTTCCGATTCCTAACCAATCTGAAAACCACAAAAAAGACTAGCCGCATGGCCAGTCTTTACATGAGCTATTTCCCAGCCGCATACTCAGCTGAAATCTTCTTAAATACCTCATAGCTGCGATTCGCACATTCCGAAATCGCGATTGGATGGAAACCTGTCACCTCAGCATATAGCTTATCATTAAGCGGCTCGGCCCACGTGGCCGGAAGCTGGTCAGCGCCTAGCTTCGCACCCATAATGGAGCCAACGGTAGCCCCGTTGCAATCGGTATCCCAACCACCAAGAACCGATGTCGTGACAGCTAGTTCGAAATCGTCCTTACCAAAAATCAACGACGCAGCAACCAAAGCTGCATTGTTGTTCGTATGTACACAGTGATAGTGCTCGAATGCATTCCAAATGCGCTCGACTAAATCTAATTGATCAACTGCCGTACGCGCAATTTCCACGGCTTGTCGAATATCTTGAGCCAAACGGCTATTGCTTGGAATTTCGCTAAGTCCAATTTCCACAATGCGTTCATTGTCGGTTTCGTTGAAAGCCGCTGCAATCATGGCTGCCACGAACATTTCCCCATAAATACCGTTCTTCACGTGGGAAAAGGAAGCATCCCGCCATGCTAATTCAGCAGCCAGTTCTGGATTCCCCGCCGCGCCATAAGCAAAGCCATCGGCTCTAATTTGAGCGCCAATCCACTCCCGATACGGATTTAACCATGTCCGCACCCAGTCACTCTTTTGATCCCAATCCGCTGTTTTTTGACCGTTCATATGGGAGGTCACCTGAGCGAAGTTCAAATAGGACTGCGTCTCTGCCGTGCATACTTGCTGGTAGCTAAGATATTTATGCCACAGCTTGCCAATATCCCAGCTATCGAAATTCAACCCTTTTTCCTCTAGAAGAATCAAACCTAATACGGTATAACGAATATCATCGTCGGTTTCCATAAACTGAATGTTTTCTTTCCAGCTTTTCTGGCACCAGTCGTTTATTTTCAAATCATACTCCGTTGACGCTCGTGAAGTCCCTGGAACATATCCGCGAATTGGCCAAGCATCTGCTCCCTTGAACCATAGCTCGATATTCTTCCATCCGTCTCTTCCCCCGAAGCCATACATAAATTGACCATTTTCAAAAGGTTTCCCCAGTGCACACCCGATGCTTCGGCCAAGCCACGCACCCTGAAATTGATTGCGCCATGCAGCTTCCGATTTGTCAGCCGGTAATTGCCGAGGCCCTTCAGGCCGAGCCGCACGAATGCCAGGCAAGTCAGAAGGCTCCTGATATGGGAAGTCTGCCCGAATTTCAAGCGCCATCAACTGCTGGTACACAGCCATTAGCTTCGCATCATCATCTTCCGCCGCGGCCCACTTGTCCAGAAATCCGCTGACATCGCAGCCCTCTTCTCCCCTTTGTACAATTTCTAAACGCACAATATCCTTTAATTTCTCCCAGCCAGCCATTGTTTAACCACCTTTACTGATAGATTTTAAGCTGATTATACGAATTTGGCCTTAGCGAATCTTCTCAATTTCTTTCACACTTCTCAAAATAATTGCTTGACGCCAAATTGTTTACGATATGCCTGCGGAGATAGTCCAGCATCCAAATTAAAGGCGCGATAGAAAGAGGCCAAGCTCTGAAACCCGCTGGAAAAGCTAATATCTGCGATACTATCTAGGCTCGTGACAAGCTGTTTCTTGGCTTCGCTAATCCGCAACTGTGTCATATAGGCAATGAAGCTGACTCCTGTATGTTCCTTAAAAAGGCGGCTTGTCCGCGCAGTGCTCCAACCTAGGTGCTCTGCAACATCGGTAAGTTGAAGGGGCTCCTGATACCGTTCTTTTACGAATAGCATCACTTCTTTGATCTCGCGTTGCGAATTGGACATTTTCACCCATTGTTCATTACTGAAAGCACTCCGATAATTGCGAAGCAAGATAACACCTAACTCTAGCAATTTGCAGCGTGAAATTGTTAGATACCCCTCCGCTTTTGCGTTAAGCTCCTCGTAGATTTGTTGAATAAGGATTCCGATTTGCCCAGCAAGCGGTGTTCCAGCCCCAATATGATTCTCAAATCTCTCCGACCGATAGGCAAATGGCAGCAATAATTTATCATCTTCTTCAAGGAAGAGGCTTGGATCAAAATTCAAAAAAATATATCGGCTTGGATCATGCTGCGCGGATTGCGCAATATGAAGCTCCGTATTATTGACGATAAAGATATCCCCTTTGCGAACTTCGTACAGCTTATTTTCAAAAATAAATTGCCCTCGTCCTCCCAAGCAATAGCCAATTTCCAGGCTAGAATGGGAATGCAGAGGTTCAGGATACGGTTTGGGACACCACGTATACGCATTAATTGGAATGAGATTGTCATACTCGATCTTCTGCTTCAATGGGTTTCAGTCCACCTTCGAAATTAAGTTAGTTCTATTTTACCATCCGCCAAAATGTTGTGGTAAATAAAATGCGCGTCTCATTTTTACGGAATTGTAATGTCTCGCTCCTCATTTTTATGCGATTGTTATGCCCGAAGAAGTAAGATTAGTCCTGTAGACAACAGCGCAACAAACAAATCCAATCCACTTGAGGAGTGTTTCTCGATGAAAAATAATAAAAAAGTTCTAGCCGCTCTTACCATCTCAGCAACTGTCGGATTATCCGCTATTCTCCCTTACCATGCGTTAGCAGCAAATCCATTCACAGATTCGGCAAGCGTTGCAGGAATCCAGACGGCGATTGAGCAATTAGCCCAGCAGCAAGTACTGTCTGGTTATGAGAACAATAGCTTCAAACCTAACCAAGCGGTTACGCGCAGTGAGATTGCCAAAATGGTAGCCCTGACTTTCCACGTTAACACTTCTGTGGATGCAACGACTGCTAGTCCTTTCTCAGATGTGACTTCCCAAGACTGGTTCTATAAATATGCGGTTTCCCTTCAGGCACTCGGCGCTATGAACAGTGTAACTGGCCAGCAATTCGCCGGGGCGCAAACGATCACTGCCGAGCAGTTAAGCAGCATCATTGCGTCGGTACTTAAAGTAGACACTGCAACGATTCGTCAGTTGCCAAGCTATGCTTCGCTAAGCAGCCAAGTAACCCGCGGCCAAGCTGCCTTGCTTCTTACCCAAGCTCAGCAAGTGGCTCCAGTTCGTGTAACGAAGCTGGAAGTGCTGAATGCGATCTCCCTTCAGGTGACCTTCTCAGCACCGATTCCGACGGCAGAATTAGAGCTGGATCCAGCGTCCAAAAACTTTGTTTTTGACAATGGTCTTGCCATCAATAACGTGCCGCGTCTCAAAACAGGCTCTGTATCCACGTATATAGTACCGGTTCCAACACAGAAAGCAGGAACAACGTACTCGCTGAGTTATAAAGGTCAACCTGCTGTTACGTTCACAGCTAGCACAGAGAAAATCCGTTTGGATTCAACGGCTCAGGTTGCCAATGATCTCTTTGAAGCCCAATCCCATCTGACTGACGGTGTTGCGGATTATGGTTATGTCATTGCCGCTTATGCCAAGGGCCGCCCTGGTTCCTTTATTGTTGACGAGAAGAATCGTTACAACGGGATGACGTACCAAATCCTATCTTCCATGCGGAATCGTCAAGTTCAAATCACCCCTGAAGGCGGGGCAACGATGACAGCGAATTACTTGCCATTCACGCAAGCAACCGATGGTCGCCAAGCGCCGAAGTTCATTTTGCCTAACGGAGAGACTTTCCACCCTGGTGTCACCTATACGGTTTCCGCAGACTGGGCGACTTTGAAGAACCCTACGTTTACGGCAAAAGAAATCGCTCCGCTCCAGCTTCAATCCGCTGCCGCAGTTGATGCGAAGACGATCGCAGTGACGTTATCGCAAGATCCGAAGGATGAAATCTTCGTTTCACGCCGCGTATCTCTAACAGCAGCCGATGGCACAGTTCTGACTGCTGAATACAGCTTGACGACACGCAAAGGTGCTGTTGGTACGTTCACGCTTCTCAATAATAAGGAGTTGGCTCCAGGTACAACTTACACAGTTGCGCCAGTGGGGGCATGGGCTACGGCTTCCGGTGTTACATTGACCTTGAACAAGTAAGTATAGAAGCTAACATTGAATAACAAAAAGATAAGGAAGATGACCTGGGATCAGGTTCTCTTCCTTACCTTATTTTGCTAAACTTATCCACAGGTACTATTAATTTAGCTATTAAATACGCTACTTCCAGAGGTGATCATCGCTATGCTATTCACTCATAAATCCTTATTCGCAAGCTTAACACCGCTCACCCTATTACTTGTCCTGGTTGGCTGTAGCAGCCAACAACCGAACGCAGTGGGCAGCATTCCCCCGACGAAGACATCAACACCATCTCCAACTACCGCTGCCACATCAACACCTGCGCCAAGTTCTTCACCTTCCACTGCGATCCCTTCACCCACAGCGGCGGCTGCAACGACAACTTTGCTGGTGACGCATTCCAAAAGTGACTACATGTCCTTCCTCGATCCCGATTCAGGGCGTATGGAGAAGCTTGTCGTTGGCAAAGCTCCTTTTGCAATTGCTGAAGGGCTGAATCATCGCGCTTATGTCTCGACTGCCGAAGGTGTCGCCGTCGTCGATACGAAGACCCGCACACGGCTTGCGCTAATCCCTTATCATGCCAATGTGGGCAAGCCACGCTTCGGTGAATATCGGTCTGGCGGCATGGGCATCGCGGTATCGCCAGATGGTAAATTCGTGTATGTCGGTGTGTATCTCGACGGTGGCAAGAGCCAGCTTGAGATTTTGGATACGGAAAAGCTCACGATGACGGGCCGAGTTGCGGTAGGTGTCCGACCTTTCGATGTGGTGACCAGCCTAGACGGCCGCGAAGTCTACAGTATTGACCACGACGGATACACGGTGACGGCTGTCGATCCCTTAAGCCTCACAAGCCGCACCCTCGAGGCTGCTCCTTTCGGCAAAGGCGGCTTCGAGAAGCCGCACTACGCCGCCGTCCGCGCGGATGGCCGCTTGCTTCTGCCTTACCAAGGCCGCGGCCTTGTGGTGCTTGATCCGAAGAGCGGCAGCTACACAACGGAACCGTTGACGGGCAACACCCATCAAGAGGGTGTCACGCTTACGCCTGACGGCAAGCAGCTGCTCATCGTTGGCATCGGTTCTGCTGGCAGCGCTACGGGCAAGCCTAACTTGACTGTGCTCGATGTGAACACCTATTCAGAGAAGATCCTTCCATTAAGTCGGATGCACCAAATGGTCGCCACCAGCGGTGACGGTCGTTATGCCTATCTCACAGGAGGCGTAACTTATGCGGATACCGGCTGGAATGGAATGACGGTGGTCGACCTAACGACTGGGACAACGCGCGAAATGGAGCTGCCCGATTACCCGCTTGATGTGCAGCTTCTGGCAAGTCATTAGTTTTGGCTCATTCTTTCCCTTCGAGGCGACTCGAAATCCGAAGTGCATCACCATGCTCATTTCGAGTAATAGATCACGTTATGACATAGCGCTATTTCCATGAGTAGCCTTTGCCTCACCCTCTACAACTAATCCCCCTTCGCCATATAACCAACACCGGGGTAGGTCACAATCAGCTCCTGCCCCTCGGTGTGGGCTTTCAGCTTCTGACGAATTCGCGCGATCGTCACGCGCAGGTACTCGACTTCATCGCGATACTCGCTGCCCCAAATCTCGCCCAATAACTGCTCATGCGTCATGACTTTGCCTTCATGCTGCAAGAGAAGCACGAACAGATTATACTCGGTCTCCGTAAATTTCACGTCCACGCCACCAAGTCGAACACGGCGTTGTGCTTGGTTGACGTTCACAGGGCCAACGGTCAATTCACTCACCGTAGAAGGCGCAGGCATGCGTCCATCCAAGCGCCGAAGCACCGCATTGACTCTAGCAAATAGCTCGTCCAGCGAGAATGGCTTGGTCAAATAATCATCTGCCCCGAGATTCAGTCCCTGCACTTTATCCGCACCATTGCTCCTTGCAGTTAGCATGATGACGGGCACACTCGAATACGCGCGGAGTCTGCGCAATACTTCGAAGCCATCCATCCCTGGCATCATCAGATCCAGCAAAATCAAATCCGGATCGACGGCTTCTGCCTTCTCCAGCGCCTCTGCCCCGCTTTGACAGGCCACCGTTTCAAAACCTAAGGATTTCAAATTCGCCGCGATGAAACGAATGATTTTGGGCTCATCGTCGACGATCATGATTTTCTTTGCACTCATGCTCATGTTAGCTCATCTCCCCCATTAAACCGCGGAATTAACAGTGTGAATCGACTTCCCTCACCGAGCTTGCTTTCCACTTGGATGGCGCCGCCGTGGGCTTCCATAATTCCTTTGCAGATTGCCAGCCCAAGCCCCGTGCCACCAGTTTGACGACTGGAAGATACGTCCACGCGATAGAAGCGATCGAATAATTTAGCCAAATGCTCCTGGGCAATCCCAATCCCATTATCCTGTACGTGCACGTAGACATATGCTTCATCCGCCTGCGTAGTCACCTGAATAATCGGTTCCCGCTCATTATAGCGAACCGCATTGATGAACAAGTTCAAGAATACCTGCTCCATGCGGAGCTTATCTGCAAAGACTAGCGGAATATCCGCAGGCAGCTCAACCTCGAACTGCAACCGGTCCGCGCTGATATCTTCAGGCAGTCGATGTCTGGCGCTTTCGATAACAGCAGCTAGCTTCAACGGTTGAGGATGAATCCCCATTGCACCTGATTCGATTTTGGAAATATCCAACCACTCATCTATGAGATCTTGGATACGGCCTATATCCTCATGAATACCCTCAAGCAGCTCCAGCTTAAAGTCCTCATCCCAGTGCGCATCCCTGCGCAGCAATGTTTCCACGCCGCCTCGGATACTCGTGATCGGAGTTTTGAATTCATGCGATGCGAGTGAAATGAGATCGTTCTTAAGGGCGTCGATTTCATGCTCCTTCGTTCTGTCACGCCACACATACCCGCGGCCAAATACTCGCCCCTCCCGCGCAACCTGAAACGCGGATACCATCATAAAGCGTGGCTTGCCTTGCGCTGTTTTCACCGTTAAGGCACTCTGTACTCTTGGCTCAGCCGTTAACTTACGCAATTGAAGCTCGTCCTGAGGGTCAGGCAAAAGCTCCGCAATCCGTTCAAACAAATCAGCTTCCGCCATATTGGACAAATCGCCCATTGGAATCGCGAAACTTTCCGCCATCTGATGATTGGCATACAGCACGTTATGCTGCACATCAATCAGCACAATCCCATCCGACATGCTCTCCAGAACCGCATTCAATGTCGCATGCTCGTCCTGCAATCGTTGAGTCCGCTCCTCGACGCGATGTTCAAGCTCGCTGTTTAAATCCAACAAAGCACGTTGGTTCTCCTTAATTTGAGCAGCCATGCGGAAGAAATGCTCCGCGAGCTGATGCAGCTCCGACGGCGCTCCACGCGGTACCACCTTCTGGTCAGGCTGGGCGAACGAGCCTCCAGCTAACCGCTGGGTATAACCGACTAAGGCGTGGATCGTGCCATTTAATCTTTGGGCCAAGAGGCTGCCTAGCAACAACGTTACAATCAGCGTGAACACAACCAATAGCAACGTGATCCGTAAAGATTCCGTGAAAGCTGCGTTAACAGCTGCTGTCGACCTGCTTACCCATACGATAAGATTCAGGTCTGGGATCAATTTATAGGTAATAAGTTCTTTATGTGACGAGGTACTTAGCGAGTAGGTGCCCTCACCTTGTTTAAGCATTTTGGCATCGGTGACGACTGGTTCCTTCGATAAATCCACCATGGTTGCCGTTAGCTCGGCATTCGGATGGTAAATGGGCTTGCCTGCATGATCCAGCACAACAGGGTAGGCTTCCGTCCCATAATCATACTTCGTAACGAGTGTCTTGATAGGTGCTAATTCAAGTACAGCCAACACGAAACCGTCCACCTGCTTGTTGCCCTTGTAAATCGGTACAGCAATGGCAATAGCTGGTTCGTTCAAGCTCTCAGGGCCTTTGAATAGCGAAGATATAATCGCTTTCTGTCCAGCCTTCACACGAGCTGTGTAGTCACGAGCGTTCACATCAACACCGATCAGATCTGTCGACATCCCATGTGTTGCTTTGATCGTCCCCCGATCATCGACCACATATATACCCGCAAATCCCTCTAGATTTTCTTGCAAGGACTGCAATTTCAAGGTCAGACTCTCCCGATTGCGAAAAGCTGCATCCGAAGCCGAGATCGTCGCCGCCAAGGTTTCAACCGCATTGCGATGATAAGACATATAAGCTTCAACCGCATCTCCGAGTCGATAGGTCGTTTGGCGTTGGTTTTGATTCGTTTCCTGCGTGATATGTTTAATTTGCGAAACCTGGAAACCACCTAGAATAAGAATGGGAATCAAGGCCATTAGGGCAAAAGTTATCGTTAGATGCGACCTCATAGAATAATGCTTCAATAGAAAATACCCCACTCTCTAGCTTAAACTCCCGCTTAGCTTTCCTACTTATTTTACCACTGACAAATTTGTAATGAAAATGAAATCTAACTTTCATGTTGTTTTAATGTAACTTGCCTATAATAAAGACCAACCCCCCTTTAAAATATAAACTTAGACCTACAGCCCGTTGCTGTGGGTCATTTTTTTTGGCATACTAGGTAGACACTAATCACTAAAGGACGGCTTCGTATGACAACACCTGACCATGAATGGATGACGACCAAATTTCGCGGGATCAAGAATGTCATTTCCTCTTACTTAACGCAGGTTCTGCCTCAATTCCAGATATCACCGATCATGATGTACGTTTTAGAGTATCTGCGCAAGCATCCTGACTGCATCGCGGTCGATATTGCCAACGAATTCGGGCTAACCCGAGGGGCGATTACACAGCTTCTGGATAAAATGGAGGAACAAGGACTACTCGTCCGCAAGCCCCATCCAACTAGTCGCCGCAGTCATCTTCTACAAATGACGGATAAAGGAAACGAGCTCATAATTCTCATCCTTGCAGCGTATAATACGAAAATTGAACAACTCTTCGCTGCCTATACAGAGGAAGAGCTCGCAACATTGCAACAACTATTGACGAAGATGCCTGTTTAAAATCCCAACGGAAGTTGGGATTTTTCATTTTCCAGTTGACGAATTCTGCATCTACATATATTGTTTAATTACTAAACAGTTAAACAAATAAACACATGAGGAGCTCATCCTATGCATAAAATTATGGCTATTACTGGAGCGTCATCAGGTATTGGACTTGCAACTGCCTTGAAATTCGCCGAGCTTGGCTGGACCGTCTACGCAGGTACGCGCAATGTCGCTCGCGATCAAGAGAAATATACAGAAGTCTCGAACCTTCATTTTATGGAAATGGAAGTAACGGATCCCGCTTCTATGAACAAAGCCTTCAGCGAGATTGAAACGAAGCATGGGCACCTGGACGTATTGCTTTGCAATGCAGGTTTCGGTTTTCTGCGTGCGTTGGGGCAAGCGACTTTCGAGGAGATTCAAGCTGTATTCGATACGAATGTATACGGTGTGATGCATACGATTCGGGCAGGACTTCCCCTTCTTCGCAAATCAGATTCGGCGCATCTTATCGCAACGACAAGTGTTGGCGGATTGGTCGGTCAGCCCTTCAATGAGATCTACTGCGCAGCGAAATTCGCTGTAGAAGGTTTACTTGAAAGCTTAGCTACTTACTATAAGCCTGCCTTTGGTATCGACGTCACGCTGCTGGAGCCTGGAGCAATTGCGACGAATTTCAACGCTACGGTACTCGGGCACGTGCAGAAGACCGGCGGCATCTTGGAAGATGATTATAAACCGATCATCACGCAATATTTAGATGCATTCTCCAAACGAAATTCAGTCCCACAAACGTCAGAATCCGTTGCCGATGTCGTCGTGAAGCTCGTCACCGAGATGGATCCTAAGCCGCTTCGCCTTCGTACTTCTGAACAAGCGGAAGCTTTCGTCCAGTATAAAGTAAGTCAAGATCCAACAGGACTTGCAGGGGTTCTGAATACGCGGAAGCTGCATTTGGGGATGTAAGCGAACCTATCAGCAACATACACCGAACACCACCACAGAGGCCTACTCCTCTAAGGTGGTGTTTGGCGTTCCATCACATAATTTCCCACAATTTTACGATAGGATGTCCATAATCTTTCGGTACAGTAAGGGTGTAAGGGAAATCAACCATCCCTGCATGCTACATAAATCGAAAGGAGTTTTCACACGATGAAAACAACATGGAAAAAACGCGCCGTTCAAACGAGCCTGCTAGCTATTATGACAACCATCGCATTCGGTGCAGTAAGTGCATCTGCGGCAGATACAACAAGTGAAACACCCCCCACCGTCAAGGCAGTACAAATGGTAAAGGCTGTTGGAGCAGCGCCAGCCCTGCTCTTCCGCTCTTCGAGTGCAGGCTTGCTTAACCAACCTGCTCATGAGCGCAACTACTTGAAAATGCTAGCCACGACATACGCACCAGACACCCTTGCCGACTGGAAGAAAGCACTCGACGATCGGAAGCAAGCAGAAGCAGATCTGCCTAAGCCTACTTTCGCTCAGACCGTGACCATTTCAAGCAAAGATGCTGCGGATGGTGCCCTACAAGTCGTCCCTGCTGAAGGCGCTACTTTCGTTACTTCATTGGAAGGTGGCACAGCCATTGAAACACTGCCTTCATTACCTACTCTCTCAGCTGCAGAGATCAAAGACCTTCCAGAAGGGGTAGCTCATCCTACTAGAGGCATTTTTACAAGCATAACGAAGTCCGATGGAACACTTCCCGAGCAGATTACCCGTGTTCTTCCAGTTGAGGCTGGTGTTGCGAGTGATATAATGATAGCTAAGCCGGTAGAATCAGAGAGCATGAAACTTCAACAAAAATTAACAGAGGCAATAGAAGCCGATGATGCAGAAGCCATCCGTGCAATCTTGCCGGATGTGTTGAAGGATTTCGTAAAAGGTACAGCAGACATGCGTGAAATGACGGCGAAAATCAAAGAGCAGCAAGCAACAGAAGCTGAGAAAAAATAAATGGTACGTATGGTGGATCCGATCGCATACCCTGCGATTCGGCTCCACTTTTCCTCATGTTAGAGAAGGTGTTAGAGAAGGCATGGAAGGCGTGATATAAGATGTACAGCATCTATTTAGTCGAAGATGAAGAACATTTACGAGGCGTGTTAGCAGCCTATTTGGAGAAAGAGGGGTGGCAGGTGCGTTCGTTCCCCGATGGAACTTCAGCTAGAGAGGCAATCTCGGAGCGGCCGGACTTGTGGGTCCTCGATATTATGCTACCTGGCGTGGATGGCTTCCAGCTTATCCGCGAGATTAAAGCTGATCAACCGACGCAGCCGGTCATCTTCATCTCGGCCCGCGATGCCGATATCGATCGCGTTATTGGCCTTGAGCTTGGGAGCGACGACTATATGGCCAAGCCGTTCCTGCCTCGCGAGCTAGTCATCCGCTGTCGCAAGTTGCTAGAGCGCGTCTATGCGCGACAAGGGAACAGCCCGCTAACAGCCTCCATGGAGCGACGCGCACAGCTCACAACGTTAGCTTCCTACACCATCGACGAGCCCGCTCGCACGGTAACCGATAGCGATGGCGCAACGCTCGATTTGACCTCGAAGGAATTCGAGCTGCTGCTCTATTTCGTTCAGCATCAAGGACACGTGCTTGAACGGGAGCAAGTGCTTCGCTCCGTATGGGGCATCGACTACTTCGGCACCGATCGTGTTGTGGATGATTTGGTGCGACGAGTCCGCCGCAAATTACCTGATCTGCGTTTAGAAACCGTATACGGATACGGGTATAGGATGGTGAAATCATGAGTGTTCGACTTGGCCAGTGGCCGCTCGCTTTGAAATTATGGGGTGCCTTTGCTGCACTAACCCTGCTGATATTCACACTGCTCGCAGTGCTATTGCCTTGGACGTTAAAAGGCTTCTTCACCGAGCAGCTTTATAATATTCTGCTGGATACCCAAAGCGGTCTTCAAGTAGAAGCGACCCTCGCACAGCCTCCTAGCCCTGTTTTTGCCATTCCGATTGCGCAAAGTCCTATAGACCTTATCAAATCACAAGCACAGCCATTGCAAGGTAACCGTGTCATTGTTGTGCCTGGTATGGAAGCCAGTGGCATGGCCACTATGGGGACACCGCTGAGTTCTAGCACAACTGCTGGCACATTGACAGCAGCCGCTACGCTATCCGCTCAGATAACAGCGCCTTTAGAGGGTACATTGACCGGCCCGTCCATCCGCCATTTCACCATTAGCGGCACACAAGCAGCTCAGGCCATAGCAGCTACAACTGCTACTACGACAACTCTGCGTGCTGCAGAACCCTTCATGGCGGCCATGGAGAAGGATGCTTTGGCCCAAATGCAGCCTGTGGCCAAGTATACGCGCATGATTGATAACAACAGTATCTTCTATGTTATCCGCAAAGAAACCGTCCAAGGAGCACCTAACTTCATCGTTTCCTATGCCTGGGGCAACTACCGCAACGACCTCATTATGTCGATGTTCGGCAGACTCATGCTGCTGATGGTTGGCCTCATTGTCGTGAGCTGGATGCCTTGCTTATTGCTGGCGCGCTACTTCACACGCCCGCTCGTACAGATGGAACAGCATGTGGGGCGCATGGCGGAACGCGATTGGCACGATCCCATCGATACGGGCCGCCGCAAAGATGAGATTGGGCGCCTAGGCAAAGCGATCGAACTTATGCGGCAGCGGCTTGTGAAGCAAGATCGTGCGCAGCAGTTCTTCCTGCAGCATACGTCGCACGAACTAAAAACACCCGTCATGGTCATCCGCAGTTATGCGCAATCCATCCAAGACGGTGTTTTTCCCAAAGGCACGTTAAGTGCCAGTTTAGGCGTCATTATGAAAGAAGGCGAACGCCTAGAGAAGCGCATCCGCGATCTGTTATTGCTGAACAAATTGAATTATTTCACGGCCAAAGAGAAGCCTTTCCATGTTTTTGACATCAAAGCGGTTATTGAAGATGTCGTCGAGCGACTGCGCTATAAGCGCCCTGAGATCACGTGGGAGCTGAACATCGCTCCTCACACGCTCCTTGGCGATCAAGAGCAATGGAAGATCGCTCTGGAAAACATGCTGGATAATCAGCTGCGCTATGCCGAAACTTGCATTCGAATCCGCATGACTCTCGCTCCTCATTTTGAAATTCGGATGAATAACGATGGTCCACTGCTTGATCAAGATATCGCGGACAATCTGTTCGAGCCCTTCCGCACGGGCGGCAAGGGACAGTTCGGTCTCGGTCTCGCCATCGTGAAACAAATCATGGATCATCACGGAATGAACGTTGGGGCTAAGAATGAGACCGATGGCGTCACGTTTACCATTTTACCTGCTGACAATACGGTTCGAGGCTCCGACGCATAGCACGAAGTAGCAGAAATATATAGCCCCATATAGAATCGTCGTTATCAGCACTGGGATGAGGATCTCTCCGCTAATGAGCTGGATGGTCGTCAAAGCTTTAAGAACCATGATGCTGTGGGTAACGCCAAGCAGAAGAGGCAACATGAACACGAACAAGGTCTGTTTGGCGATCGTCGTCCTAATTTCTTTGCGGCTTACACCGATCTTGCGCAGCATCGCATAGCGTGCTTTATCTTCGTTCGTATCCGTTAACTGCTTGAAGTAAATCATACATCCTGTCGCTGCAAGGAAGACAAGTCCTAAGAAGCACAGCGTGAATATATCCAACCCTGCCCCCTCCATGTTTTGACGATATTGATAGTAGTAGGTGGACATTCCGTTCTGCTCTGTCTTCAGCTTCATAAGGGAATTCGACGTCGTCTTCGTCGATCCTTGATTCTTGACGACGTACCCTTTGTACGTCACTTCTTCTAATCCTGGCAGCAGCTTAGCGTACAAGGTATCACTGACGATGAAGACGAGATCGGGGAAGCTCCACGGGAGCATTCTGCCTACTATAAGCTGCTGGACCGTTAGTGTTTGCTTGCCTCCCTGCACACCCAGAGTAATTGTATCTCCCTTCACTTCATTCAAAGTAAACGTTGAGTATCTCGGTTGAATGATCGCGATATCGTCATCTTTGAGCGTAACCTGCCCCTCCCTATCTAATACTTCTGAGGTCCGATTGTACATGGTCGCCGACACAAGCTTGATAGGAACGGAATTCGGTGAATGACCCGATGGATGATAAAAGAAATTCGTCACATCCGCTGCAACTCGGATAATGGGAACATCCAGCTTCGTTTCAATGGGGTGTTCTTGGTCCTCCTCCAACATAGCACGGATTTGCCCATCGAAGCTTGCGCCTTGGGAAATGTGCATGTAACTGAAAGGCGCTTCCTCCTCGGCATCCTTGGTGATCGTGAAATAGGAACTTGAGCCTACCGTAACCGCGCAAATCGTCAGCGCACTGAGCAGCGCAATCATTGTGAACATCCGCGTATTCCCGCGAATGCGATAGATCAATTGGGCCGTGGATATCATATTCATGCCTTTATAGTAGCGAGACTTCGTCTTTTGGGCGATTTTCAAGATATAAATGAGCGCATACCGGAATAGCAGATACGTACCGGCGATCAGGGTGCCGAAGATAAGGAGGAAGTTCCGTCCCATTTGAGCCGAAGTCGTCATAGGCTGAAACACCGTCCAGTAGCCGATTATCAATAGGGCAACTGCTAACACGGCTGAGAATGCCGATGGCTTCGGAACCTGCTCTCCCTCTTGCTCTGCCTTGAACAAATCCACGAGCTGGAAGCGATAGATCAAGCGATAGCTATGGATGGAAGTGACCACGATAATGATGGCAAATACGATCAACGTATTCACAATCGCCTCCGAGGAAATGCTAAAGCTGACTTCAACTGTTGAATCCAACAGCTTGAGGAACATCATCGCGAATAACTTGGATAATAACGTACCTAGTACGATCCCCACGCCAACCGCGCCAATTCCCATCATCATATTTTCATAAAATAACATCGTACCAATTTTACGCTTCCTCACACCAAGCAAGGCGTATAGACCTACTTCTTTCTTCCGCTTTTTGGTGAAAAAAGAATTGGAATACCAGATAAACACCGCTACAAACAAAATGAGAATAATGGAAGCTTGCGTGAAGACGGACTTCATACCCTCCCATTTCTGCATATTCGCCGCGATCTCCTCACTGTATCGTAAAGAAACGAACGTATAATAGATGACGACACTGAAAATCATGGAGATGAAATAAATCAAATAATTCCTCAGATTACCAATCACATTCCTTCTAGCCAGACTAAATAAGTTCACTTGCCCCACCCCCTAGCACCGAGAGCACATCCATCACTTTGTTGAAGAACTCCTTGCGCGAAGACGTCCCCTTATTTAACTCCGTAAATAATTGACCATCTTTAATAAAGACAACACGCGTGCAATAGCTAGCTGCAAAGGCATCATGCGTCACGATAAGAATCGTGGATTGATCCTGCACATTCAAGCTCTGTAAGCTCTCCAGCAACTCCGTCGCAGACTTCGAATCCAGCGCCCCCGTCGGCTCATCTGCCAGTACGAGACTGGGGTTCGACACGATGGCGCGGCATGCGGCTGTTCGTTGCTTCTGGCCGCCAGAGATTTGGTACGGGTACTTATCCAGCAAGGGATCAATGCCGAACTTCTTGCTGATCACCTCAACGCGGCGCTCCAATTCAGACACTTTCATTCTTGCTAGGGCAAGCGGGAGAATGATGTTCTCCTTCACAGTCAACGTATCGAGCAAATTATAATCTTGGAAAATGAAGCCCAGCTTATCACGGCGGAACTTCGCCAACTCTGCCTCCTTCATCTTCACGAGACTGACCCCGTCGACAACGATTTCTCCCGAAGTTGGTTGGTCAATTGTGGCCAACAGGTTCAAGAGCGTCGTTTTGCCCGATCCAGACGGTCCCATAATGCCCACAAATTCACCTTGTGTAATGGATAGATCGATATCTTTCAGCGCCGTAAATACATTGCCTTTGGTCCCGTATACTTTCTTCAACTGCTTAGCTTCAACGATCGTTTTCATATCGGTTATTCCTCCAATAAACATGGTTTGCTTCCTGATACCTCTATCCTACTATCTGCGGGATCACGCAACCATCGAAGTAGCTTACAACTCTTCTGCGTTACCTTACAATTTTGTCATGATTATGCTACCATCACTGATGAAATGGTATAATCGGCTCATTCGTCCCTTAAGGAGGCATCGACTATCTGTGAAAATTATGATCGTGGAAGATGATAAAACGATACGGGATACGGTGGCTGAAGCACTGGGCCGCTGGGGGTTTGAAACGATTATTATCGAGCAATTTGACGCCGTGCTCACCGTTTATGTGAACGAAAACCCCCATCTCGTGCTGATGGATATTAATTTACCGGCGTTCGACGGATTCTATTGGTGCCGCCAAATCAGGGAAGTTTCGAATGTCCCTATTCTCTTTCTCTCGTCTCGAAATACACCCATGGATATGGTCATGTCGATGAATATGGGTGGCGATGATTTTATCCAGAAGCCTTTCTACACCGACGTCCTCGTGGCGAAAATCAATGCTCTGCTGCGCAGAACCTACTCCTATATGGAAACATCAGCTAACGTAATGGCCCATAATGGCGTCGTCCTGAACTTGAAGGATGGTGACATTGCGTGTGGGGATCAGAAAACAGAGCTTACCCGGAACGAGTTCAAAATTCTCACTATCCTCATGCAGCATCAAGGTGCTATTGTCAGCCGAGAGCAGATGATGCGAGGCCTCTGGGAGGATGAAAGCTTCGTAGACGACAATACGTTAACCGTTAATATTACCCGCCTGCGCAAAAAGCTTGCAGAACTTGGACGCGATGATTTCATCACCACCAAGAAAGGGCAAGGGTACATGATCCCATGAGTTTTCTCTCTTATTTGAAGGATAAACGCTATTTCATGGGCATGTATGCGGTGACAATGCTATTCATTTCAATGATCATGCTTGTCAGTGTAAAAGGACAGGCCGCCCTTAATAATATCGCCTACACGAATGCGGGCTGTTTTCTATTCGCTGCCTTATATATAACCTTTGGCTACTTCTATCGAAAGTCCTTCTACAAGGAATTGAGTGAATTTCTCGGCAAAAGCCAACATCAAGACTGGGCCATCGCGGCGATGCCCGAACCTCAGACCAACGAGCAAGAGCTCTATCTACAGCTGTTAACGCAGCTGTCCAAGGATCAAGCCAACGAAACGCATCTCCTGCAGTCGGAGATTCGCAATCATCAGGAGTTCATCCTCTCCTGGATTCATGAAGTGAAGCTGCCCATCGCGGCCAGCCGTCTTATCATGGAGAACCGCGCCGGCAAAACCGCGGAATACCTCGTAGACAAGCTCGAAGACGAGCTTAGCAAGATCGATAGCTATGTCGAGCAAGCGCTCTACTATTCGCGAATTGACTCCTTCTCCCGAGATTACTTCATCTCGGAGTTGTCATTGAACACACTTGTGAAGGAGAATATCAAGAAGGTTGCCAAATTGTTTATCGCCAAAAGAATACGTCCCGACATGGCATCACTTACCCTTATCGTGAACAGTGACAGCAAGTGGCTGGGCTACATCATTGGCCAGATCGTGGCGAATGCCTTGACCTACACAGACAACGGTGGCAGCATTGCCTTCCGCTCAGAGGAAAGCGACTCCGAGAAGCGGTTGATCATCCAGGATACGGGGATTGGCATCGATGCCGCTGATCTCGGCCGCGTGTTCGATAAAGGGTTCACCGGGGTGAATGGCCGAACACACAGCCGCTCCACTGGAATGGGACTCTACTTAGCCAAACAAATGGCGCTGAAACTAGGTCATGACCTTTCAATTAATAGTGCGGTTGGCGAGGGGACAACGGTCACCATCCACTTTATGAAGATGCAGCATTATAATGATTTGCGTTGATGTTCCAGTAAAAACGAAAAGCCTCCAAACCTGGGTACCTGGTTGGAGGCTTCTTCTCACTGGTTAAGAGAACGTGAGTGCTTGGGGCGGGCAGGCGGTTGGCAAGGGCCGTTGTTCGCCCAAATCACTTTTCTGTGGTATCTACAACAGATAAAACTATGTTACATAGAACGGGAAGCCTCAACTTTAGCTGCAGGTTGCTCGTGCTTTTTTAATAGGGACAAGAAAATAATTCCCATAGCCACGGCACCAATCGTGCCTAAGGTCCACATCGGGCTGCTCAGATTCAAGTTCTGACGGAAGTAGAACAGATCTCGAAGACCCTCCGCAGAGAAGCGAAGCGGCAGCCACGAATACAGCCAATCTTGGCTGAACGATGGCAATAGCTCTAGCGGCAACGAGAGTACAGGTGCACCGAAGAAGAACACGAGGACGAACAATGGTACTCCTTTTAAACCAAGCCAACTAACAATGGCCGTTTGCAACAGGAAGAAGGCGAAGCCGACGAAAGCAAGAAACAAGCCCATTTCCCAATAATTCGGGATGGATAAGCCTAGCCATTTGCCTGCTACAAGCAGAATACTGGCAGCAGAAGCCGCGGTGATGACGATGCCGCTGAGCATCTGGGATAGTTGAATCCCGAAGCGATGCGAGCGGGAGCCCGTTTGGGTTGCTTTTCCGGCTGCCATGAACAGTAATAGGGTCGTCACCATCGCTCCAAACCAAGCAAGCTGGGTTAACACCACAGGTGCGTTACCATTGGAACTGTTCGTGCCAACAGCATTGATATTCTTGCTTGTAATGACGATCGGTGAAGCGAATGCTTTGGTTTGATCGACGGTGAGCGTCCCGCCTTTTTGGCTGACTTGTGCTAGCAGTTGTTCTCTAACTTGACCGTTAACCCCATTAAGGATCTGGTTCATCACGCCACTAGCCATCGTAGCCGCGGTATTATTCATCCCTTGGTTCACATAGACCGTTACGGATGAAGCCTGCGGTAGTGGGGACAATAAGCTTGCTAGCTTATGGCTGAAGTCTGCTGGGATGATAATCGCAGCGTAGGCCTGCTCTCTGTCCATCGCATCGATGGCTTCTTGTTCAGTAGCCAAAGTCTTCCACTGGAGCGGAGATACGGTGTCCGTTTGAGCTGGAGCAGCCGTTATTTTCTCCTGAATGAGCTTACCGAAGTTCATCTCTTGACCTGTTGGCAGCTTCTCGCCCGCATCCATCTGAACGAGCAACACTGGAAGATTCTTAGGCGTAGGATTCACCGTCGAACCGAGCTGCGCAATACCTAATAATAGAATGACGAGGAAAACGGCAATAATAGCGATATACGGGTGTTTCTGTTTAAAAAAGTGATTCATCGTAACGCCCCCTTAAATTTATGAAATATATTTTTCATTCAACGTTGTGTGAACGAAATTATTAAAAAGAAATCACTTTCTCCAAAGTGATACGGTGAAAGCGACCATTTTTTTCAAGTAATCATCGACATCGGTCTCTATCATCTTGACTGCAGTGAATCGTCCGATAACCGCCATCATGCCGACGGAAATCACTTGTTTGGCTGCTAAGCCAAAGTCCATCTCTCGGATTTCTCCAGCCTCGGCTCTCTTCGCCAATGCCTCTGTTAACGCTTGGTGCCGCTGCAAAATCAATTGCGTCATAAAATTCTTATCTTCCGATAAGATATTATCCGAATCTCGCAGCATAATTTTCATAAAGTCTGGATCCCCAATGAGGGTACCCACCAATCTTGAAATAAACAGAAATAAAGATTCTTCTAACGGCTGGCCTGGATGAATCCCTTTAATTAACTGATCCATAATTTCCATGCGAGCTCGCTGAGCCTCATGGAAAATGGTCTCCAATATCTCCTGCTTGCCACCTGGAAAATAGTGATACAACAAGCCATCTGTGATCCCGATATGCTTATTCATCGCGCGAATCGACGTCCCGTGGTAGCCGTGCTCCGCAAACAACTGCTTAGCACCAAGTAAGATTTGCTCTCTACGTTCGGCAGCCTGCAGATCGCGGCTTGTTTTGGGCACTCTTTTCATACATGTAATCTCGCTCTCATTGTTTCGTTCAACGATCGTGTAATGAATTATAGACCACTTTTTTTGTAAAAGCAAGGGGGGGTTTCAGTACTGTCAAGACTATGAGCATTTCTTCACCATACCTTCAATTGCGTACAGTTTCTTGTCCTTTTTTAGCCATAGAAAAATCCCCTTCAAGTTGTACTCAGTTCTCCTTAAGATACCATAAGGTTTTTTCTGAGTGTCTACCAAAGGGGATATTACCAGCGCACCGGTTTTTCACCATTTACCAATACATGCACCAATCGCGCCGTAATCGAACTAAGGCTTCAAAGTAGTAATAATCGCCCCATAGATTACACTCATCCACACCCATATTCTGCGGAACGCTATAAACGGCGTGAAGAAGTACTCCGGTGCAGGAAGGCTCTTGAGCGGCTGTGTAGCTGTCAGTTAACGATCGGACGATTGCAATCGCCGCTCCTTCATAAGCTCGCTTATCGGGATCGCTAAGCGGGAGATGACGAGACATTTCTAAGATTCCGGTTGCGGCAATAGCCGCTGCTGAGCTGTCACGGGGGACGCCGGCCCCGTTCAGGCTAAGATCCCAATAAGGCACCTGATCGACAGGGAGGCGGTTCAAGAAGTAGTTGGCCAGCTTTTTGCTTAAGTGAAGATATTGTTCGTCATGTTGGTAGCTGTAGGTTAACGGCAGCCCTGCAATGCCCCAAGCCTGACCTCGCGCCCAGCAGGACTCATCGGAGTACCCACCTGATGTACGCCCGAAGCGAGGCTGGCCTGTGGCTACATCAAAGTAGAACGTGTGATAGGTTGAAGCGTCTTCTCTTACGATATGTCGAGCTGTTTGCTCGACATGCTTGACAGCGGCCTCCGCATAACGAGGGTCTCCGGTTACTTCACTAGCCCAGTACAATAAGGGCAAATTGTTCGTACAATCAATAATGATCCGGCCCTGCTGCTTCGGGTCCTGTAAATCGCCCCATGCTTGAATAATACCTGCCTGTTCCCAATACCGGTCCATGAGTCTATCGGCTGCCTCCAGCGCCCCCTGCTTCGCTGCATCGCTGCCAGTAAGACGATAAGCGGCGACACATGAGAGCGTATATAGAAAGCCAAGATCGTGGGTCTCAATGTCGCTTCGTTGCTGTATACGCTCGATAAAGCTGTTGACATGGATTTCCGCGCATGCCCGATATTTCGCCTCTCCGGTCACTTCATAGGCGAGCCATAGCATGCCCGTCCAGAAGCTGGTCGTCCAACCGACATTAGGACCCGGCATATACACCAAATTCTCGGTGGTTGGGCCAGGAAATACTTCTGTAAATGCCTCAAGCTTTCTGTCAATTTGCTTGATGACATAAGCGATCGCCTGATCGAGATAGCCCGTATCGATTTCGGACTGTGTATACCTCGCCCGCTCTTTTATACCTTCATCATAAACCTGTTTCATCTGTGCTCCTTCCGGTACCTCGAATGGAGGTTACCTCCCTAAAAATCTACTCTTCAAGCGCTATGAACGTTTCAAACCGCTTGGCAGTATGCCCCAATGCTTTAAAAATAATTTGGAAAAGAAACCCGTATTTGTATACCCTACTTGTCTTGCCGCTTCCTGGACCTGAGCGCCCTCATTAAGTAATTGTTTCGCCTTGGTCATCCTTCGTTCCAGTACATAGCTTGAAAATAGTTGCCCAGTCTCGTATTTAAATAACCGACTTAAATAAGAATGGTTAATAAACAGACGTTCCGCCACATTGTATAAACTAATATCATTAGCCAGTTCGTTATCAATGATGTTCAGTACATCTTGAATGAGTTTATTGCCACTCAGATTGTTTGATTGACGACCGAATTTGGTGATGTTCCGTACAAGACGCTTAAAGAAATGATCGATCTGCTCTCGGCTTTGCAGCATTTGCACATTTTGAATGGTATCGTAATCCGTACCGGCAATCTCTTGGACTGACCAACCGCGACGCTTGATAATGCCTAGCAGCAAATGCACGAGCAGCAGCACCTCTGTCTTCACCTCTTCGACGGTCCCCGATCGGTTAACCGCCGAGTGGGTCAAGCGAAGCACCGTTTCAACGGCCGTCGGTTCGTCCCCTTTTTCAATACTGATTTCAAGCAAACGTTCATCGGAGGATACCGCTTCGCGAACGTGGATTTCATCCACGGTTTCTACGCTGACTAGACCGTTATTCTCGTGGAACGGATAGACGACCCCACCACCGTATAGGATTCGCTGGCTAAGTGCTGCACAAGCCTGCCGATAAAGATCAGCCCCGCCCAACCGGTATCGCCCTGTGCCGCTGATACCTACACTAAGCGATGCTTTCAAGCAGTCACGAACGGTAGACTGAACCCGAGCTGCGTAGAAGCCGGCACGCAGTTGAAGATCTCCGTCAGATTCCTCCTCGTTTCCTGCGAGCAGCATAACCGTAGCTCCCCTATCATCCTGAAACACATAGGTATTGTCTCCATCAAATAATTCAAATGAAATACTATGTAATGCAAAGTTAAGCAAATCCGTATCGTCGGCTTTATAACGATCCGTGCCTGCTTCCGGTGCATCCATCTCCATCACTAGAATAGTATAAGGATCTCCCTGCTCCGGAAGTAACAGTTGAACTTCCTGACTATGCCGCTCAATCTCCCAATCCTTGTATGCACCGGCCATCCAACTGCTCAGAAACAAATCACGAAGTCGAGGCAAGTGGCTGCGCCATTTGGTCTCAAGCTTCGACAAGCTGTGACGGCTTTCCCTTTCCTTGGAAAGCTTTCCAGCAGCCTCTAAGACCGCCTGCAAAATCTCTTCATTTTCCGCCGGCTTCAGCAAATAACGTTGCACGCCCGCTTCCATGGCACTTCGAGCGTATTCAAAGTGCTCATGGCCGCTTAGAACAATCAGCTTAATCTCGCTCCATTCAGAAGCAATCTGCCTAGCCAACGCCAAACCGTCCATTTCCGGCATCTGAATGTCCAGCAGCACGATATCCGGCAGCTTACGCTTCATCAATTCAAGCGCCTGCACCCCGTTCTCTGCCTGACCGACAACCTGGATCCCGTGTTCCTCCCAAGGTATGGTTACAGCAATTCGCGTTCTAATCGCAATTTCATCTTCAACGAGAATTAAATTCATCATGCTGAATCTCCCCTATGCCTCTCGCGGAAAAATGAGCGTTACCTCGGTTCCCGACGTGTTGCTTTTGATATCCATATCGGCACCTTCACCGTAGTAAAGCAGCATGCGAGATTTCACATTGCTTAATCCAAAAATTTCGTCTGGCGTGTCCTGCTCTTTGGCCAACAGAAACATTTGGCCGACTGTTATTTGCGCTAGCTTATCCCTAATAAAAGTCAAGCGTTCGTCAGAAATACCCTGGCCATTATCGTTAATGCGGATAATCAGCTTACCTTCTTGCACGTTAGCCTCAATCCGCAACAGCTTGCTGCCTACCCTTTTCTCTAAACCGTGCAAAATCGCATTTTCGACCAACGGCTGCAGCAGCAGCCGCAAAATGGAACGTTTCACCGCTTCTTCCGATACAAACGTTTCTACCACTAATTGATCTCGAAAACGCAGTTTCTGCAAATTTAAATAATATTGTAAGTTGGACACCGATTCCCCAACCGTAATAATTTCTCTTCCCTTCCCCAAGCTAATCCTAAAAAACTTAGATAAGTTGACAACCATAGAGCCGATATCCTTCTCACCGCTCAACATGGCCGCCGAATAAATGGAATCGAGTGTGTTATATAGGAAATGGGGATTAATCTGAGCTTGTAAGCGCTTAAGCTCTGTCCTTGCTAATCGGAGTTGCAGCTCGTATCCTTCCTGAATCAACTGCTGCTGTTCCTCTGCCATTTGATTAAATGAATCCATCACAAAGCCAAACTCATCTTCTCGATGATGTGTAATCCGTGTTACGAGCTGTCCCTTTCGCATTTTCTGCATCGCATTGACAAGATGACGCAATGGCTTGGAAATATAGATAAAGACGACCCACGCACTCCAAAAGGCAATACATAGACTGATAATAATAATGACAACCGTCCATCTCTGCAGCTGCTGTGTTTCATGAAATATTTCAGCGGCTGGCTGAACAAGCACAAGCGACAAACCTGATTTATCCGATACAGATTGTGTAATCAACTGATCTCCCCACCGAATTGAACCACTCTCCCTCGGCTCGATAATTTCCTTCGCAAGTTCCGATTCACCTGACATTTCAGCTCCTGTTGAAGCAACGAGTCTCTTATCTGCCGTGTATAAGTACACCGACGCCTTCGAAGTCGGCAATAAATCACGGATTAAATTCGCAAAATAGCTTTTACGCAGGACAAGAAGAACCACATTGTGCGTTGCCGGCTGATGCTGGTCATAATTGTTCATGAGCCGCATCAGGACGATATTTTGGGTATTCAAAACAGGATCCGGTTGTCCGCTTGATTGTAAACGATTAGATGATGGGATAAAGATGGCGTCCGCAAATCCGCTTGCAGCAGCTTGTTTCACCCATTCCTCCTGGTCGGGCTGATCGATTCGCTGATAGCCTAGCGTCGTCAACAAGGTATGCGAATAGGAATGTAGAATGGCTGCATGAGCAAACATTGTATTCAACGTTACAATTTGAGATAGCTTACTCGTAATTAAGCGAAAATCAAACAAGGTCTCGCCCTCAAGCTCACTCCCAGCCTTCGATAGCATCATATTCAAGTCACTGTCATTGGCAAGCTGTAGCGAAAGCTCCTCTGCACCTTGAAAACTCAGATCAATATAATTCATCACCGCTGTCAATCCGTGTTGGGTTCGCTCCATCAGCCTATTCTGCAGAATATCCTTAGACTTCAGATTTGCATACAGTGCAGTTCCAACTAGCGGAATGAGGGTAAGGACGAAAATGATCGTCAACCGGACTTGCGTCGATTTCTTCGGCCAACGCAGCCATCTCCGTTCCATAGCTTTCATCCTCTCCATGATTGCGCAGAGACAGAAGGAACGAGCGTAAGGCGCAAATGCACCCGAAGTTCGTTCCATATCATTCATGCCATTACTTTTTCTGCTTATACCATTCGTTTACCTCATTATAGCTGACCTCCCCGCCTGAAGCTTTAAATTTTTGCCTTGTTGCTTCAAGCGTAGAGATGGTATCTCCACCTGCGATAAGTTTTACTGCGTAATCCGTTGTCATCTGATTTAGCTGTAGATTATTTTTGGAATACACAGCTAAGTAAGGGGAAATCCCTAATGGATCAATCACACGGGAGTCTGACGGTTGCTTTAGATTTAGAATCTCCCACGCCTCAAATAATCTTGGATCTTTTCTAACGCGTGCTTGCCAGTAAGCTAAGTAATTCTTTTCATCGATTCCTGAAAGATAGTTATTAGCCGCATTGCGCTCATCTACGAAAATCGGCAGAATCGGACTGTACGCGCCGTCCTTAAACGAATAATGCTTGCCTTCTTCCCCAATCGCCATATTCTTGAACGTATCCGAATCTAGCTTGGCGTTCAGCCACTTGACTGCATCTTCCGGATTCTTGGAAGATTTCGGTACGAACGTAATTGCCGAGAATCCGGCATTGCCCGGGAAGCCCATCTCACCATCCGGTCCTTTCAAGACGGAGAGGAATTGTGCTTTACCGCTTGGAATATTTTTTGTTAAAGCATCAATGAGTGTCGGTACGTCGGAATACGCCGCTTGAATAATACCGACTTGTCCGCTTGAAAATTTCTGTTTCACGTTATCTGCTTTGTTCAGCACAAACTCATTGTCGAGCAGCTTCTGTTTATACAAATTATTCATGAATGCAATATATTTCTCGAATGCAGGATCAAGCAAACGCGGAGTCAGCTTACCACCGTCTTCGTTCCAGGCGTTCGCCATACCGAAAGCGCCTACGATATTATCCACAAAAGGTAAATCCCCACGGATAGACATAGGAAGCAATTTAGCGCCAATCCCACCTGGATCTTTCTCTTTAAAAGCTTTCAACACGGCAGTAAGCTCATCTAATGTCGTCGGCATCTTCATATTCAGCTTCTCAAGCCAGTCCGTACGAATCAAGATACCTCCTCCCGTATTCGGGTTCGCTTTCGTCGGGATCGCGTAAATTTTCCCGTCCACTTTAGCGGCATCCAACGTTTCTTGAGAAATCATCTTTTTAATATTCGGTCCATATTTCTCGATGAGAGGTGTCAAATCGACCAACGCACCTCGCTTGGCATAGTCGGCCCATTGCGCTTTGGAATCGCTCGTCCCACTGATCGTCACCGCATCGTAAGGTTCATTCGTGGACATTAGCAAATTCAGCTTATCTTCGGGTTTATCCTGAGGCAGCATGTCGTACTGTACTTTATAACCCGTCTTTTCTTCGAGCATCTTGGCTACTGGATACGTATTATAATCATCCTTCTGCCAAATCTGAAGTGCTTTAAGCGTAGGCTTTGGCCCAGCTGCTGCCTTAGTCGCTTGCCCCCCGGTTGCCGGAGCATTCGCAGCGCCACCTCCACAAGCTGTAGTAAGTAGGCTTAGAGAAATTAGTGAAGCCGTAATTGCGGTAATTTTGAAGCTATTCCTCATTGTAACTACCTCTCTCTATTTGTAATTTAGAATATTGGTCATCCTTTTACGGAGCCAATTAAAACGCCTTTGATAAAATATTTCTGAAGGAACGGATAGACGAGTAGGATTGGAACCGTAGAGGCAATGACGGTCGCAGATCGAATCCCCTCAGGAGTAACATTCATGACATCGTCCAACTTTCGATCTTCCCGCAAATTTGACGCATCCATAACAATATCTCGCAGATATAGCTGCAGCGGCTTTAGCTTCGGATCGCTCACATACAACATGGCATTAAAGAAATCGTTCCAGTACTGTACGGCGTAAAATAAGGCTATCGTTGCTAATACAGGCCCGCTAAGGGGAAGAATAATACGGAACAGGATGGTTCCGTACCGAGCGCCGTCCATCTTGGCCGACTCCTCTAGGCTTTCCGGCAAGCTTTCGTAGTAACTTTTTATAACCAATAGATTAAACACGCTCAGCATGGAAGGCAGGATTAACGACCAGACATTGTTGATCAACCCCAGCTGACGGATTAACAGGTAATTCGGAATAATACCGCCGTTAAATAGCATGGTAAAGACGAATAGGACAAGTAGGATTTTCCCGCCTTTTAGCTGCTTTTTGGAAAGCGGATATGCTGTAAGCGCAGTAATAACTAATGACATTAAGGTCCCCACAACGGTAATAAAAACAGACACTTGAAAGGAACGCAAGAACGTTGCCGATGTAATTACAAAAGTCATCGTTTCCAGTTGAAATCCTACTGGGAGCAGCCCGACTTGACCGGACACAACCGCCCATTCCTCACTGACGGCTTTATTAAAGATATTAATAAACGGGACGAGCGTAATAATGGAGAAGGAGATGAGAAGGAAGTATATACAGCCATCCATGATCCTATCTGCCTTGCTGAGCCTCTTCATTGTTTTCTCCTCCTACCATATACTGCGTCCGGCATACTTCCGGCTCAATGCATTCCCAAGAATTATAATCACGAAACCAACAACGGAATTAAATAAACCTACTGCAGTACTAAAGCTGTAATCCATTTGTCCGAGACCGATTCGATAGACAAAAGTGCCTATCACATCACCGGTTTCGTAGACGAGCGGATTATACATCGTTAAAATTTGCTCTGTACCGGCGTCCAACAAGTGTCCGATTCTCAATATAAACATCAGAATGATCACCGGAACAATTCCAGGAAGCGTAATAAGCAGCATTTGCTTTATTCTACCCGCTCCATCGATAGACGCTGCCTCATACTGCTCTTGCTCAATACCGGCAATCGCCGCAATGAATACGATTGCGTTCCAGCCCGTCTCTTTCCAGCCGGCAGTAAAGACGAGAATACTTCGAAAGTAAGCGTTATCAATCAAGAAACCAATTGGAGTTCCGCCAAGAAGTTCGATGACTTGATTGACTAATCCGTTTGATGTGGAGAGCAGGTTGACGAACAATCCGGCAATGATGACCCACGATAAAAAATGTGGCAAGTAGATTATCGTCTGCACAACGCGCTTAAATATCATTCTTCTTATTTCATTGAGCAGCAGTGCTACCACAATGGGGATGGGAAATAAAATGACGATTTTATAAAGACTGATTAACAGCGTATTGCGAAATACTTGGTAAAACTCATCCGAATGAAACAGTTTGCGGAATTGCTCAAGGCCGATCCATTCACTACCAGTAATACCGCCAAAAATATTGAAGTCCTGGAAAGCAATCAATATTCCGTACATTGGCGTATATTTAAATAATAGAAGAAACGCCACTCCGGGAATAAGCATTGCGTACAATTCCCAGTGCGAATAAAAATATCTTGCTTTATGCATATCGGTTAGGAATCCCCCTCAGTCAGCATCTGATGTCTTGCTTCTTCCTCTGTCATTGACCATACAGTCTGCCTAAAAGGTAACGGGTTGCTGCTGATCGTTGGACGGATTCCGCTTGCTGTTGTTAGCTGACGAGCGACAAATGACTGACATGCAACGTAAGAATAAAGCTGATTCTCCATGTTCACTGACACGCTGTCCCAGGGATCTGAAAATATGTACATACCTTCGTAATGCTCAGGAACGTGCGAATCATCCACAAAAAGATTGCTGATCTCAATATGCCGTGGCATGTAACACACATATCCAAAATCATGATTGCCTCTATTTCTCATCAGAAATAGCTCCGGTAGGACGATGTCTCCATTGGAAGGAATCCACTTGCAGTTTCGAATATGGACGTCACCGTCCCATGTACTTCCGTAATCCTGACGTAATTCAATCAGAGCATTGGCGTAGCTCGTGACATTTTCCAGCGTAAGATGTCCTCGACCAATGGCTTTAACTCCCTGCCATCCGATTGTGCTATTCTTAATTGAATATTCGCCGGATACCCCCATATGGGCATCCAGTCTGGTAAATGTGCAGCCATCAACGTGAATGTTTTTGCAAAAATTCGTAGCGACTACACCCCAGCGTGTTCGATCATGAATGTGATTCATGGTGCAATTAATGAGCGTTAGATTCACAACATGGTTCGCATGCAAATCATAAGAGCCCATTTTAACGGGCGCACCTGCCGCACCTACTGTTGTATAAATTTTGTGTCCACTTAAAAAGCAGTTCTGTATGGTTATATAAGCACAACGCATGGCACTTAGAAAACCTCGATACGGAGATCCATGCCCTATTTCGCCTGACAAGTAATGCGTAACACCGTCAACAACAGTGTTAGAACGCGTAATGTCAATGCCACGAGCATAGTAGTCATATTTGGACTCCCCACGATTAGCCAGTGTGGTAAAGATCCCTCCGCGAAGATAAAGAACTGTACGATCAATCAGCGATGCTTCAACTGCTGTGATCTGCTCATAGTTCCAATCAATAGGTGTGGGAATCGCTCCATCCTTTTGCACTATAAAACAATCCGTCTGATCTGTCCCCGCGTTCTGATTCAAACCATGGCGAATAAATCGTTTCACTTTGCTATTGGTCACCATGACATAGCAATCTTCTTCGAGTGATATGTCCAGTTGCTTCTGGTCCCTTACTAAGGATAGAATCTCCAACTCGTACGGGCGCTGTGCGGATTGTACAAGAAAGCAAGGGAGCTTATGATTCTCAACCTTCGTATCATCGATCGTAAAACAGGTTGTACTCCAGTTTACTTCTGTTTCAATGACTGCCGTCAGTGCCCGATTCCCAATATAATAGATGGCATCGGGCTTCGTTCGCACCGGCAGCCGATGCTGATTGGCATACGCATGTGCGGCACAGATGGCTTCCATATCATCGTACAGACCATCACCGACGGCGCCAAAATCTTCGTAATTAACGGTATCCTTCCTTACGTTCATCACTACCTTCCTCTCTGCTGAAAATATTACCTATATTCATCATAGAGGATTTTAACGATCTGATGTAGAGCACGTTCTTGACATGATCTGTTCGATTCTTTACCTCATCTTCATGGGAGAATCAGCTTCAACTCATCAATCTGTCCGTTAAACCAGGATTCGGTTCCCGCACGTCCGCGTCCGATATAAAGATTCTCGTTGTTCGTGAAGGTCGACTCTGTGTTAGACACGACGCCTCTGCTGGCTCCATCAAGCTGAAAATCGATAGCACTTCCGTTATGTGTAATCACTAGATGATACCAAGTATTGTTGTTCCAACTAATCGCATTGCTCTCCCTCCATGTCCCATTCCAGTACAATCCGATCTTCCCCGCATTCGATATACGGACGGAATAGGGCAGCGTAGCTCCCTGCTTCTCAATAATCTTCTGTGTTGTCGTCCCCGCTCCGGTTGAGAAGCGAATCCACGTATCCAGTTTAAACTTATTAGTAAAATCCAACTCCGCTGCATCCGGTACGGATACATAGCTGCTCGTGCCATTTAGAGAGAGCGCGCCACCTGCAAATCCACCGCTCGTAAATGAGGCATTATAGAGGGTTCCGGTATGTCCGTTGCCAGTACTGTCGGCAGCCGTCGAGCCGCTATTTTCGTCGAACTTCCAGTACGCCCGATTCGCCAGCTTGATTCGTGCTTCAAAACCCTTCCCGTTCGCACCGGTTACATTCACACGCAATTTGATGCTTGGACTCAGCTGATCGACCACAACGCTGCTGTCTTTCTCAAGTACAAGACTGCCGTTGCGATACAGTTCCACTTCGATCTCACCGTTTAACACTTGGGTAGGATCAGATATGGCGATGACAGCTTCGGTAGGTGTTTCCTTTACCATGACCGACGATTTCTTATTGCTCGTTAAATAGGGTTCGCCGTTTACAGCCACAGTCTCCACGGCATGTTCCCAGAAGTTCGCGCCGACAATGCCAATGTTCTTTTCTCGTACAGCCTGTACATTTGCGTTATTAGATAACACCTGGATATCCGGATTGGATGCATAAGCACTAACCTGTGAACTCGTATAGCCTGGGAGAAGGACATATTGATAGCTTGTATTCGAAGGGACTGTGCCGTGATCCAGCCACATGGTCAAATAGTTTTTCGTAATCGGTGTCGTCGAACCTGTCTGACTAATATCGCTATAAGCCCCAGTTCTGGCTTCCCTCATAGTTCTTAACGTAGGTGAAGTCGGAAAATAGTACCCGATATCCGCACCGCTGCCTGTTCCAGCCAGATGCATCCAGCTCGTATTCGTATGCACTTGATAGCCTTGTGTTAATGAAGTAGATTGATTACTGCCATTAATCATAAATGCGTTATTTCCACTGTCATTTAGCTTGCGATTTTCGACTATCGTCTCCACAACCGGACTATCGGAGGAGGAAATCCCTGCCCCTAGCGCCACAATTTCATTATCCAGCATGAACCAGGATTTCTTCGCTTCCAGCGTCTTATCCTGCGTTTTAATGCTCATCCCGCTGACACCATAGGTATCTCCCACTGCTACGCCGCCGACCCAACCTTTGGTGTTAAACTGCTTGGCCGCTTGCGTCGTGTTCCTTTCTACCGTAGTACCGGGAAGCCTATATGCATCAACAGTCGGCCAATAATCAGCATACTGGCTCCAATCGCCGTTATAGAGATAAGTCATCCCTTCCGCAGTATGCCATCCGTGTAAATTTTCGTTATTCGTCTTCTCATAATTCATGACACGACTTGAATACATGCTTAATCCGAAGCCAAATCCCGGCCGAAGATGAACAGCCTTATCCATCCCCGGATACTGTTTATTTACATACAGGTCACCTCGTGGACTTGCATTTTGCAGGATTTCTCGTGCCAGCTCAATCATTTCAATGGAAGAAGCCAAATAATAATCGGATGACGTGTTCGTATCCATAACCGACTTGACGATACTTCGAATCTCATTGCGCTCAGCAGTCGGGGCAAATTGCGAGATGCGAATAAGGGCACTAATTGCATTTCTGCCCGAGGCATTGACAGCGCGTGAAATCTCCCTGCCACGAACCATATCCATCATTTTTCCGTTATATAGCAGCGGTTCAAATGCAGAGAATACCCACTCATACATACGGCTTAGATTGGGGTCGATGACAGCCCAAGTACTGCCATTCAGCAGCTGAACAAGATCACCAATGCTCATCATGAGTGCAACACCATAGCCACCGTTATATGGCTGAGCCGTGTGTTGAATGAAGGATCCGTCTATATAAAACCCGTCCCCATCCGTTACATAAAGAAATAATGGGGACAACGCATTTCGGGCACCTATGAGCTTGTCACTGTCCTTAACAAGGATGCCTCGAAGGGCAACGATTCGTGCCTTCCAAGCTAAATTCGCGCCTGTTGCCACCGCCGGCGTAGTCGCATTGTGCAGCTGCCCCGCCACAGGTGAGTAGTACTCGACTACGTTCATCCAGTTTGTAATCTGCACAGATGTAAGCTCATCATAAATCAGCGTTACGATATTCAAGAGGTGATTAGGCGCACCGATCTCCCAATCCCACCAGTTTCCGTACCCGCCCGACGTATTGTATCTATTGGTATACATCCAATCGAGCGCTGTTTTAATGGCGCTAAGTAATTGCGCGTTACCTTCCAGCGTAGAGCCTTCCGTTCGGTAGGCTAGAGCCATTTGATAAATCAATCCGTACCCTTGAACAATAGCGGCGGAATTTGTAGCGCTGTTCCAAGGATCGCTGCTGCCCATCGAGGGACTCATTGTGTTCCAAGCGCTTTGCGCACTCGTTGTAATCCGCTGAATCGCCGCATTGATAGCGCTGTCATTTTGATCGTAAGTTCTCCCCCCTGTCAGCATGAATGTCCATTTGCTTCGTAAATCATCATACGCATCACTTGCGTTTGCCTCTTCTCCCTTCCAACCTAATCCTGAGATCAGCAATGCGACAACCAAAATCATTCGCAACCATCGTTCCATTTCAGCACACTCCTTCTCAACTGTTTGATCGCCTTGAAGCTGTCAGCTGACCAGTCAACTGGGCAACTCCAACTTCCCTTAGCATAGGATAAGATAGATTGGAACTTCAACACGCGGATTTTGACATTTTCTAATCGCCTGTTGACTCTTTAGGATTCTTACCACCGGCAAAACATCTAAAACTAATCTAGAACTAAATCTAGAACTAAATCTAGAACTTATTCTCCCTGTCCAACACATTATTTCCATTTAACAATACTCTGCTGTAAAAATAATTGAGCACATTCGTCAGTCAGTCATTAATTTCGTCTTATTCATCTGAATAACATATTTTATTTTACACAACTTAAAGACGTTTAGGAGGTGAAAAAAATGTCTAATCAAAACAACAACCGAAACTCCAAAAATGTCTCAGAGAACATTAAGGATACTGCAGGGGCTGTATTTCATTCTGTTCATGAAGGGTTAGAAGCAACTGAAAATGCTGCAATGAACGCTGTTGATGCAACAGCTAACGCAATTAACAATTTAACAAATAATAATAAGCATTAATAGGCGTACCCCCAGCAACTAGAGGAGCTAAGCGGTCTTTCTCGCTTAGCTCCTCATTCTCGTGGGAGACGCGCAGTAGAACCTTTAACAATGGGATGTTCTTCCTTGCTACCACTACGTGTTTAGATGTATAAACTACAGTTAATTTATCCGAATCTGACCTATTTGCAGGATTAAATGGAAAAACTACAGCTAATTTGCAGGAAGTTTGAAGATATGAGCAAATTGAAGGGAATTAACGACAGGAAATACAGTTAACCTTTCGAATTCTACAAATCCGATTCAAATAGATGGAGAATATCCAGTTAGATTATTTTAACCTTCCATTTATTGAAAACTCATCGCAATAATCATGGTCCAGTTCCATCATATTGAATTCAGCTATAGTTCTGAGTTAGTTCAATAGTCGAATGCTACTTTATATACTCTATTATGGGTTTATATGCCTGATACTCTTGGCAAAATTTAAAATAATCACCATTAGAACATATAGCGGAAACAGATAAACGGAAAATGATTGCCCGAATAATCATTTCTTTATATATTTCATTATCTGGAAGCAGATCGATCTCAGAAATATGGCTTCCTTGCCATGCTATACAATCACAAACTAAAATGGCTTCCGCATATTCTACTGGAGCAATTGTTGGAGAAAAATCAATTACTAAAGGACTCAAAACATGGTCAAAAAGAATATTTCCCGACAAATCACTGTGAACAATCTGCACCTTATATTGCTCTTTTAGGCTTAAGCTACATAGTAATTTATTAATTATTTCTTGTGTCTCTCTTGGGAATTCCCCTGGCAATTCATCTATTTGCCATGCTATGCGATGACCCTTGGACCAAGGATTATCAGTATGAGGGAAGTTCTGAAAATCAATGGAAGATAGGTCACGGTGAAATAACTTCGACACCAGAAGTTTTTCTTCTATTTGCCCTTTTACATTCTTACCTACCTCATAATGAGTGCAAGACCATCCTCTACTTACAAAGGTACCGTAGTTATTTCTAACAGGCTTTGATACTCTATAACCTCGAGGAGTTATATTGTAAATTATATTCAGTAACCATTCAGAATGTTGTATGTCATCCACAGGTTTTAATACAGCATTACCGACTTTTACTGATGTATTCTGCCCGCCACTCAACGGCACAATATCCCCACTAAGATTAAATGAATATAGTATTTCTTTGGAAAGCATCATTTTCTCCCCCCCCTCTAGCAAAATGCTTCAAAATATCCATTTTATATTTCAATGTATCACTTCAAGAAACCTGGCCTACTATCATCATCAGTTAGCTAACAATGATCCCGACTTCCAACGCTTTCTGGACTGCTTCTTCCTTGTTGCGGACTCCTAGCTTAAAATAGGCCGAGGAGGCGTAGTTTCTGACCGTGCCGTCCGACAAATACAGCTTGGACGCTATCGTCTTGTACCCGAGCCCTTTGGCAACAAGCTGCAATATTTCTATTTCCCTGTAAGTCAGGTCATAGTCGTTGTTGGCTTTCAGTTGCGTCGATTCGACGCTCTTATCGAGCTTCTCGAATATTTTATGGGACATTCCCTGATCGATTAATGTGCCTCCTCTGTGAATAAGCCGGATCGTATCTGCTAGTTCTAACGGTTCGGTTGATTTCAGCAGGAAGCCATCCGCACCGCTGCGCAGTAAGTCCAATGCTTGCTCCGCATCCTGGAATGTCGTGAAAATCAATACGCGGATCTGCGGCCATTGCTGCTTGATCATTTTGGTTGCCTCGGCTCCGTTCATGCGTGGCATATCCAAATCCATCAGCACTACGTGAGGCTGGAGGCGTCCGCACAGGTCGAGAGCCTGTTCGCCATCTTCTGCCGATCCGACTAATTTCAAGTCCTGGTACTTGTCGAGCAGCATCCGGAGACTTTCCCGAATAAAAGGTTGGTCGTCGACGATCAACAACTTAATAAGGTCGTCCTCTATTTCCGCTTGTCGCGGCAACGAACAGGTAACAAGCGTCCCGTCCCCTGGCCTCGTATAAACGGACACTTGACCTTGCAAATTCATGGCCCGCTCCCTCATCGCGTTCATGCCGAAGCCCTCCCGCCATTCTTCCATCCCTCTTCCGTTGTCATGCACCTCCAGCCTCGTATCTTGCTGCCCGAATTGCAAAGAAACGGTAATTTCCGTTGCCTGACCGTGACGAACCGCATTCGTAAGAGATTCTTGCAGGCAGCGAATGAACGCCATTTTCGCTTGTCGGGACAGTTGGTACTCGCCTCCAAACGCACGAAAGCTAACGTTGGTCCGGGCATGCTCCTGAAATTCATCTCCAAGCTTTTGCAGAGACTGGACCAAGGAAAGAGACTGCTGTGGAGAATCCATTTGATGCAAGTAGCCCCTCACTTCCTCTATACTTTTACGGCCCAACTCAAGCAAGGAATCCAGCCTCTGTATACCCGTTTCAGTAGCAAGCTCGGAGCGCAACGCTTCCATTCCCATGATGATGGAAGTATAAGCATGACCGACAGTATCGTGAAGCTCTCTCGACAGCCTGTTTCGTTCTTCTGCCAGCGTAATACGCTCGATGTGGGACATATATTGCTCAAGCACCGCATTTTGCTTGCGGATCGTTTCATTTTGCCGATGATTGACGATCAATAAATGAAACGCGAATCCCATCACATAAGCAAATCCATAGTAGGTTACCATGAACCAATAGCTGTTATCTGGCGAAACGACATAAAAAATTCCGGGTATTACCAAGACCGCTGCCGGAGCCGTCCACTGATAAGACCGATGAGCGCTATTCGCTGCGATCAGAAAGGCTGATGCAAGAAATGAAGGAAAAGCTTCGGGAAACAACGAGGTTAAATGTATGCAAAGCCCGCCAAAAAGCAGTATTTCTGTGAGTAAATAATATTTGTAGTTGAGCAGCAAGCAAACCCAGGGAATAGAGAAAGCGGCAATCTCCCAAAAAATAACGATCCAAAGAGGCAGCGCTAGACCTTCCTGAAATCTAATTGTCGTGAGGACGAGCGAAACGCTAGTAATAAGGCGGATCCCCAGCATAATCCAATCATACCAAAACCACTGTTTGACTATATCCAACAAATCATTCAACCCCTAAGCAACTTTCTGTTTGTTTCCTATAGTATTATAGACCAAACCTTCTTGTGGTACATAATTAGCTGTTTACGCTACAGCTCTGCACAAAGGCCGGAAACAAAACAGCTATCGATCAAGCTGCTGAATCATGGTGCGCGTATAACCTCCGAATGTTTTCGCCAACCGGTCACTTAACTTGATGCTTATTGCGGCAAACACCGCTCCCAGAGCCATGGTAAAGAGTGCTTCCGCAAAAGTATCTACTTGCATGAAAATGACATTCAAATCGATGTATCGATACAAAAGTGGTGCCAACATGAATGCAAGCGGTCCTAAATAGAGAACGGCTACGCTGACGAGACTGAAGAGCCCGATCACCAACTTCTGCATTAACCAAAAGACGGCGAACCAGTTGCGACGATCCGTAAGTTCTAATTTGGCATGAACCCAGACCGATGCATCCGTTATTATTTTTTTGTCGTAAGGTGCCGTCGTAATATCTGTATAAATTTTCGTCTGCGTACGTTCGAATTGAATGAAGGTTGTCGTAGTTCGCAATACGCGTGTAACTAGTGGAATGCCGATTACCGTAAATGAAAGACTTAAACTGAACGTCAGAGCTACCAAATAAAAGCAAAAGTAAAACAAGCCTGTAACGAAAGTTAATAATAAAAAATAACCATTTTGGATGAAACCTGATCTCATAAGGTTCATCGCTCCTCTCCGTTTATTCTATCGTTGGCTTCTTCCATCAACCGCACCAGGTGTTGGTTGCCTACTGCTACATACTACCCGTACAGCTGTCATCTCCACTAGTGACATCATGTCATCATTTTCTTTGTGACATATTGGCGCTGATCCATACATAGCGAGCCTTGCATGTCACATGAAATAGTGAAGATTTGTAACTAGCCCATATGATAATGAGTGAGTGACAATTGGACTACTGAAGACGACCCAATATGCTTGTGTGCAGAAAGCGACGTACTTCAAAAAAAACCATGAGGTGAATACGATGAACAAAAGAAGGAAAATGATTTATGGTGGAGTTGCCGTCATGCTAAGTGCAACGATTCTAACTGCGGGTTGCAGTACAAGACCCGCTGAAAAGTCGAATCAAATAAGAACAAACCAACCAGTTGAGACATCTCAAATATCTCAAAATAGTATTGCGAAATCACTTGAATCGCAAGCGAAGCAACTGAAGACGTTAGATCCGAAACAACCATTGAATGATTTAAAACCACTAAAAAACATGATAGGGAATGCAAATTATGTTGGTTTAGGAGAGGCCACTCACGGAAGCTCGGAGGTTTTTATGATGAAGCATCGCCTCGTGAAGTATTTGGTCACTGAACTGGGCTTTACTAATTTTGGAATTGAAGAGGATTGGGGGAATGGTTTAAAGCTGAACGAGTATATTCAAACAGGAAAAGGCGACCCTAGGGAGTTTTTGAAGCTGTTATACCCAACTGATGAGATCGTCGCTATGGTCGAATGGATGCGGGAATACAACTCTGACCCTGTACATAAAAAGAAAATTCAATTCGTCGGACTCGACTTAAAAATGCTGGATCAAAGTGTCTTCGATAAAGTAATTAACTACGTTAAGGAGCATCATCCTGATTTGCTGCCAGAAGTCGAGCAAAGTTACAAAGAGTTGTCATTGGTGACAGGCAATCTACAGGAATATATGAAGCTGACTACTGAAGTGAAAGAAAATCATGTGGCTAATGCGCAAAAAGTAGTCAAACTACTTGAAGACAAAACGAAGTCGATTAGTGAAGTTGATTCACACGAATTAGTTTGGGTGAAAGGGACGACTAAGGTGATAGAGAATTTTACGAAGATGGTGATTCCCGCTGACTATCCAAGCATGGTGAAGCTGCATGATCAGTATTTAGCCGAACATGCTGTTTGGGCTCAAGAAAAATTTGGCGGCAAAACGATGGTTTGGGCGCACAATATTCACATAGCTAAAGGTGTTATCACTGAGAAGATGTATCCTAAAGTCGCCGGGGAGTTTCTGAAAGAACGTGTTGGCAATCAATATGTAGCAATTGGCTCCACCACCACGGAAGGCAAATTTACAGCATTCAGTGATAATAAGATTGCAGCGGATACTATTCAGAAGAACGAGAAGAGCTCCAATTATATGTTTGGACAGGTTCATTACGAACAGTTCCTGTTAGATCTTCGCCAATTGAATGGAGCTGCGCAGCAATGGGTAAAAGAAAAGCAGCCATTCTTGGATGGCATTGCAGTGATCATTCCTAACGAACCGCAATATTATGATGTTTCCCTTCAAGAGCAATTCGACATTATGGTTCATATTCAAAAAACGACCCCTTCGCATATCAAGTAATATGAAATAATCGTAAATATAACAAAGAAAGGGTGATTTGTTATGACAAAGAAATTATTTATCCTTGCGATAGTAACTGTATGTATTGTGGTAACTGGGATTATTTTATTCAACAAATTTATTGAAACCAATACTACACATAAGTTCTTACTACCAAAAGGTTTTACGGGGTGGATTGAGGTTACATATGAACAACCTGATTCTCCTGCTTTGAAAAAAGATGGCGGCACATTAATTTATGAAGTCCCGCCTTCTGGAAAAGTAATGACTTCAAGCACAAGTGTTTCAGGAGCCATGGTTTTATTTTATATTGAGCAAGATGGTCGACAAGTTAAAGGACCTCCAGATGTGCCACTGATCCATGGTCAAGGAACATCTGGAGGAGATCGATTGGTACCTGAGGGCCAAACAGAAAAATTCCCCACTAAACTTACCTTCTTTGTAGGAACAGAGGAACAATGGCAAAACTCAAACGAGAAACGCCCCTAAAATAGTAGGATACAAGATTTTCCATCAGATAGGTGGATGTACACTATTTTTCAAATAAGATCATTTTAGCCGAGCATGATTAGTAAATCGTTGGGACCAGGCCCCCGTCCATACGGATCGGTGAACCTTTAAATGGTGTTGCATAAGGGCTGCATACAAATGTCGCAAGTCTGCCGATCTCGCTCGGTCTAATGAAGCGTTGCAATTCCGATTGAGGCAGATTGGTGGCCATGAATGTTTTTTCTTTTTCCTCAAAGGTCATGCTTTCGTCCTGAAAAACGCTCTCGATGATGTTTTGTACATTCTCTGAAAGTGTTGGTCCAGGCATAATCGTATTGATTGTAACCTCGGTCCCCACTGTTAATTTGGACAGACTCTTCGACAAAGAGAGCAGCATGGACTTGGTTACAGCATATTGCGGCATGAGTCCTGAAGGCATTACCGCTTCCTCGCTCGCAATAAAGATGATCCGACCAAAGCCGTTCTTCAGCATGTTGGACAGATAGAATTTGGACAATCCGTTTGCTGAAAGTACGTTAGTCTGAAAGTATTTCTCCCACACAGCCTCGTCTATGTCATCATAAGACATGATCTCATAAATTCCGGTGTTGTTTACTAAAATATCAACATGCGGGAACTTTTTAAACAACGCTTCTCGCTCAGCGACACTTGTTATATCAGCTGCTGCATTTTGAGGGGTTGTATTCGGGTATGCGGACTTAATTTCACCAACTACTTGTTCTACCTCTTCGTAATTTCGTCCATTTATAAGAACGTTGACGCCTTCTTTCGCCAACTCGATGGCAATCGCTTTGCCGATTCCCTTCGTTGATCCTGTTACTAAAGCCGTTTTATTGTTCAATCCCATATCCATCATTCATTTCTCCCTTTTCTGTTCTGGATGTAGTTCGTGTTCTAGTTGCCTCGATAGAAAATGGTTAAACCCAATTCAATCAATGAATACTCGGCCTATCCGTAAGCGTATCTGCTCCGTTATCATGTGCCTCCGCATGTTCGCTCCGCCATTTCGCTGGCGTATCGCCTTCCCAAGCACGAAATGCGCGGAAGAATGAATTTTGGTCTTCATATCCGATCAGGAACGCCACTTCCTTAATATCGAGTGTTAAGTCCGCCAAATACATTCGTGCCTGTTCATGCCTTGATTGTTTGAGCAGATGGTTGAAACTTGTACGCTCATCGCTTAACCGGCGTTGCAAAGTACGGTCGCTCATGCCCAATTCCTTGGCGACCGTCTGTATATCGAGACGTCCGCCGCTGAAGTTGCGCTTCATAATCCATTTGACCATGTCCGAAACGGAAAAATTGATTTGATGTTCTTGCAACGTGCGGTCCAGTGCAGGGGTCAGAATTTCAAGCAACTCTTCATTATAGGTAAGAAAAGGACGATCCAGATCTTTCCGATGTAGCTTCAATCGATTGCGATCGGCATCCTGTTGGATGCGGCACCCGAAAAAAGATTCAAGAGCCTGTACATCCCCCATCGGCTGGGAAAACTCTACATCGCTTGCCGTAAGATGCTGGCCTGTCCCCCGACGTCCCAATTCAAGCAGGAATGCCAGTGTGATACCAACCAACATGGGTGGACAAGATTGATCCGTAACGAGCCATTCCAATTCGATCGTGCATGCCTCGCCATCTTCAATCATCTTTAAGCTTTCTGGAGGACAGAGCTGTTTATATCGGACCATCCGATGCAAGGCATCGCGATAATCACGGGCGTGGTAGGTGGCCAATATATTGGGTGGATATTTCGTTATATCATAAATAGTTGCAAGCTTGATCATCCCTTGGGCAATGTCACCTACCAAATCGGAATATGCCTGCCAGATTGCGTAATACTGTGCGGTGTTAACGACCTGCTCGGAAATAATCGTGAGTGGCAATCCCGCTTTACGGGCTACATCATGCGAGGCAATCCCCAATTGACGCAGTCCTTCCCAAAAACCCGAAGGCATTTTAATACGGTCAAAGGAATGGGCTGTCATTCTTTTGCACCTCCTTCTGTTTACTGACACATTCGGTCGAGGAACATTCATTCCCTGACTTACAGATATTATGATACCCTTAACATTCCGAAATGTAACTAGCATAGGGTGCCAACCAACTAGCGAATTACGCCAATTTTCCGTGCAAAATGAAACGAATGCAAAAAACGACACCTTCCTGTAAATCCAGGTTAGGTGTCGTTTTTTGCCCGCTGTTTACGAGGAACTCGCCTTATCAAAGTTGCCGATGTTTTCCATTCTGGTCGTTCACCGTTCCCAGAACTGTGTTGTTCCTCGAATTGAAATCCGTCGTTACTCGTGGCAGCTCTCCAGTTCCGCCGCGCGTTTTGCTTTGGATTGGCATCACCAGTTCCGAAGTCACGTACGTGAAACACACATCTTAACATGTGCAGTGTCAAAAATGACCCACGGCTACCATGGTTCTTGAAGGTTAAAACTTATCCATCAAGCAGCGTCATTTGTTCTTCCATGTATCGTGTGCCTTGGGCAACTTTCTTCGGACTTACGTTCTCGATGCGCATAAGTTCTTCTTTCGTGAGAACAATATACGCAGCAGCCGCGTTTTCCTCCAAATACTTGATTCTCTTCGTTCCAGGGATCGGTAACGCACCGTTCGCTATCGTCCAAGCGATTGCCAATTGAGATAGTGAACATTTTTTTTCAATTGCGATCTCTTTAATCTTATTGACAATCTCTAAGTTTTTCCCAAAGTTCTCTCCCTGGAATCGAGGCATCCATCTACGGAGATCATCGCAGCCAGATCTTCGAATGTATGAAGCTCGCCAGAGATAAAGCCCCTACTGAGCGGACTATAAGCAATATGGGTAATTCCAAGTTCTCTTGTAACAGGAAGAATCTCCTCTTCGATGTCACGACTCCAAAGCGAATATTCGCTCTCGAGCGCTGAGATCGGATATACGGCATGAGCCCGCCGAATAGTTGAAGCAGAAGCTTCAGACAAACCGAGCGCCCGAACCTTGCCTGCTTTGACCAGATCGGCCATCGCCCCTACCGTCTCTTCAATCGGAACTTGCGGATCAACTCGGTGCTGATAATACAGGTCGATGTAATCCGTCTTTAAACGATGAAGGCTATCTTCCACTGCCTTCTTAACGTAATCGGGATGGCCGCTGAGGCTCTCGTAATTGGAGGTATAAGAGAACTTAGTCGCAATAATTGCTTGCTCTCGACGCCCTTGGAGTGCTTTTCCAAGCAACTCTTCGTTGTGCCCGTTCCCATACACGTCGGCAGTATCGAACATCGTGACGCCTAAATCCAGAGCACGATGAATTGTCTGGATTGACTGTTCATCATTTGGCTCCCCGTACATACCCGGAGACATTCCCATGATGCCAAGTCCGATCGAAGATAAGATAATCTGGCTATTACCTAATACTCTTTGTTTCATTCTTCATCCCTCATTCTTGTTTAATCGATTGGTTGTGTTGATCTTCCATTTGATTTAGCAGCATACTCTCGGAAGGAAGCTCTCCCTTCTCAATATCCTCGTAGATGGCCAACTTGTTATTGACAGCATCAAGGGCTTCAGCCAATTCACTTTGCCGACGATACAATTCATCTTTATACTGGTTTAAGATTGCTTTTCTCTGCGGTATCGTGGCATCGCCATCTAACGCAAGGTTAACCATCTGCTTCATCAAGGAAATTTTCATTCCAGTGGCACGAAAGCACGTCATTAATCGGATCCAATCCAAATGATCTTGCTCGAACAGACGATTGCCATACCGATCCCTCCTAATGTAGGGTAACAAGCCCTCTTTCTCATAGAAACGAATAGTATGTGCTGGACAACCAAGCCTCTCCGAAGCCTCTTTGATCGTATATGACATAGGGTAACTAGCTCCTTTAGTGGAAATTATCAGTTGGCTGGCTGGTTCTTATTTAGCCTAAGCCTTAAAGTACACTTTAAAGCAAGTTTTATTTTGAAACCACACAGCATGAGATGAGGAAACGCTTATAATTGAAATCCAAGGTTATCGTTTAGCAAACACTACTACTTTTTTATTGACGCCTTTACTATTTCCTGATATATTTCATTAAAACCAACTATTCCTATATGAATAAATATATGAATACATTTATGGAGGTGTCTATTATTATGAAACTTTTGAAATCTCGCAAGCCCATCCAGATAGCCGTTTTAACAGCCGTCCTCCTGTCCTCCGTTAGCACATTAAGCAGTGCAGCTGCTGCAAATGATTCAGCCCTCTCTTATAAGCAATTCTTGAACACCCGTTATGAGATCGCTCTGTCGAACTCCTTATCAAAAGGTGATTTCATCATCGCCGTAAACCGCATCTTGAAAGCGGAAGCGAAAGATCAGACGAATGTTTTTACAGATTTGCAAAAGGACAGCCCTTATTATGAAGCAGCGCTTGCCTTATATAAAAAAGGGATTCTCTCTGGAGACACGTTAAAGGGAGATCAGCCCCTCACTCAACTCCAGGCTATTTTCATTGCCTTAAAAGCATCCGGCTTGAAAGAACTTGCCTATACTTATCCAAAAGATAAAATCAAAGCTGCTCTGGCGAAAGTACATATTGACTACGAACAAAATAGTACATTAACGCTGCAAGCGGCTCAAGAACTAGCTGCAGCTATTGATACCGGTCTTGTCCCTTCCAAATTCCTAGCGGATGCTGCAGCTGACGAAGGCTTCGCTAACGAACTGCTTGGCAAGATTCTTTCTTTCAATGGACAATACAAGCATTATCTTGGAACGACTTCCGATGATGATATCTTCCGTAAGATAAACGATGCTTGGCGTACGGAGGATCTCATCTCAGCAACCGATTTGCGTTCTGTCTTCGAAGATGCCCTAAAAAAGAATCTCGTTACCGGTTATAACTTGAAGGATTCCCGTTTCGACGCCAACTTCGAGCCAAAGCTTTCTCTCACATATGGTCATTCTGACATTACACATGCCATTCAGCTAATAAGTTTGTTGCGTAGCGAGAACATCCAGGCGAAAGTACAGCTGGAGCCCAAAACATCTGCCTTCATCTACTTAAAAGAATGGGGCGAGCCGACACAGTCGGACGACTATCAAGTGGTCCAAATCGAGAATGGTAATTTCATCGCCTACTCGAAGGAATACGACATTGAGTTCGAATTTGATAACGCTGAGCAAAAAAATAAGTTCCAACAGATCATTTTCCAATATGCTAAAAAGAACAGTGAAGACCAGACAGGGCTCATTTATTCTTCTTGGTGGCAGCCGCTTTACTATTCATTAACGGATATCAAAGACTATAAAGTGATCGCTAACAATAAAGTCAGCAAAGGCCATTATTATGCACAATCCTTTTCCCTCAGCGATAAATCCGACGAAGTTGTTACCGGCCTGAAAAAAATAGACGCCAGTTTGAACGTCGACTCCTATAATTTTTGGGTGGACGAACCCTTCTACAATTACTTGCTAGGCGAATATAAATAAAAGCAGATAAAAAATATTAATGAAAAGGTCCGTCTAGACAGGTAGCAACCTGCTTGGACGGACCTTCGTTCTAAAGTGCTCCTCTTACTCCAACTTACATTATTGAACCGTATACCCGCCATCAATGAGAAGCGATGCACCTGTAACTCCGCTCATCTTTTCACTAGCAATGAATGCCGCGTATTCTGCGACTTCTTGTACGGTAATCAAACGCCCTTGCGGAACTAATGGAAAAATAACTTCTTCGATTACTCTTTCCACGTCTATATGGCGAGTCCGAGCTAGATCCTCCAGTTGCCCCCTAACTAGGGGAGTATCTACATAACCGGGACATAGCGCATTCACAGTAATACCGTCCTTAGCACCTTCCAGAGCAGCCACCTTCGTCAAGCCAATTAAGCCGTGCTTTGCACTGTTGTATGCTGACTTACCTGCAAAACCAACAACGCCATTGATGGAGGCCATATTAATAATCCTCCCGTACCCTTGAAGCTTCATAAAGGGAAATGCATGTTTGATACAAATAAAAGCACCGGTAATCATAACTTTTAATAAGTACTCAAATTTTTCAACAGGGAATTCTTCGATTGGTGCTACATGCTGCAACCCCGCATTATTGATTAAAATATGAATGGCGCCATACATGCTAACAATCTTACCAACAACATGGCAAACCTCGTCTTCACTGGTAACGTCGCATGCCATACCAACCGCCTGTCCGCCATTCTCTCTAATTACATCTGCCGCCGCTTGTGCGCTCTTTTCATGAATATCCGTCACAATGACAATGGCGCCTTCTTTGGCAAATGTTTGAGCGATGTGATAGCCGATTCCGCTCCCTGCACCTGTAATCCACGCTACTTTCTGATTGAGTAAAAGACTCAAGTTACTTCCCCCTCTCATGTAGGAATTCGACGGCCATTGCCACCCCTTGACCACCGCCGATACAGAGTGACGCTAGTCCATAACGACCTTCGCGCCTCTTTAACTCATGCAATAAGGTTACTACGACCCGAGCACCACTAGCACCAATTGGGTGTCCAAGGGCTATTGCACCGCCATTCACGTTAAGCTTATTTTCTGGAATAGTAAGATCACGAGCTACAGCTAACGCTTGAGCGGCGAATGCTTCATTGATCTCAAACAAATCAAAATCATGTATGTGCATGCCGGTTTTGTTCATAAGCCTCCGAATAGCAACGATTGGCCCAAGCCCCATCCAAGCTGGATCAAGCGCAGCACTTGTATAACTGTGGATCCTGGCCAAGGGTCTCACGCCAAGAGCTTCTGCTTTGTCTGCTGACATGATAACTAACGCTGCAGCACCATCGTTGATACCAGAGGCGTTGCCAGCCGTGACAGTCCCATCCGCACGAAATGCAGGCCTCAGTTTACCAAGTGTCTCCTCCGTTGTCCCCGGACGAATAAACTCATCTCGGTCAACAATGAGATCAGAACCTTTTTTCTGCGGAATCGAAACGGGAACCATTTCCTCTTTAAACCGATCTGCTAACATCGCTAGCTCGGCTTTATTTTGACTCTTTGAAGCATAGCGGTCCTGTTCTTCTCTGCTTAAGCCATACTTCTTTGCTATGTTCTCAGCAGTAATGCCCATGTGGAAATCGTTCGCAGCGCACCACAGACCATCACGTATCATCGAATCGATAAGGGTTGAGTTCCCCATACGAAGACCTGAGCGGGCACCTTCAATAAGAAAAGGAGCTTGACTCATATTTTCCATTCCGCCTGCAACAATGATCCCGGCATCACCTGAACGTATGGCTTGCACCGCCAAAATAATGGCTTTAAGTCCAGAACCGCAAACTTTGTTAATTGTCGTTGCTGGTACCGTATTAGAAAATCCTGCTTGCAACCATGCTTGACGAGCTGGATTTTGCCCTAAGCCGGCTTGTAGTACATTCCCCATGAAAACTTCATCAACCGTATCTTGGGGCACTTGAGATCTTAATAAGGCTTCCCGAATGACAATACCACCTAGCTCAATCGCTGAAAGAGATGACAAGGAACCTTGAAAATTCCCAATAGGGGTGCGAACAGCGCTAGCAATAACAATGTCATTATTCATTTCCGTTCACCAACAGGTCGGTATGAATTGTGAATTGTGCCTCTGTTTTCTCCCGGATTTCATTTAAGTTCGTCCCCTCTTGCATCTCCACAAGAACCATTCCCTCAGGTGTAAAATCAAACACAGCTAAATCCGTGATAAGCCGATTTACAACGCCTTTCCCGGTAAGAGGCAATGAACACTGCCGTTTCACCTTGGATTCCCCATACTTATTGACATGTTCCATGATGACAACAACATACTTAGCCCCATTAACTAAGTCCATGGCACCACCCATGCCTTTAACAAGCTTCCCTGGAATCATCCAATTGGCAAGATCACCCTCTTCGGAAACTTCCATCCCTCCCAAAATGGCAAGATCAATGTGACCGCCACGGATCATTCCGAAAGATTCGGCACTGTCGAAGAAAGAAGCTCCCGGAACAGCGGTTACCGTTTCTTTACCTGCATTAATCAGATCAGCGTCTTCCTCACCCGCTGCCGGGTAAGGACCTATGCCAAGGAGTCCATTCTCAGATTGCAGCATGATGTTTAAACTATCAGGCATACAATTTGCTACTAACGTCGGCATTCCGATTCCAAGGTTCACGTTCATCCCATCTTTTAATTCTTTGACGGCCCTATCAACAATTTTTAAGCGTACGTCACCTGTTTTCAATCCATGACTTTCAATCCCACTTAAGGTACGTCGCTCAATACGCTTTTGATAGGCTTCTCCCTTTACAACACGATGTACGTAAATTCCGGGTGTATGAATTTCTTCCGGGCTTAAATACCCCTCAGTCACAATCTCTTCTGCTTCAACAATCGTCATCTTTCCCGCAGCTGCCGCAAGGGGATTAAAATTACGTGCTGTATGACGGAAGCATAAATTTCCATAAATGTCGGCTTTCCAAGCTTTTACGAATGCAACGTCACCAATTATCGCCTCTTCAAGCACGTATGATCGCCCTCTGAATGCACGATGTTCTTTATCTTCTGCAATAGGTGTTCCAACTCCCGCCACTGTATAGAACGCCGGAATCCCTGACCCACCAGCACGAATTCGCTCAGCAAGTGTGCCCTGAGGAATTAACTCCACCTCTAATTCACCGCTTAGGTATTGGGTTTCAAACGTTTTATTTTCCCCGACATAGGATGACACCATCTTCTTAATTTGTTTATTCGCTAGGAGAAGACCCAATCCCCAATCATCGACACCACAGTTATTACTTACGATCGTTAATTCCTTTGCGCCCTGATCTCTTAGTGCATGAATTAAATGTTCAGGAATCCCGCATAGACCAAAACCTCCAACAATGATGGTATTGCCATCATGTATATCTTGAACTGCCTCCTTGGCAGACCCGTACAATTTAGTCCTCATATTTTGTTGCCCCCTAAACAGAAATGTTTTTTGTTATAATAGGTAAGATCGGATGAACAGAAATCCACCATTTTCTAACAAGAATAAGGGAAATTAGTTGCTTCGTATAATTCAAACTCTTCATGGTCACCATGAAAAAATTTTATGTTAAGACCGTTGTTACAAAAGAGGGTGTGAACGTATGGATTTGAGAAACCTGCGATACATATTAGAAGTCGTTAAGTTGCAAAATGTAACCAAAGCTGCGGAGCAACTGCACGTAACCCAACCCACACTCAGTAAAATCATCAAAAATCTAGAAGATGAACTTGGCGTTATTCTATTCGACCGTTCTGGTAAGAGCATCAAGTTAACGGATACTGGCACCGTTGCTGTCAAACATTTTCATACCATGATCAAGGCGATTGAAGAGCTTCATGTTAATTTGGATGAAGTGGCTAACTTAAAAATTGGAAAGCTGGTAATTGGCTTGCCGCCTGTTATTAGCTCGGTATTTTTCCCGCGAATTGTCGCTAACTTTCAAAAACATTATCCTAAAATCGAATTCCGAACCATCGAAGAAGGCGCCAAAAAGATCGAGCAGCTCCTACGTGAGGGCACTCTCGATCTTGGTTTTGTTGTTGCACCCGTAAATGAAGAAATATTTGAGACCATACCCTTGATTCAACAAAAGCTCGGACTGGTCGTTCACAAGCTTCATCGGCTAGCTGAGCGGGACCAAGTTTCCATACGGGAGTTAGGGGAAGAGAAGTTTATTGTTTTTCCTAAAGAATATGCGGTGCGTGAGCATCTGATAAAAGCATGTAGATTGGAAGGGTTTGAACCGCAGATCGTATATGAAAGTTCGCAATGGGATCTTCAAGCGGAAATGGTGGCTGAGAACTTAGGAATCACCATTATGCCAGAGGCCGTTTGTAAAAAAATCGCAAACCAGCATGTTCGCGTCATCTCATTAGAGGATCCCATTTTACCGTGGCATCTACTTATGATCTGGCGAAAAGACGAATATTTATCCTACGCCATGCGGGAGTTTGTGAAGTTTGTGCAAGAGGCTGCTGATGAGTTAAACGTATAATGGAATATGGCGTAGAAACTTGAGCAAAAACAGGTTTAGCTCTATGTCGCCATTTTAGTGCTAGCAGCTGGTCTTGGCTTATTAGCCCCTAATTTAATGACGACATTAGACAATCATATATTCATTTCCGTTGTCATTGCTGTTTTAATGCTTGGGATGTTCACACAGATCCCTTTCACATCCATGAAGGAATCGCTTGGTGATCGACGTTTTATCCTAGCCATGCTAACCGCCAATTATATAGCAGTACCGATTGTCGTCTGGCTTTTATCTCAGTTCCTGCCGCAACAGGCTCCTGTATTGCTGAGTAAAAAAAAAGAAGCTCCCGCACTCAGGAACTTCTCTCCGCTTATTTATTTTACCACTCAGCTACAGAACCGTCTTTATGACGCCATACGGGATTTCTCCAGCGATGACCAATTTCCGACATTTTCCGAACGTATTCTTCATTGATCGTTATGCCAAGACCAGGACCGTCAGGAATCGTAACATATCCGCCTTCATAGGAGAATACTGCAGGATCGACGATGTAATCAAGCAAATCGTTACCTTTATTATAATGAATGCCAAGACTCTGTTCTTGGATGAAAGCATTGTAAGCTGTGGCATCTAACTGTAAGCATGCTGCTAGGGCAATTGGCCCTAACGGACAATGAGGCGCTAGTGCGACATCATATGCTTCGGCCATCGCGGCAATTTTTTTACATTCGGTAATCCCTCCCGCGTGGGACAGGTCCGGTTGTATGATATCAACGTAACCATCTTCAAGCAGCTTTTTGAAATCCCAACGGGAGAACATACGCTCGCCTGTAGCTATTGGGATATTGGTATGATGCGCGAGGTCACGTAAAGCTTCATTGTTTTCTGGCAAAACGGGCTCTTCGATAAACATGAGACGGAACGGTTCTAACTCCTTGGCTAAAACTTTCGCCATCGGCTTGTGTACTCTGCCGTGGAAATCTACACCAATCCCCAAGTTCGGTCCAACTGTGTCTCGGATCGCAGCGACCCGCGCAATGACCTGATCGATTTTCTCATACGAATCAATAAACTGCAGTTCTTCGGTGGCGTTCATTTTGATTGCGGTGAATCCGGCTTTTACCTTCTCCATGGCATCTTGAGCTACGTCGCTTGGACGGTCACCCCCGATCCAAGAATACACCTTGATGGAATCTCTACATGCACCACCTAGCAGCTGATAGATTGGAGCATTGTAGAATTTTCCTTTGATATCCCATAAAGCCTGGTCAATTCCAGCGATTGCACTCATTAGAATAGGACCGCCCCGATAGAAACCGGACCTATACATAACCTGCCAATGATCCTCAATCCGCATAGGATCCTTACCAATTAAATAGTCCATAAGTTCTGATACAGCAGCCTGTACAGTATGGGCTTTCCCCTCAACGATGGGCTCTCCCCAACCAACAATGCCTTCATCCGTTTCTATTTTCAAGAACAACCAGCGCGGTGGCACAATAAACGTCTCATAGCTTGTGATTTTCATCCATTTCCCTCTTTTCTCAAAATACATACTATCTATATTCGAATCATAGTATCTATATTTCTCTTTGTCAATTGATAACTTTTTCTTATTATTCGTGTAAGTTAAGTGTTTTTGCCATATCTTCTGTGTTAGAATAACAGATAATAATTTGGAGGAAGGAGGCTACATCATGAAAAAAACGGTGTTTGAAACCACCATTCACGTATTTAAACAAAAAATGTTGGATAAGGAATGGGCTCCGGGAGATCGGCTTCCTACCCTCCAGCAATTGGCCAACCAGTTTTCCGTTAGCGTAACGACGGTTAGGGAAGCTCTTCGCACGTTGGAAAGTCAAGGCCTGATTAGTATTGAGCACGGACGTGGCATGTATGTGAGAAATGACCCGCTTTTACGCGAAGATCCGACGATGCAGCTAGAAGAATTAGGGCATATTTCGCTTGTTACTGTATTGGAAGCGAGATTATTGATAGAACCGGAATTAGCTGCTTTATGCGCCCAATATGCCTCAGAATCACAAGTCAAATGGCTTCATGAATTAACAAAACAAGTCGATCAAGAGATGAAAGAGGGCGGATCTTACTTAGATACGGACTTGGCCTTTCACCAAGTTATTGCGGAAGGCGCGAGAAACCCAGTTCTTGGAAGAATGATGGATGCTATTATACCTCTTCTGAAAGACGCCAGGAAACAAACCAACACGATGCCCCACATGAGAACGAAAGCTTCGCATTATCATGCGTTAATTGCCATAGCTATTGAAGAGCGGCAATGCGAGAAAGCAAGAACTTTGATGCATGCCCATATTACCGACATGCTGGAAGCTTTGAGAAAATGATCGATCGCACCATATCAACTAGTTTAACTGGATTTTCTACATCTATTTCCGGGTAAAACCAGCCTCGGGGGAGTTTAACTGGATTTTCTACATCTAAATTTGCTCGAAACGCCCCGTTTGGCCAAACGGTTCTGAAATAACGGGAGAAAATCCAGTTAATTGGCAAAACAATGCATTTTCGCTTGAATTAGCTGCTGAAAATCCAGTTATTTTGCATCGTCAGCCCTCTGACGCATTGAAAAAGAGCACACCCCCAATCATGGGAGCATGCTCTTTGTTTATACGATAAGTTACGCTTTAACCTTCGCTTTAATCTCTTCCAACGGCTTGTGATTGCCGTATTTCGGATACTCACGCGTAGATGGCGCTGCCCAATGAACAGCATTGGAGATCACGCGGCGGATTTGCTCATTATAGTAAGTGCGGTAAGTCTCATGACCTGGGCGGAAGTAGAAAATCTTCCCGTTCCCACGATGGAACGTGCATCCGCTGCGGAATACTTCCCCGCCTTCGAACCAGGAAACCATGATGAGCTCATCTGGTTGTGGAATATCGAAATGCTCGCCGTACATTTCCTCAGCTTCAAGATCGATGTACTCGCCAATACCTTCAACGATAGGATGTCCAGGAGCAACAACCCAAAGGCGTTCCTTCTCGTCAGCTTCACGCCATTTGAGGTCGCAAGAAGTACCCATAAGTGTTTTGAATACTTTGGAGAAGTGACCGGAATGCAGCACGATAAGCCCCATGCCTGCCCATACACGTTTTTGAACACGAGCTACGATTTCGTCTTGTACTTCACCGTGTGCTTTGTGCCCCCACCAAATCAATACATCGGTATTGTTCAGAACTTCTTCCGTCAATCCATGCTCAGGATCATCTAAAGTTGCATAGGTGACTTGCACAGAACCGCTGAGGCCCTCACCAATAGCAGTATGTATGCCATCAGGATAGGCTGCGCGGACGATTTCACTTTCTTTTTCATGACGATACTCGTTCCAAACGGTTACTTTTAATGGTTTGCTCATTATTCTATGCCTCCACGATAGCGTATTCATTCTTACTTCTGAGTATAGGTTTTCACAACCTCCAAGGAAAGGCAGAATTGTGCCTACTTCTTATTCAATAGTGTCATCTGCTACCCTATGATGTTATACTTATTCCGACTAAATCTTATTCAAAAATGTCCAGTGAGGTATCCCGTGCCTATGCTCCCTACTCTTAGTCCTGCAAACTTAACTGAAATTAAAAATGAAGAAGTCGTGTACCAGAATCCGCTTCTTTTCTTGAAAATATGGGAAATCATGCATGACTACCCCAACTATGGCTTGCCCGACCCTTGGACATGGCATTGGCATAAGCAGGTTGAGTTTCTGGTCGTCACCCAGGGTCAACTCGCCATCCAAACGAAGGATGCCTATACCGTAATGGACGCCGGAGATGTCATGTTACTTGGTTCTTCACAACCCCATCGTACACACAAATACTCCGAAGAACCCTTGCATCAAATTGTATTTCAAATTGATCTGACGCAGCATTTTGACCTGAGCACGCTCGCTTATTTGCACCTATTCTCAGAGTTGACGCATTCCCTTGAGCCATTTAATGAACTTTTTCGTTCGAATGCGACGGTCAGAGCAAGTGCTTATCAGCTCATCCGACATATACATGAGGAGTCACAAACGCGTTCCATTGGCTATGAACTAGCCATCGTTGCTGCCATTAAGCACCTCCTGTTGCTCCTGCTGCGTAATGATAAACGTGATCCCGCCAGGCTGACCGAAGATGCCGGCATCTCACGTTTGCGTCCAGCGCTGAATTATATCGACGAGCACCTGACAGAGCGAATTACGGTGGAAGATGTGTGCCGCATTCTGAATCTGAGTTATCATTACTTTATTAAGTATTTTAAAAAAGTGATGGGACTATCCTTTATTGATTATGTCAATTACAAACGTATCAAAAAAGCCGAGCGCCTCCTGCTCACAGGGGATCTTAGCATTATGGAAATTAGCTATGAGGCCGGTATTCAAAACATGGCTCAATTCTATAAATTGTTCAAGCGATATAATCAATGCTCGCCTAAGGAATTTAAGCAACGGCTCCGCGATCACACGGACGTGCAAGACGAATCAGCTGCGAGGTAACAACATCGGCGGACCCTCAGGGGAGGAAACCCGCCTGAGAGACGAAGACACGCTCCTGCGGAAAGTGCCGCAGGAGCTCTTCGTGCACGCGCCGATACGCATCCCGACTGTACCAGTCGGTCAGCCCCAGCGCGTCATAGATCGCACGCACGCCGATGCGCCCCGTGCGGCTCCCCCCACTGCCATCGCCCATGAAGTAATCGTCGATGCACACCCGATCCACGATGCGAGATAGCCGCTCGGCGAAGCCGTCCGAGCTGGGCAGCACTGGCGCTATCGTGGCCTGCACCGGAATTCCGCGCGCGGCGAGCTCGCGGAGTGCTTCTAGCCGCGCCGCGATCGGCGGCGCGGACGGGGTGAACGCGCGACGGATGTCCTCGCGATCCGTCTCCACCGTCATGCTGACTCGGACGCGGTCGCCGAGCAGCTGAAGCAGGTCCGCATCCCGTGTCACGAGCGGGCTGCGGGTTTGCACGAACAAGAAGTCCGGCTGCGCTTCGGACATCACTTCAAGGAGCGCACGGGTAATGCGCTCCTTGTACTCGATCGGCTGGTACGGGTCCGTCGCCGAGGAGAAGAAAATCGTCACGGGCCCCTTGCTTCGGGCCCGTACCAGCTCTTTAGCCAGGAGCGCAGGCGCGTTCTCCTTCACGTCGACCCAGCTCCCCCAAGACTCGCTGCGGAACAAGGCCACTGGCATTTGCCGCACGTAGCAGTAGGAGCAGGCGAAAGCGCAGCCCGTGTACGGATTTAACGTGTGCGAGTAACCTTCAAGGAAGCCGCTTGCCTTGGTCAGCACTTGCTTGGATTGCTTCCGCTGCAGATGGATCATGGCTGCACCTCCTTTTATTTCCAAAACCACTTTTCATAGATCATATAGCCGAAGAAAGAAAGGATCCCCAAAGAGATATTAAAACTTCCGGCCCATATAGCCCCTTTCTTCTCTTTTGGCATGTTGGCTCTCGCGTAGTTTTTAACATCGAAAACTAGGATTAATACCCCAGTTATTAACAATAGTAACACTGTGTAATTGTTAAAGGTAATCATAGATGAATGGATTCCTTCCCTAATTCGTTTTCGTTCCAATACGTCTAATTTTAACCCTCATCGTGACATCAACGGACATGTCCTTGTATTTCTCTTCCCATGCTTCTTTCGTCTTGATTTCCTTGTTCCAGTACGCTGGCTGCGTTGCACGGACATATTCCCCGAAGCCGAAAATGTCGCTCCCATCTTTCTGAGTCTGTTCGATAAATTTCTTAAATCCGATGTTCGCATCTTTCTGAGTTTTCTCTTCTAACGCCTTCAAACTTTCTCTTGTAATGAGCACGTTCTCATTTGACTTTTCCGCCAAATCACCTTCGATTTGGCATTTTATCGTGGCATGTACGTTGCCATTAATAATTTCTGTCGTAATTTTCGACTTCCGATGCGTAGATTTAAACATAACTAACGTGTCCGATTCCGGCATTTTCTGAAGGACTTTATAACCGCCTGGATTGATTTCTTTGATCGCCATATAATGACCGATTTGCAAGGCGGATGTCGAGCCGACCATTTTATCGTTTTTAAAATAGGCCATCCCGGCAATCTCTATGTTCGATGCCTTCTTTAATTCCAAATACGGTACCGCCCCTTCCTGCCCTTTGGCAGAACTGGCACTGAAAAAGACACCTAAGAATATGTTAGGCAGCTTGCCCATTTCTCTGGCATGTTCCAACGTAGCTAGCAAATATAACGTCGGAACACGTTCCAGTTGTGGATTAGCTTTCATGAAATCCGCCGCATTCCCTTTGGATACGACCATCCAAACGGTTCTTCTGACTTGTGGCTGACGCCGAAAGAAGTCGTTTTCATTCACGATCCCTTTCCTGGCTAACTCTTCCGAAATCACAATGACCCGTAAATGGCCGAAAAACAACTTATCTGCAAGTTGCTGTTGAAGATTCATCAAAGCATCCTGAATCGTATAACCTTCGCTAGAAAGCACCCAGACGGGTTTTTCTCCAGAAGGACTGCCAGCTCCGCCACCTGTTCCTAACGGAATACGGCCGGGAATAGCAATTTGAACCGTAATACGAATAAGCCCTTTATGGGAGGCTGGATCCGGTTTGAGAATATGCGTTGCATTGGTGCTATCTTTCTCTTCCTCCGACTTCGCTTTATCAATACCAATCGCTAGGATGACGGCGCGATCTTCAATTTCTAAGCGATCCCAGCACCCCGTAAGCAAAGGGGCAATCAACACGACAACAAGAATCTGTTTAATCAGATTTTGCCACAAGTGGATCACCCCGGCCTTTTTTCTTACGAATGATGGCTACAAGCAATAGAACAAGCGGATAAACTACTGTGAAAACGAGTCCACAGCGGCCGACAAGTTGAATAATTTCATACATCTGCAGCAGATTTTGTGAAAACATCGCGATGACATAGATAAAGGGAACAAGCAAGAAGGCGAACATTTTATGATCTCGGAGGCGTAATAGCTGACTTGTAAAATAGATGGCCAAATAATAGGAAGACAACAAGGTCGTAAACACTGCGGTAACCCATACAGCAAGAAATGCACCGTCCAACCGCTCCAAAATATTGGCTGGCAATGATGTCGTTTTGGCTAATTCCAATGTTGGCCAGACTAGTTTCTTAATTTCTTCTGCTCCGAATACACCTACGGTAGCAATCACGATAAGTGTATACAAGGCCCCAGCCGCTAACATACCGATAAATCCTGCTATCATTGCTTTCTCCGGCCTGCGCATCGCTGGTATAACGATCGTCATGACAAATGAGCCTTGAAACAAGGCTGCCATCGTGAGGATCCCCCCTAACATAGACATGCCGTTTGGCGCATTTCCCCAGATCGGCAGGAGATTAATTAAGTGTGCATTTTTCAGGGAGAGCACAACAATGACTAGTCCCGGAAATACGATGATCGGGAAATAGAAATGGTGAAAATACGTAAAGGTTGTAACATCTACACGCGAAGAAACAGCCGCTAGCAGCAACATGACGATCACCGTTACCTCTAGCGGTGTTTTGGTTAAGACGGAAGTGACGACAACCTCCCCAAATTCACGTGATGCCAGTGCTGTTAGCAAGCAAAAAAACAAAATAATTAAAACACTAAATCCGCGTGATACCCACTTTCCAATCAATTCCTCACTATACTCGATAATGGATTGTGTGGGAAAACGCATGCCGAGTTTTGTTAAAAGCAAAAGTCCTGCTAACCCAATTAAGAAGCCTAGAAATGTGACAAGCGGCGCACCGGAATCCGCAGCCCTGACTGCAAATAGTGAGAGGGCTAGTACGCCTACCCCAATGATTGTGCTAATCAGTATGATCGTCGTTTGAATGAGCGTGATCTGACGAGGTTGCTCCATCTGTTACGTCCCTCCCTTCACTTTTGACTTTCAAAGGATTCTTAGTGTTATTGGGCAAATCTTTACTCTGTTCCATGGTTTCTTTTCCAAGACGTGTTTCATTCGGTGTGAATAAAAGTGCCGGTCTCTTGGGCATGCTCCACAGCGGCAATCGGGCAATCGTATCCTTCATCCCTTGGAAATTACCTGGGACTACCGGGCTCAAGTAAGGAATACCGAAAGATTTTAAAGAAAGCATATGGTTGGCGATCAGAATCAACCCGATCATCACCCCATACAGACCGAATATGCCTGATAGCACTACAAGTGGAAAGCGGAGCAGTCTCAGGGCCAAGGCTGCATTGTAAGCCGGCGTGGCAAAGGAACCAATCGTCGTCAAAGCGATGATAACAACCGTGATCGGCGAGATAAATCCTGCCGCAACCGCAGCCTGTCCAACGACAAGCACACCCACAATGGAGAGCGCGCCACCAACTTGCTGCGGCAGACGAAGTGTCGCTTCCCTTAATACTTCCATGGAAATCTCCATAATCAACACTTCTACGACGGAAGGAAAAGGCACTCCCGCTCTTCCCCCCGCTACCGCTACTGCAAACTCCGTAGGGATCAGCTCTGGATTAAAGGAAATTAAGGCTACATATAACGATGGGAATATTAGTGAGAAGATCAGGGCTACTAGTCGTGACAACCGTATGAAACTAACAAGGAGGAACCGTTCTGAGTAATCTTCGACCGTCTGATAAAATTGACTAAACACCGTTGGTAATATGAGGGCAAACGGCGATCCGTCTACAAGTAGGACAACTCTGCCTTCTAGAAGATTGGCGACCGCCTTATCCGGTCGTTCCGTATTCTGTATTTGTGGGAACGGGGAGAAATGGTTATCTTCAATAAACTGTTCCAGATACCCCACATCCAGGACGCCATCGATATCAATCAATGATAAGCGTCTTAAAACCTCTTCAACGAGTAGGGGACTTACAATGCCATCGATATAGCATATGGCCACTTTGGATTTGGTAAGACGCCCAATTCGCATCGTTTTTATCCGTAAATCCGGCGTGGGTAGGCGGTAGCGGAGCAGCGCCAAATTCGTACCTAACATCTCAATAAAGCCTTCCCGTGCGCCACGAATCACCTGTTCCGTCTCGGGTTGTGTGATCGAACGCTTGTCCACATGACGTGTACTAAAGACAAACGCATCCGTTACGCCATCAACGAGAAGAGCCGTTTTCCCTTCTACAATAGCTTGAACAATCTCATTCAGCCCTGTTTCCGTTCTTCCTTCACACGCATAAATCGTATCGTTCAACAGAAATTCTTTCATTGGGCGATTTACTGCTTGGGCGTAATCCTGCGAAGTCGTTAACATCAAAGGTTTTAAAATGTGATCGTTCAGATACTGCTTATCAATCAAATCAGGGAAATACATGACCACAGCTGGTTTATCCTGAAATATGCAAAATCGTCGTATGATGAAATCGTCATTTTCACCGAGTAACTTTTGAACATATGCAATCGTTGCTTCGAGTTGCGTGCTGACACTTGCCTCTTTATTGGCTTCCATGACCTGATGAGCAGGCGAATTCTTCAGCGGTACCATTCGAGGCTGCTGACTTGGGGATGTATGCTTGGTCCGTAGCTTTTTCCAACTCCAAATGGTCACGCTATTCGCCCCCCGTAGATACGCACATGTTGATAGCCAATCTCGTATTCCCTTTCATTTCCTTCCTCGTATTTTTATCCATATCTCGGATTCTATGCATGAAAGTCGTCATGGAAGTAAACTTTATGATCCTATTTCCCTTGATGCTCCAAGAGCAAAAGCTTCTCTTTATTCTCAAGCCCACCACGGTAACCGGTCAGCGCGCCATTCTTCCCTACCACTCTATGGCAAGGCACAACGATAAGCACGGGGTTGGCACCAATGGCCGTTCCGACCGCTCTCACAGCACTGGATTTATCTAGCGACTGGGCCACCTGTGAATAACTTACCCTTTCACCATGTGCAATACTGTGCAGTTCTTTCCACACAGCCTGTTGAAACGCCGTCCCTCGTAAATCCAATGGTAATTCGAAATTTGTCCGCTCCCCACTCAAATACGCTTCCAGTTGCTCCATGTAGGGTTGCAGCTTATCCTCTTGCTGAACCCACCCGCTCGGGTGTCCAACTTTCCTGGCCCATTGGGTGAATGCTTGCCATGCTTCAACGTCAACACCGTCTCTCGCATCGCCCTTCTGAAACTGCAAATAACTCAAACCTATATCCGTCACCGCCATCACAAAATTATAATCTTGCAACCGAACTGCCCCCCAGTAGATCGTAGGGTTTATTTTAATTTCCTCGCCTTCACTTGCCATGTTGCATCCAACCTCCTACCTCGGTTATCGTTAATGCATGGGGCTGTTGCCTATATTCTGTCGGCGTAAGTCCGCTTTTCTTCTGAAAGAATGTCGCAAAATGTGCTGCATTCGTCATCCCTACCTGCGTCCCAATCACATGTACGGCCAAGTCCGTCGTGAGTAGAAGCTTTTTCGCAGCTGCAAACCGGACCTCTTGGATATACATAAGCGGCGTCACGCCAGCTATTCGTTTAAAAGTTCTTTGCAGATGATACGTACTCGCATAAAAATGCTCCGCAAGCGTCGCTAACGACAACGGTTCGGCATAGTTCTCTTCGATATGTGCCTTCATTTCCGCAACCCATGCCTCATCGGGAAGTCGGATGCCGTCAGGCCTACACCTTTTACAAGGACGATAACTTGCTGCCATTGCCGCATCTTGATGATGAAAGATACGCACATGCTCCCGCTTCGGAAGCCTCGATTTGCAGGAAGGGCGGCAGAAGATGCCTGTCGTCGCCACTGCATAATAAAACGTCCCATCATACGCAGCATCATTCGCTACGATCGCTTGCCATAACCGCTCCTGCATGGTGAATGCCCCTCTCGTCTTCGTTCCTTTTATAAGCTCAGTATACCCAACCAGGCCTGCAGTTGTAAGAGCTCCGAGATGAGAAAGCAAGATTACGAAAGCCGGTTTCAGCGATAATAATAGTAACAACTTCCTATGGATAAGGAGAATATGGATGTCACACCTGCAATCTTTTGACCCCTCCCGCCTACACTGGCATGAACCAACGAACACGCTCACGCTGGCTCTGCCCGAGCCTTTTCGATACCAACAGAACATCGGCTACTTAAGCCGCTCCACCAATGAGTGTCTATTCGTTGTGGATAACTCCAGCGTCTATAAACTGCTGAACATTGGGGATAACCTCGCGCTTATCGCTGTCCACAGTGAGGATGACAGGATGCTTCATATCCAAATTGTCCACTATAGTGACCCTAGTTTATCCGCTGCGGTCCGCGATAGTATTGCTCGTTATGTGTGGGAGTGGTGGGATTTGGGAACGAATTTGACGCCATTCTACGAGATGGAGGATGCGATCCTGAAGCAAGTGACAGCGGAATTCCGCGGGCTGCGGCTGATGGGGATTCCCGATTTATTTGAGGCGATGAGCTGGGGGATTATCGGTCAGCAGATTAACTTGGCTTTTGCCTATACGCTCAAAAGGCGTCTCGTCGAAACCTTTGGCACCTCGCTAGATTGGGAGGGGCGTACTTATTGGGCGTTCCCAACGCCCGAGCGAATCGCTGCGCTCACAACGGAGGATCTCACCGCTTTACAATTCACGGGTAAAAAAGCGGAGTACCTCATTGGCGTTGCCAATCTCATGGCGGGAGGCACCTTATCCAAGGCCGGGATCCTTGCGATGGGCGATTTCCTCGCCATGGAACAAGACCTGCTGCGCATTCGCGGCATCGGCCCTTGGACGGCCAACTATGTGGGGATGCGCTGCTTGCGCAACCCCGCAGCGTTCCCTTTGGCCGACGTCGGCCTGCATAACGCGCTGAAGCATGTGCTTGGGCTGGAAGCCAAGCCCACGCTCGAAGAGATCCGCCAGCTCGCCGAAGGCTGGCGGGGCTGGGAAGCTTACGCCACGTTTTACTTGTGGCGAGTGTTGTATTAGCCGCGGCTGTGGACGCGGCCCCCAGCCGCCATCGCAAATAACTGGATTTTATACAGCTAAATCCAGCAAATCGCAGCCTCAAATTAATTTAACTGGATTTTATGTAGCTAATTCCTCCTCATTTCATCCTTTTGAGTAAAACTGCTCAATATAACTACATATTTTCCAGTTATTTACTCAAATTAGCTGAATCCTTCAACATTAACTGTACTTTTTCCATCTAATGTCGGATAACGTGTGAAAGCTGGGGAGTGATGGTGCCAGTATTGGGAGATGCACTATGCAAATGTGGCTTCGATTGAGGAACGGTGGCAGAATTACACTCATGTTGGTTGGGATAGGAATCATGAAGTAGCTAGTTGGTTCTGACGTGAAGCATCGGTTGGCGCAATCTAACTGGATTTTATACAGTTAAATCCAGCAAATCACAGCCTCAAATCAATTTAACTGGATTTTATGTTGCTAATTCCTCTTCATTTCATCCTTTTGAGCATAACTGCTCAATATAACTACATATTTTCCAGTTATTTGCTCAAATTTGCTGAATCCTTCAACTTAACTGTACTTTTTCCATCTAATGTCATGTTAACGTGCAAAAGCTGGGGAGTGACGGAGCCGGAATTGGGAATTCAATACGCAAATGTGGCTTCGAGTGAGGAACGGTAGCAGAATTATACGGATGTTGGTTGGGATAGGAATTATGAAGTAGCTAATTTGTTCTGACGGTATGCCCCCCCTCACCCAACTCCCCCTCCCTTTTACCATCAACATTCACCAGTCACCCCTCTTTATCCACACGTATTTGTTCCTCTTGTACCTCAGCAGAACAATCAAAGCATAACAATGTTTGATCTGATTGTACGATGCCATCTAGAAACCCCATTCTGCAATAAATAGGCTTCTCACATAGGCGACAATGGCCAATGAGTTCTTCCATTCAGCTACGCCTCCTTCACTATTCGTTTCCATTTGACGCAAAAAAGGTTGCCTACCCTCGATATGCTCGAATGTAGCAACCTTCTGCTATTCCAACTACTACGTAGCCGCTGGCACCTCTGACTGTGATGGAGGGGATGGCGGTGCAGGTCTGTGTTCGCCACCGCGTCCAGGCTTACCACCCAATGAACCACCATTTCCACGTTGTTGTGGAGCTGTGCGCTCACCGCCGCCTTTGCGTTCGACGAAGTTTTTCAGTTCATCTGTCAGGCTGTCTTTGAGCTTAGCAATCAACTGATCCTCCGTGATGCCTTTCGCAGCCGCGATCTCCGCAAGGGACTTCCCTGCTTTACGCTCCGTCGCCAGCTCTTCTTCCGTTATACCGAGAATCGCAGCGATTTCTTTCGGAGCAGCACCAACACCACCAAGCATAGGCATGTTGCCGCCGCGAGGCATTGGCTTTTTATCGAAATTCATCGCGTAAGGTTTCGCTTCTACGATTTTTTTCAAACGGTCAGCAAGCCCTGTTTTGAGCTTATCCGCCTGTTCTTGCTTAATTTTGCCTTCACTAAGTGCCCCATCAATTTTCTTCGTTTCCGCTTCCGTCAGTTTAGCAAGAAACGCGGCTTCACTAAGATTAGCTTTCTCCTGCGCGATTTGAACGAGGGTTTTGCCTGCATCCAGTTCCGCTTTAAGGGCTGCTTTATCTATGCCCAAGATGGAAGAGAAATCGAATGCGCCCCCGATACCGCCGCCTTTACCAAAATCAAAACCGCCTCTTGGTGCTTGTTGCTTCTCAATTCTATGTTTATCCTGAAACTTCTTAGGTACTGATGACGTTGTTGTGTCTGTGTCGTTAGCGAACGCTTGATTATGCTGAAGTACGAAGCCGCCACTGATCAATAATCCAGCTGCGAGTGTGCCGATTAGCCACGTTTTATGAATGCCCTTCATGCGTGTTAGCCACCTTTTTCACAATTTGGTCAATTCTTCTTTCAGTATAAACCTTAATTGTGAAAAATCTTTGAATTTATTAGAAAAAAGTTCCTCATAATTACGCTTTTTCTCGCGTCATCATAACGAAACAGAGTACGCCACCCAGTTCCATGACAGCGATAATGATGCCTAAGGGTACAGCCGTCAGACTACCGCCAAGACCGACAAGCGGTGCCACTAAACCGCCGATGACGAAGGTCATCAATCCGAGCAATGCGGCTGCACTGCCGGCTGTTTGACCTTGATTTTGCAGCGCCAAGGAAGAAGTTGATACGGAAACAGGACCAATACAGGCCACGATTAGGAAGAACGCTGGTAATATCACAATCAGCCCAGCCCCGCTAAGCGTTGCAACGAGCAACAACAAGCCTCCGAGCACAGCTATCGCTAAGCCGCCAGCTAGCAATCGATGATTGCTGACTTTGCCAGCGAGTCGTCCCGTAATTTGTCCAGCTAGGATAACGCCAGCTCCATTCACCGCGAAGATCACACTGAACATTTGGGGAGACACATGGAATATATCCTGCAAAACAAACGGCGATCCCGAAATATACGCGAACATTCCTGCGAAAACGAGCCCCTGCGTCAACGCATAGCCCATGAACAAACGGTCGGTGAGCAGACCGCGGAATATGCGCAGTGTATTGGTAAGCCCGCCTTTGGAGCGGCGTTCTGGTGGATGGGTTTCTTTTAGGCCAAATACGACAATGATTAACATTACGACACCAATCAAGCTGAGCACAAGAAACACGCCGCGCCATGAGGTGAATTGCAGCAGCTGTCCACCGATAATCGGGGCTAGGATGGGAGCCGAACCATTCACGAGCATCAGGAGTGCAAAAAACTTCGTCAACGCCACGCCCTCATACATATCGCGAACGATTGCTCGGGAAATGACGATTCCCGCTGCTCCCGCCATTCCTTGAACGAAACGCAGGATCAGGAACGCCCAAATCGATGGTGCAACCATACAAAGGGCAGAAGCTACGCCATAAATCAAGAGTCCAACCAATAGCGGCATACGTCTTCCTCGTACATCACTCACCGATCCAGCAATGAGCTGACCCAGGGAAAGGCCGAGCATGCAAGCGGTTAAGCTCATTTGTGCGAGCGAAGTTGTGGTATGGAGGTCACCCGCAATAACGGGCAGGGCCGGTAAGTACATATCGAGAGAAAGTGGCCCGAAGGAGGCGAGTAAGCCGAGCACCAGCACCATCCACAATCGACTGCCGCTTCTTGTTTCTTTGGCTTGCGAAGCAATAGACATATGAGATCACATACTTTCTTCATGATGCATTTAACCTACCATTGGGATATGTTTTTGTCTAGTTAGATAAATCGAGTAGGCCCATGCGCATTTGCATGGGCCTCTCACAGATCCGGACATGCGGGTCATCGCATCCGGCTCTTCCAGTATTATCCCCGCTGGGGATGAAGTTCTTTGTAAATAACAAACAAACTACTTAGACCAATTTCTTCAAACCATGTATTTGGCATCGCATAGTGAGCGTAGGTTGAGTGGGAACTTCTCCATGCCGTCATTCGGAGACCGGGTAATTCCTTGTTATCCCATCCTCGTTTTCGCATTTCACGGTGAAGTTTTCTTACTTTCTTCCAACTTCGTAGTTGCACGGAGCGAAGTCGTCTTCTTATCCAAGCATCTATGTCCCGAAAGCGATTCCTTACATCACCTGTCCCAAAATATCTACCCCAACCACGCAAGTATGGGTTTAACACCTTCTTTACCAACCTTTGTACATCTACCGTTTGGTTCCTCCTCGTGATCTCCTTCACCCGTTCTTTAAATTTCGTCATTGCTTTAGCCGAGGGTATCATCCTTTTTCCAGGCTTAAATTCATGTCCAAGAAATACAAATGATTCTCTTTTGCTGTTCACAATCTTCGTTTTCTCCGGGTGAACTTTCAGTCCCATTTCTCTCTCAAGTAACCCCGTTACGGACTTCAACACGCGCTCCGCACCTTTCTCTGTTTTGCAACAGATCACGAAGTCATCCGCGTATCTTGTTAAACGATGCCCGCGCTGCGTCATCACTTGATCTAAGGGGTGGAGGTAGACGTTTGCTAATAACGGACTAATAACTCCTCCTTGAGGTGTCCCTTGGTCGTTCATGTAGAAGCTACCACCTTCTAGCACTCCTGCTTTCAGGAATTTCTCTAGCAAAGCCAGCACGCTTCCGTCAACAACCGTCTCTTTCACCATCCCTACAAGCTTTTCGTGGGGGATGGTGTCAAAGTACGATTTGAGATCGGCATCTATGACATAGCGAAAACCGTCTTCTAAATCTTGCCGGATTTTTCCTAACGCCATGTGGGCACTTCTCCCAGGTCGGAATCCATAACTACAGTCCATAAATTTAGCTTCAAAGATCGGTTCCAGTATGCGTTTTACTGCCGCTTGTACAACTCGGTCTCCTACCGTAGGTATGCCCAAGGGTCTTTGTGTTCCGTCTGCTTTCGGAATATATACGCGCCTGACCGGCTTTGGCCGATACGTCTTGCTTTTCAGCGCCTGCTGAAGCACTTCTAGATGGTGCTCCAACTTTGATTCAAATGCCTTTATGGTCACCTGATCAATTCCTGCCGCTCCACGGTTTCGTTTGACCTCTTTAAAAGCATCCTCCAAGTTTGGTTTTGCCCATATCTTATCGATTAGACTGTACCATTTTCGTTCTGCTTGCTTCTTTACTCCTCCACGTGAGTCATTGTCATGCACTTGTTCCCCCATGCTCGTTATCCTTCCCTTTCAGTTTCGCGGTTTGTAGCCTTTCGGCAATCTCCGTTCTTCTGTAGGTACTCGCCCCGAACGGCTTCTCCTTATGTTCATTCCCCGGTTCTTCGCGCTTCATGGCTCACCGGCTTCTGTTCGGCACATGGCTTCCCTCACTAACTCATCTTTTCTAGTTTCGGGCTTCACACAAGTCTCCGCCTTTTGAGTCGAAGCTTGCATCGACGATCTTTTTTTTTTTT